>NZ_CP037895.1:1476513-2214769 GCF_004634385.1 Thermaerobacter sp. FW80 | reverse complement strand
CTGGTCGTGGTCGAAGTAGAGGATCTGGCGATGGAGGTTGGAGACGTCCACCCGGTCGCCGTCGATGATGCCGATGGTGCCGACCCCCGCGGCCGCCAGGTAGATGGCCGCCGGCGAGCCCAGGGCGCCGGCGCCGACGATGGCGACCTTGCTGTCCAGCAGCTTGCGCTGGCCCTCGACGCCGACCTCGGGCAGGCGCACGTGGCGCGAGTAGCGCTCCATCTGCTGCTCGGTGAGCAGCGGCGCCGGGGACCCGCCATCGGAGCCGCCGGCCATGGCGGGGATCAGCGCCACCTCGTCGCCGTCGGCCAGCGGCGTCTCCGCCCCCTGCAAGGTGCGGATCTCGCGCTTGTTGACGTACACGTTGAGGTGATGGGCGATCTGATCGCCCTCGAACAGGCGCGGGCGCAGGTCGGGATACCGCTGCGCCAGGGTCTCCAAGAGCTCCTTCACGGTGGCCGCCTCGAGCCGCAGGCGGGCCTCGCCGGTGATGGAGCGGTACGGCGTCGGGATGTAGACCTCGACCACGGGCAACACCTCTTTTTCATCGAAACGCGATCTCATCGACTACTATACAAGGAATTGTGCGGCCGAGGGAATCCCGCCCGGGGGCGACGGGCGGCAAGGACCGCCGCGGGCCGCCACCCGCGGGCCCCGCGGGTCACCGGGAGCGAAAACCCCGCGGGTCCGCACCCGCGGGGTTCGTCGGTCGGGCTGCCCGGATTTGAACCGGGGACCTCTACCACCCCAAGGTAGCGCGCTAACCAAGCTGCGCCACAGCCCGTCGCAGACTCGAGGCCATTCTAGCACGGCCCCCCGCATCCCGCAACACGCGCCGCCGCTGCGGCACCCGGCGGGCCCGTCCGCGGCGTCCCACGGCCCCGGGGAACCCCCACCGCGACCGGTAGCGGGGCTGGGCCGGGGTATAGCGCCTGCGGGGCGGGGCAATCTTCTGGCAGGGAGGTCCAGCTCCATGCCGGTCGATGGCGCTGCGGACGAACCGGCCGTCCCGCCGGGCCCCGTGTGGTGGCTGGTGGGGCCTGCCGCCGGCGGCCTGCGCACCTACGTGGAGACCGTCGGCCGTCACCTGGCGGCCGCGGGCGTCGACTGGGCCGTGGTCCCCCTGACCGGCGCCCCGCGGCTCCAGGCGGCCGGCGGGGGCGAGGCCGATACCCCAGGGAACCTCTGGGCGGCGGCGCATCGCGGCGGTCCCGCCGTCGCCCCCGGCCCCTGGCCGGCGGTGCGGGCGCTGGCGGAGACCGTCGTCGGCCTGCGCCGCCTGGCCCGGGGCCGGCCGCCGCGCCTCCTCCACGCCCACGGCCTGCGGGCCGCGGTGGTGGCGACCCTGGCCCTGCCGCACACGCCGCTGGTCGTCACCCTGCACACCTTCCCGCGCGGGTGGTGGCAGCGCCAGGCGGCCCGCTGGGTCGCCCGGCGCAGTCGCGCGGTGGTGGCCGTGTCCCGCTCCCTGGCCACGTGGGCGGCGGCGCACGGCATCGCCGCCGCGGCCCCCGGAAGGCCGCCCCAGGTCCACGTGCTGAGGCCGCCCCTGGCGCGGCCCGGGCGGGCCGCGCTCCCGCGGCGGCGCGCCCGGCGAATCCTGGGACTCCCAGAGCTGGGTCCGGTGGTCGGCACCGTCGCCCGGCTGAGCCGTGAGAAGGGCGTCGACGTGCTCCTGCGGGCCGTGGCCCTGGTCCACCACGCGGGCCACCCGGTCAGCTGCGTCGTGGTCGGCTCCGGCCCGGACGAACCCGGCCTGCGGCGGCTGGCCCGCCGCCTCGGCATCGAGCCCTGGGTGCGCTGGGCCGGACCGAGGGAGGGGGCGGCTCGCCTGCTGCGCGCCATCGACGTCTACGTCCAGCCGTCGCGCCACGAGGCCTACGGACTCGCGGTGGCGGAGGCCATGGCCGCCGCGCGTCCCGTGGTGGCCAGCCGCACCGGCGGGCTGGTGGAGCTGATCCGCGACGGCGTGGACGGACGCCTGGTGCCCCCGGGCGATGCCCACGCCCTGGCCCGCGTGCTGCTCGGCTTGCTGCGGGACGAGCGCGCCCGCCAGCGGCTGGCGCGGGCCGCGGTGGCCCGCGCCAGCCGCTGGCCGGACGGGGCCCAGGTGGCCCGCCAACACGTGCAGCTCTACGCCGAGGTGGCCCCGGGGGCGGTTGCGCCCGCGCCGCGGCGCGGGCGCAACCGCCGGGCGTGAGGCGCCTCCCCCGGGCCCAGGGCGCAAGGGGGTCGACGCGGTGCGGGCGACGCCGACCGAGCCGACCCGGGCCCACGCCACCGGCCCGCAGACCCTCGCCGTGGCCGCCGTGGCCCTCGCGCTGGTGGCGGCGACGGTGGCGGCGGGCCACGGCCTGGCGGCCGCTCTGGGGGGCGCCGGTCGCCTGGCGATCGGCGAGGGGAGACCGTGGGTCGCCCCCGCGGACCCGCCCGGCGTGCCGTCCCCCCGACGGACGGTGACGGTGGTGGCCGCACCCGGCCTCGACCTGGACCTGCTCCGCCAGCTGGCCGCCGCGGACCCCACCTGGCGCGAGCTTCTGCGCAACGCCGCCGTCGGCCTGATGACGTCCCACACCGGCGGCTACTACGGTCGCGAAGCCGGCTACCTGACCCTGGGAGCGGGCGCGCGGGCCGTCAGCGGTCCCACCGCCGGCTGGGTCCTGCCCGGGGACCAGGTGCTGGAACCCGGGACGGCCGCGGGCCTGTTCGACCGGTGGTGGCCGCCCCGGGAGGCGCCGTGGCCGGGTGCGGCGATCCCGGCCGCCCGCGCCGGCGACGCGGGCGCGGCGCGGACCGCCGGGGCCGCCGACGACGGGCTGGTCCCGGTGGTCCACTGGGGGTGGCAGGCCCTCCGGCGGGCCAACGAGGACCTGGACCACCCCGTCCCCTTGGGTTCCCTGGCCACGGCGCTCCACCGCGCCGGCATGGCGGTGGCCGTGCTGGGCAACGCCGACCTGCCGGGGGGCCCGTGGGCCGTCCCCCGCCGGGGCGCCGTCCTCATGGCGGCCGACCAGCGGGGATGGGTGGACCTGGGCCTGATCGACGGGCGCTCCCTGGAACCCGACGCCTCCTTCCCGGGGGGCTGGCGCACGCGCTGGGAGGCGGTGCTGACGGGGTGGGCGGCGGCGCAACGCCACGCGTCGCTGATCGTCATCGAGGCCGGCGACCTGGGCCGCCTTGAAGACCTGGCCCCCACCCTGACGCCGGAGGGACTGGAGGGGGCGCGGCGGTCCGCGGGCGCGCGCCTGGGGCGAGCCCTGGCCGCCCTCCAGGCGGCCCTGGGCCCGGAGGATCGACTGGTGCTGCTCAACCCCGCGCCCCGTGACGAGGCGCGGGCCGCGGGGGAGACCCTCCTGCCGGTGGCGACGTGGGGAGCGGGGCCGGGCCTGCTGACGAGCCCCTCCACGCGCCGGGCCGGTCTGGTGGTCAACACCGACGTGGCGCCGTCCATCGCGGCCCACCTGGGGGCACCGCCCCACCCGGCCTGGGTGGGCCGGCCGTGGGCGGTGGTGCCCCCCGGCGATGGCACGGCGGCTGCCTCCGCCGGGTCCCCCGGCGGCGCTCTGGACGCCCTCGACCGGCTCGATCTGGCCATGGTGGCCAACTACCAGCGGCGCGCCGCGTTCATCCGCCTGTTCGTCGGCGCCGGCCTCGTCCTGTGCGCGGGACCCCTGCTGGCCCTCTGGCGGCGCAGCCGGCAGCTGGAGCGCTGGTCCCGCTGGCTGCTGGCCCTGGCGGCCTTTCCCCTGGCCAACCTGTTGCTGCCGGCCTGGCCGACGGGACCGGGGTGGTCCTGGTGGTCGGGGGCGCCGTCGGTGGTCCTGGCCGCCGGGCTGGCGTTGGCCGCGGCCGCCGCCGCACGGCGCCTGACGGCGAACCCCGTGGCGGCCTTCGGGGCCGTGGGCGCGTGGACGGTGGCCGTCGTCGTCGCCGACCTCCTGGCGGGGGGATGGTTGGCGCAGCTCACGCCCTTCGGGTACTCGCCCATCGGCGGCGCCCGCTACTACGGCCTCGGCAACGAGTACATGGGCGTGCTGATCGGTGCCGCCGCGGTGGCCGCGGCGGCCTGGGCCGAAGGCCGGCGCCGCCAGCACGGGGGGAGGGAGGCGGGCGGCGGGACGGCCCCGGCGCCGCCGGAGCCGTCCCGCCGCGGCCTCGCAGCCGGGGGCACCGCCGCGGCTTCCCGGGCCGTTCCCCTCAGCCTGGCGGCGGTGGCGCTGCTGCTGGCCGATCCGCGGCAGGGCAGCAACTTCGGCGGCGCCCTGTCGGCCGCCGTCGCCGCCTGCGGTCCAACCCTGGCCGCGAGCCTGGCGGCCCACCGGTCCCTGCGGCGGCGGGCGGGAGCGGTGTTGGTCCTCCTGGCCGTGCCCGTCGGCGTGGGCCTGCTGATGGCGCTGCTGGACCGACAGATGGGCATGGGGGCGAGTCACGTCCTGACCACGTGGGAGCAGGTGCGGGGCGTGGGACCGGAGGCGCTGGCGGACGTGGTGGGCCGCAAGGTGGCGATGAACCTGCGGCTGATGCGCTACACCAACTGGAGCTACCTATTTGTCATGCTGGTCTTCGTCTACGCCTTCGTCATCTATCGCCGCGCCGCCGTGATCCGACGGCTGGAGCGCAGGGTACCCGAGGCGGTGCGCGGCCTGGCGGCGGTGGGGGCGGGTAGCCTGGCCGCCCTGGTGCTGAACGACAGCGGGATCGTGGCCGCCGCCACCACCCTGGTCTACGGGGCGACCCTGCTCCTCGCCCTGGTGGCGGGGGAGGCGGGGGCCGACCCGCCGGGACGGGGCCCGGTCGAACCGGCTCCCCGTTGTTGACACGGCGGGGCAGGTTGCTACAATGAATCCTGGTTCTCGCGGGACCAGCCGGGGAATCCGCTTTTGTGCTTTTGGATTCCCGAATCTGACGCCGTCTGGCGGCGGAAAGGTTGTGAAACTCGGTCACGAAAAGGGGGCGAGGCGCATGCGGGCGCTTGGGCGGCACATCCTGGCCGAGGCCTACGATTGCGACCCGGCGGTGCTGGACGACGTGAACCTGGTGGAGTCGATCATGGTTGAGGCGGCGCTGGCCGCCGGGGCCGAGATTCGTCAGGTCGCCTTCCACAAGTTCGCCCCCCAGGGCGTCAGTGGGGTCGTGGTGATCTCCGAGTCCCACCTGACGATCCACACGTGGCCGGAGTTGGGCTACGCCGCCATCGACGTCTTCACCTGCGGCGACCACGTCGACCCGTGGGACGCGTGCCACTACATCTTCGAGCACCTGCGGGCGGGCCGCGTCGCGGCGACGGAGACCCAGCGCGGCATCCTGGACGAGCACGACACCCCGAAGCTGCAGCCGGTGGCCCTGCGCCGGGATGCCGCCGGTTGACTGGTGACGGGCGGACCCCGGCCGGGGCGGCGGAAGTGCGGTTCGACCGCACTTCTTTTTTTGCGTCCGGGCCGCCCGGCGCCGCACCGCCCCGGGGTCTTGCATCGCGCCGGCAGCGGACGGGGGCGACCGACGCGAGCGAAGGAGGATGCCCTGTGGAGCGTACCTTCGTGATGGTCAAGCCCGACGGCGTGCAGCGCGGCCTGGTGGGCGAGATCATCGCACGCCTCGAGCGCAAGGGCCTCAAGCTGGTGGCGCTGAAGATGGTGCGGGTCGGCGAGGAGCTGGCGCGCCGCCACTACGCCGCCCATGAGGGCAAGCCGTTCTTCCCGGGCCTGATCCGCTTCATCACCTCGGCGCCGGTGGTGGCCATGGTCTGGGAGGGCCGCGAGGCGGTGGCCGTGGTGCGCAACCTCCTCGGACCCACCGACGGCGCCAAGGCGGCGCCGGGCACCATCCGCGGCGACCTGGCCAACGACATCGGCTTCAACCTGGTGCACGGCAGCGACTCCGTCGAGAGCGCCCGGCGGGAGATCGACCTCTGGTTCCGGCAGGATGAGCTGCTGGACTGGGAAAATCATAGGGAAGCCTGGCTGTACGACCGCGGCTGAGATCCCCGACCGCAGGGCAGGCGAGACCGGACGGGGGCTGGGCCACGGGCGGCGCCGCCGCCGGCGCGGCCGCCAGGTCCGCACCCGCGGCGGTGGGACCGGTGGCGCCCTCGCGCAGCGCGGCGCACGCCCCGCCCCAACCGCCCCGGTCCGGCGGCACGGAGGCCACCCATGACCCGAAGGGACGAGGGATGCGGCGACGGACTGGTCGCGGCCGCCGAGCAGCACCTGCGGGCGGTGGCCACGCTGGTCCGGCATCACGGCCGCGCCATCTTGGAGCGCTTCGACATCACCCCGCCCCAGTTCGACGCCCTCCTGGTCCTGATGCGCCACCCGGACCTGACCATGGGGGAGCTCTGCCAGCACCTCTATCTGGCCTCCAGCACGGTCACCGATCTGGTGGACCGCCTGGAGCGGCAGCAACTGGTCCAGCGGGTGCGCGACCCCGACGACCGGCGGGTGATCCGGCTGCGCCTGCTGCCCCGCGCCCGCGAGCTGATGGACGCGGTACTGGAGGCGCGCCGCGCCTACCTGGCGCGGGTCCTGGCCCACCTGGAGCCGGCGGATCGGCAGGGGCTGCTGCGCTCGCTGGAGCGCCTGGTCGAGGCCATGCGCCGGGAGGGTGGGGGGCCGCCGGCGGCGACCGGCCCGGCGGTGGGCGCCGGCGGAGAGGCGGCGGGCAGCACCACCGGAGCCTCGGCTCCGACCGGCGACGGTGGCGAAGGGAGGAACCGGTCCGTGCGCTTGGCCATCATCGGCGGGACGGGGGTCTACGACCCCGCGATCCTCGAGGACGTGCGGGAGGAGACGGTGGTGACGCCCTACGGCCGCGCGACGGTCCGAATCGGGACGTTCCGCGGCCTGGAGGTGGTGTTCCTGGCCCGGCACGGCGCCGGGCACACGGTGCCACCCCACCGGATCAACTACCGCGCCAACATCTACGCCCTGGCCGCCCTGGGGGTACGACGGGTCGTGGCCACGGCGGCCGTGGGCTCCCTGCGCCGGGCGCTGGCCCCCGGGCACTTCGTGTTGGTGGACCAGTTCCTGGACTTCACGAAGAACCGGGTCGCCACGTTCTTCGAGGGGGGCGAGCAGGGGGTCGTCCACGTCGACGTCACCGAGCCCTACTGCCCGGAGATCCGGGCCCGTCTCGCCGAGGCGGGTGCCGCCCTGGGCCTGGCGGTCACCAACGGCGGCGTGTACGTGTGCACCGAGGGCCCCCGCTTCGAGACGCCCGCCGAGATCCGCATGTTCGAGCGCCTGGGGGGCGACGTGGTGGGCATGACCAGCGTGCCCGAGGTGGTGCTGGCGCGGGAGGCCGGGCTGTGCTACGCCACGGTGGCCATGGTCACCAACTACGCCGCGGGCATGGCGGGCCAGCCGCTGACCCATGAGGAGGTGCTGGAGGTCATGGCGGCCAACGGCGCCAACCTGCGGCGGCTGATCCTCGAGGCCCTGCCCGCGCTGGCCGCCGCGCCCACCTGCCGCTGCGTGGCCACGCCGGCCCCGCTCCGCATCCCCGCGGCCCAGGGCCCCCACCCGTCGGGGGAGACGCAGTCGTGACGGCCGCCGCCAGCCCGCCGCCCAGCCGGATCCGCGACCCCGGCCGCGCCGCATCCGGCTGGCAGAAGATCCGGTGGGTCGAACCGCACATGCCCGTGGTGGCCGCCCTCGAGCGGCGGCTGGCCGAATGCGGGAGCCTGCGCGGGCGCCGGATCGCCATCTGCCTGCACCTGGAGGCCAAGACGGCGCGGATGGCCCTGGCCCTGCACCGCGCGGGGGCGCAGGTGGCGATCTGCGGCTCCAACCCGCTCTCGACCCAGGACGACGTGGCCGCCGCCCTGGCCGAGGCGGGGGTGGCGGTCTACGCCTGGCACGGCGCCACCCCCGCGGAGTACGCGGCCTTCCTCGACGACGCCGTCGCCTTCGGGCCGCACCTGGTCCTGGACGACGGCGGCGACCTGGTGGCGCACCTGCACACCCGTCGCCGGGACCGCCTCGGCTCCGTCCGGGGCGGCACCGAGGAGACCACCACCGGCGTCCTGCGCCTGCAGGCCATGGCGCGGGACGGCGTCCTGGCCTTCCCCATGGTGGCCACCAATGACGCGCGCATGAAGCAGCGCTTCGACAACCGCTACGGCACGGGCCAGTCGGTCTGGGACGGCATCATGCGGCTGACGAACCTGGTGGTGGCGGGGAAGACCGTCGTGGTCTGCGGCTACGGCTGGTGCGGCAAGGGCGTGGCCGAGCGGGCCCGCGGCCTCGGGGCGCGGGTGATCGTCTGCGAGGTCGACCCGATCCGAGCCAACGAGGCCCTGATGAACGGCCACCAGGTGATGCCGTCCACGGAGGCCGCGGCCCTCGGCGACGTGTTCGTCACCGTCACCGGTTGCCGCGACGTCCTGGTGGCCGAGCACTTCCGCCGCATGAAGGACGGCGCCCTCCTGGCCAACGCGGGCCACTTCGACGTGGAGATCCGCAAGCCCGATCTCGAGGCGCTGGCGCGACGCGTCGAGGAGGGGCGACCCGGCGTCCGCACCTATGTCCTCGACGACGGGCGGCGGCTGCACCTCCTGGCCGACGGGCGGCTGGTCAACCTGGCCGGCGGCGACGGGCACCCCGCGGAGATCATGGACCTCTCCTTCGGCCTCCAGCTGCTGGCCCTGGAGTGGGTCGACCGCGAGGCGGACCGGCTGGGTCCGGGGGTCCATCCGTTGCCGGAGGCGCTGGACCGCGAGGTGGCATCGCTCCACCTCGAGGCGCGCGGCATCCGGATCGACCGGCTCCGTCCGGAGCAGGTGGCCTATCTCGCCAGCTGGCGGGAGGGGACGGCCTGAGGGCCGGATCGACGGGACCCCGCGACCCGCGCCCCGCCGTCCGCCCAGGCCGATCCGGCGCATCCGCAGGGGCGGGAGCGGCTCCGCCGACGTCCGGGGCGGGACCGCGCGGCGGCGCCGAACCACGCCGGAAGGTCCGGCCGCCGCCCGCCGGCGGGTCGGGGACGGCGCAGGGGGGACGCGGGGTTCCGCATCGGGCGCGGACGGACCCGGGGAGGAGGGAGGAGGCGGCGATGCCGTCACGGGTGCTGATCGAAGGGGGTTGGGTGTTCGCCGGCGAGGGCGACGGCCCCTTCCAGGTGGTGGAAGACGGCGTGGTGGCCATCGAGGGCGAGCGCATCGCCTACGTGGGCCCGCGGGACGGGCTCGATCCCGCCTGGCAGCCCACCCGCCGCATCGACGCCCGCGACAAGGCCGTGCTGCCCGGCCTGGTCAACGCCCACACCCACCACGCCATGTCGCTGTTGCGCGGCTACGCCGACGACGTGCCCCTCATGCCCTGGCTCGAACGGCACATCTGGCCGGCCGAGGCCCACCTGACGGGGGACGACGTCTACTGGGGGACGCTCCTGGCCATCGCCGAGTCGCTGCTGGCGGGGGTCACCACCTTCGCCGACATGTACTTCTTCATGGATCGGGTGGCCCAGGCGGTGGTGGAGACCGGGGTCCGGGCCCACCTCTCCCGGGGCTTGATCGGCGTGGCCCCCGGCGCCGACCAGGCCCTGGCCGAGGGCAAGGCGTTGGTGGCGTCGTTCCAGGGGGCCGGCGACGGCCGCATCCGCTGCGCCCTGGCGCCCCACGCCCCCTACACCTGCCCACCGCCCTTCCTCGCCCGGGTGCTCGAGGCGGCGGCCGCCCTGGGCTGTCCCATCCACACCCACCTGGCGGAGACGCGGGCCGAGGTGGAGCAGATCCGCGCCCAGTACGGCAAGAGCCCCATCCGCCACTTCGCCGACCTGGGCGTCTTCCAGCACCCGACCCTGGCCGCCCACTGCGTGCACGTGGACGCGGACGACATCGCGATTCTCGCGGAACACGGCGTGGCGGTGGCCCACAACCCGATCTCCAACTGCAAGCTGGCCAGCGGCATCGCGCCGGTGCCCGACCTCTTGGCCGCCGGCGTGACGGTCGGCCTGGCCTCCGACGGCGCCGCCAGCACGAACCACCTGGACCTCTTCGAGGAGATGCGGCTGGCGGCCAGCCTGCAGAAGGTGAGCCGGTACGACGCCACCGTCCTGCCGGCGTGGCAGGTCCTGCGCATGGCCACGGTGGGCGGGGCCCGCGCCCTGGGCTTCG
This sequence comes from Thermaerobacter sp. FW80, assembly GCF_004634385.1. Taxonomy (NCBI): domain Bacteria; kingdom Bacillati; phylum Bacillota; class Clostridia; order Eubacteriales; family Clostridiales Family XVII. Incertae Sedis; genus Thermaerobacter; species Thermaerobacter sp. FW80. The sequence goes on along the minus strand of NZ_CP037895.1, from coordinate 2,204,658 downwards.
ACCGCCTGGGCTGCCTGGCGCCCGGCTATCTGGCGGACATCGTCGTCCTCGACCTGCGGGCGCCGCACCTGCGCCCGCGCCACGACCTGACCAGCCTGGTGGTCTACTCCGCCAAGGCGTCGGACGTGGACACCGTCCTGGTCCACGGCAAGGTGCTGGTGGACGGCGGGGAGCTGCTCACCGTGGACCTGGAACGGGTCGAGCACGAGGTGGAGGAGCGAGCTCGACGCCTGGCGCGGCTGGCCCGGGGTGGGGCCGCGGACGGGACGCCCTAGTAGCCCCGTTCCTTGTCGACCACGTTGCGCAGCGGTTCACCGCGGACGAACCGGCCCAGGTTGTCGAGGAACAGCTCCAGCGCCGCGCCGGTGTAGTCGCGCATGGCGCCCGCGTTGTGGGGCGTGATGAGCACGTTGTCCAGGGTCCACAGCGGGTGGTCGGGCGGAAGCGGCTCCTCCGCGAAGACGTCCAGGCCGGCGCCCGCGATGCGCCGCTGGCGCAAGGCCTCCAGCAGGGCCTGTTCGTCCACCACGGCGCCGCGGGCGACGTTGATCAGGAAGGCGTCGGACCGCATCGCCGCCAGTTCCTCCCGGCCGATCAGGTGGCGGGTCTCCGGCGTCAGCGCCGCGCTGACCACCACCCAGTGGGCCGGGGCCAAGATGCGGCGGAGGTCGGCGGGCCCGACCACCGCCTCGATGCCCTCCTCCGGCGCGGGGTGGCGCCGGCAGGCCAGGACCCGCATGCCGAACACCCGGGCCCGCCGCGCCACCTCGCGGCCGATGGCGCCCAGGCCGACGACGGCCACGGTCTCGCCGGCCAACTCGCGCATGGGGAGACGGCGCCACTCCCGGCGCCGCTGCTGGTCGAGGTAGGCCGGCAGCCGACGGGCCCAGGCGAGCATGAACATGAAGACGTGGTCGGCGATGGTGGCGGCGTGCATGCCCCGGGCGTTGGTCAGCACCACGGGGTGCCAGCGGAGCTCCGGCACCGCCCCGAGCATCGCGTCGACCCCGGCGTAGGCACACTGGATCCAGCGGAGACGTCGGGCGGCGGCCAGGCGGGCGCCGGTCAGCTCGCGCCCGAAGAGGAAGGCCACCTCGGCGCGGGCGAAGGCCTCGTCCAGCTGTTCCGGACGAACCCGGCCGGGCAAGAGGTGCAGCCGTACCCCCGGCGCCGCCGCCTGGACGCGCGCCGCCTGTTCCGGCGAGAGGGGGACGGTGCAGAGGATCTCCAGGGCCATGGGGCTCGACCTCCTCCTCCCTGGGGATTCCTTGGCGGGCGCGACCTTCCTCTCGGACCCCGCCCCGCCGCCCGCGAACGGCGCCGGCGCCGACGCTCCCTGGCGGCACCGCCCTCGGAGGCCCCGCCGGCGCCCGCACCGGCGGGTCGCCCCGCGCCGGCGGGCTCGCGCCGTTGGTCGGCGTCTCCTCGCCCGAGGAGGGGCGGGAGGGTGCGATGGGCATCACCGTCTATCTGATCCGGCACGGCGAGACGACGTGGAACCGGGCCGGCCTCTACCAGGGCCAGCGGGACGTGGCCCTGTCGGCCCGGGGGCGACAGCAGGCGCGCCAGCTGGCGCGGCGCTTCGCCCGCACCCCCCTGGACCTCGTGCTCACCAGCGACCTCCGCCGCGCGCTTGAGACGGCCCGCGCCCTGGCGGCGAGCCGCCGGCCGCCGGTGCCGCTGGAGGCCGATGGCCGCCTGCGCGAGATGTCCTTCGGCCAGTGGGAGGGGCTGCCGCTGGCGACGATCCGCGCCCGCTTCGGCGACGACTACGCCGCGTACCGGGCGGACCCGGCGGAGGGACGGCCCACGGGCGGGGAGACCTTCCGGGAGCTGGGCGAGCGCGCGTGGGCGGCCGTCGCCGAGCGGCTCGCCCGGCCCGGGCTCCGCCAGCTGGCCGTGGTGGCCCATGGCGGGACGGTCAAGGCCCTGCTCTGCCGGCTGCTGGACCTGCCGCTGACCCTGCGCCCGCGCCTGCTCATCGACAACGCCAGCGTCACCGCCGTCGAGCTGCGGGAGGGTCGACCGCCGCTCCTGCGCTACCTCAACGACACCTGCCACCTGCGGCACCCCGTCCCCCGGCGCCCACGGGGACCCGGTGCCGGCGGCACCCGCCCCGCCGCCGAGCCCGGGCAGCAGGGGCCCGGATGACGAGGCCGGGCGGCCCACCCCCGACCGGCCTGCGCCCCGGTCAGGGGACGCCGTCCGCCGGCGACCGCATCGCTCCCCTTCGGCTCGGACCACGCCGCCAGGGCCTGCGATGGGCCGGTGCGATGTGGTACCATGGCGGATACCGGCGATCGCCGACGCGCGGGATGGCGGCGTCGGCGGGCCGGCGCGCGACGGGAGTCCGAGAGGCCGGGAGGCACCAGCGTTGCGGGTACTACTGGTCAACGACGACGGCGTCTACAGCCGGGGGATCCAGGCGCTGCGCGCCATCCTCGAGGAGCGGACGGACTGGGAGGTCTACGTGGTCGCACCCGACCGCCAGCGCAGCGCGTCGGGCCACGCCATCACGCTCCACAAGCCCCTGTACCTGGACCCCGTGGACATCCCGGGGGCCCGTTCGCCGGTCTACGCGGTCAACGGGACGCCGGCCGACTGCACGAAGCTTGGCCTCCTGGCGGTCCTCCCCGGTCCGTGCGACCTGGTGATCTCCGGGATCAACCGCGGCGGCAACCTCGGCTTCGACGTGCTGTACTCGGGCACCGTGTCGGCGGCCATCGAGGGCGTGATCATGGGCGTGCCCGCCATCGCCGTCAGCCTGGCCGCCTGGGACGATCCGGACTACGGCCCTGCCGCCGCCTTCACGGCGCACCTGGCCGCGATGGTGGCCAAGAAGGGGCTCCCGCGCGGGGTCCTGCTCAACGTCAACGTCCCGCCCCTGCCGACGACCCAGATGGCGGGCGTGGCGCTGACGGTGCTGAGCCGGCGCAGCTATCGCGACCGCTTCGAGAAGCGGGTGGACCCCCGCGGTCGGCCGTACTACTGGCTGGCCGGCGAACCCGTGGAGGAGCCGCCCTCCGTCGAGACCGACGTCGGCGCCGTCCGCGCCGGCTACGTGTCCATCACGCCGCTGCAGCTCCAGCTCACGGACCGCCGGACCCTGGCCCACCTGGAAGGCTGGATGGAGGAGCTGGAGGCCGGCCTCGGCGGTCGCACGGGCACGCCCGCCCGCCGCGCTTGAGCGGCGCTTGCGCGCGGGGGCGGGCTGCGCGCGGGTCGGAGGGCGACGGGCCCGCAACCCGTCACGCCCGAAGGGCGTCCGGGGACCGGGCGGCGTCGGCGGGCGCTGCCCCGCGCGCAGGGCCGGTTGGCGCTCCCCGGGCGGGCCGATGCCCGGGCCGCCGCGCACGGGCCGGTGGCCGGCGCGACGCGCCCGGGCCGGTGGCGGCTCCCCGTCCACGGGCCGGGGCGTTCCCCCGCGCGGGCCGGTGCCCGGGCCGCCGCGCCCGGCGCGCCGGCGACAGAGGCCGACGACCCGCGGCCGGCGCCTGGACGGGGAGGCTATGTGCCGGGCCCCCCGGCGGCGGACCGAGAGGCTTCGACCCGCGGCCGCCTTGCCGGCCGGTTTTTTCTAGGCTAGCGGCAGATGCCTCCGGCCACGCTACGAACGGGTCTCGATCGGGGTGGCACCGGCAGGGTCCAGCGCCCCGGCCGGTCCGCCGGATCGGGACCACGGACCCCGTCGTCGCGGTCGTACGCCGATCGCCCCATGCCTCCGATCCCCCGGGCCACGGCCTGGCCGAGCCGGCGCGTTCGCGCCGGCTCGGCCCTTGATCCGCCGTTCTACACCGATCCCCGCCGCCATATCCATCGTCCGTAGGGATCGCACCCCGTCGGCAGCCGTCTCGGCGAGGCCCGTCGGCACCCGTCCCGGCGAGGGGGGATCGGATCGTGCAGGGAGCCGGCGTCAAGGAGCGGTACCGGACGCCCCCGCCCTTCGACGCCCGCGCGCCGGCCGTCGGCGCCGCCGTCGCCCTGGTGCTGGTGCTGCTGGCGTCGGGCGTCCTGGCCCTGGCGGTGTACCTCACCGCGCTGCACGAATACCAGCTCGAAGCCCTGCTCTACTACCTGGGGACGGTGGCCACCGCCGCCGGCGGCCTGGTGGCCGCGCGCTGGGCGGACCACAAGGGGTGGCTCCACGGGGGGGCGGCCGGCCTGCTCTACGTGCTGGTCGGCAGCGTCCTCGGGCACTGGCTGTTCCCGGGGGACGGATCACCGCTGGCACACCTGGGACCGCGCATGGTGCTGGGATTCGTCCTCGGCGCCATCGGCGGCGTGGTCGGCATGCTGCTGTGACGGCGATGGGAGGCCAGCCGGGCGTGATCACCCGTCGTTCCGCACCGTCGTCGCCCGGCGCCGCCCAGCCACCCCGGGCCCGGGCATCCCGCGCGGGGGCCGCGTCAGGCACGGCGTCGGACCCGAGGGAGCCCGCGCCATCGGCGGCGAACCGTCCCACCGTCGCCCGGCGGGCGGGCGCGCCCCGGCCCGGTGGGCCGCGGCGCACCGAGCCCTGGATCCCCGTGGTGGTCGCCCTCCTGATCGCGGCCACGGCCGGGTGGGGCGCCGGGCAGCTGTGGCGGGAGGTGGCCGCCACGCCCCAGGCCGTCACCGCCCTGGCGGCCGGCCGGGGCACCGAGGCCCGGGACGCCCACGCCCCGGCGCCATCGGCCGCGGCCGGCCGGCGTCCCGACGCGGTGCTGGCGGCGCAGCCGACGGTCCACGTGGTCCAGCGGGGGGAGACCCTCTACCGCATCGCGCGCCGCTACGGGGTCAGCGTGCAGGAGCTTGCGCGGCTCAACGGGCTGGACGACCCGGCGCGCATCCGCGCCGGCCAGCGGTTGCGGATCCCGGCCGGCGCGCCCGGGGCGGGCGGCGACCCGGCCGACGGCGGGGCCGGTTCGTCCGGATCGGGAGCCGACGGCGCCGGCGGCGGCCCGATCACGAACCCGCAGGCGACCGCGGGAGACCGCATCGAAGCGGGCGCCTCCGGGCGCGGAGCGGCATCCGGTGGGGCGGGGGACGCCGCCCGGCGCCGGGGAGCGGCGGACCGCGCCGGCGGCGGGATCGTGGCGGTGACCTTCAACGACGGCCCGGATCCGGCCACCTGGCCCGCCCTGCTGGACGCCCTGGACACCGCGGGGGCGAAGGCCACCTTCTTCCTCGAGGGCGCCAAGATGCAGCAGCATCCCCAGCTGGTCCAGGAACTGGCCCGCCGCGGCCACCAGGTGGAGAATCACGGGTGGAGCCATCGCAGCCCGCAGGAGCTGGGTGCGGCGGCCACCCGTGCCGAGATCCGGCGCACGGCCGCCCTGATCGCCCGGTTGACGGGCCGGCGCTCGCTCTACTACCGACCCCCGGGCGCGCTGCGGGAGGCGGACGTCTTCCGCTGGGCCCATGCCGAGGACCACCAGGTGCTGCTGTGGACGAACATCGGCGCCCAGGACGTGCCCCCCCAGCCGCCCGACCAGCTGGCGGCCCGGGTGGCGGCCAGCGCCTACAACGGCGCCATCCTGATGCTCCACGCCACCCAGCCGGGCACGGTGCAGGCGTTGCCCGAACTGCTGCAGCGCCTGGCCGCCCGGGGGCTGCGACCGGTGACGGTGGACGAACTCCTCGCGGCCCTGGAGGCCTCCGCGGCGCCGGCGCGACGGGCCGCACAAGGGGCGGCTGGAGGTTCGGCGGGAGCGGGCGGAACGTGAGACCCAGGACGGCCCCCGCCGGTTCCCAGCGCAGGGGCCGCGCGGGCCGGTCCCCGCCCCGGCCCGCGCGGCCCCGCGAGCCGGCCGCGGCGCGACACCCCAGCCGCCCCCGCCGCAGGATCGCCCCCCGCCGGCCGCGAAGTCTGGCCCCAAGGGGGGAGCGGCGTGACCGTCTACCGGAACTACATCAACGGCCGCTGGACCGAGCCGCGCTCGGGCCGGTACGTCGACAACGTCAACCCCGCCACGGGCGAGGTGCTGGGCCGGGCCGCGGTGGGCACCGAGGAGGACGTGGCGGAGGCCGTCGCCGCCGCCAAGGCGGCCTTCGCCAAGTGGCGCAAGGTGCCCGCCCCGCGCCGGGCGGAGATCCTCTACCGGGTGGGCGAGCTCTTGCGCGAGCGCAAGGAAGAGCTGGCGCGCAAGATGACCCAGGAGATGGGCAAGGTGCTGCCCGAAGCCCGCGGCGACGTGCAGGAAGGCATCGACATGGCGTACTACATGGCGGGCGAGGGGCGGCGCCTCCTGGGCTACACCACGCCGGCGGAGATGCCGGACAAGTTCGCCATGGCGGTGCGGGAGCCCATCGGGGTGGTGGCGGCCATCACCCCGTGGAACTTCCCCATGGCGATCCCCACCTGGAAGATCATGCCCGCCCTGGTGGCCGGCAACACCGTGGTCTTCAAGCCGGCCACCGACACGCCCTGGATGGCCTACGAGCTGGTGCGGATCTTCGAGGAGGCGGGCCTGCCGCCCGGCGTGCTCAACCTGGTCTACGGCCCCGGGGAGACGGTGGGCGAGGCCCTGTTGCGCCACCCCGACGTGCACCTGATCTCCTTCACCGGGTCGGTGGAGTCGGGCCGGCATGTCAACCAGGTCGCCGGCGCCCAGCTGAAGCGGGTCCACCTGGAACTGGGTGGGAAGAACGCGGTCATCGTCATGGACGACGCCGACCTGGACCTGGTGGAGCAGGCCGTGACCTGGAGCGCCTTCGGCACCACCGGCCAGCGCTGCACCGCCACGAGCCGACTCCTGGTCCACGAGGCGGTCTACGACCAGGTGGTCGAGCGGCTGGCCGCCCGGGCGGCCAAGCTGCGCCTCGGCAACGGGCTCGACCCGCAGACCGACGTGGGACCGCTGATCAACGGGCGCGCCTTGGAGAAGGTGGCCTACTACGTCGACGTGGGCCAGGAGGAAGGCGCGCGGCTGGTGGTGGGCGGCCGGCCGGCGACCGAGGGGGAGCTGGCGCGGGGCTTCTTCTTCCAGCCGACGATCTTCGCCGACGTCACGCCCGACATGCGCATCGCCAACGAGGAGATCTTCGGCCCCGTGCTGGCGATCATCAAGGTCCGCAGCCTGGAGGAGGCCATCGCGATCAACAACGGCGTCCAGTACGGCCTCTCCAGCGCGATCTTCACCCGCGACGTGCGCAACGCCTTCGTCGCCATGCGCGACCTGGCCACGGGCATCTGCTACGTCAACCACGGCACCATCGGCGCCGAGATCCACCTGCCCTTCGGCGGCATGCGGGCGACGGGCAACGGCCACCGGGAGGCGGGCCTGGCCGCGCTGGAGGTCTACACCGAGTGGAAGGCGATCTACGTCGACTTCAGCGGCCGCCTGCAGCGGGCCCAGATCGACGAGGTCAAGATCGAGGACATCGGCTAGAAAGACCGGGAAGCGCGGCGGCTTGCAGGCCCACTCGGGGCGGCGCAGCGGACCGGACGCAACCCAGCGTCGCATCCGTGGCTGGGGCCGGGGCTCGCGGACCCGCGGGGGGCGTAGCAGCGGGCCGGGCCCGGCCCCGGAGCGGGGCCGGGCCCGGCGGGGCAGGATCCGGCCCCGGTCCGGGCACGGGTCCGGGGCCGGCCGCGGTTCGGCGCGATCCGGGCAGGGTCCCGGCACGATCCGGCCCCGATCTTGGCAAAGATCCCGCGCCGGCGCCCCGGGCCGCAGCAGCCGCGCCCACCCCTCAGCGGGGTGGGCGCGGCTGCTGGCGCGCCTGGCGGAGCTGCTCGGGGAAGAGGGGGTTGTGCTCCGCGAGCCCGGCCCGCCGGTGGGCGGCCACCGTCGCCTCGAGGTCGTACGGGACGCGGATCAGCGCGATGTCCAGGGCGGGCGGGCGGCCCGTGGGTCGCACCGTGGGTCGCACCTCGATGAGGGCGTAGGCGGCGCGGGGATCCTCGTCGAAGGGCATGCCCACGCTGCCGGGGCCGACCATCCACCGCCCGTCCTGGCGCCAGGCCAGCTGCCGGTGATGGTGCCCGAAGAGCACCAGGTCGGCCGTGACCCCTGCCAACGGTCCCTCCGCCTCCGGGTTGGGCGCGCCACCCGGCCCGGCCCCGGCGGCACCGCCGGTTCCTCCACCGGCGCCGTTCCAGGGCAGCAGCGGCTCCTCGTCCGACCGGGGCGAGCCGTGGACCAGGAGGACGCGCAGCCCCTCCCACTCCACCTCGAGGCGCTCGGGTCGCTCCCCCAGCCACGCCAGCCGTTCGGGCCCCAGCATCTCGCGCCACGGCCGCAGGAAGGCGTCGGCCTCCGCCGGCGACAGGTTGGGTACGCCACCCCCGCGGGCCAGGTACCGGTCGGTGTTCCCGCGCACCGTGGGGATGGCCCGCTCTCGCAGCCGGTCGACGCACCGGGCCGCGTCCGGCCCCTGCAGGGCCACGTCGCCGAGGCAGTACACCGCGTCGACCCCGCGGCCGTCGATGTCGGCCAGCACCGCGTCCAGGGCGGCCCCGTTGCCGTGGATGTCACTGATCACCGCCACCTTCACCGCGTTCCACCTCCTGGGTCTGCCGTCCGCCTGGGGGCTCGGCGCTCCGGATCGCCGCGGGCCGCTGCGGGCCAGCGCTGACGGTGCTCCATCCATGCCTCAGGCCACGGCCACCGGCGGTCGGTGCCCCCTCAGGGCGCGGGCGAGGCCGCGGATCGCCCCGAGGCCGAGGATCTGCAGGCAGCCCGCCAGGCCCCAGGCCACCGCGTAGTGGCCGGCGGCGTCGACCACGCGGCCGAACAGCGGCGGGGCCAGCATGGTGAAGACGTACAGCACCGTCATGCTCATGCCCAGCGCCGGCGCCGACCGCCGCCCGGCGCACTCCGCCACCACGGTGGTGTAGAGCCCGTTCCAGCCCAGGCAACCGAAGCCGCCGAGGGCCGCCAGGACCACCATCGCCCCTGCCGCCGCGGCACCCCCCTCCGGGCGTCCCACCAGCGCCACGAGGGCGAGCAGGGTGGCGACCACCAGCCCCGTCCAGGCCGCCCCAGCCATGGGCCGCGTCCGCTCCCCCGCGAACCGCCGATCCGACGCCCATCCCCAGGCGAGCCGCCCCAGCATCCCGCCCAGGTGGACCACCAGCAGGAGCCGCCCCGCCGCCCCCGGCGACCAGCGGAAGACGTCCTCCATGAAGAGGGGGAGGTAGCCCGTCAGGCAGAACTGGACGGCCGCCAGGAGACACGCGACGAGGGTCACCCACACCAGGGGCGCCTGCCGGAGGAACCACCCGACCAGGGCCCTCCCGCCGGCGTCCGCCGGCTCCCGCTGGCTCCGGCCGCCGCCCGTCCCGCCGGCGGTGGTGGGCGCGCCGGCGTCCGCCGTGGCCCCGCGGGTGGCGCCGGGTTCGTCCCGGGGAAGAACCAGCCCGACCAGCACCCCGCTGGCCGCACAGGCCAGGGCGGCCACCAGGAGCGCGGCCCGCCAGCCCCACCCGCTGGCCAGGCCGGGGAGCAGCAATGCGGCTGCGAACCCGCCCGCCGGCAGGCCCGCCTGGCGGATGCCCATGGCCAGGCCGCGCTCGCGGACGGGAAACCAGCTGACGACGGCGTGGCTGCCCGCCACCTGGCTGGACGGGAAGCCGGTCCCCGCCAGGACCAACAGGGCCAGCAGCGCGCCCAGGCCGCGGCCCGCCAGGGCCGCGGCCGCGGTGACCACACCCGTCAAGACCGCCCCGGCGGCCATGACCCGCCGTTCGCCATAGCGATCGGTCAGCCGGCCGGTCAGGTAGAAGGTGAGCAGGGCGCCCAGGTCGAAGGCGCCGAGGACCATCCCCGTGGTGGACAGGGAGAGCCCCAGGTCGGCCCGGACGAAGGGAGCCACCACGGGGATGCCGAACCGCACGGCGGTGAGCCCCGCCTGCTGGAGGGTGGCCAGGGCGAGAAGCAGCCAGCGATTGCGTGGAGCCCCCGGTGCGTCGGGCCTGCCATCGGCCGGTCCGGCCCGGCGCCCCGATCGCCGCTGGGGCCGGCGGTCGAGCCCGGCGCCGGGTTCGCCGCCGGTGCCGCCGGTCCGCGGGGGTCCGCCGGTCTTCGTAGCCATCGCCCCTTTCCGCCCTGGGATTTCCTCAGGGGGAAGGCCTGCTCCTGCCAGGGCTCGGCGGGCGGTGGCCATCCCTTGACGACGCTGCCGGCGATGGGATACGCGGTGGGAGGGGCCCATCGCCGGGGAACCGGGGCGTGGGCCGCGGGATGGGCCGGGCCAGGCCTCCGGCGACGGGTGGGGCACGATCCTCCGGGTCGTCCGCCCCCCTCGTCCGGGCCTCAAGGCGTCGGCAACCCGGAGAGCGGAGCAGGGGGGAAGATCATGGCCGCTACCATGAAGGCGATGTTCATCCGTTCCTTCGGCGGGCCCGAGGTCTTCGAGGAACGGGAGGTGCCGATCCCGGAGCCGGGACCGGGAGAGGTCCTGGTCGAGGTCCATGCCTCCTCGGTCAACCCCGTGGACTACAAGATCCGGCGCAACGGCACGTGGGCAGGCGTCCAGCCGCCGGCCATCATCGGCTACGATGTCTCCGGGGTCGTGGCGGCCGTGGGTCCCGGCGTGACGGACTTCAAGGAGGGCGACGAGGTCTACTACACGCCGGAGATCTTCGGCGGGCGGCCGGGGAGCTACGCGCAATACCACGTGGCCCGGCAGGAGATCGTCGCCCGCAAGCCGGAGAACCTGTCCCACACGGAAGCGGCGGCGGTGCCGCTGGCCGGCGGCACGGCGTGGGATGCCCTGATCACCCGCGGCGGGCTGCGGGTCGGGGAGACCGTGTTGATCCACGGTGCCGCCGGCGGGGTGGGCCACTTCGCCGTGCAGATCGCCAAGGCCGCGGGCGCCTTCGTCTACGCCACGGCCCGGGCCGAGAACATGGAGTTCGTCCGGTCCCTCGGGGCCGATCGCGTCATCGACTACCGCAACCAGGACTTCGTCGAGGTCGTCCAAAGGGAGACGAACGGCCGGGGCGTCGACCTGGTGCTGGATACGGTGGGCGGCGACGTGTTGGGCCGGAGCTTCGAGGTCACCCGGCCCCACGGCCGCGTGGTGAGCATCCTGGGCGGGCAGGTCAACCTGGGCCCGGCCTACTTCCGGAACCTGACGATCCACGGCCTCTTCCTCGAGCGGGCCCGGTACAAGCTGGACGCACTGCGGACCCTGATCGAGGGCGGCCAATTGCGCCCCGCCCTGGACGGCGTCCTGCCCCTCGAGGAGGTGGCCGAGGCCCATCGCCGGCTGGAGGAGGGGGGCGTTCGCGGCAAGATCGTCCTGCGGGTGCGCCCCTGAGCCCCCTGGGACGTCGCGGGACGGACGTGCGAGGGCACCAGCCGGCGTTTCCGCGACCGTGATCCGTGAGGGGGCCCGCGGGCCGCAAGCGAGACTCCGAGCCCATTCGCGGGGCGACGGCGGGGAGGAGCCGGGCATCGCGAGGTCGAGGGGGATGGGAGGAGTTCGGCCACCGGGTGGCCGAACTCCTCCCCGTCCTTTTTCCTATCGTGGCGACTTGCCGGGTCGACGGCTCGCGCGCGGCGCCGACGGCATTCGGCGGACGAACGGGCGGGGAGGGGAAGGGTCCATGTCGGCGTGGTGGGCGCGGTATGGACGGCTGCGGCTGGCCTGGGCGGAGCCCGGGATCCTCGAGGTGGTGCTCGAGCGGCCGGAGACCCTCAATTCGGTCGATGCCGAAACCCATTCGGAGCTGACCCGGATCTGGCGCGACCTGGACGAAGACCCCGCGGTGCGCGTGGTCCTGGTCCGGGGTGCCGGGAAGGCCTTTTCTGCCGGCGGCGACTTCCGCCTCGTGGAGGCCATCATCCAGGACCCGAAGACGCGGGTGCGGGTGTGGAAGGAGGCCCGCGACCTGGTCTACAACGTGATCGACTGCTCCAAGCCCATCGTCTCCGCCATCGAGGGCCCGGCGGTGGGCGCGGGTCTTGCCGTGGCGCTGCTCGCCGACATCTCCGTCGCGGCCCGCAGCGCCCGGCTGCTGGACGGCCACGTCCGCCTGGGCGTGGCCGCGGGCGACCACGCCGCCATCATCTGGCCGCTGCTGATCGGCATGGCCAAGGCCAAGTACCACCTGCTCCTCAACGAACCGCTGACGGGGGAGCAGGCCGAACGCATGGGCCTGGTGTCGCTCTGTGTCGACGACGGGCAGGCCCGGGAGGCCGCCCTGTCCATCGCCCGACGTCTGGCCGAGGGCAGCCCGACGGCCCTCCGCTGGACCAAGTACGCGCTCAACAACTGGTTGCGGTGGGCCGGCCCGATCTTCGACACGTCCACAGCCCTGGAGTTCTTGGGCTTCACGCTGCCGGACGCCGAAGAAGGGCTGGCCTCGCTGCGCGCCAAGCGGCCGCCGCGGTTCGGATCCGAGTCGCCGCTGTAGGGGGTCGCCGCTGTAACGTTGGCTCCCCGCGCCGCGGCGCCGCGCGGATCCAACGCCGGTGGCCAAGGCCAGCGGCTCCGGCTTACCAGCTTGGCGAGGCTGATGAACAGCGCCGGCCGGTCGGCTGGGTGGCGGGTGCCCTCGAAGGCCCACGACCCAGGGCGGCCGTGCGCGAGGAGGTCGGCTCGCCACGCGTTAGTTAACATAATGCTACTTATGCGAACTTAGGGCTGCGCACTTTGGGGACCGCTGCGGACTCACGGGCGGACCGCTGCCCGCCAACGGTGCACGGCGGCCGACGGCGGCCCGCGGCAGCGGCCGGCGGCCGGCGGCTGCCACCGGCCGCCGGCTTCGATCCGGCGGTCAGCGGCCGACCCAGTCGGCCGGCACCGTCAGCACCATCCCCGGCCGCAGCGCCGCCGTGGACAGGCCGCTGGCCTCCATGATCGCCGCCACGCCCTCGCGGGGATCGCGACCCGGTCGGCCGAGCCGTTGCGCCACCTCCCACAGGGTGTCCCCGGGACGAACCACCACCTGCACGGCCCCGTCACCGTCCACGCGATCCACCGCCCCCAGGCCGCGAACCGGCGAGGCCGCGGCCTCGTCACCGCCTGCTGCGGCTCCCGCAGCCGCGATGCCGGCAGCCAGGTCCATCCGGGACGCGGGCCCCGCGTCTCGGGCGAGTCGGGCCGCCGCCATCGGCGTCGGCACCGGCGCCGTGCTGGACGGCTCGCTCTCCCGCCCCAGCGCCCCGAGCAGCAGGAGGATCAGCACCAGGCCGACCATCGCCGGGCGCCGCGTCGGCCGCCAGCGGTACCGACGCCGCCGTACCGCCGGCGCTTGCATGGCGCGCCGGCGAAGGCGGTCGACGCCTTCTCCGCCACCGCCGGGGCCGAAGGCCTCGGTCTTGCCGGTCGGCGCCGCGTTCGTCCGCATCCCCCGGCCCTCCGAACGGACCGACCCCCGGGTCACCCGGTCCGCCCACCGCACCTGCGCCCGACCCACCAGCATGCCGTCCCCTCCCTCGACCGAACACCCGTTTTGCCGATGCCCCCATGATAGGGAACGTGTGTTCCCTCGTCAAGCCTTCCCTCGTCACGCTTTGGAAGGGAGGCCGGCGGTCCGGGGTGGGCAGCCGTGGCGGCTGCGCGACGCGACGGGCGCAGGGTGCAGCAACGCGACGGGCGCAGCAGGAATCGAGCCGGGCGTAGGAGGAATCGGGCCGGCGGCCCCGAATACCCGGATGGAACGCCTGTTTGCAGAACCTATATTCGTCCCGTATTCGGCAGTCGGCCCGCTTCCTCGGCCTGCTAGCGGCGCCCGACGTCCCCCGACGGGCCGGCCCGGCTCCGGGGGACCAACCGTGCGGGGCGGTCGGGGGCACCGAGGAGGCGGCCCGGCCCTGGCGAGGACCCATGGGGCCCGTGGCGAGGGCCCTCGCTGGGATCCGGCTCCCGGCCGGCGCGACGGATGGCCATAGCAGGAGGTGCCGGCGTTGGAGGAACTCACCCGCCGTCAGCGGGAGATCCTGGAGTTCATCAAGGCGTCCGTGCGCGAGCGGGGCTACCCGCCGTCGGTGCGCGAGATCGGCGAGGCGGTCGGCTTGAAGAGCACCTCGACGGTCCACACCTATCTCGCCCAACTGGAGCGCAAGGGCTACATCCGACGAGATCCCACGAAGCCGCGGGCCATCGAGGTGCGCGGCGAGGCTGGCGTGCGGACGCGCACCGTGGCGGTGCCCCTGGTCGGTCAGGTGACGGCGGGTCGGCCGATCCTCGCGGTGGAGAACATCGAGGACGTCCTCCCCCTCCCCTCCGACCTCCTGCCGGAAGGCGAGGTCTTCGCCCTTCGCATCCGGGGCGACAGCATGATCGGTGCCGGCATCCTGGACGGGGACTACGTGATCGTGCGCCGCCAGGACACCGCCGAGGACGGCGACATCGTCGTCGCGTTGCTGGACGACGAGGCGACGGTCAAGCGCTTCTACCGCGAGCGCGACGGCATCCGGCTGCAGCCGGAGAATCCGGCGATGGAGCCCATCCGGGTCCGCGACGTCCGCGTCCTGGGAAAGGTGGTGGCGCTGCTCCGCCGGATGGCATGAGCCGAGCCCGTGGAGCCCCTGCTCGGCCGACGGGTGCGGTCGGGGACGGGTCCCGGCTGGGACAGGGCGCGGTCGGGGACCGGGCTCGGGCGCTGCGGGGGTGGGCTTGGCGCAAGCGGCGTCTTGACTTGCCCCCTTGCCGGCCTGACTTGCCACCTTGCCGGCCAACGGCGCCCTTCTCGGCCTATGGCGCCCGCCGCTCCGCCGCGGTGCGTACGGTTTCCGGCACGCCCTTCAGAATCCGAACGCGCGTCCACCTTCAGAACACGCGCGTCCAGAAGTAGATCGCCATCGCCAGCCCGATGCCCAGCTCCAGCAGCAAGCCCACCAGCAGGCCCACCACCGTGGTCCAGCCCGCGGCCAGCGCCTGCTGCCACGTACGGCCGCTCAGCAGCTCCCCCAGGACCGCCCCGGCCAGCGGGCCGAGGACGATGCCCCAGGGCGGGAAGGTGACGCCCCCGACGAGGCCCCCCAGAATGGCGGCCCAGAAGGCGGCTCGGCTGGCACCCCGCCGCCGGGCGGCGGCGGGGCCGAGGCCGTACTCCAGGGCCATCCCCGCCACGGTGGCGACGAGCATGACGCCCAAAGCCGTCGCGGAGATGACGCGAAAGCCCGTCGCGACGGCGTAGCCGGCGATGGAGACGAACACCAGCGGCAGGCCGGGCAGCACGGGGACCAGCGTACCCAGCAGGCCCACCACGATGCCCAGCGAGGCCAGGGCGCCCAGCCACCAGGGCGCCCCGCCGGGATCCGCCCCGATCGCCGCCGCGAACCAGCCCGCTTCCCCCGGCCGCATGGACGTCGCTCCCACCGGGCCGCCTCCCTTCCGCCGTGAACCCGTGGCCCCATGGACGTTCGGGCCGGCGCCGCCGGGCGTCCGCCGGGCCGACGCAGCCGGATGTCCCCCGCGGTGCGCTCGCCCGGCGGCCCCGGCGCCCGCGTCACGAGGAGGCCTCCGCCCCGGCCGCGGCGCCGGCGGCGGTGCCGGCGGCGGTTACGAGGCGGCAGCCGGACCGCTCCAGCCGACCCACCTCCGCCTCCGGGAGGAGCGCCGTCACCG
Organism: Thermaerobacter sp. FW80; assembly: GCF_004634385.1. NCBI lineage: Bacteria > Bacillati > Bacillota > Clostridia > Eubacteriales > Clostridiales Family XVII. Incertae Sedis > Thermaerobacter > Thermaerobacter sp. FW80. The sequence goes on along the minus strand of NZ_CP037895.1, from coordinate 2,189,151 downwards.
CCCACCCGTCGGGGCCGGGTTCCTCCGCCAGGACGGAGCCGGCGGCGTGGATGCGCGCCCTCAGATCCGGGCGACGGTAGGGCACCCACACCGTCACGCGCCACCGTCCCCGCTCGAGGAGGGCGGCGACCGCCGCGGCCAGGGCCTCCAGCCCCTCGCCGGTGCGCGCGGACAGGCGGACCGCACCGGCATCCCGGCCGGCCCCCGGCGCATCCCGGCCGTCGCCACCCACGGGACCGTCGGCGGGTGGCCGGTTCGCCTCGGGTCCCCAGCCCGGCACCCGGTCCATCTTGTTCATCACCAGGAGCCGGGGTTGCCGCGCGCCGAGGTCGTCGAGGATGGCTTCCACCGTCTCCACGTCCACCGGCCAGCGGGGCTGGGAGGCGTCGACCACGTGGAGCAGGAGGTCGGCGTCCAGCACCTCTTCCAGCGTGGCGCGGAAGGCAGCGATCAGCTGCGGCGGCAGGTCGTGGATGAACCCGACGGTGTCCGCCACCAGGACGGGACCCACGCCGGGCCAGACGACCCGCCGCACCGTGGGATCCAGGGTGTCGAACAGGCGATCCCGGCCCGCCGTCACGGGGCCGGCGGCCTCCCCGAAGCGCCGCACCAGGGCGGCGTGCAGTGTGGTCTTGCCGGCGTTGGTGTAGCCGACCAGGGCCACCACCGGGATCCCCGCCCGCCGGCGCCCCCGGCGTTGCACGGCGCGGTGGCGACGCACCTCGGACAGCATGCGCCGCAGCTCGGCGATGCGCCCGCGGATGCGCCGCCGGTCCACCTCGAGGCGGGTCTCGCCGGGACCGCGGGTCCCGATGCCGCCGCCCAGCCGGGACAGCGCCTCGCCCATGCCCACCAGGCGCGGCAGCAGGTACTGGAGCTGGGCCAGCTCCACCTGGAGCTGCCCCTCGCGGGTGCGGGCGCGGGCGGCGAAGATGTCCAGGATCAACTGGGTCCGGTCGATCACCTTGCCGCCGATGGCCCGCTCCAGGTTGCGCTGCTGCGCCGGGGTCAGGTTGCGGTCGAAGATGATCACGTCGGCCTCCAGCCGGCGTCGCGCCTCGGCCACCTCCTGGACCTTGCCGGGGCCGATCAGGGTGGCGGGGTCCGGTCGACCGCGGCGCTGTCGGATCTCCCCCACCACCTCCGCGCCGGCCGACCGGGCCAGCTCGCGCAGTTCCTCCATCCGCTCGTCGAAGGACAGCCGTCCCCCTCGCCCCCAGGCGACGCCGACCAGCAAGGCGCGCTCGGGGCCGCGGCGCTCCTGGGCCGTTCGGGGGTCCTGGGGCCCGGCCGCCGCCGCGGCCGACGCCGCAGGAACGGCCGACGTCGCAGGCGCGCCCGGCGCCATGGGCTCTCTGGCCTCCTCACCGGCGGATTCCATCGGCTCGCGTCCTCGTCCCATGGGCCACCTCCCGGCGGCGGGCATGCGGGACCGCCCAGGGCGCGGCCGCGTTCGTCCCGCTGGCGGGCTGGCGGCGCCTCGCGGCCCTCGCCGGGCCGCATCGCCTCCCGGCGCCCGGCGCCGGCACCTCGGCGTGCCGCCGCCCGGCCCCGTGCCGCGGACCGCGGGCCGCGTCCCATCGCCATTCTACCACCGCCCCCGCGGACCCTCCCGCGGCGGCCCGTCGCCCGCCGCGCCCCCGGCGCCGTCCCGCACCGGTGGGCCTGCCGGGGAATAGACTGGAACGATGCCGGCCGGAGGTGGTTCCATGGAACGCGTCGTGCTCCCCCACCCCTCCCGGGACGGACGGATGCCACCGCGCCGGGACGGACAGCTGCCGCGGCGGCCGCCGCAACCGTCGTCGCCCGACGAGGTCCTGCGCTGGATCGAGGAGGGGCGCATCGCGCCGCCCCAGGCGGTGGACTACCTGCATCGGCTCGAGCGGGAACCGGCGCCGCCGGTCACCGAGGACGAACGGCAGCGCGAGCGGGAGATCGAGGCGGCCCTGGCCGACCTGGACGCCCTCATCGGCCTCCATCACGTCAAGCGGGTGATCCGGGAGATCCGCGCCTACGTCACGGTGCGCGAGCGCCGCTCCCGGGTCGGCCTGATCAACGAACCCCTGACGCTGCATATGGTCTTTACCGGCAACCCCGGCACCGGCAAGACCACCGTGGCCCGGATCCTGGCCCGACTGCTCCGGGCCCTGGGCGTCCTGGAGAAGGGCCACCTGGTGGAGGTGGAACGGGCGGATCTGGTGGGCGAGTACATCGGCCACACGGCGCAGAAGACCCGCCACGTCATCCACCAGGCCCTGGGCGGGGTGCTGTTCATCGACGAGGCCTACTCCCTGGCCCGGGGCGGCGAGAAGGACTTCGGCAAGGAGGCCATCGACACCCTGGTCAAGCAGATGGAGGATCACCGGCAGCGCCTGGTGGTGATCCTGGCGGGGTACCGGCAGGAGATGGCCTGGTTCCTCCAGACCAACCCGGGCCTCCGCTCCCGATTCCCCATCCACCTGACCTTCCCGGACTACACGGTGGAGGAGCTGGTGGCCATCGCCCACCAGATGGCGGGGCAGCGCCAGTACGTGCTGGATGCCGGCGCGGAGCAGCGCCTGCGGGAGATCCTGCTCGCCCTGCCGCCCGGCTTCGGCGAGCGCTCGGGCAACGCCCGCACCGTGCGCAACCTGATCGAACGGGCCATCCGGCGGCAGGCGGTGCGGCTGCTGGAGCGCCCCGGCGCCGGGCGGGAAGAGCTCATGCGCCTGACCGCGGCGGACTTCGACCCGGCCCCCGGCCGCGGGGAGGGGTGGCCGTGAGGACGGCCCTGATCATCGGTCAGGCCAACGCCGGCAAGACCCTCTTCCTGCTGAACTTCGCGCGCTATCTCGGGGTCGAGCGGGCGGAGATGACGGTGCAGGCGGCGGAAGGCGGGACCTTCACCCGGTCCTGCCACGTGGAGCGCGACCGGCCGCTGCTGGTGGGGGACGAGCCCCACACCACCCGCGGCCTGCAGTCGCTGGCGGTGTCGCTGCCCGCCCGCAAGCGGGCCCGGGTCGTCGTGCTGACGGACTCCACAGGGCTGGTGGACGGCATCGACGAGGACCGGCACGTGCGCCTCGCGGTGGCGCAGACCCTCCGGGCGCTGCGCCTGGCGGACGCGGTCCTGCACGTGGTCGACGCCGACCGCGTCGGACGCCAGGGGCGGGCGGCCATCGCCCAGGTGGAGGTCCAGATCGCCCGCTACCTGCCCCTGCGGGCGCCCTACGCCGTCCTGGCCAACAAGATGGACCTGCCCGCGGCCGCGGCGGGCCTCGTCACCATCCGCCGGGTCTTCCACGGGCGGCCCGTGTTCCCCATCTCGGCGCTGAAGCGGACGGGGTTCCGCGAGGTGCGGCGGTTCGTGGCCCGGTACGTGTGAGGACGCGGCCCGCACCCCGGGCCGCCTTCGGGCGCCGCCGGCCGGGAGGGCTGCGGCCGGCCCCGGCCGGGAGGGCTGCGGGGGAGTCGGGCGGCGCGAGGCGGCGACGGTCCGGGGCGCCCCCGCCCGGCACCCGGTGACTGCCGCCCGGCCCCGGTCACCGGGCACGGGCGCGGGACGGCGGTCGCGGCGGGTTGCGGAGGCCGGCGGGACGCCCCGTCCCTCCCAGGAGGGTCGGGGCGCGGGGAGGGTGGGGGCATGGCGGGGGTGGGGACATGACGGCCGAGCTCGGGCGGTGGCTCGCATCGGGGTGGTTGCCGCCGGGGGCGCCTCCCGTGGCCGCCCGGGTGCTGGCCGTCGTCGCCACGGGGATCGCGGTCAAGCTGATGGACGACGTCCTCGACCAGCAGGAGGACGCCGTCACCGGCCAGCCGAACGTCGCGGTCCCCCTCGGCGGCGCCGCGGTCGCGTACGCCCTCGCCGCCTTCGCACTGGCCGCCGCCCTCTCGCCGCGGGACGCCCTGTCGCTGTTCTGGGCCAGCTACGCCTGGGGCATGGCCCACGGGGCCGGCCAGCGGCTCCCCCTCGGCCTGCGGGCGTGGCAGGAGACGGCCCTGGCGGTGGCGCTGGCGGTCCTGACGGCAGGTGTGCCCGACGCCCTGGCCGCTCTGGCCCTGATCGGCGCGGTGCAGATGCTGGACGACTGGGTCGACCTGCGCCGCGAGGGGGTCGGATCGCCGGGCGCCCTGGGCGCGGCGGGGGGCGGGGGGCCGGGACGGCGGCCCGCGGCGGTCCGGCCCGGGTTGCCCGGCTCGCCCGGGGTCGGGGCCGCGGCGGGGCCGCGGCGCAACTGGGCCGTCCGCCTGGGCCCCGGCGAAGCCCTCTTGACCGCCCTCGCCCTGGGGTGGCTGGCCGCGACCTGGGATCCCGTGCGGGCCGCCGCCACGGGCGCCGTGGCCCTGGCCGCCGGCCTGCTGGGGCGGCGGGGCGGCCCCGGGCGGGCCGGGCCGGACGCCCCGGGAGCTGCCCCGGGCGGGGTCGCGGAGCCCCCACCGCAGGGCGCCGCCGCACCCGTCGCCGACCCCAGCGCACCGGGCCATCGTCCGGAGGGGTGAGACCATGGCCGAATGGGTCGCCGCGGGCATGGCCGCCGCCCCGCGGCCGGCGGGCCCGGAGGGGCCCACGGCATGGGCGGCGGCCGTCGGCGCCCTGCTCTTCGCCGTGGCCCTCGGCTACGCCGTCGGCCGGCGGCGGGGCCGTCGGGAAGGATACCGCCTGGGGCGGGCGGAGGCCCCCCTCCTCCTTCGCGCCGAGGCCCTGGTCCGCGGCGCCTGCCCCGTCTGCGACGGCGACCCCGGGGCCGCGCCGGCCGGCGGCGACGGGCACCCACGGGAGGGCAACGTCGCCCCGCAGCGCCGAGCTCCGGGGCCGCGGGCGCCGGCGCGGCGTGCGGGCGGCCGGGCGGCGCCGGATCCCGCGGATCCCGAGGCCGACAGGCCCGGCGGCCCGGTTCGCCCATGACGCCGGGGCCGTGCCGAGCGCCCGCCCGACCCGCCCACCCCCGGTCGGCGCCACCCTCGGGCCTCGGCGCCGGCCACCGCGGACGCCCGGCCGCCTCGAGGCCGCGGGCCGCTGCGCCCTCGCCACGCTCGGGCACGGGAACGCCGAGCCGCTGTACGCCCGGCCGGTTCGGGACCGCAGACCGCCCCGCCCTCGCCAGGCTGGAGCACGGCCAAGGCGCTGGACGCCCGGCCCCATCGAGACCACGGACCACTTGGCGGCCGGCGTCGCCCGCGGCCCCCGGCCCCCAGCCGCGGGCGCGCCGCCGGGGCGGCGCGCCGCCGTCACCCTCCCCTCGCACCACGGAAGGGACCGACTACCGGGTGCGGACGGTGGGCTCCACCGTCACCCTCCCCCCCGCTCCCCCCGCACCTCCTCGGCGATGGCCCGCGCGATGGCGGGCAGCGACCACTGGGAGCGGTGGAACCAGCGCACGCCCGGCAGCTGGTGGCGAAACCAGGTCCACTGGCGCTTGGCGTAGCGACGGGTGTTGCGGATCAGCCGCCGGCGCGCCTCGGCGAGGTCGTACTCGCCCCGGAGGTACCCGACGATCTCCTTGTAGCCCAGCGCCTGCATCGCCGGCAGCTCGGGCCCGTAGCCCGCCGCCAGCAGCCGCCGGACCTCGTCCACGAGCCCCCGGGCCAGCTGCCGGTCGACCCGGGCGGCGATGGCGCGGTACACCCGCTGCCGGTGGTCGGTCAGGCCGTACAGCCGGGCGTCGAAGGCCGGCGACGCGCGCCGGGACGGGACGAACCGGCTCGGCGGCTGGCCCGTCTGATGCCAGATCTCCAGCGCCCGCACCAGGCGCTTGCGGTCATGGGGGTGGATCGCCGCCGCCCGCTGGGGGTCGACGGCCGCCAGCTGCCGGTGCAGGGCCTCGGGCCCCAGCCGCTCGTAGGCCTCCTCCAGCCGCCGGCGCAGCGCCGGATCGGGACGAACCGGCTGGAACTCGTACCCGAAGAGCAGGGCGGTCACGTAGTACCCCGTGCCGCCCACCAGCACGGGGAAGCGCCCCCGGCTGCGGATGTCCGCGATGGCGGCCGCGGCGTCCCGCCGGAAGTCGGCCACGCTGTAGGGTTCGTCCGGGTCGCGGATGTCGATCAGGTGGTGGGGGATCCGGCGCCGCACCGCCGGGTCCACCTTGTCGGTGCCGATGTCGAGACCGCGATACACCTGGGTGGAGTCGGCCGACACCACCTCCACCGGCAGCAGCTCAGCCAGCAGCAGCGAGAGCTCCGTCTTCCCGACGGCCGTCGGCCCGACGATGACGATCAGGGGCGGTGCCGGCGAGGGGTCCACGCCGGATCACCCTCCGCCGCGGCGGCCGAAGCGGCGCTCCAGCTCCTCGACGCCGAGGCGGATCACCGTCGGCCGCCCGTGGGGGCACGCATATGGTTGCCGGCAGGCGGCCAGGTCGGCCAGCAGCTGGGCCATCTCCCGGGGATGGAGCCGGTCCCCCGCCTTGATGGCCGCCTTGCACGCGGCCAGGATGCGGGCGGCGCGCTCGGTGTCGAGGGCCGTCAGGGAGGCGGGGGTGCCCGCCGACCCGGGCGTCGCCCCCGCGCCGTCCCCCGCGCCGTCCGTCGACGACGCCCGCACCCGCCCCCGGGCTGCCCCCGCCCCCGGATCCGGCGGCGGCCCATGATCCCGACCCGCGACGGCGCCGTCCCCCTCGCCCAGCACCGCCTCGGTCAAGAGGCGGGAGAGGAGATCGCTCAGCAGGGCCGCCGTCGGCCGGTCGGCCAGCGCCGCCGGCACGGCGCGGACCGCGACGGCGTGCGGGCCGAAGGGCTCGACGCGGAACCCCAGCCTCGCCACGGCGGCGGCGTGCTCCACCAGCAGGGCGGCCTCCGACGGCGGCAGGTCGACCACCACGGGCACCGCCAGCACCTGCGCCGGCACGCCGCCGGGCGCGTCGCCCTCCCGGAGGAAGCGCTCGAAGTAGATGCGCTCGTGGGCCGCGTGCTGGTCCACCAGGTAGAGGCCGTCGGGACCCGCGCAGGCCAGGTAGGTGCCCACCACCTGCCCCAGGGGCTGGAGGTGCCGCAGGAGGTCGCGGCCGTCGGCGACCGCCCGTCCGGCGGGCGACGGCCCCGTGGCCGCCGGCGCCGTCGCCTCGCCGGGTGGGGCGGGGCCGCCGGCACCGGGGGCCCCGTGGCGGCCAAAGACCTCGACCCATGCCGCCACCGGAGCCGGCGTCCCGTAGGGGCCGGGCCCCTCGGCGGCCGCGGCCGCCGACTGCCACGGCGGGTCGGCGCCCCGCCCGGGAGCGCGCCCGGCCTGCGGCCCCGCGGGGCCGCAGGCCGGGAGGGCCTGGCCGTCCCCCGCCCCGCCGCCCGCCTCCCCGCCCGCGGCGGCCGCCCCGCTGGCCCCGGCCCAGGTGGCGCCGCGGACGAACCGCGGGGCGCCGGGCCGCCCGGCCCCGGCGCCGGGGCGGGGCGGCCCGGCCCGCTCGGCCTCCCGTCCCCATCCGGCGCCCGGTCGCAGCAGGTCGCGGTCCGCCAGCGCCTCGCGGACCGCCTCGTAGAGGAGGCCGGCCACCGCGCGCTCCCGGGCGAGGCGGACCTCCAGCTTGGCCGGGTGGACGTTGACGTCGACCTCCTCGCCGGGTACGGCGACCTCGATCACGGCCACGGGATGGCGGCGGGCCGGCAGCAGGTGCCGGTAGGCGTTCTCCAGGCTGAAGCGCAGGCTCGCCACCTGCACGGGCCGGCGGTTGACGCTGATGAACTGCCACGCCCGGCTGGCCCGCGCCACCCGCGGCGCCCCCACGTACCCCTCCACCCGGTACCCGTCGCGTCGGCCGGCCACGGGGATCAGGGCCGCCGCCACGTCGGGCCCGAAGCATTCCAGCACCGCGACGGCGCGGTCGCCGCTGCCGGAGGTCTGCAGCACCGGACGGCCGTCGTGCCAGAGTTCGAAGCGCACCTCCGGTCGGGCCAGGGCGTGGGCGGTGACCACGTCGGCGATGCGGCCGAACTCCGCCGCCGGCCCCTTGAGGTGCTTGCGGCGGGCCGGGGTGTTGAAGAAGAGGTCCCGCACCGTCACGCGGGTGCCCGGCGGGCTGGCCCAGGGGCCGACGCTGCGCCGCGTCCCCCCCTCCACCACCACGCGGCAGCCGGCGTCGGCGTCGGCGGCCCGGGTCAGCAGCTCGACGCGGGCGACGGAGGCGATGGCGGCCAGGGCCTCCCCGCGGAAGCCCAGGGTGCCGGCGTGTACCAGGTCGTCGAGGCGGGTGATCTTGCTGGTCGCGTGGCGCTCCAGGGCCAGGACCGCGTCCTCGGGATCCATGCCGCAGCCGTCGTCGGCCACCACGATGGACCGCAGTCCGCCCGCCTCGACGGCGACGCGGATCCTGCGGGCGCTGGCGTCCAGGCTGTTCTCCACCAGCTCCTTGACCACCGAGGCGGGCCGCTCGACCACCTCACCGGCCGCGATCTGGTCGATCACCTGCGGATCCAGCCGCCGTATCCTGCCCATGGGCTCCCTCCTGGCCGGCAGCGCTGCCGGCGTCCTCGGCGGACCGCGTCCACCGCTCGCGGCGAAGGCGCCGCTGCCACGCGTACAGCAGGTTCATGGCGTCGAGGGGCGTCATGCGGTTAAGGTCGAGGCTCGCCAACCGATGGAGCCAGGCCCGGGCCAGGGCCAGCTCGCCGGCCGCCTCCCAGCCCTCGCCGGCGCCGGCCGGCGCCGGCGCCGAGGGGCTCCCCGCCGTGCCGGCGGCCGCCATGCCGGCGGCGGCCGCCGATCCTGGCCCCTCCGCGGTGCGGCCGGCAGCCGCCGGTTCGTCTGACGCGGGTTCGACGGCGGCCGCGGCCTCGCCCCGCGGCGCGGCGCCCGCAGCCGCGGGGGTCCGCCCGGCGCCCTCCCCTTGGCCGCCCGCCTCCGCGGACCGGCCTCCCGCCTCCGCCAACCCGCCTCCCGTCTCCGCGGCGCGTAACGCCGCGCCCGCCACGGGGGAGGCCATCAGGTCCGCCAGCGACAGCTGGCGCGGCCCGGCGCGGCGGTCCAGCTCGGCCAGGATCGCCTTGGCCCGCTCGACGATCTCCACCGGCAGCCCCGCCAGGCGCGCCACGTTGATGCCGTAGCTGCGATCGGCCCCGCCCGGCACGATGCGCCACAGGAACCGCACCGAGTCCCCGTCCTCCACCACCCGGGCGTGGTAGTTGCGGATGCCGGAGCGCGTGGCCGCCAGGCCCGTCAGCTCGTGGTAGTGGGTCGAGACCAGGGTGCGGGCGCCGATGCGGTCGTGGATGTACTCGATCACCGCCCGGGCGATGGCGATGCCGTCGAAGGTGCTGGTGCCGCGGCCGATCTCGTCCAACAGGATCAGGCTGCGCGGCGTGGCGTTGTGCACGGCCAGCGCCGTCTCCGCCACCTCGACCATGAAGGTCGACTGGCCCGACGCCAAATCGTCGCTGGCCCCGACGCGGCAGAAGATCCGGTCCACCAGGCCGATCTCCGCCTCCGCCGCGGGGACGAAGCTGCCCATCTGGGCCATGATCACGATGAGCGCCACCTGGCGCAGGTAGGTGCTCTTCCCCGCCATGTTGGGGCCGGTGATGAGCATGACCCGCTCCTCGCGGCCGTCCAGGTCGATGTCGTTGGGGACGAACCGGCCCTCCAGCACCCGGTCCAGCACGGGGTGGCGGCCCGCCTTGATGCGCAGCCGGCGGTCGGCGGCGATCTGCGGCCGCACGTAGTCGTAGCGGGCGGCCGCCTCGGCCAGGGAGGCCAGCACGTCCAGCTCCGCCAGGGCGTCGGCCACCGCCTGCAGCCGCGGGATGGCCGCGGCCACCGCCTGCCGCAGCTCCAGGAAGAGGCGGTGCTCCAGGGCGGCCAGGCGCTCCTCGGCGCCCAGGACCTTGCTCTCCATGGCCTTGAGCTCCGGGGTGACGAACCGCTCGGCGCCGGCCAGGGTCTGGCGCCGCTCGTAGTCCGGGGGCACCAGGTGGCGGTTGGCCCGGGTGACCTCGATGTAGTACCCGAAGACCTTGTTGAACCCGACCTTGAGGGACTTGATGCCCGTCCGCTCCCGCTCCCGCGCCTCCAGGGCGGCGATCCAGTCGCGCCCCTCCCGCATGGCCCGGCGCAGCTCGTCGACCTCGGGGTGGAAGCCGTCGCGGATCAGGCCGCCCTCGGTCACGGTCGTCGGCGGATCGTCCACCAGGGCCGCCCGCAGCCGCCGGGCCAGCGCCGCCAGGTCGGGATCGAGGCCCGCCCTGACCGCCTCGAGACGGCCGGCCCGCCGTCCCCGCAGCGCCCCATCGAGCCGCCCGGCCAGCTCCGGCAGCCGCTCCAGGGAGCGGGCGATGCCCAACAGGTCCCGCGCGTTGGCCTGCTGATAGCCGACGCGGCCCAGCAGCCGCGGCAGGTCCTGCACCCCGGCCAACAGGCGCCGGACGTCGCTGCGCAGGAACGGGTCGGCCACCAACGCCTCCACGGCATCGAGCCGTGCCTCGATGGCCTCGCGGTCGACCAGCGGCCGCTCGACCCACTGCTTGAGCAGGCGGCGGCCCATGGCGGTCTCCGTCAGGTCGAGCACGTCGAGCAGCGTGCCCTGCCGCGATCCGTCCCGCAGCCGCCGGACCAGCTCCAGGTTGCGACGGCTGTTGGCGTCGATGGCCAGCCACTGGTCGAGGGGGTCGGTGCGCAGACGCCGGAGGTGCTCCAGGTCGACCTTCTGGGTCTCGCGGAGATAGGCGAGCAGCCCGCCGCCCGCCGCCACCGCCGCCGGGCCCGTGGCGGCGCGGGCCTGGTCGACCGCCGCCCGGCCGAAGCGGTCCGCCAGCACCGCCTCGGCGTCCCGCAGCCGCCAGGGGCCGGTGGGCAGGCGGGTCAGGGCGCAGCCCCGCTCCCGCAGCGCCCGTTCGATCCGGGCGGCTCCGGGTCCCTCCAGGCCCGGGCCCAGCAGGCACTCCGCCGCCTGCAGTCGCGCCAGCTCGTCCACGGCGAGGCGGACCGCCTGGGGACCCTCCAACTGGGCGATGACGAACTCGCCGGTGGACACGTCGGCATAGGCCAGCCCCAGCACCGGCGGGCCGTTGGGCCCGTCGCCGGCCGCCGCCGGGGTCGCGGGGACGCCGGCGGCGGGCGCCGGCGTGGTGGTCCACCGCGAGTCGGCACCGGGATCCTGCGGCCGGCCGGGGGAGGAGCCGCGGTGCGGCGCCGCCGTGCCGGGCTCCCCGCCCTCCCCCCCACCGCCTGGCCACCGGCTGCGCCCGCTGCCGCGGCCGCCCTCGGGCACCGCCAGGGCCGCCACGTAGCGCCCCTCCTCCGGGCCGCTGGCGGTCCAGAGGGTGCCCGGGGTGACCACCCGGACCACTTCCCGGCGCACCAGCCCCCGGGCCAGGCGCGGGTCCTCCACCTGTTCGCAGATGGCCACGCGGTAGCCGGCCTCCACCAGCCGGGCCAGGTACTGGTCGGCGGCGTGGCAGGGCACCCCACACATCGGCACCCGCTCGCCCTTGGCCGTCTCCCGCGAGGTCAGGGTGATGTCCAGGATCCGGGCCGCCAGCCGGGCGTCGTCGCCGAACATCTCGTAGAAGTCGCCCAGCCGGAAGAAGAGGATGCAGTCCGGGTAGCGCTCCTTCCACTGCCGGTATTGCCGCATCATCGGCGTCTCGCGGCCCGGCTTGTCCCGCTTCGTCGCATCCCCTTGCGCCATCGGCGTCAGCCTGCCACCCCCCGCCCTGGGACCGGCGTCCCGACGCGGTCCCGCACCCCGCCGTCAGGCGCCCTGCGCCACGGCGACGTAGGGCGCGAACTGGCCGTGCCGACCGATCTCCGGCGCGTCGTCGGGCAGCAGCTCCACCACCCGCCCCTCGAGGGTGAAGGTCTGGGCACGGGTGATCGCCACCCGGGCGAACCGGCCGGCCCAGGCCGCATCCCCGGGGACCAGGACCAGCTTGTTGGTCCGCGTCCGGGCGCTGAGGACCTGCGGATTCTTCTTGCTCGGCCCGTCGATCAGGACGACGGCCTGCTGGCCGACCAGCCGCTGGTTCTTCCGCAGGTTGATGGCGTACTGGACCTCCATCAGCCGCTCCAGCCGCTCCTGCTTGACCTCCCGCGGCAGCTGGGGCCAGCGGGCGGCCGGCGTGCCCTCCCGCGGCGAGTAGATGAAGGTGAAGGCGTTGTCGAACTCCACCTGCCGCACCAGGTCCAGGGTCTGCTGGAAGTCCTCCTCAGTCTCCTTCGGGAAGCCGACGATGATGTCCGTGGTGATGCAGGCGTCGGGCACCGCGGTACGGATCCTCTCGATCAGTCGCAGGTAGTACTCCCGGGTGTAACGCCGGTTCATCCAGCGCAGGACGTGGTTGGACCCCGACTGCACGGGCAGGTGGAAGTGCTCGGTCACCTTGTCGGATTCCGCGATGGTCCGGATGAGTTTGTCCGTGAAGTCCCGCGGGTGGGAGGTGGTGTAGCGGATCCAGCGGATCCCCGGCACCCGGTCGAGCCGCGCCAGGAGGTCCGCGAAGTCGAAGCCGATGCCCAGGTCCTTGCCGTAGGAGTTGACGTTCTGGCCGAGCAGGGTGACCTCCTTGTACCCCTCCGCGGCCAGGTACTCCACCTCGGCGATCACGTCCTCCGGGCGGCGGCTGCGCTCGCGGCCGCGGGTGGTGGGCACGATGCAGAAGGTGCAGAACTTGTCGCACCCGTAGATGATGTTGACCCACGCCTTCACGCCACCGGCGCGGCGCGAGGGCAGGTGCTCCACCACCCCCTCGGCCGCCTGCCAGACGTCCACCACCATGCCCTCTTCCCGTCGCACCCGCTCGATCAGCTGGGGCAGCTGGTGGACGTTGTGGGTGCCGAAGACCAAGTCCACGTGGGGGTAGTACCGCTGGATGCGGCGGATGGTGGCCTCCTCCTGCGCCATGCAGCCGCACAGCCCGAGGATCATCTCCGGGTTCTTCTGCTTGAACGCCTTGAGGTAGCCGATGGTGCCGAAGACCTTCTCCTCCGCCGTCTCGCGCACGGCGCAGGTGTTGAGCAGCACCAGGTCCGCCTCGTCCAGCAGCCCCGCCGGGACCATGCCCATCTCTTCTAATTGCCCGGCCAGGATCTCGCTGTCCCGCTCGTTCATCTGGCAGCCCCAGGTCAGGATCTTGTACGCCGGCCGGGGCTTGCCGAAGATGGACTCCGCCAGCGTGCGGCCGTCGGGCAGGCGCCAGACGCCCTGCTCGTCGCGGTATGCGCCGTAGCGGGCGGCCCACTGGGCCTGCAGGGCGCGGTAGTCGAGGGCCCGCGCCGACGGCCCGGGCATCAGGGGCAGGGTCTCCATGGCTCGCTTCCTCCTTCGGTCCTCTGTTGATTATGGACGCTGGGCCGCGGGCCGGGCAATGCGGACGCTCCGGCCGGGGGCACGGGGCCGGCCAGCCCTCGCGCCCAGGGCACCGCGGCGCCGGGACCCGCGTGCCCCGGCGCGGCGGCGGGAAACCTAGGGCGTAGACCGATGGGAAGCCCCGGTGGAGGTGATGGTCGTGGACCGGGACGAACCGGCCGGCGGCACCGCCGGCCCCGATCCGGCGGCCGGCGGGGAGGGCGACCCCCGCGCGGGTGCGTCGGCCGGGGCGACGGATCGGCCGGAGGCGGTGGACGAGGGGATCGGGGCGGGTGGGGAATCCCCATGGGTTGCGGGCCCAGCGGCGACGGCAGGCCATGGCGCGGTGGCGGCCGCGGGCGCCGGGGCCGGCGGCGACGGGGCGACCACGGGTGCCGCCGGGGCGCGGGTGGCCGATCCGCCGGCGGGGGATGCGCGTGGAACGGCCGCCTCCGCTGCAGGCGGGGTCCCGGCGGATGCCGCTGCGGCCGGCCACGGGGCCGCGCCCTGGGCTACCGGCGAGGCGCCTGGCGCCGGGGCCCCCTCCAGGGCCACCGGCGAGGCCGCTGGCCAGGGGGCAGCATCCTGGGCCACCGGCGAGGCGGCTGGCCACGGAGCCCCATCCCGGGCCGCCGGCGAGGCCGCTGGGCCCGGGGCCGCATCCTGGGCCACCGGTGGACCGGCCGCCCCGGGGGCCGTCCCGCCCTGGCAAGCGGCGCTGGCGTCCCTCAGCCACCGACCGCCCTACGCGTGTCCGCGTTGCACCGGCAACCGGGCCTCCTTCGACTTGGCCTGGCCGGTGCTCTGGTCGGTCCGCAAGGATCCCCACACCGGCCAGGTGGAGCAGTGGCGGTCGGGCCCCACCCTGGCGACGGCCGCCGACGGCGGTCCCGAGCTGACGGTGCGCTGCGAGCTCTGCGGCTTCACGGGACCCGAGTCGATGTTCACGGCGGCGGCGCGCCGCCTGCCTCCGCCGCCGCCCTTCCCACCAGCACCCGGCGCCGCCGGATGAACGCCAGCAGGCGCTGGCGCTGCCGCTCCAGCTCGTCCACCCGCCGGCGCAGGCGGTCGACCTCCGCCTCGTAGTACGCCTGCTGGGTGGCCAGCAGCTCCAGCAGCACCCGACGGCTGCGCCGCAGCGTCACGACCCGGCGCTCCAGGAGCAGGACCCGATACTGCCACTCGCTGGTCGCCGCACCGGCCGCCCCGACCCGCCCGGCGGCGGACGGGGACGACCCCCGGGAGCGGTCGGACCATCGGGCGGAACGGCTCATCGAGCTTGACCCCCCTGCTGGGAGGTCTATGCATCCGCGCCCCAGCCCATGCGGGGGCGGGACGGCCCGGGGGCGCGGGGACGCGCCGCAGGCCCGGCCCCCGCCGACCGCCGCCGCGGCCGCGCGCCCCTCCCCCGGTCCCCGCGCCTCAACGCGCCGAGCGCTCCCGCAGCCGCTCCACCCACTCCACCGGGATGCGCACGCGCCCGATCAGCGCCGGCTGCCCGGGCTGGGGGCCGTGGCAATCCGACCCGCCCGTCGGCAGCAGGTCGAGTTCCCGCGCCCGCCGAAGGAAGGCGGCCGCCTGCTCCGGCGAGTGCTTGGTGTGGTAGACCTCCACGCCCGCCAGGCCGTGGCGCTGCCAGACGGGCCACAGGGCGTGCAACCGCTCCGGGAGCAGGCCCGGGTGGGCCAGCACGGGAACGCCGCCCGCCGCGCGGATGGCGGCGATGGCCGCCTCGGGTGCCAGCGGCGCCCGGGGCACGTAGCCCGGCTTGCCGGGCGTCAGGTACCGCTCGAAGGCCTCCGCGACGGTGGCCACCACGCCGGCCTCGACCAGCGCCCGCGCCACGTGGGGTCGGCCCACGGCACCCCCCCGGGCCAGGGCCCGGATCCGCCCCTCGTCGAGGGCGATGCCCACCTGGGCCAATCGCTCCAGGATGCGTGCCAGGCGCCGCTCCCGCGATGCCCGCCGCTGGGCGAGCAGTTCCACCAGGGGCGGGTCGTCCTCCTTGACCCAGTACCCCAGCACGTGCACGCCCACCCGGCGGCTACCCAGGTCCACGTCGGTGCTGAGCTCCACCCCGGGGACCAGGCCGATCCCCGCGGCCCGCGCCGCCGCCCGGGCCGCGGGCAGGCCGGCCAGGGTGTCGTGATCGGTGATGCCCACGTACTCCAGGCCGGCCCGGCGGGCCATCTGGATCCGCTCCTCCGGCGTCACCGTGCCGTCGGAGGCGGTGGTGTGGGTGTGCAGGTCGGCGCCACCCTCCCGGGCAGCGGCCTCGCCGGATCCGTCCGCCCCCGGGCCCGGCCGTCCGGGGCCGACGTCCCCCCCGGGCCCGTCGGCGAGCCCGCGGCCCTCCGTCACGACCGTCCCCCCGCCGCCAGGTTGCGGGCCAGCTCCACCAGGGTGCGCACGCCGTAGCCGGTAGCGCCCTTGCCGTGATCGCCCTCCACCTGGTCCGACCAGGCGACGCCGGCGATGTCCAGGTGCGCCCAGGGCGTCTCGCCGGCGAAGGTCGCCAGGAACAGGGCGGCCAGGATGGAGCCCGCCGCCCGGCCCCCCGTGTTGCGCAGGTCGGCGTACTCGCTGCGCAGCCGGCGGCGGTAGGCGGCCACCAGCGGCAGGCGCCAGAGGGGTTCGCCGGCTGCGTCCGCCGCCCGCAGGACCCGCGCCGCCCAGGCGTCATCGTTGGCGAAGAGGCCCGCCACGTGGTCGCCGAGGGCGATGACCATGGCGCCCGTCAGGGTCGCCAGGTCGACCAGCCGCCGCGCGCCACGCTGGCGGGCGTAGGCCATGGCGTCGGCCAGGATCAGCCGGCCCTCGGCGTCGGTGTTGTTGACCTCCACCGTGGTGCCGTCGTAGGTGGTGATCACGTCGCCGGGCTTGAAGGCGCGCCCGCCGGGCATGTTCTCCACCGCCGCCACCACGCCCAGCAGCCGCGCCGGCAGGCGCAGCCGCGACACCGCGTGGAGGGCGCCGATCACCGCGGCGGCGCCCATCATGTCGAACTTCATGTCCTCCATGCCCTCGCGCGGCTTGAGGGAGATGCCGCCGGTGTCGAAGGTGACGCCCTTACCGATGAAGGCCGCGTCCGGCGGCTCCGACGCATCGCGACCCGGCCCCACGTAGTCGATGGCCACCAGCCGGGGCGGCTGGGCGCTGCCCTGGCCGACGGCCAGGATGGCGCCGAATCCCTGCTGGCGCAACGCGTCCTCGTCCAGCACGGTGACCTGGATGCCCGGGAGGTCTTCGAGCTCCAGGGCCGCCGCGGCGAGGCGGGCCGGCGTCAGGTCGTTGGCCGGCCGGTTGCCCAGCTGCCGGGCGACCATCACCGCCTCGGCCACCACGCGGCCCTCCTCGAGCCCGCGCTCCAGGGCCGCCTGCTGGGCGTCGGTGCGGTCGATCAGCCAGAGGCGCTCCACGCCGCGTTCATCCGTCGGATCCTGGGCGGAGCCGGAACCCAGCGGCTCGCCGCCGCGCCGCCCGGTGGGGTCGACGGCCGCGCCCAGCAGGCCCGGCGCCCCCGCCTCCGCCGGCGTGCCCGCCGCCCCGTCCCCCGGCGCGGCACCGGGTGCCCGGCGGCCCGGGCTGCGTTCGCGGCGGTAGCGGTAGAGGCCCAGCAGCGCCCCCTCCACGGTGGCCAGCGCCGCCAACTGCGGCGCCAGGCCCCCGATCCCGGCGCCGTGGGCGATGGTAGCCACCTCGCGGCAGCCGTGGCGCCGGGCGGCGCGCAGCGCCGCGGCCGACGCCGTGCGGGCCGCCGCCCGCCCGAACCCCTCCCGCGGTCCCAGGCCGGCCACGATCACCCAGCGGGCGGGCAGCCGGCCCAGCGTGGGCAGCACCAGCGCCTCGCCCAGGCGGCCGCGCAGGGCACCCGCCGCGATGGCGTCGCGGATCGCCCCGCCCAGGGCCTGGTCCACCGCGCCGGTGGCGCCCCCGGGAACGCGCACCCCCTCGAACAGATTGACCACGACGGCGTCGGCGTCCACCTCGGTCACCGACGCCACGCGAAAGGCCACCGTGGGAAGCTCTACGCCAGCGCGCGCCAATGCGATCCCTCCCCTGTTCCGCGCCCCGGCCCGGCCCCCTCCCCCGGCTCCGGCCGGCCCCGGGATGCAGACCGGCCCTGGCCCGTGCCGCCGCCCGGCCCCTCGGGCCGGTGCCGCCCGCCCCGCGCCGCGGGGGTCGCCGCATGGGCAAGCCTGCGGCCCAGGGCCTGCCCCGGCGCTCCCGGCACCCGGCTGCCGTCACAGCCCGGGCCCGCCGACGTCGGGCTCCTCCGGCGCGGGATAGGCCGGCTCCCCCGCGGACCACACCTGGCGGAAGACCCGCAGGAAGTTCTCGGCGAGGACCAGCCGCAGGTGGTCTTCCTTCCAGTTGCGGCGCAGCAGCGCCTCGATCAGGTTGGGCAGCCGGGTGACGTCCTCCAGGCCCTGGGGCGTCTCCCCGATGCCGTCGAAGTCCGACCCGAGGCCGACGTGCTCGGGCCCCACCAGCGAGGCCACGTGTTCGATGTGTCGAACCACGTCGTCCACCGTGGCCGGACCGTCCGCCCGCAGGAAACGGGCGTAGAAGTTCATGCCCATGACGCCCCCCTGGGCGGCCAGGGCTCGGATCTGGTCGTCGCTGAGGTTCCGCGGGTGGGGGCACAGGGCGCGGCAGTTGGAGTGGGAGGCCACCACCGGCTGGCGGGAGACCGCGAGGACGTCGTAGAAGCCGGCGTCGGAGAGGTGGCTGACGTCGACCACCATCCCCAGGCGGTTCATCTCCCGCACCACCGCCACGCCCCGCTGCGAGAGCCCGCCGCCGCTGCGGCCGTCGCCGGCGCCGTCCGCCAGGTCGTTGCGCTCGTTCCAGGTCAGGCCGACCAGCCGCACCCCCAGCCGGTGGAGCAGCCGCAGCACGCCCAGACGCCCGTGGAGGACCTCGCCGCCCTCGATGCCGACGACCGCGGCCACCTTGCCGGCGGCCAGGGTCCGCTGGAGGTCGTCCACGCCCGTGACCACCGCGATGCGGTCGGCGTTGCGGGCCACCTCCGCCAGGAAGGCGTCGTAGAGCTCCATGAAGCGGACCAGGGCCGCGTGGGGCTTGTAGGCCGGCTCGATCCAGTGGGCGAAGACCTGCACCCCCACCCCCGCCTCCTCCAGGCGGGGCAGGTCCACGTGGCCCTCTGGCGACCGCTCGCCCAGCCGGCGCCGGCCGGCGGCCAGATCCAGCACGGTGTCCACGTGAGCGTCGACGATGGGGCCGTAGGGCGTGTACGGCATCCCGTTCCCTCGCCTCCCATCCCACCCGTGCCGCCCCTAGCCGGGGTCTTCGACGCGGATGCGCTCGATGGCCGTGGCCTTGCCGGTGTCCCGGTCGACGTCGACGATGACGCCGCAGAGCACCCGGGGGCCGCGGGCCACCTCGAGGCGCACCTGGAGCTGGGTGCGCAGCCGCCGGATGACCCCGTCGGGCTCGAAGCCGATGATCGAGTCCCGCGGACCCGTCATGCCCACGTCGGTGATGGCGGCCGTCCCGCCCGGCAGGACCCGCTCGTCCGCCGTGGGGGTGTGGGTGTGGGTCCCGACCACCGCGGACACCCGGCCGTCCAGGTACCAGGCCAGGGCCTGCTTCTCCGAGGTGGCGTCGCCGTGCACGTCCACCAGGATCGCCGCGGCCTGGCCCGCCAGGCCGGTCAGGGCACGGTCGGCGGCCACGAAGGGGTCGTCCAGCAGGCTGTCGGCGAAGACCCGTCCCATCAGGCAGAGGACGGCCACCCGACACCCGCTGCGGCCCTCGGCCACCACCGCCCCCTGCCCCGGCGGCTCACCCGGCCAGTTCAGCGGGCGCAGGACCCGCGGATTGCGCTCCAGGTAGGGCAGGATCTCCTTGCGGTCGGCCCAGTGGTTGCCCAGGGTGATGACGTCCGCGCCCGCGGCGAAGAGCTCGTCGGCGGTCTCGGGGGTGAGACCCCACCCGCCGGCGGCGTTCTCGCCGTTGACCACCGTCAGCTCGATGCCGTGTTGCTCGATGAGGCTCTCCAGGTGGTCCCGCAGCATCCGGCGCCCCGCCCGGCCCACCACGTCGCCGATGAACAGCAGCCGCACGCCCCAGCCCCCTCGGGGGGAATGCCACGGCGCGCCGGGACGGCGGGCGGGGGCCCGCCGTCCCGGCGCGCCTGCGCACCCCATGCCGGCCCGCGGGGGTGCCGCGGCCGCCGGCCGCGGCACCCCCGCCCGTGGCTACCGCGCGTACTCGGTCACCCTCGTCTCCCGGATCAGCGTCACCTTGATCTGGCCCGGGTACTGGAGCTCCCGCTCGATGCGCTTGGCGATCTGCCGCGCCAGGAGGTACGCCTCGGCGTCGTCCACCTGGTCGGGGTGGACCATGATGCGCACCTCGCGCCCCGCCTGGATGGCGTAGGCCTTCGCCACCCCGGGGAAGCTGGAGGCGATCTCCTCCAGCTGGCGCAGCCGGCGGATGTACGCCTCCAGGGTCTCGCGCCGCGCCCCGGGTCGCGCCGCCGACAGCGCGTCGGCGGCGGTGACGATGACCGCCTCGATGGTCTTCGCCTCGAAGTCCCCGTGGTGGCAGGACATGGCATGGATGACCTCTTCCGACTCATGATACTTCTGCAGGATCTCCATGCCAATGGTGAGGTGGGTGCCCTCCATCTCGTGGTCCAGCGCCTTGCCGATGTCGTGCAGGAGCCCGGCGCGCCGCGCCACGTTGACGTCGGCGCCTAGCTCGTACGCCATCAGGGCGCAGAGGTGGGCCACCTCGATGGAGTGCTGGAGGATGTTCTGGCCGTAGCTGGTCCGGAAGGCCAACCGGCCCAGCAGCTTGACCAGCTCCGGGTGCAGGTTGTGCACGCCCACCTCGTAGCAGGCGCGCTCGCCCTCCTGGCGGATGCGCTCCTCCATCTCCTCCACGGCCTTGGCGTACATCTCCTCGATCTTCGCCGGGTGGATGCGCCCGTCGGCGATCAGCTTCTCCAGCGTCATGCGGGCGATCTCCCGGCGGATCGGGTCGAAGCAGGAGATCACCACCGCCTCCGGCGTGTCGTCGATGATCAGGTCGACCCCCGTCAGGGCCTCGAAGTGCCGGATGTTGCGCCCCTCGCGGCCGATGATGCGGCCCTTCATCTCGTCCCCGGGCAGCTCGACCACCGACACGGTGAGCTCGGGGACGTACTCCGCCGCCAGGCGCTGGACCGCGTTGGCGATGATCTCCCGCGCCCGGCGGTCCGCCTCGGCGCGGGCCTCCTCCTCCATCTGCCGGATCATCACCGCCAGGTCGTGGCGCATCTCCTCCCGGACCTGGCTCATGAGCAGCTCCCGCGCCTCGTCGCGGCTCATGCCGGCGATGCGCTCCAGCTCCGTCATCTGCCGCAGGCGCAGCTCCTCCACCAGCTCTTCGGCCCGGTCCAGGTCGCGCTCACGGGCCCGCATCAGCTCCTCCCGCTCGTCCAGCTGGCGCGCCCGTCGTTCCAGCGCCTCCTCCCGTTGCAGCAGGCGCCGCTCCAGTTGCTGCAGCTCTTGCCGCCGCTCCCGGCTCTCCCGTTCGAAGTCCGTGCGCAGCCTGTGGACCTCTTCCTTCGCCTCCAGCAGGGCCTCGCGCTTGCGCGCCTCGCCCTCCTTCCGGCCCTCTTCGATCAGCTGTCGGGCCAGGGCCTCGGCGGAGCCGATGCGGCTCTCCGCCACCACCTTGCGGACCAGGTAGCCGGCCAGCCCGGCGATCACGAGGGTCGCGAGGAGGATGAGGACGAAGACGCCTGTCGGAACGACCATCTCCTTCACTCCCTCGGCCCGCGGTCGACGCCCCCGCCGGCCCCCTAACAAAAAAGCCGAGTGCAGGGACCCGGCTCGGCGCGCTGACCACTGTGACCCGCGCCCCACGCCCCTCGGGCGTCGGGACGGGGACCGGCGACCGGATTGTCATGACACCCAGATTTCGCCGCGTTTTCATGATTTTGCGCCGGATATCATCGGATTACGCAATTGTGGCCGCGTTTTCGAGAGATCCCGATAATTCATTCTAGGGGTTGCAAGAAACCCCTGTCAAGGGAACGGCCGCCGCGGCCCGTCCCCCGCCGACGCGGGGCGGCCGGGCTCGCCGTCCTCCTCGGCCAGCCGTCGGACGATCGCCTCGGCCACCTCCGCCCCGAAGCCCCGCCCCACCAGGAATCGGTAGAGCCGGGCGGCGGCCCGCTGCCGCGCGCCCCCGCGCCCCTCGGGACGGCCCGCGGGACCGGCGGATGCAGGCCGATCGCCGACCGGGCCGTCAGGCCCCTCGCCGGCCCCCTCCTCGCCGTCGGCGCAGCCGGCGGCGTCGACGACCCCCCTCCGCTCCCGGCCGTCACCCCCAGGGGATGGCGCGACGAACCGGGCCCAGCGCCGCCGCGCCAGCTCCCACGCCACCTCCCGCTCGACCTCGGCCGGCCACGTGGCCTCCAGGGCGTCGCGCACCACCGCCTCGGGGACCCCGCGCCGCAGCAGCTCGTCACGCAGCCGCCGGGGTCCGACATGGCGAACCCGGGCCGCTTCCGCGGCCTCCAGCGCGAGGCGACGGTCGTCCACGTAGCCCCAGGCCCGCAGCTGGGCCAGGACCTGGTCTACCATCGCCTCCGTCACCCCGTGGCGCCGCAGGTGCTGGCGCACCTCCCACTCGCTGCGGGCCCGCACCGCGAGCCAGCGGAGCGCCGTCGCCACAGCCCGTCGGACGGCTTCGTCGGTCCCCGCCCCGGCGTCCCCCGGGGCGGCGTCGCGCCCGGTGGGTCCGCCCCCGCGGCCCTCGACCATGGCCGGGTCCCGGCTACTCCTCTTCGCTGGCGGTGGCCGCCCGGATGCCGCCCAGGCTCAGGAGCTCGCGCACCCGCTGCTCGATGGCGTCGGCCACCTCCGGGTGCTGGACCAGGTACTCGCGGGCGTTCTCTCGACCCTGGCCGATCCGGGTGTCGCCGTAGGAGTACCAGGCGCCGGACTTCTCGATGATCCCGTGCTGGGTGGCGATGTCCAGCAGGTCGCCCTCGCGGGAGATCCCCTTGCCGTAGATGAGGTCGAACTCCGCCTGCCGGAAGGGCGGCGCCACCTTGTTCTTCACCACCTTGGCCCGCGCGCGAATGCCGATCATCTCGCCGCCCTGCTTCAACGTCTCCACCCGCCGCACGTCCAGCCGCACGGAGGCATAGAACTTCAACGCCCGGCCCCCGGGGGTCACCTCCGGGTTGCCGAACATCACGCCGACCTTCTCCCGGATCTGGTTGATGAAGATCAGGCAGGTGCGCGACTTGGCGATGGCCCCGGTCAGCTTCCGCAGCGCCTGGGACATCAGCCGTGCCTGCAGGCCCACGTGGGCGTCGCCCATCTCCCCCTCGATCTCCGCCCTCGGCACCAGCGCGGCGACGGAGTCGATGACGATGACGTCCACGGCACCGCTCCGCACCAGGGCCTCCGCGATCTCCAGGGCCTGCTCGCCGGTGTCGGGCTGCGAGATCAGCAGGTTGTCCACGTCCACACCCAGGTTCTCGGCATAGACGGGGTCGAGGGCGTGCTCCGCGTCGATGAAGGCCGCCACGCCCCCCGCCCGTTGCGCCGAGGCCACGACGTGGAGGGCGACGGTGGTCTTGCCCGACGCCTCGGGACCGAAGATCTCGACGATGCGGCCCCGGGGCATGCCGCCCACGCCCAGCGCGATGTCCAGGGCCAGCGACCCCGTGGGGATGACCTCGACGTTGAGGCGCGACGACGCCTCCCCCATCCGCATGATGGAGCCCTTGCCGAACTGCTTCTCGATCTGGCTGAGGGCCATCTCCAGGGCCCGTTCCCGCTCGATCATGGACCTCGCCTCCATGCCCGGCCGCGCCGCTCTCCCGGCCCCGACCGCGACTTCGCCCCCGCTCCCGGGGCTGGTCTCCCGTGCCTTGACGGTCTGGTTGAAAATTCCAACGGTCACCTTACCGCGGAACCGTGCGGACGTCAATCCCGCGACGCCGGCGGTCGCGGGCGAGCGCCCCTCAGCGTCCCAGGCGCCAGCGGTGCAGGGGCGTGTAGACGGGACCGCCCGGTCGCAGCCGGCTGCGGAAGAGCACCAGCTCCCGCACCGGCAGCCGACCCCAGAGCCGTTCCCGCGCGGCGACCGCGTGGGGCCATCGCGTCAGGTCGATCCAGCTCGCCCGCACCCGCGCCAGGGTGACATGGGCGGTGAAGGGGTGGCTCAACGGGTCGAGGTCCGGCGCCACCGCCAGGAGCTCGTGCTCCAGACCCGCCGCCATCCCCGCCAGCTCCGTGGCCCCGGTCGCCACCCCCGCCCAGAGCGTGCGGGTCCGTTCGGCGCTGGGGAATCCGCCGACGCCGCGGACCTCCACCTCCACCGGCGCCGCGGCCCCCGCCACCCGCGCCCCTGCCGCCACCAGGGCGGGCATCTCCGCCGCCGGACGTTCGCCGAGGAAGCGCAGGGTGATGTGCAGGTGGTCGGGCTCCACCCACTTCAGCCCCGGTCGCTCGCGACGTCCGACCGCCATCCACGCCCGCAGCGCACCGGCCGCCGTACCCGTCACCGGCACGGCGATGAAGAGCCGCCAGCGCTCGTCGGACGCGGCGCCGGTCCTTCCCTCGCGTCGGTCTCCCGTCATACCGAACAATAGTTTGACATGACCGCGGGGAATCCTGCGACGACTCCGCTCCGGCCGGTTCGTCCCCGTCGAGGCGCCTCATCGCCCCTCGGATCCGCTGGCGGGGATCTCCTCCAGGGGGAAGGGCGGGCGCTCCCGCTCGGACACCGCCGCGTCGGGCTTCCCGTCCACCACGTGGCGCTGCAGGGTGAGCCCCGTGGAGGTGAGGCGGAAGACCTCCACCGCGTCCACCGTGACCGGTCGCCAGCCCGCCCCGTCGGGCGCGGGCAGCAACGTCAGGAGCAGGAGGCCGTACGGGATCTCCTGGGGCGCCATGAGGCCGCGCAACCCGGCGGCGCCCGTCGAACCGGGGTTGAGGAACAGGCCCTGCGGCGTCTCCTCGACGCGCTGGACGTGGGTGTGGCCGCTCACCACCACGGGGGCGCGGCCCAGAAAGCGGCGGGCCACGGCGGGGTTGTGGACCACCACCAGGTCGGGCCGGCGCGGGGCGCCCTCGAGCAGGGAGGCCAGGGCCTGGCGCTGGGCCGCGATCTCCTCGGGACTCCCCATGGCGGGCGAGGCGCGCCAGCTGGCCGGATCGCGGCTCGTGGCCACCAGCAGCCCGCCGGGCAGGGTGACGAGGCCGTCCCCCAGCACCTGTACCCCCGTCGCGGCCTGCAGCGCGGCCAGGGAGGCGGGCGAGTCGTGGTTGCCGGGGACCACGTAGTAGGGCACGTCCAGCTCGGCCAGCTCCGCCACCAGCCGGGCCTCCGGCGCCGTGCCCCAGTCGGCCACGTCGCCGGCGTCCAGCACCAGGTCGGGCCGGAAGGCGGCGGCCATCTCCCGGATCAGGCGCACGCCGGCCGGGTTGTTGTGCAGGTCGGCGACGATCAGCACGCGCAGGCCCTCGTCCCGGGGAACCGCCGCGCCCTGGGTGCCGATGCCGCGATACAGGTCGTGGAGCCGGCCCACCAGCACCTCCATCTGCTCGCTGAAGGCCGCCACGGTGGCCGGCGTGCGGGTGAAGACGTCCAGGAGCCACGGCGCGGCGCTGATGGCGCCGCTGTACTCGGCGTGGCGGAAGGCACCGGGGTCGTAGGTCGCGTGGGTCGCGGTCACCAGGCCGCCGCCGGTGACCAAGCCCAGGGCCGCCGCGGCCATCGCCCGCCGCCACCGCCGACCGAGGAGCGCGCCGGCGGCGGCACCCCCCGCCACCGCCAGCAGCACCAGCCGCAGGGCATACCGCCGCGCCACGCCCTGCACCTGGCGGCGCAGGCCGGCCACCAGCCCGTGGGCACCCCGGCGGTCCAGCACCCGTGAGAGCGCCTCGACGTCGACGGTATCCAGCCGCACCGCCAGGGCGAGGGGCGCGCGGTGGGTGACGGCGCGCACCCGGCCCAGCGGCGGCACGGCCACCTCGGTGAGCCCGCGCCAGGACGGCCGCACGGCGAGGGTCACCTCGAAGGGCCCCAGGCCCACCCGGGCGCCCGATCCCGCCACCATGGCCAGGTACGCGGCGAGGACGGCCGCCACCCCCAGCGCCGCGCGCCGGGGCCACGGCCGGCCGCCGGACGTCGCCATCCCCGTCTCCCTCCCGCAAGGGCCGGTTCGTCCGCGCCGGGGCGGCGGGGGGTGGGGCCACCCTGATGCCGCCGTCCCGTCTCGCGATCCCCACCTTACCGTTGCCCTTGACGGGGCGACGCCCCGCGGCAGGGCCCCTGGCACATGGCGGCAAGCCTCGGCGCCCACGGCCGCCGGGGCTTGCCACCACGGACCCTGGCCACCGCGCCGGCCGTACCGGACCCCGCCCACCGCGCCGGCCGCGCCCGCGCCCGGGCCCCTGCGCCGGCCGGACCCGATCCCGGGCCCTGCCGCGTAGGGCGCGGGGCGGCGACGGCCGCGCCTCGGCGCCGGGACGGCCGCCCGGGGCCCCGGGATTCGGCCGGTCTGGGCTGCGCGGTCAGCGGCCCCGGGCGGAGGGTCCGGCGCGCACCAACGCGCGGTAGAGCAGGAGCAGCGCCGCTTGCGCCGTCCGGGTTTTGACCGCCTGCCGGTCCCCGGCCCAGCGGTGGCGCTCGACCCGGGTGCCGCCCGGCCCGTCCACCGCCACGTAGACCGTTCCCACGGGCTTCTCCGGCGTCCCTCCCCCCGGGCCGGCGATGCCCGTGGTGGCCACGCCCCAGTCGGCGCCGAAGAACCGGCGGACCCCCGTCGCCATGGCGCGGGCCACCGGCTCGCTGACCGCACCGAACCGCGTCAGGTCGTGGGGGCTGACGCCCAGCGCCTGCACCTTGGCCTGGTTGGCGTAGGCGACCACGCCGGCCAGCACGTAGGCGGAGCTGCCGGGTACGTCGGTCAGCCGGTCGGCGACGCGTCCACCGGTGCAGGACTCGGCCACGGCGACGGTCTCGCCGCGCTCCCGCAGCAGGCGGCCCACCGCCTGCTCGAGGGTCTCCTCGTCCTGCCCGTAGACGTGCTCGCCCAGGCGGCGCCGGATCTCGGCGGTCAGCGCGTCCAGCTGCCGCAGCGCCTCGGGTTCCCGCAGCACCCAGGGTTCGCGGCCGCCGGCGCCGCCCCCAGCCGCCGCCGGCCCGCCGCCCTGCGCCGGCGCGGCCCACGTCCCCGGCGCACCCGCGCCGTCCCCGGCCCCGCCGCGGTCGGCATCCGCCCGTCCGTCCGACGCAGCGCCCGGCCCCTGCCGGTGGGCGGGGACGCTCCTTCCGGGTGCGGCCGCCGCCCCCTCGGCCGACGCCACCTTGACCGCCAGGCGCAGGTGGACCTCGCCGTCCTTGGCGTAGGTGGCCAGGGTCACCGGTCCCTGGCCGGCGAAGAGATCCGCCAGGCGGTGCTCCACCTCGCTCTCGCCCAGGCCGGCCACCCGCAGCACCCGCCGCAGCAGGCGCACCCCGCCCGCGGACCGGGACCACCGCTGCAGGAAGGGCACCAGCGGTCCGTCCACCATGGGCCGCAGCTCCCGCGGCGGTCCCGGCAGGGCCACGAACCAGCGGCCCGGCGCCCACTCCAGCACGAATCCGGGGGCCGTGCCGTGGGCGTTGGGCAGCACGTGGCTGCCGGCGGGGAAGAGGGCTTGCTTGCGGTTGCCCGGGGCCATCGGTCGGCCCCGGGCGGCGAAGTACCGCTCGATGCCGGCCAGGACCGCGGGATCCAGCACCAGGGGCCGTCCCGCCACGCGGGCGATGGCCTCCCGGGTCAGGTCGTCGCCCGTCGGACCCAGGCCCCCGGTGACGATGACGATGCCCGCCCGCTGGGCGGCCTGGCGCAGGGCCGCCTCCAGGCGGGCTAGGTTGTCCCCCACCGTGACGTGGTGGTAGACGTCGATGCCGTAGGCCGCGAGCCGCTGGGAGAGGAAGGCGGCATGGGTGTTGACCGTCTCGCCCAGCAGGAGCTCGGTACCGACGCAGACGATCTCGGCGTTGACCATGCTTTTGCGCTCCCGTGCCCGCGCTCCTCAGTCGCCCGCGGCGTCGCGCGGCGCCTGGCGCCGGCCGCGGGAACCCGGTTCGTCCGCCACGCCGGAACCGCCGCCGTCGCGATCCCCGGACCCTTGGCCGCCGGCGGTCGCCCCCTCGCCCCGCCCGCGGCCGGAAGGTCCGTCCCCCGCGGCCGGCTCGGCCGACGCATGGGGCAGGGGCGGCAGCCCCACCAGGCGCCGGAACTCCGCCGAGGTCAGCCGCTCCCGTTCCAGCAGCCGCTCGGCCGCCGCCCGCAGCCCGTCGCTGAACTCGCCCAGCAGCGCCCGGGCCCGCTGCTCCTGCCGGCGCAACACGCGGCTCACCGCCCGGTGGAGGGCGGCGGGGGGCAGCACGTCCCGCGCCACCACCCCCAGCGGCGTCATGCCGTCTTCCACCATGCGCCGGGCCAGCTCGACGGCCTGCTGGAAGTCGGCGCTGGCGCCGGTGCTCGGCCGCCCGAGCAGCAGGCGCTCCGCCTGGGAACCGGCCAGGGCGATGCAGATCGTGTCCTCCATCTGGTCCTGGGTCTGGAGGAACCGGTCCTCGTCGGGTCGCTGGCGCACGTACCCCAGGGCCTGCCCCCGCGAGGTGATGGTGACGCTGGCCACCGAACCCGGGCGGAGGATCTCCGCCACCAGCGCGTGCCCGCACTCGTGGACGGCGATGCGCCGGCGCTCCTCCTCCCCGGGCCGCCGATCCAGCCGCTCGCCCATCATCACCTTCTCGATGGCCTCGCGCAGGTGCTCCATGGCGATGGCGGGGGCGCCGGCCCGCATGGCGAGGATCGCCGCCTCGTTGCACACGCTCTCCAGGTGGGCACCGGAGAAGCCGAAGGTCTCCTGGGCGACCTGCCCGAGGTCCACGTCAGACGCCAGCGGCTTGCCGCGCATGTGGATGCGCAGGATCTGCTCGCGCGCCTCGCGATCGGGCAGCTCCACCCGCACGATGCGGTCGAAGCGGCCGGGCCGCAGGAGGGCGTCGTCCATCAGGTCGGGCCGGTTCGTCGCCGCCATGACCAGGACCTGGACGTCGTCCTCGGGCCGGATGCCGTCGAGCTCCACCAGCAGCTGGTTGAGGGTCTGGTCGTACTCCAGGTGGGACGTGTGGCGGCCGCGCTTGCCGGCCAGCACCTCGATCTCGTCGATGAACAGGATGGCGCTCTGCTTGCCCTGCCGGCGCGCCAGGCGCCGGACCTCGGCGAACACCTCGCGCACCCGCTGGGCGCCGACGCCCGCATACACCTCGACGAAGGCCGATCCCGAGGTGGCGAGGAAGGCGGAGTCCGTGTAGGTGGCCGCCGCCTTCGCCAGCAGGGTCTTGCCGGTGCCGGGCGGCCCCGCCAGCAGGATGCCCTTGATCGGGCGGATGCCGAAGCGCTGGGCCTCCTTGGGCCGACGCAGGAACTCCAGGGCCTCCTTGAGCTCCTGCTTGGCGGCCGCCTGGCCGCCGATGTCGTCGAAGGTGACGCCGGTGGCCTCCACCGCATGGGCCACCGGACCGCGGCCTGTCCCGGGCAGCAGGCCCATCCGGAACACGTAGAGCACAAGCCCCGCCAGCAGCAGCAGGGGCAGCCACTGGCCCACCGGCAGGCGCAGGAGCAGGAACGCCGCCACGCCCAGGCCGGCCCCCAGGGCGATCTCACGCCACCGCTCCCTCACCGGCCGGTCACCTCCTGCGGGGGCCGCAAGGGCATGACGGCGTACAGCACGCCATCGCCGCGCGCCAGCTCGAGATAGAGGAACTCGGCGTCCACGTACAGCCGAGCCCGGTCGAGCCCCAGCCGCCGACCAGCGGCCGCGACCTGCTGGGCCGCCCGGGCGTAGTCGCCGCGGCTGCGACCCTCCTCGACGAAATAGCTGACCTCGTAGAAGGCCTTCTCCAGCTCGGGCGTCCGCCGGTCCACCAGCTCCAGCTCGTAGCGGCCCAGCCCCAGGTGGCGGTCGGCCCGCTCCCGCAAGGCCTGGTAGGTGGCCGGCAACAGGTCGACCGCCCCCAGCTGGACCCGGACCCGCCACCGTCCGTCCTCCCGCTGGACCTGCACGGCGGTAACGCCGGGGACCGTCTCCAGCGCGCGCTCCAGCGGCGCCGCCTTGGCCTGCTCCTGGTACAGCACGTTGGCGAACAGCAGCACCCCCAGGGTCAGCGCGGCGGTGACGGCCACCCAGCGGATCTGCAACGGCTTTCCAAACATGGCTTCGACCTCGTCGTCCGTCGGCCGCCTCGAGACGCTCCTCGGCGCCCGCACCAAGCCCTTCGAACGCTATTCAGTCCGCATGAACCAGCGGGTGCTGCGCCGACGGGGGGTACGTCGCAGACGGCAATGGTGAAGCAAGCCCTTTCCAAGCAGGTTCATTCCCTTTCCAAGCAGATTCATTATAGCACCCCTCAGCGCGCGCCCGGAGCCAGGGCCTTCCGGCCCCTCGCGGCCCAGGCCTCGGCGGGATGGCACCCCTCCCGGCTGCATGGCCGGCCTCGCCGCCCGCCCTCAGCCGACGGCATCCGCCGCACGATACTCCCACGGACCGGGTTCCCAGCGCGCGGCCCCCGCGGAACGGTCGGCCACCTCGGTCGCCAGGGCGGCGACCTGGTCCTCGGGCACCCAGAGCTCCAGCGTCACGTGCACGCCGAATCCCTCGGCCAGGACCCGGACTCCCCGCCCTTGGAGCCACGCCCGCAGCGGCCCATAGGTCGCATAGGGTGCGACCACGCGCCCTCGCCGCCCGCGGCGGAAGGTCACCAGCCCGGCCTCCCGCAGCCCCGCTGCACAGGCGTCGGCGTACGCGCGCACCAGCCCTGCGGCCCCCAACTTGGTCCCGCCGAAGTAGCGGGCGACGAGGACCGCCACCTGCACCACGCCCTGGCGCTCCAGGACCTCGAGGACCGGACGCCCCGCCGTGCCCGGCGGCTCGCCGCCGTCGCTGCACCAGCGCTCCTCGCCGCGGAACCCAGCCACGAAGGCGGGGACATGGTGCGTCGCCCGGGGGTGGAGGGCTCGCGCCGCCTCCAGCCATGCCCGGGCTTCGGCGACCCCGTCCACCGGCGCCACGTGGGCGACGAAACGCGACCGTCGGATGGCCAGCCCGACCTCGGCCTCGCGGCGCACCGAGCGGAAGGCGGACGGGCCGCCGGCCGGCGCCGGCCACACCGGCCGCCCAGACGACGCGCCTCCCGCCGGGCGGCCCCGGATGCTCACCCCACCGCCGGCCTCCCCGCATCCACCGGAGCTCGGTGGGCTTCCGGCCCCCGGGACTCGGCCGCCAGGGACGGGGCGGGCGGATCGAGGAAGACCAGCTGGTGGCCGCCGGGGCTGGCTGCGCGCAGCAGCGTGCGCAGCCAGCGCTCCCCGAACCGCAGGAGGTAGGGGAAGACGTTGTGCACCCGCTCCTGGGGTTGGCCCAGGGGCCGCAGGCTGCCCTCCAGCCAGTCCAGGTCCCGCATCACCTCCCGGTGCCGGCGCCGGTGGTGCTGCCACGTCTTGCGGTGCAGGTAGTCCACCTGCATCAGGATGCGACCCAGGTTCTCCTGGCCGAGGGCGCGCAGCTCCGGCCGCACCCGCTCCAGGTCGTCCAGCAGGTCCGCGTAGAGCGCCTTGATCCGTTGCCGCAGCTCGGCGAAGCGGGCGTCGATGCCCAGGGGGTCGAGCCCCTCCAGGACCCGCCGGCGCAGCCCTTCCGGATCCTGGAGCACCTCCCCCACCGTGGCCCGGTAGCGCTGGAGCCGGTCCACCGCCGCGGGCTCGACCAGCGTGAAGCCGGGGCGGGGCAACAGCACCGGCATCTCCAGCCCGAAGAGGGGGTACACGTCGCGCATCTGCGCCAGGTACTGGGCCTCACCCGGCCCGACGACGAAGCCCACCACGGGCAGCAGCCAGTCCTGGACCAGCGGGCGCAGCACCACGTTCGGGCTGAAGGCCTCCGGCCGGGACTCCAGCTCCCGCGCCAGCTCCGCCGGGGAGAACGCCACGCGCCCCTGCCGATCACGGAACCGGCCTCCTTGCCAGAGCAGCGCCGCCCGCCGCCGGCCGTCGAAGTAGAACAGGTTGGCGTGGGCCGGGTCCACGTCCAGGGCGGGCGGGTAGCCGCGCCGCCGCAGGCGCGCCGCCGCCGCGGCGAGCTCGCGGTGGATCGCCTCCCGCCGCACCACGGCCCGCTGCAACAGCGGCCGGCTCAGCCGGCGGAGCGTGGGGTCCATGGGGTCCAGCAGCACCAGCCCGTCGCGGCCGAACAGCCGGGCCATGAGACGGCCGACCCACTGGCCCAGGGTCGCCGCCCGCTGGCGGGCGTCCTCCAGCACCTCCAGGGCGGGATGATCGGCGGGCACGCCGGCGAGGCGCGCCACCTCGGCCACCAGCGCCCGGGCGGCGGGCGGCAGCGGCAGGGTGCCCACGGGCGGCTGCCCGCCGGCGACGGCAGCCGGGAGGGGCAGCGCCAGGCGATGCAGGCGGCCGCGTTCGTCCAGCACGTGGAGCTGGTTGCACTCCGCCAGGTCGTGGTCCTCGGTCGCCAACCAGAAGACCGGGATCACCGGGCGCCCGAGGGCGGCCTCGATCTGGCGCGCCCAGCGCAGGATGCCCACGGCCTTGTAGACCGTGTAGAGCGGGCCCGTGGCCAGGCCCGGCTGCTGACCGCCCACCACCACCAGGGCCCGCGGGTCGGCCAGCCGGCGGGCGGCCTCCAAGGCCGGCTCGTCGGCATCCAGGGACGCGTTGTAGGCCACCAGCGCCTGGGCGACCACCTCCCGCGGGGGCTGGTGGGGCGACCGCGCCAGCGCCTCGGCGCGGCGCGCGAAGGCCGTCTCGTCGGACGGATCGTAGTTGAAGAACGACTGCACGCGGGCGAAGTCGCGCTGGTAGTGGACGAAGAACTCCGGATAGACCCACTCCAGCCGTTCCAAGGACTGGATCTGCACCGGGCGGTCCCTTCCCCTCGTCGGTGGCGTCGGTCCCCGTGCGCCGGGGCGCCCTGGTCCATCGCCGCACCCCGGTGGGATTTCGCCGGCGGCCGGGGGATGCCTCCCCCGGCCGCCAGACGGGGAGACCCCGGGGGTGACGGCACGGCCGGCGGCGGACCGGCACGCCGCGCCGCCGTCGGGACCCCGGCCCGCGCCTACGGCCGGCCGCGGGCGCGGAACCACGCCCAGGCGGCGTCCCCGAATCCGCCGTTCGCCGCGGCCCGCATTGCTGCCCGGCTCCACGCGCTCGCCGCGGCCCGCATCGCTGCCCGGCTCCGCCCGTTCGCCGCAGCCCGCGTCGCTGCCCGGCTGCGCGCCCTCAGGGCAGCCCGACCGCTGCCCGTTCCCGCGCGCTCGCCGGCGCCCCACCGCGGCGGCCCGGGCGGCGGGCCCGGCGGCACCCCCGGGGCCTGGACCGCCGGCGACCCCGCGCCCGGCAGGGATGCCCCCGCCGGCAGCGAACGGGTATTCGCTGGAGGTGGCCCCCGTGCCCTTGACCTTGAGCCAGGTGCTGGAGCAGCTGCGCACCGACCCCGCCTGGGTGGCGGGCATCCAGGCCTGGGAGGTGGAACCGGCCCAGCCGGGCCGCTTCGCGCCCCCGCCGCCTACCCTCGATGGGCGCCTCGTCCAGTGGCTGCGGCGGCGGGGGATCGACCGGCTCTACAGCCACCAGGCGGAGGCGGTGGCGGCCAGCCTGGCGGGGGACGACGTGGTGGTGGTCACCCCGACGGCGTCGGGCAAGACCCTCTGCTACACCCTGCCCGTGCTGCAGCGCATCTTGGAGCGGCCGTCGTCCCGCGCGCTCTTCCTCTTCCCCACCAAGGCGCTGGCCCAGGACCAGTACGCCGCCCTTCAGCAGGCCATCGACGAGCTCGGCCTCGACCTCAAGGCGTACACCTACGATGGGGACACGCCGGAGGCGGCGCGCCGGGCGATCCGGGCCGCCGGACAGGTGGTGATCACCAACCCCGACATGCTGCACGCGGGCATCCTCCCCTACCATACACGCTGGGTCAACCTGTTCGAGAACCTGGAGTACGTGGTGGTCGACGAGCTCCACCACTACCGCGGCGTCTTCGGCAGCCACGTGGCCAACGTCCTGCGCCGCCTCTTCCGGATCTGCGCCTTCTACGGGTCGCGCCCGCGGGTGGTGGCGTGCTCCGCCACCATCGCGAACCCGGGCGAGCACGCCCGGCGTCTCCTGGGGCGGCCGGTGCGGGTGATCGCCGAGAGCGGCGCGCCCCGGGGCGAGCGGCACCTGATCGTCTACAACCCGCCGGTGGTCAACGCCCAGCTGGGCATCCGGCGGGGGGTGCTGCAGGAGGCGCGGCGCTGGGCGGAGCGGTTCTTGAAGAACGGCATCCCGACCATCGTCTTCGCCCGCACCCGCCTGGCGGTGGAGGTCCTCCTGACCTACCTGCGGCACGCCATGGGCGACCGGTCCGAACGGGTGCGGGGGTATCGCGGCGGCTACCTGCCCAACCAGCGCCGGGAGATCGAGCGCGGGTTGCGCTCGGGGGAGGTGCTGGGGGTGGTGGCGACCAACGCCCTGGAGCTGGGCATCGACATCGGCTCCCTGCAGGCCGCGGTGCTGGCGGGCTACCCCGGCAGCGTGGCCAGCTTCTGGCAACAGGCCGGCCGCGCCGGGCGGCGCCAGGAGGCCGCCGTGGCGGTGCTGGTCGCCTCCTCGAGCCCCCTCGACCAGTACATCGCCCGTCACCCGCGCTTTTTGCTGGAGCAGCCGGTGGAGGCCGCGTTCATCCACCCGGACAACCTGTACATCCTGGTCAGCCACATCCAGTGCGCCGCCTTCGAGCTGCCCTTCCGGGCGGGGGAGCGCTTCGGCGACCAGCCGGTGGACGACGTGCTGACCTTCCTGGAGGAGCAGGGCCTGGTGCACCGCTCCGGCGACCGGTGGCACTGGATCAGCGACACCTTCCCCGCCCACGAGATCAGCCTGCGGTCGGCGGCGGAGGAGAACGTGGTGATCATCGACACCAGCCGCGGCGCCCGGGTGATCGGCGAGGTCGACCGCTTCTCGGCGCCCCTGCTGGTCCACGAGCAGGCGATCTACATCCACGAGGGCGAGCAGTACCAGGTGGAGCGGCTGGACTTCGCCGAGAACAAGGCCTACGTGCGACCGGTGCGGGTGGACTACTACACCGACGCCCACCTGGCCGTGGACCTGAAGGTGCTGGACTGCTTCGCCAGCCGGCCGGTGCCCGGCGGCGAGGCGTCCCGGGGCGAGGTGGCGGTGATCGCCCGGGCGACGCTGTTCAAGAAGATCAAGCTGTTCACCCACGAGAACGTGGGCTGGGGCCGGATCCACCTCCCCGAGCTGGAGATGCACACCGCCGCCTGCTGGGTCACCCTGGCGGACGAACCGGCGGGGATGGAGCCCGCGGTGCTGCAGGCGGGCCTGCAGGGGCTGGCGTATCTGCTGGGTCACCTGGCCCCGCTCTATTTGCTCTGCGACCGCCGCGACCTGGGCACGGTGGCGCAGCTGCGCTCGCCCTTCACCGGCCGGCCGACGCTGTTCCTCTACGATGCCTATCCCGGCGGCGTCGGCCTGGCGGAGAAGGCGTACGACATCCTGCCCTTGCTCTGGCAGGCGGCGGCGGAGGCGGTGGCGGCCTGCCCCTGCGAGGCCGGGTGCCCGGCCTGCACGGGGCCGGAGACGGAGAGCGGCCCGGGGGCGAAGGCGGCGGCCCGGCGGCTGCTGGCCCTGCTGGCCCCGCCGCAGGCCACGGCGCCGCCGGCCGGACGACGATGGGCCGCGCTGCCGTCACCCCCGGCGGCGGGCTCCCTCCCGGCCCCGCTCCCGCCGGGCCCCGGCGCCGTCCGCGGCGAGGGGGAGCGGCGATGAGCCGGCTCGAGGAGCTCCGCGCGCTCCACGCCCAGGGACGACTGGTGCTCAAGGCCCGCGGCCGGCCGGAGGCCGGCTCGCGGGGCGGGGCGCCCCCGGCGACCGGGTCGGCGCCCGGGGGATCCGGTCCGGTGAGCTGCACGCCCGTGACAGCGAGCCCGGCAGCCGGGGCCTCCCTCGCCGCCGGGGCCGGGCCGGTCCCGGTCCCAGGCGATGCCGCGGACGGGACCGCCCCAGGGGGACCGCCGGCCGCCGACGGCCCCGGCCATCCCTTCACGCCCTCGCCGACGCCCGCGGGGACCGCCTGGTGCTGGCGCACGGTCTACCCGGCCGCCTTCGCTCACGGGAGCGGGACCCCGGCCACGTGGTATCGCGACCTCCGCCGCTCCCTGGCCGTGCTGGCCGCGGTGGCGGGACCCGTCCGCAGCCGGCAGCCAGCGCCCGCCGCGGTGGAGCAGCTCCTCTTCCTCGACCTGGAGACCACCGGCCTGGCGGTGGGCGCCGGCCACCGCCCCTTCCTCGCGGGGTTGGCCTGGTTCGACGCCGGCGGGGCGGGGACCGGCGACCGGGGGGGAGAGCCGCGGGGCGCCGGC
The DNA here is from genome assembly GCF_004634385.1 of Thermaerobacter sp. FW80. Lineage (NCBI taxonomy): Bacteria > Bacillati > Bacillota > Clostridia > Eubacteriales > Clostridiales Family XVII. Incertae Sedis > Thermaerobacter > Thermaerobacter sp. FW80. The sequence goes on along the minus strand of NZ_CP037895.1, from coordinate 2,153,428 downwards.
ACGCCGGGCGGGGGGCCGGGGAGCCCCGGGGCCGCGGAGGATCAGGCCGTCGCCGAGGCGGTCGGGCCGGTGCTGGTCGTCGAGCAGTACCTGGTGCCGGACCTGGAGCCCGAGACGGAGCGGGCCTGGCTGGCCGCCATCGCGCGCCGGCTGGCCGAGCACCCGTGGCTGGTCACCTTCAACGGCCGCGGCTTCGACTGGCCCATGCTGGAGACGCGCTGGCACTGGCACCGGCGGACGGCACCGGCACCCGCCGGCCACCTCGACCTGCTCTACCCGGCCCGCCGGCTGTGGGCCGGGCCGGCGCAGCGGGTGAACCTGCGGGCGCTGGAGAGCCGGCTGCTGGGCGTCCAGCGCCAGGGCGACGTCCAGGGCGCCGAGATCCCGGAGCGCTTCGCCCGCTTCCTGCGTCGACGGGAGGGCCCGCACCCCGAGGCGCCGATGCCCCCTCCCCCGGACCCTGCGGGGACGACCGGCGCCTCCGGCCGGCCGCGGGACGGCGCACCGGATCCCGCCCGGCGCGGGCCCGTCCCGGCGGCGGGGGACGGGGCGGCGGAGACCCTGGACCCCTTGCTTCCCGTCCTGCGCCACAACCTGGTGGACCTGCTCTCGCTGGTGGGCATCGCCGCGTGGCTCGGCGGCTGGCTGCTGGCCGGGCCGCCCGGTGCGCGCCGCTGGGATGAGGCCCTGGCCGCCGGGCGGGAGTGGGAGCGCATCGACCCCGACGTGGCGACGCGGTGGTACGAGCGCGCCCTGGTCCTGGCCCGCGGCCGCGGGGCGGTGGCGGCGGTGGCCCGCCGGCTGGTCCCCCTCTACCGCCGGCAACGGCGCTGGGGCGATGCCGTCGCCGTGCAGGCCGCCCTGTGCGACGCCCACCACCCGCTGGCACCGGTGGAGCCATGGCTCGACCTGGCGGAGCTGTGGCTGCGGGCAGGGCAGCGCCAGCGGGCGGCCGCCTGCCTGGATCAGGCCGAGCGGCTGTGGGAGCGGCGAAGGCGGCTGCCCGTGGCCGGGACGCCCCGGCCGCCGGAGGTGGCCGCCCGGGCGCAGGACGCCGCCACCGCTCAGGGCCGGGACGGCGCCCCGCCGCCGGCGCCGGCGGCGGCTTTCCCGCCGCCGCCGGCGGCCCGGGCCGCGCCGAGCCGGGACGCGCGGAGCACAGCCCCCTCCCGGGTGGAACGGCGCATCGCCCACTTGCGCCAGCGGCTGACCGCAGGGCCCGACGGCACCCAGGCGCGAGCCCTCTAGCCCGCCCGCGCCGGCGGGCGGCGCCCGCCGGCGCGGGCGGGACGCAGCCCCCCGCGCCGCCCGGGCGCACCGACCCCGTCGAGGCGTCCGCACCGGGCTCGTACCCGCGGGGCTCCTCTCCCCCCTGGCGCACCGGCTTGCCCTCCCGGGCGGAGCCCGCCGACCGCCGACGCGCCTCACCACCGCGGCCGTGACGGCCCCTCGGGGGCCGGCGGCGCCAGCAGCCGATGGAGGGCGACGGGCTCGAGGCCGCGGGCGGCCAGGGCGTCCAGCACGCGGGGCAGGGCCCGCGGCGTCTGCCGGGCGAAGTCGCTGGCCTGGAGGAGCAGGACGTCGCCGGGCTGCGCCGCCTGGGCGCGATAGACCACGTAGTCCACGCCGGGATTCATCCAATCCTGGAGGTCCAGGGTCCACAGCACCGCGCGCAGCGGCCCGCCGGCGGCAGAGCCCGGCCCGGCGCCGCCGTCCGGCGCGCCGGCGCCGGCACCGCCGGTCCGGTCCCGTTCCCCCGCCCATAGGCCCACCAGGGCCGGCCGGACGAACCGGACGGGCCTCCCCGTCAGACGGGCCAGCGCCGCCGCCGCGCGCTCCCACCGCCCCGCCTCCGCGGACCGCCCGGCATCCGCCGCGCCGCCCGTCGGGCCCCGGGGCTCCGAGGCCCGGCGCAGGGTCCCGGCCGGTGGCTCGCGCAGGCCGACCTCGTGGCCCTCGTCGATCATCCGCCGCACCAGCTCGCGGTGCCCCTGGGCCCACGGAAGGGTGACGAAGAAGGTGGCGGGCACGCGGCGCCAGGCCAGCACGTCCAGCACCTGGACCACCACCGCGTCGCCCTCCAGCACGTCGAAGGTCAGGGCGACCCCTCTGCCGCCCGGCGCCCCGGCGCCCGGGCCCGGCGCCGGGGCGCCGCTGGTCGGCCGAACCGGATCGCCGCTGGCGCGGGCCGCCGGCGCCACCGGCTCGCCCCGCTGCCACGGCAGGGCGGCCCGGCCCAGCGCCAGCACCGCCGCCAGGCCCACCAAGGCGACCAGCCAGACCCGCGCCGACCGGCCCAGGGTGACGAACACCCTCTCCCCTCCCCGCGCCCGCCCGCCCCGCAAGGCCGCCGACCCCGTCCCCGTCCCCCGCCGACCGACCGCGCAACCAAGGACGGAGGCCCGCAGCCCGACCCCCTCACCAGGGCAGCGCGCGCCGCCACCAGGGCGCCAGGGGGACTGCCGCGGCCGCCACCAGGGGCTGGGATGCCAGGGTCACCCCATCCAGCTCCAGGCGCGCGGTGCCCACCCGCTGACCCGCCGCGACCGGCGCCGCCACCGCCCGTGCCACCTCCACCACCCGGCGGACCCGGGGCGCCACCGCGGGCGGCACCAGCGCACCGAGATCCCCCGCCAACTGGGCCTCGACGGCGGCGACGATGCCGTCGCGCACCGGCACCCGGCCCAGGACCTCGCCCTGCCGACCGCCCGCCACCGGTGCGAAGGCGCGGAAGCCCCACTCCAGCAGGCGCTGGCTGTCGGCCCAGCGGTCGCCGGAGTCCAGCACGACGGCGATCAGGCGGCGCCCGTCCCGCTCCCCGGAGCTGACCAGGCACGGTCCCGCCGGGCCGGTCGTGCCGGTCTTCACGCCGCGAACCCACTCGTGGTACCAGAGGAGGCGGTTGGTGGAGCTCAGGACCCGCACCCAGTCCCCGTCCCCCCGGCAGAGGACCTTCTCCGGCTGGCAGACCAGGCGCGCGAAGTACTGGTTGGCCAGGGCGTAGCGGGTCATCGCCGCCAGGTCGTAGGCCGTGCTGTAGTGGCCGGGGTCGTGCAGCCCGTGGGGGTTGGTGAAGTGGGTGTCCCGCAGGCCCAGGCGCAGGACCGTCTCGTTCATCAGGCGCGCGAAGGCGGCCTCGCTGCCGGCGATGTGCTCGGCGATGGCGACGGCGGCGTCATTGCCCGACTCCAGCATCAGCCCCCACAGCAACTCGCGCAGCGTGTAGCGCTCCCCGGGCTCGAGGTCCATGGTGGACCCCTCGGTCGCCGCCGCATGGGCGCTGACCGTCACCACGTCGTCCAGGCTGCCGTACTCCAGGGCGACGATGGCCGTCAGGATCTTGGTGGTGCTGGCCGGCGGCCGGCGCTGGTGGGCGTTGTGGGCGTAGAGCACCCGGCCGCTGGCGGCGTCCACCACGATGGCGGCCGCCGCATCCGGGGCCGGCGGCGGCTCCACCCGGTGGCGCCAGAGCGGCGCCACGCCCTCGGGCACGCGCTCCGGGGCGATGAAGGCCGCGGCGGCGGATCCCTCGAGTGCGCCCGCACCCACGGCAGGGCGCCAGGCCCCGGTTCCCGGCCGCGCGGGATCGGACGAACCGGCGCCCCCGGGTTCCGCTGCCGCCGATCCCGGCGCGCCCTGCCGGGTGGGTACGGCGGCACCCCGTCCCAAGCCCGCCGGCAGCCCGGCCGCCCCGGGCCCGCCGCCACCGGCCGCGGGCCCGGTTGGCGGGGCCAAGGCCGGTTCCACGGGGGCGACGGCCGGGTGACCCGGCCACAGGGTCGCGGCCCCGGCACCCCGCGGCGGGGCGGCGGATGCACCGCCCAGCAGGACCGCGGTCAGCAGCAGGACGGCCAACCCCTGCCGCAGCGTGCGCCGCCGAGGGCTCCACCCTGACGGGTCGCGATGCCCGTCGCGGATCGCGGCGTGCCGCACCACGGGGCGGTCCCTCCCCCGCCAGCCTCCGCCCCATGGGTATGGCGGATCGCCGCGCCGTAGACCGGCGCAGGGCGCAGCGCGCACCCTCGACCGGCACGCGCACGCGGACGCGGCCGGGGTCGCCGCCCCCGGCGGACTGGCGGTCCGGCGTCCCCCGGGCCGCCGCGACCGCCGTGAAGCCCCGCCGGCTCGCGGCCCGAGCCGCCGGACTGCGGCCCGGGCCCGCCTCAGGACGCCCCGGCTGCGGCGCCGGGCTCGAGGTGCAGGTTGAGCGGCGATTCCTCCGGGGGAACCTCCAGGTCCGCCGTCTCCACCCGCAGGGCCAGACCGCGCGGATAGCCGACGCGGATGTCCAACCCCTGGCCCAGCTCGACCTGCTGCCGGTCGCCGCGCTGCATCAGCCGCTCGAAGACCACCCGTCCCTCCGCATCGCGCACCCGCACCCAGACGCGGTCGGTCGCCTCCAGGGTCACGGTCAGGGGCGAGCCGTCGGCACCCGCCGCCGGGCCCGCGGAGACGCCGGCGATGGTGTAGTAGACGTCGTCGCCCTCCCGACGCACCGTCACCTGGGGCACCCGGGGCTCCTCGGCCGGCGACCCCGGCGCCGCCCCGCCCTCCCCGGCGGTCTCGCCCCCGCCCTCGCCACCCGGGACGGCGGGCTGGGTGCCCGGTGCCGACCCCGCCGGGCCGGAGCCGGCCGGCGGTCGCCCCGCCTCAGGCGCCGACGGCGCCCCGGCGATGTAGAGGCCCGCGCCGACCAGCAGCAGGAGACCGAGCAGCGCCATCCCCCAGCGCGCCCAGGGACCGACGCGCCGTCGGGTCGTGCCACCGAACGCCTCGGCCCCGCGCCGCCATCGCCGGCCCGAGCGCGGCAGCGGCCCGACCAGGGGCGGCGGCGTCCAGGGCTCCGGCACCTGCGGCCCCCTCTCCGGTGGCGGCACCCGGCCCGCCGGGGCCCCGCCGCCCGCGTCCGTCGCCACCCGCCCCTCGCCCGCCGCGCGGCGCGACGGGGCAGCGTCCGCTCCATCGCGGTCCTCGTCGTCCCCGGTGGACGGGACCGCCGCCCCCTCGCCGGCGGGGGCGGCACCCGCCCCGTCGGCCGCGGCGCCGGCCGCGGACTGCGCCCGCTTCCACCGGCTGTACGCCTGGGCCAGCTCCATGCCGTCGAGCCCCACCAGCTTGGCGTACGCCCGGATGAAGCCGCGGGTGTACACCTCCGGGGGCAGCTGGGCGTCGTCACCCCGCTCCAGGGCCTCCAGGTACTTGCGCCGGATCTTCGTCGCCACCTGGACGTCGTGCAGGGTCAGTCCCTTGCGCTCCCGGGCCTCCCGCAAACGCCGCCCGATCTCCTCCAGGGTCACCCCATCACCCCCGTGCCCGCGCCTGCCATCCCCCCGCGCGGCGGCCGTCGCGCCCCGCGCCCCCCACCCCCGGCTCCGGTCACCCGGACCCTGCCCGCGGTGCCCCCATCCCGTGGTCCGGCGGCCGCCCGCCGTCGCCCCGAGCCCCGCCCGGCCGCCCGGGAGCCGGCCGCCGCCCGCCGCCGGCCGGACGACGCCCGGCCCGGGCGCGTCGTCAGGGGTAGAGCCGGTTCAGCAGCCGCGGGAAGGGGATCGCCTCGCGCACGTGTTCGAGCCCGCAGATCCAGGCCACGGTGCGCTCGATCCCCAGGCCGAACCCCGCATGGGGCACCGATCCGTAGCGGCGCAGGTCGATGTACCAGGCCAACGCCTCCCGGCTCAGGCCGTGTTCGTCGATCCGTCGCAAGAGGAGGTCGAGGTCGCTGATGCGCTGGCTGCCGCCGATGATCTCCCCATAGCCATCGGGCGCCAGCAGGTCGGCGCACAGGGCCACCTCGGGCCGGTCGGGGTCCGGTTCCATGTAGAAGGCCTTGACCCGCGTCGGGAACCGCTCGACGAAGACCGGTCGCCCGAAGTGCCGGCTCAGCGCCGTCTCGTGAGGGGCGCCGAAGTCCTCGCCCCAGGGCAGGGTCAGGCCGTGTTCGTCCAGGATGCGCAGGGCCTCGTCGTAGGTGATGCGCGCGAAGGGCCCCTCGACCTGCCGCCGCAGGTGCTCGGGATCGCGCCCCAGCGTCTCCAGCTCGCGGGGACAGCGCTCCAACACCTCGAGCACCAGCCGGCGCACCAGCCGCTCCTGCAGGGCCACGTTGTCCTCGTGGGTGAAGAAGGCGGCCTCGGGCTCCAGCATCCAGAACTCCAGGAGATGGCGCCGCGTCTTGGACGGCTCGGCGCGGAAGGTGGGCCCGAGACAGTAGACCTTCCCCAGCGCCATGCACGCGGCCTCCATGTACAGCTGGCCGCTCTGGGAGAGATAGGCCTTCTCCCCGAAGTAGTCGGTCTCGAACAGGTTCGTCGTGCCCTCCGGGGCCGACGGCGTCAGGATCGGCGCGTCGACCCGGACGAACCCCTCCTGGGCCAGGATCTCGGCGGCCAGCGCCATGACCGCCGCCCGCACCCGCAGGATGGCGTTCTGGCGCGGCGTGCGGATCCACAGGTGGCGGTGATCCATCAGGAAGTCCACGCCGTGCTCCTTGAGCTTGATCGGGTAGTCCTCGGCCACGTGGACCGGCTCGAGGTCGGTGACCTCGATCTCGTAGCCGCCCGGGGCGCGCCGGTCCGCCCGCACCCGCCCGCGCACCCGGCAGGACGACTCCTGGGTCAGCCGTTCGAACACCGCCAGGCCCTGGTCGCCCACCCGATCGCGGCTGAGGACGCACTGGATGACGCCCGTGCCGTCGCGCAGCAGCAGGAAGGCGATGCGCCCGCTGGACCGGCGGTTGTAGACCCAGCCGGCCAGTTCCACCGCCTCGCCCTCGTGCCGGCCGACCTCGGCCACCGTCACCGTCACGTCGATCCCTCCAACCCTTGCCCATCCTGCCGTCGAGCCCGGGCGCCGCGCCGCCCCGCGCCGATCCCCGACGCCTCAGGCGAACAGGTCGCGGAAGAGCAGCCGCACGCTGTCCCAGAACACGCGGAAGAGCCCGCCCCGCGGGACGGCCTCCGCCGTCACCAGCGGCACCGTGCGCAGCACCCGGCCGCGGGCGTCCTCGATGGTCAGGGTCCCGACCCGCGCCCCCTGCGCCAGCGGCGCCACCAGCGGGTCGCGAAGCTCGACCCGGGTGCGCACCTCGCCGGCCTCGGTCTTCGGCACCGTCACCACCGGCGACGCCGCCGGCTCCACGGTGACCCGAGGGCGGGCCCCCTTGTACACCGGCACCACCTGGCGGCCCCCCTCGCCGAAGGCGACGCGGGTGTTGGTGAACTGCTGGAAGCCGTAGTCCAGCAGCCGCTGGGCCTCGCGGACCCGCAGCGCGTCGCTGGCCGCACCCAGCACGACGGCGACCAGCCGGCGCTCGCCCTCCTTGGCGGTGGCGACCACGTGGAAGCCCGCCGCGGCGAGGTGCCCCGTCTTCAGCCCGTCGACCCGCCGATCGCGGAAGAGCAGGCGGTTGTAGTTGGGCTGCGGCGCGAAGTCCTTCCACGTGAAGGTCTTCTGGCTGGTGTACTCGAGGATCTCGGGGTGCGCCGCGAGCACGTGCAGGGCCAGTCGGGCCATGTCCCGCGCGGTGACGTGCTGCTCCCCGCCCGGCAGGCCGTGGCTGTTGCTGAAGCGCGACGCCTGCAGGCCGATCTCCGCGGCGTGCCGGTTCATCATCGCGACGAAGGCCTGCTCGCTGCCGGCCACCGCCTCCGCCAGCACCAGGGAGGCGTCGTTGCCCGAGGCCACCGCGACGCCGCGGATCAGGTCCTCGATGCGGACCCGCTCCCCCACCCGCAGGAACATGGCCGAGGGCCCGCCGATGCCCGCCTGCACCGAGAGCCGCCACGCCGCCTCGCTGACCGTCACCTCCTGGTCCAGGGCGATCTTGCCCTGCTCCAGGGCGTGGAAGACCAGGTCGAGGGTCATGATCTTCGCCAGGCTGGCCGGCGGCACGCGCCGGTCGGGGTCCTGGGCGTAGAGCTCCTGGCCGGTGACGGCGTCGACCAGCAGGGCCGACCGCGCCTGGATCCGGAGATCGGCCGGGGCCGCGGCGGCGGCGGCCGGCGCCCCCTCCTGCGCCGCCGCCTGCGGCCCTGCCGGCCCCCCGGCCAGCAACACCGTCAGCACGAGGACGAGTCCCAGCACCGCCAGGAGACCCTGCCGCCTCGCCCGCCGGCGCCGCGCCGCGGCGCCGGCCCGCCGCCGATGCGGGTGCCCGCCGTCGAACCCCATGGGAATCCCCTCGCCTCCTTCGCCAAGCTAACCCCCCTGGGGCCCTGCGGCCTCCCGCGCCCGCACCGCCCGCACCAGGTCGCTGCGCTTGCCCGCCTTGAGGACGAAGCCGGGCAGCTCCCGTCCGATCAGCTCCTGGGCCAGACGAGCCGCCGCCAGCAATCGATCCAGGTCGACCCCCGTGGCGATCCCCATCTCCTCGAGCATGTGCACCAGGTCCTCGGTGGCCACGTTGCCCGTGGCCCCCGGCGCGTAGGGACACCCCCCCAGCCCGCCCACCGCCCCGTCGTAGACGGTGACGCCCGCCTGCAATCCCGCCACCACGTTGGCCAGGGCCGCCCCGCGGGTGTTGTGGAAGTGCAGCCCCAGCTCCAGGTCCGGAAAGCGCCCGCGCAGGCGGGTGCACAGGCGGTACACCTGGGCGGGGTTCGCCATGCCGGTGGTGTCGCCCAGGTAGACGGCCACCGCCCCCAGGTCGCGGTAGGCCGCCACGATGCGCTCCACCCGTTCCTCCGGCACGTCCCCCTCGTACGGGCAGCCGAAGGCCGTGACCACGTAGCCCGTGAGCCGGACGCCGGCCGCCGCCACCCGCTCGGCCACCGGGACGAACCCGGCGAGGGACTCGGCGATGCTGCGCCGCACGTTGTGCCGGTTATGGGTCTCGCTGGCCGAGACGAACAGGGTGACCTCGTCGACCCCGCAGGCCAGGGCGCGCTCGGCGCCCCGCAGATTGGGGACCAGGGCGCTGTACACCACGCCGGGTCGCCGTCGGATGCGGGCCATCACCGCCTCGGCGTCCGCCAGCTGGGGGATCGCCCCCGGGTGGACGAAGGAGGTCACCTCGATGCGCCGGAACCCCGCCTCCGTCAGCGCGTCGATCAGGCGCACCTTCGCGTCGGTGGACAGCACGCGCTCCTCGGCCTGGAGCCCGTCGCGGGGCCCGACCTCGCGCACCGTCACCCGCTCCGGCCATCGCACCGCCCATCCCCTCCCCCTGGACCCGTCCGCTCGTCGCCGTGCGGGAGCCGTCCGCCCCAGGCGCCCGCGAAGGGGCCACGGCGAAGGCGGCCATCGCCCCGGCGACCCCGGGCGGGGCGCCCGGTCCCCACCCCATCGGTCCCGCGGCCGGCACCCGCGGTCCGGCGGGCGCCATCGGAGCCCGGCGGGGCAGCCCCGCCACGCCGCCTCAGCACCCCAGCTCGCGGGCGATCACCAGGCGCTGGATCTCCGAGGTCCCCTCGCCGATCTCCATCAGCTTGGCGTCCCGCAGGTACCGCTCCACCGGGTAGTCGCGCACGTACCCCGCCCCGCCGTGGATCTGGATGGCCTCGAGGGCCGCCCGCACCGCCAGCTCCGACGCGAACAGCTTCGCCATCGCCGCCTCCCGGCGGTACGGCCGGCCCCGATCCCGCAGCCAGGCCGCCCGGTAGACCAGCCAGCGCGCCGCCTCCAGCTCCGTCGCCATGTCGGCCAGCTTGAACTGGATCGCCTGGAACTTGCTGATGGGCTGCCCGAACTGGCGACGGTAGCGGGCGTATTCCAGCGCCGCGTCGAGGCACGCCTGGGCGATGCCCACCGACAGGGCGCCGATGCCGATGCGGCCGCCGTCCAGGGTGCGCAGGAACTGCTCGTGGCCCTTGCCCCGCTCCCCCACCAGGTGGTCCAGCGGCACGCGGCAGCCGTCGAAGACCAGCTCGGCGGTGTCCGAGGCGTGAAGCCCCATCTTCTCGTACCGGCGTGCGACCCGCCAACCCGGCGCCCCCCGGGGGACCAGGATGTTGCTGATCCCCTCCCGGCCGCGATCCGGGTCGGTCACCGCCGCGACCACCACGTAGTCGGCGCGGCTGCCGTTGGTGATGAACGCCTTGGTGCCGTGGAGCACCCACGCGCCGTCGTCCTCCACCGCCCGGGTGCGGATGGCGGCGGTGTTGGAGCCGGCCTCCGGCTCCGTCAGGCCGAAGGCGGCCACGTACTCCCCCCGCAGGGCCGGGGCCAGCCAGCGCCGCTTCTGCTCCTCGCTGCCGAACAGGTACAGCGGGGTGCAACCCAGGGACACGTGGGCCGCCACCGTCAGGGCCGTGGCGGCGCAGCCGCGGGCGATCTCCTCGATGGCGATGGCGAAGGCGACCGTGTCGCCGCCCGATCCACCGACCTCCTCGGGGAAGGGCAGGCCCAGCACGCCCAGCTCGCCCAGCTCCCGGAACTGGTCGGCGGGGAAGGCCCCCGTGCGATCGCGCTCCGCCGCGCCCGGCGCCACCCGGCGCGCCACGTAGTCCCGGACCATCTCCCGCACCAGGCGCTGCTGCTCCGACAGCTCGAAGTCCAACGGCGCCACCCCCGTGCGCATCCGCAACGCGCCGAGCGGGCCCCCGAGGGCCCGCCGCCGCGCGTGAACCCATAGCTAGTTTCGGAAGCGGCCGGAGGTGTCCTGCCGATGCCGCGCCGGTCGCGGCACCCGTCGGCACTGGCGCCGGGGCGCGGGGCGCCGCGCGGACTGGCGTCCGCGTCAGCGGCCGGCGCCGCCCCGGCGCGGGCCGTAGGCCCGCTCGATGACGTTCCAGAAGGCGTCGTCCTCGTAGCCCAGGCGCCAGATGGCGATGCCGCCCAGGCTGTACTTGCGGACCATGTCCAGGCGCTGCTGGAGGACCCGTTCGTCCAGGTACCAGATCTCCCGCGGCTGTCCGTCCTCGCCGGTGTAGGTGAAGTGCGGGTTCTGGCTCGCGCGATCCCACCGGGGCCGGATGCCGTGGCGGTCGAGGATGCGCTTGACCTGCCAGAGGGGGACGGGCGTCGAGTGGGCCTCGTTGCCCGGCCCCGCCCCGGCGGGCCAGTCGTAGCCGTAGGCGCCCACGCCCAGCAGGATCTTCCCGCCCGGGATCCCCGCGTCCAACATCTCCTTGAGGTTGGCCTCGACCCAGCCCGCCGGCGACACCGGGCCGGGCTGGCTGCCCAGGTAGTGGCGGTCGTAGGCCATGAGGATCACCTGGTCGGCGTGCTGGGCGAAGACCCGCCAGTTGTGCCCCCCGTGGACCGACGGGTCCACGTCCACCTTGGGGAACGCCGCGATGTCCAGCCGCTTGTCGGTGGGCAGCGCCCGGTCCAGTTCCCGGATGAAGGCGGACATCAGGGGCTCCGCCTCCGGCGGCAGCAGCTCGAAGTCGATGTTGACGCCGTCGTAACCGCGCTGGCGCACCTCGGCCACGATGGCCTGCACCGCCCGGGACCGGGCGGCGGGATCCACGAGGAACCCGGCCTCGTTGCCGCCGCTCTGCAGCAGGTTGAAGAGCGGGATCATGCGGATGCCGTGCTGGCGGGCGAAGTCGATGACCTCCTGGCGGATCTCCTGGGGCCACAGGCTGCCGTCGGAGCGGATCGAGTACCAGAAGGGGCTGATGCTGTCCAGGAGATCCGGCCGCTTCCGGACCGAGGGGAAGGAGTCGCCGAAGATTGGCGACCACCCGTTCTCGAAGAAGCCCAGGACCTCCGGCCGCGTCAGCCCGGCCGGCTTGCGCAGGGGCGGCTGCCCCTGGGGCGATCCCCCGCCGGGCAGCGTCGCGAGGATCAGCAGGAGGATGCCCACGGCCACGGCGCCCACCTGCCAGCGCCGGTCCGTGCGCAGCCGCTGGGCGATGCCGCGCCAGCCGCCCAGCGCCTGCCACCCCTGGCCGGCGCCGGCGGCCGTGCGGCGCCACCAGCCCTGGAGCACCCGTCCGACCCCGGCTCCGGCCGCCGGCGGCCGGCGGCCGCCGGGTGCGGCGCCGGCCGGCTCCGCCTCGCCGCCGGTACGCCGCGGATCCGCGGCACCGTCCGCCTCCCGCCGCGGATCCGTGGGACCGGCCGCCTCCCGCCGCGGATCCGCGGGACCGGCCGCCTGCGGCGGCCCGGCTCCCCGGCCCGGGCCGTCGGGGCCGTCCATCGCACCGCCCCTCGGAGGCCGCGGGTGGGCTCCCGGATCCGCATCCGCGCCCGCCCCGGGCCGGGCGCCCGCGCCGCCCGGCCTGGCGCCGGGCGGTCCGCCGGTTCGTCCCTCGCGATCGCCAGGTCCTTCCGTGCTCACGCCATCGCCTCCCCATCCAGGATCGGTCCCCGCCCGGCGAAGCCTCCGCCGGCCCGCGGCCGGAGCCTGGCACCCGCCCCTCGGGCGTCAGCCGGTGATCCGCCCGCCGGGCGTCAGCGGGTGTGGCGCTCGGCGTAGGGCACCGGCACGAACTGCACCGAGGGCCGGCGCCCGTCGGGCTGGGGATAGAGCTCCATCAGCCGGTAGACCAGGTCGGGCAGCTCGCAGCGCACCTCCAGCCCCAGGGCGCGCAGCTCGTCGCACCCGATGGGGAAGTCGTGGGTCCAGCGCCCCTCCGTCAGCGCCTCGGCGATGCGGCGCGCGTCCTCCTCGGGCAGGCGGTCCTGGAGCAGGCGGTACACCGTCTGGCGGACCTGGGCGATGGCCTTCTGCGCCACGTCGCCCAGCACCAGCGTCCGATCGTCCACCTTCTCGGGGCCCTTCTGCCGGATGGCGGCCAGGATGCTGGCCGCGGGGTAGCCGCCCAGCTGGGGGTCCACCGGGCCCACCACGGCGTTCTCGTCCATCCAGATCTCGTCGGCCGCCAAGGCGATCAGCGTGCCGCCGCTCATGGCGTAGTGGGGCACCATCACGGTGACGCGGCCGCGATGGCGGCGGATCGCCTCGGCGATCTGCTCCGCCGCCAGGACCAGGCCCCCCGGCGTGTGGACGATCAGGTCGATGGGCATGTTGGGCGGCGTGTAGCGGATGGCGCGCAGCACCTGCTCGGAGTCGTCCACGGTGATGTACCGCGTGAGGGGGATGCCGAGGAAGCTCAGGGACTCCTGGCGGTGGATCAGGGTGATCACCCGCGAGCCCCGCTCCCGCTCCAGCTGCCGGATCACCTGCAGCCGCCGGTCGGTCACCCGCCGCTGGCGGAGCAGGGGCAACACCGTCCAGAGGACGAGCACGATCCAGAACAGGTTGCTGAGCAGCGCACCCCACGTGGCGCCCAAGGGCGTCACCGGCCGGCCGCCTCCGGCCCGCCGCCCGTAGTGTGCGCGCGAGCCCCCGCTTCTAACGGCCGATCCGCCGCCGGAGGGCCGAGCCGTCCCCGGGCGGTCGAGCCGCCCGCAGCCCCCGGTCACCGTCCGGGCCCGAGGCCCATAGGATGGCGTGGCAAGGGCCGCGGCCGCCCGGGACGGCGGCCCGGACGGTGGAGGAGGATGCCCCATGAGCCTGCCCGAGCCCTGGCACCATGCGGTCTCCCCGCCCCTCCCGGGGCGACCGCCCAAGCCCCGGCAGCGGGGCCTGACCATGATCCTGGACAAGGGCCTCGGCCCCGCCGCCACCGCCGACCTGCTGGCGGTGGCCGCCCCCTGCATCGACTACTGGAAGCTGGCCTTCGGGACCCCGGCCTGCTACCCTCCGGCGGTACTCCAGGAGAAGGTGCGGCGGATCCGGGACGCGGGGATCGCCGTCTACCCCGGCGGCACCTTCCTCGAGGTCGCGCTGGCCCAGGGCCGGTTCGCCGCCTTCGTCGCGGCCGCGCGGGCGGTCGGCTTCACCCACCTGGAGGTCTCCGACGGCACCGTCGACATGCCGCCGGCGGTGCGGCGCGCGGTGATCCGCGCCCTGCTGGCCGAGGGATTCGGCGTCGTCAGCGAGGTCGGCAAGAAGCACCCCGCCGACCGCGTCTCCACCCTGCGCCTGCACCAGCAGGTGCTGGACGACCTCGAAGCCGGGGTCGAGAAGGTGGTGGTCGAGGCGCGGGAATCCGGCAAGGGCATCGTGATCTACGACGAACACGGCCGGATCGACGAGGAGGAGCTGGAGGCCCTGGTGCGGGGGCTGCCCGACCCCTACGTGCTGATCTTCGAGGCGCCCCACGTCCACCAGCAGCAGGATCTGATCCTGCGCTTCGGCCCCGCGGTCAACCTGGGCAACGTCCAGCCCGCCGACGTGCTGGCCCTGGAGGCCCTGCGGCACGGCCTGCGCGGCGACACCCTGCGCGCGGCCCTGCTCGGTCGGCCCGACCTGCGGACCGTGCGCTTCCCCCAGGGGTGAGCGCGATGGCCCAGGGGCCGCTTCCTCGGGACGAACGCGGCCCGGCGGCCCAGGGGCACCCGCCCCCGCCGACGGTGGCGACGGGTCGGCCGCCTGCCGAGCCCCGGCGCCCGGTGGTCCTGGTGGCCGAGTTCTGCCCACCCGAGGGGCTGCGCACCCTCGAAGCGGGGGGCTGCCGGGTCGTCTACGCGCCCGACGGGCCGCGGGAGCCCGGCCGGCTGCGGCGGCTGGTGCGCTCGGCCGACGCGCTGCTGGTCCGCAACCAGGTGCGGGTGGACGAGGAGCTCTTGGCCGGGGCGCCGCGCCTCAAGGTGGTGGGACGGCTCGGCACCGGCCTGGACAACGTGGACGGCGCGGCGGCGGCGCGGCGGGGGGTGGCGGTGGTCTACGCACCGGGGGCCAACGCCCGCGCCGTGGCCGAGTTCGTCCTCGCCCAGATGCTGGCCCTGGCCCGCCGGCTGCCGGAGGCGGCCGCCATGGGCGCCTCCGGCACCTGGCTGCGCCCGGCGCTGGTGGGGGAGGAGCTGGCCCACCGCACCGTGGGCATCCTGGGGCTGGGTCGCATCGGGCAGGCCCTGGTGCCGCTCCTGCGCCCGCTGGTGGCGGCGGTCGCCACCCACCACCCGCGGCGCGGTCCCGAGGACCCCGGATGGCGGCGCCTGGGCGTGCGGTGGATGCCGCTGGACGACCTGCTGGCCTGGGCCGACTACCTGGTGGTGCTGCTGCCCCTGCGGCCGGAGACCCGCGGGCTGCTGGACGCCGCGCGCCTGCGCCGGCTCAAGCGGGGCGCGCGGCTGGTGGTGACGGGGCGCGGCGGCGTGGTGGACGAGGCGGCCCTGGCCGGGCTGCTGCGTGAGGGCCACCTGGCCGGCGCCGCCCTGGACGTGCGGGCGCTGGAGCCGCCGGGCCCGTGCGATCCCTTGCGCGGGCTGCCCGGGGTGGTCCTGACGCCCCACGTCGCCGGCCTGACGGTGGAAGCCCAGACGCGCGTCGCGACCCAGGTGGCCGCCGACGTGCTGCGGGTCCTGCGCGGCCAGCCGCCGCGGCATGCGGCCGTCCTGCCCGGCCCGCCGGGCCCGGCCCCCTCCCCCGGCGCGTCGGCGGACCGGGGCCGTGGCCCCACCGCGGCCGACGCCGCGGCGCCGGCCGCCACGCCGGGCACCTTGCCGCCCCGTCCGCCCTCCCGCTAGAATGGGGGCGAACCTCGCAGACGGGAGGCCGACCATGGTCGCCGTGCTCTCCTTCCTGAGCAACTGGGTCCTACCCTGGGTCTTCGTGTTCTTCGTGGGCTACTGGCTGTGGAGCGTCACGCGACCGCCCAAGCGGGCGTGGTAGGAGCCCCGGCGCGCCCTGGAGGCGGTGCCCCGCCTGGGGCCGGGGGCTGGCTGGCAGGCGGGGGGCCGGAATGGGGCCCGGCGCGCCGGGTCCCGGCGCCCCGGTGCCCTGCGCGCCCTGTCGCGCGGCCCCGCCGTCCTGGGGTCGGGGGACGAGGGCGTCCCCCGACCCCAGGGCGCCGTCGGCGACCCCGCGGCGCCGGGCGGGCAAGGTCCAGGGCCGCGGGGACCTCAGCCGCCGTCCGGCACGTTGCCGGGATGGCCCTCCTGCACGTCGCTCGCGTCCCCTTCGGGGTCCTGGTTCTCACTCTCCCGCTGGCGGTTGCGGTCCGGCGTCATGTCCATGCCCGTGCGACCCGTCTCGCGCAGGAGCATGCGCCAGTAGGGCGCGTCCTCGTACCCCAGCCGCCAGATGGCCACGCCGTAGAGGTCGTGGCGCCGGGCGAGGCGCACCTTCCGCGCCACCGACACCTCGTCCTCGTACCAGACGGTGTGACGGACGCCGCGTTCGTCCACGTAGGTGAAGTGGGGGATGCCGTCGTCGTCCCGCTGCACCCGGATGTCGTGCCGGCGCGCCAGCGTCCGCACCTCCCGCAGGGAGACCGGCACCGCCCGCTCGGCGCCCTCCGCCCAGTCGTAGCCGTAGGCGGGGATGCCGAGCCAGATCTTGTCGGCGGGCACGCCGTCCTCCCGCGCGGCGGCGATCACCTCCCCGACCCAGTCCAGGGGCGCCACCGGCCCCGGCCGGGTCATCTCGCCATGCCGGTCGTAGGCCATCAGGACCAGCCGCGCGTACTGCGCCAGCCCCTTGTAGCTGTAGGCGTCCTTGCTGTGCTGCGTGGCGTCCTCCTGGTGGCGGTGCGGGATCACCGAGACGGTGATGGCCTTGTCCTCCGGCAACGCCTGGCGCAGCTCGCGCACGAAGGTGGTCAGCTCCTGGCGACTCTGGGGCTTCAGCAGTTGGAAGTCGATCTGCACGCCGCCGTAGCCGTGGCGCCGCACCAGCTGGACGATGTTGTCCACGGCGCGGCGCCGCGCCGCGGCATCGGTCAGGAAGGCGTCCGTGCCCTGGTAGTTGTTGAACAGCGGCATCAGCTTGATGTTCTCGCGGGCGGCGAAGTCGCGGAGGTCGCGGTCGCTGCGGTCGACCACGGAGCCGTCGGCGCGGACGCTGTACCAGAAGGGCGACAGGTACTCGATGTGGTCCCGGTAGCGGCGCAGGGTGGCGAGGATGTCCTCGCCGCGGGCCTCCTCGGTCTCGTCGTAGAAGCCGAGGATGAAGAGCTGCCCGGGGACCTTGGCCCGCGGCGCCTGCTTGGCCGGCAGCTGGAGGTTGTCGTTGGAGCGGTCGGAGCCCGGCTTGGCCGTCGGGCCCCGGTCGCCCGCCAGGGCCGCCCAGAGGCCGGCGGCCACCACCACCGCCACCAGGACCCAGACCCACGTGCGGTTGCGCACCCTCCCTCACCTCGCTTTCCGGCCGTAGTATGGCCGCCCCGCCCGGCCGCGGGCGGCTCGCGGGGCCGGCAGGTTTGCGCAGGGTTGGGACGGTGCGCCGCGCGTTCGCAGGATGACGGGCGCCGCGCGCCCGCCGATGGACCGCCGGCAGGAGGCCGCCGGCAGGAGGCCACACGCCGCCTACGGGGCGCCGGCGCCGGGCGCCGAGGGCGGCGCCGGCGGCAGCCCGCCGTCGCCGTGGCGGCGGCGGAACTCCTCCCAGGTGATCAGCACGTCCCGCGGCTTGGCCCCCTGATGCGGGCCGATGTAGCCGCGTTCCTCCATCATGTCGATCAGCCGCCCGGCCCGGGTGTAGCCCACCCGCAGGCGCCGCTGGATCAGGGACACGGAGGCCTGCCCCGCCTCCAGCACCACCCGCACCGCCTGGGGGAACAGGTCGTCGTCCTCGGCGGCGGCCGGGCCCTCGCTGGCCTCCACCTCCGCGCGCATCACCTCGGGGTCGTAGTCGGGCCGGGCCTGGCGGCGCAGGAAGGCCAGCACCGCCTCCAGGTCCTTCTCCGAGATGTAGGCGCCCTGGACGCGCACGGGCTTGGTGGCCCCCACGGGCAGGAAGAGCATGTCGCCGCGGCCCACCAGCTTCTCCGCCCCGGCCCCGTCCAGGATCACCCGCGAGTCCGTCTGGGACGAGACGGCGAAGGCGATGCGCGAGGGGATGTTGGCCTTGATGACGCCCGTGATCACGTCCACCGACGGGCGCTGCGTCGCCACCACCAGGTGGATGCCGGCCGCCCGCGCCATCTGGGCCAGGCGCTGGATGGCGTCCTCCACCTCCACCGGGGCCACCATCATGAGATCCGCCAGCTCGTCGATGACCACCACCATGAGGGGCAGGGGCGGCTCCCCCTGCTGTAGGGCGCGCAGGTTGTAGCGGCTGACGTCCCGCACCCCGGTCTTGGCGAAGCGCTCGTAGCGCTGCTCCATCTCCCGGACCGCCCACTGCAGGGCGCCCGCCGCCTTGCGCGCGTCGGTGATCACCGGCGCGATCAGGTGGGGGATGCCGTCGTAGGCGCTGAGCTCCACCACCTTGGGGTCGATGAGCAGGAGCTTGACCTCGTCGGGCCGCGCCTTGAAGAGCAGGCTGGTGATCAGCGCGTTGATGCAGACGCTCTTGCCCGACCCCGTGGCGCCGGCGATCAGCAGATGGACCAGCTTGTCCAGCGAGGTGACCACCGGCTGGCCGGCGATGTCCTGTCCCAGGGCGACCGTCAGCTTCGAGCGGGAGCGGGCGAACTCCGGCGTCTCCAGCACGTCCCGGAGCTGCACCGCCACCACCTCCCGGTTGGGCACCTCGATGCCGACGGCTGCCTTGCCGGGGATGGGCGCCTCGATGCGGACGTCGGGCACCGCCAGGCTCAGGGCGATGTCGCTGGCCAGCGCCTGGATCTTGCTGACCTTCACCCCGCGAGCCGGCTCGACCTCGAAGCGGGTGACGGCTGGGCCCACCGCCACGTCGACGATGCGCGCCTGCACGCCAAAGCTGGCCAGGGTATCCTGCAGCGTCGCCGCCTTCTCCAGGATCTCCCGCTGGCGACGCGCGGCGGACCCCTGCCGGCCGCGGCTGAGCAGCTCCAGCGGGGGCAGCCGGTAGGTCGGCGAGGGCGCCGTCGGACCCGCCGGGGACGCCGGGGCGCCGGGCCCGTCGCTTGCTCCCCCGCGCCCTGCGGCCGCGCGGCCGCCCTGCGCGGCGCCGGATCGCCCGGACGCCCCCTCGGCGGACGAACCGGCCCGCGGCCCGAGATCAGCCCCTTCCGCGCCCGCATCCGCGGCTGGGGAGGGGGCGGCCCCGGCGGCAGGCTCCCCAGGGGGCGCCGCGCCCGCCGCCCGGGGGGTGCCGGGCCCGTGGGCGGCCCCCTGAGCGTGGAGCGAGTGGGGGCCGTGGGCCTGCATCGGGGCATGGCGCCCCTCCTCGGCCAAAGCGGTCCGGGCCGGGCTTCCCAGCGGGGCCGTCGGGGCCTCCGCCCCGGCGGCCCCGGCGGACGGCTCCTCGGCCTCGGCGGGCTCCTCCCCGGGGCTCGGGCCGTCCCGGCCGCCGTCCTGGAGGGCGCGCTCCACCAGGCGCTGGAGCCCCGGCAGCCCCAGGGCCCCGTCGCCGTCGGCCCCGGCCTCGCGCCAGAGAGCCCGCCCGTCGGGCGCGGGGCCGGGGGTGGCCGCGCCCTCCCGGGCGCGGCCACCCCACCACCGCCGCCACCAGGGCCGGCCCCTGGTGCCCGCCTCCGTCCCGCCTCGGGCCTCGCCGCTCGGGTCGGCCCCGGCGTCCGGGCCGGTTCCCCCTCGGCCGCCGCCCGCGCCCGCCGACGTCACCGGTGCGGCGGGCCCGCCGCCTGCCGCCGTGGACGCCGCCGCGGTCGACGCCGCGCTGCCGGCGGCGGGTTCGTCCGCCTCGGCGGCCAGGAACGTCTCCCCTGCCCACCGACGCAGTCGCCGGGCGGCCGCCGCCACGCCGCGGCCTCCGGCGGCGGCCATGGCGGCCAGCGGGATGCCGCTGATGAGCCGCACGGCCAGCACGGCCAGCGCCACCCACGCTACCAGCGCGCCCGTGACCCCGAAGGCGCGAGCCAGCGCCCAACCCGCCACCGTGCCCACCAGGCCGCCGCCGGTGCGAAAACAGGTGGCCGACCAGAGATCGGGGCACGGACGGGCCGCCGCCACGGCCACCAGGACCACCGCCAGCACGAGGCCGGCCTGGCGGGGGCGGGTGCGGGACGCCGGGGTGCCCAGCAGGGCCTCGACGGCGCGCACGGCCATCAGCGGCGGCAGCACCCACGCCGCCCGCCCCAGCACCCACCGCAGGCCGGCGGCCAGCTGCGTGCCGACGACCCCGCCCGCCCCGGGACCCTCGGCCAGCGCCAGCGCCGCCGCCGCGGCCGCCACCAGCAGGACGATGCCCGCCACCTCCGACCGCAGGCAGGCGGAGTCCGGCCGCGCCGGCGCCCTGCGACGCCCCACCTTGCGCCGGGCCACCGTCCGTCCCTCCTCGAAGAACTCCCATTCGGCCGGGAACGCCGATCTCCTGGGGCTCGGCCGCGAGCGAGGGCCCGGGAACCGCCGGTCCCGAGCCCCCGGACCCTGTGCCCATCGCCCTTGGCGGGACGCAGGGCCGCTCGGCCCCGCCGCCTCGAGGTCCCCCGATCGGCGCTGCGGACATGCCAACGGGCGGCGCTGTGCTCGCCGACGCGGCGCGCCCGGCTGCGGTGCGCTCCCGATCTCCGGACCCGCCGACCGCGCCGCCCAGGCCGCCGCGCCGAGCAGCGCCGAGACCGCCACCAGCCCCCCTGCGCACCGCGGCCGACGCCGCCGCCCGTGCCCCCGCGACCCCGCCTACGCGCCGCGCCATCCCTGGTAGAGCAAGAGGAGGATGGCAACCGTCCACAGGTAGTATGCAAACCATGCCAGCCGTCCCGCCACCAGCCAGCGCAGCAGCCAGTGGATGGCGGCGTAGCCCGTCACCGCCGCCGTCACGGCGCCGGCCAGCAGGGCCGCCCAACCGTCGACCGTGGCCACGGCCGCCACCTCCGGCATCTGGAGCAAGGCGGCGCCGGCGATGGCCGGCACCGACAGCAGGAAGGACAGGCGGGCGGCCTCCTCCCGCTGGAGGCCGCGCAGCAGCCCGCCTACCAGCGTGCTCCCCGAACGGGAGATGCCGGGCAAGAGGGCGAGGGCCTGGAACAGGCCGACTACCAGGGCGTCCAGCGGCGTCGCCCGCTCCAGGGGCCGACCGGAGGGCGACCGTCGGGCCGCCCACCACAGCAGGCAGCCCGTCACGATCCAGCACACCGCCACCGTGGTCGGCGCGTCGAAGGCCGCCGCGATGGCATCCTCCAGCGCGAGCCCCGCCACGGCCGCGGGGACCGTCCCGACGACCACCAGCCAGCCCAGGCGCGTGGCGGGATCCATGGCCGTCCAACCGCTCCCGTCGGTGCCCCGGGGGGAGCCCCAGAGCCCACCGCCGCTGCGGAGGAACCCGGCCGCCGCGGCCCAGAGGTCGGCACCGTAGACCGCCAGCACCGCCGCCAGGGTCCCCAGGTGGACGAACACCTCGAAGGTCAGGCCGGGCAGGCGGACGCCCAGGAGGTCCTCGGCCACCGCCAGGTGGCCGCTGCTGGAGACCGGCAGGAACTCCGTGAGGCCTTGCACCACGCCGAGCAGGATCGCCTTCCCCAGGGACAGCTCCACGCCGACTCCTCCTCACCACGGCACTTTCCCCATTGTAACGGCCGGGGGCCCCGCCGTCAGCGGGGCCCCCACCACCACAGGCGCCGTCCCGGCTGGAAGGCCGGGTCGAGGAAGTCGTCGGGATTGCCGGAGAGCAACCGCACGATGCGGCCGCCCCAGGGCGAGTCCGGCTCCACCAGGACCGTGCGGCCGTCGAGATCCACCTCCACCGGCTCCGGGCGGGGGCGGTCCCACCCTTCCAGGACCTGGTGCAGCGGGACGATGGTGTAGAGCAGCACGGCGACCCTCCTTTCCTCGTTCGGGGCCCCGTCGCGTCCGTCGCCGCGGCGGGCCTGCCCCACCGGCGGCCGCGGCGGAGCCGGAGAATGAGGGTGCCGCCGCCGACTCAGCCTACCGGGTGAGGGCGTCGTTGCCGGGGCCCGGGCCCGCGGTCCGGCCCGCTGGGGCCGCCGCGGGCCCACCCCTTGCGGCCGATGCGCGGCGCCGCGCGGTGGAGGACCCCCGGATGCCTGGGTCCCGGCCGCGGTCGCCGCCGCGGCGCCCTCAGCGGACGCCGCGGGGATCGCCGGCCGAGCCCTCCGCCGGGCCGATCGTGGACCCGCGGGGTCCGGCCGCGGGGAGGCGCCCGCCGGTGCCACCGGCGGCAACGCCCGGCGCCCCCGGCACCGGCCCTCCTCGCCCCCAGCCGGCCGGAGGCGCCGCGGGGACCGTCCCCGGCGGCACCGGATCGGGCACCCCCAGACCGGGTGCACCCCCCGCTCCCGGGGCGGGGGCCGCACCGGCCCCGAGGCCCGCCGCGGGCGGCGCGCCCGCGGTCCACGGCGCCCCCGGGCCGTCGGCCGTGGTCATCCGGTGCGCCTGGTGCTCCGCGATCAGCCGGTTCAGGCGCTGAACGGCCTGCGCCAGGCCGCCCACCTCGTCGATCAGCCCCTCGCGCACCGCGTCCTCCCCGACCAGCACGGTGCCGATGTCCCGCGCCAGCTCCCCGGTGCGGAACATCAGCTCGCGAAACCGGTCGCGGCTGATGCGGGAGTTCTCGACGACGAAGCGGATGATGCGCTCCTGCATCTTGTCCAGGTACTCGTAGCTCTGGGGCACGCCGATGACGAGGCCGGTCAGCCGGATCGGGTGGATGGTCATCGTGGCCGTCGGCGCGATGAAGCTGACGTCCGCCGCCACCGCGATGGGGACGCCGATGGAGTGGCCGCCGCCCAGGACGATGGAGACCTTGGGCTTCGACAGCGAGCGGATCAACTCGGCCAGGGCGAGGCCGGCCTCCACGTCGCCGCCCACGGTGTTGAGGATCACCAGCAGCCCCTTGATGGCGGGATTCTGCTCCACCGCCACCAGCTGGGGGATGATGTGCTCGTACTTGGTGGTCTTGTTCTGGGCGGGCAGCTGGAGGTGGCCCTCCACCTGGCCGACGATGGTGAGGACGTGGATGTCGGGGGGCGACTGGGGCACGCGGTCCGTCCCCATCTCCTTGATGTTGGCCGCCGCCTGCGCCATGGCGGGCGGGCTCGGGGCGCGCGCCCCGTCGCCCTCGGGTCGTTCCGGACGAACCGGCGCCGGCGTCGGCGTGTACGGCACGGTGGTGGGCGGCCCCGGCTGGGTCGCCCGGCTCTGCGGGTCCCGTGCGGGCAAGGGTATCCCTCCCTCCTCGCGCCTAGTATGGCCGCCCCGACGGGCGCGCCAACGCCGCGGGCCCGGCGCCGCTGCGCCGCCACCGCCGCGGCGGGCCGTCGGCGCGAGGGGGAGGGACGAGGGCGGCAGGCCTTCCGGCCTGCCGCCCGTCGCTACACCTCCAACACGATGGGCAGGATCACCGGACGTCGGCCCGTGCGCTCGTAGAGGAACTTGCCCAGGGCGTCGCGCACCGCCGCCTTGATGTTCGACCACTCGGTGATGTCCTGCTCGTCGATCCCGTTCAGCGCCTTGACCGCCCGCTCCCGGGCCTCGGCCAGCAGGTCCTCCGACTCGCGCATGTACACGAAGCCGCGGGTGATCAGGTCGGGGCCCGAGATCACCTTGCGCTGCTCGCGGTGCAGCACCATGGCGACGATCAGCACGCCGTCCTGGGCCAGCTGCCGCCGGTCGCGCAGGACCACGTTGCCGACGTCGCCGACCCCCAGGCCGTCGACCATCACCGCGCCGGCCGCCACCCGACCGCGGATGCGCGCGCTCGCGGCCGTGACCTCGAAGACCGTGCCGTTCTCGCCGATGAGGATGTTCCCATCGGGGATCCCCACGGACCGGGCCAGCTCGGCGTTGTGCAGGAGGTGCCGGTACTCGCCGTGGACCGGGATGAAGAACCGCGGCCGCGTCAGGTTGAGCATCAGCCGCAGCTCCTCCCGCGACCCGTGGCCCGAGACGTGCACACCGGCGTGGGGGCCGTAGATCACGTGGCAGCCGCGCCGGAACAGGTTGTCGATGGTGCGCTGCACCAGCTTCTCGTTGCCCGGGATCGGGTTGGCGGCGATGACCACCGTGTCCCCCTGCATCAGCTCCAGGCGGCGCAGCTCGCCCGTCGCCGCCCGGGCCAGGGCCGACAGGGGCTCGCCCTGGCTGCCGGTCATCAGCACCACGACCCGCTCGGGCGCGAGGTCGCCGATCTTGTCCGCCGGGGTCAGGACGCCGCCGCTGTCCCGCAGGTACCCCAGCTTCATCGCCACCTCGACGGCGTTCTCCATGCTGCGCCCGATGACCGCCAGGCGCCGCTTGAACTGGGCCGCCAGGTCGAACACCTGCTGCAGCCGGTGCAGGTGGCTGGCGAAGCTGGCGATCAGGATGCGCCCCCGCGCCTGGCGGAACACGTCGGCCAGCGCCTCGCCCACCTGGCGCTCCGACCCCGTCACCCCGGGCCGCTCGGCGTTGGTGCTGTCCATCATCAGCACGTGGACGCCCTCGGCGCCGTAGGCCGCCAGCCGGTGGTAGTCCGCCGCCCGCCCGTCGATGGGCGTCTGGTCGAACTTGAAGTCGCCGGTGTGGATGAACAGGCCCACCGGCGTGCGGATGGCGAACCCGACGGAGTCCGGGATGCTGTGGTTGACCAGGAACGGCTCCACCGTGAAGGCGCCGGCCTTGACCCGCTCCCCGGGGCGGATGGCCCGCGACCGGGGCGGCAGCGCTCGCTTCTCCTCCTCGAGCTTGCGCTCCACCAGGCCCAGGGTGAGGCGCGTGGCGTAGATGGGCGCCTGGACCTCCTTGAGCAGGTAGGGGATCCCGCCGATGTGGTCCTCGTGCCCGTGGGTCAGGAAGATGCCGCGAAGCTTCTGGCGTCGCTCGACGAGATAGGTGTAGTCCGGGATCACGACGTCCACGCCGGGCATGTCGTCGCCGGGGAAGGCCAGTCCCGCGTCGATGACGATCAGGTCCTGCTCCGTCTCCAAGACCAGCATGTTCTTGCCGATCTCGCCCAGGCCGCCCAGCGGCACGATCGTGACCGCGGATCCCTTACCCTGTGCCGCGATCCCCGTCCACCTCCTTCTCCTTCGGGGGCGGGGGCACGCGCGTCCCAGGACGGCCGGCCGGGGCGATGCAGGCCGCTCCGCCTGGGAGGAGGAACCCGGCGCCCGCCGGCGGGCGCCGGTTCGCGACGCGAGGCCGCCGGCCTCGCGTCCGCCCGCCCCCATGCCCCGCCCCCGCCTGCGCGGCGGCCCGCAGGACGGGCGGCGGGGCGCCTTCGGCACACAAAGAAATGCCCCCGCGCCACGGCGCGGTGGCATCCCGAACCCGAATCCGCTGCCGCTATTATATCCGTTACCTGAAACATCGTCATCTGTTTCAGGCAGCCGATCCTTGCGGATCGGCGGTGCCGGTCTTACCCAGCGATGAGCCGGTGCCGGCTTCCCGCCAGCGCCCCGGGGTGAGGCGCGCCGCGGCCCTTCCGCCACCCCCGCGCCCCCTGCACCCCGGATGGCACCGGCCGCCCTCGGCGCCGCCAGGCCCCGACGCCCGCGAGGCCGGCGGCGCGGATCGGCCGCGCCGGGTCCACCGCCACCAGGCGGGCATCAGGCGGACACCAGCTCCAGCTCGGCCAGCAGGGCCCGCAGCCGCTGGGCCATCTCCTCCGGCATCGCCACCAGGGGCGGCCGGAAGCCGCCGGCGTCGAAGCCCACCCACCGCAGGGCGGTCTTCACGGGGATCGGGTTGGCCGTCCAGAAGAGCGCCTTGAACAGCGGCAGCAGCCGCAGGTGGATCTGCGCCGCCTCCTCGACCCGGCCGGCCCGGAAGGCGTCCACCAGGCGGCGCAGCTCCCCCGCCACCAGGTGGGAGGCGACGCTGACCACGCCATCGCCGCCCACGGCCAGCACCGGGAGCAGCAGGCTGTCATCGCCCG
The DNA here is from genome assembly GCF_004634385.1 of Thermaerobacter sp. FW80. Lineage (NCBI taxonomy): Bacteria > Bacillati > Bacillota > Clostridia > Eubacteriales > Clostridiales Family XVII. Incertae Sedis > Thermaerobacter > Thermaerobacter sp. FW80. The sequence continues at coordinate 2,127,834 of NZ_CP037895.1, read as the reverse complement.
CGTAGACCCGGAAGGGACGGGGCAGCAGCCTGCGCACCTCGCCCACCTGATCCAGGTCGCCGCTGGCCTCCTTGACGGCCACCACGTTGGGCGCCTGCTCCACCAGCCGGGCCAGGGTGGCGGGTTCGAGGTTGCACGCCGTCCGGCCCGGCACGTTGTAGATCATCACCGGCAGGGTGGTCGCCTCCGCCACCGCCCGGAAGTGGGCCAGCAGGCCCGCCTGGGGCGGCTTGTTGTAGTACGGCGTGACCAGCATCACCCCGTGGGCGCCCTGGGCCTCCGCCGCGCGGGTCAGGCGGATCGACGCGGCCGTGTCGTTGGTGCCCGCCCCCATCCAGACGAACACCCGGTCCCCCACCGCATCCAGCACCGCCGCCAGCAGGGCCGCCCGCTCGTCGTCGGTCAAGGTCGGCGACTCCCCGGTGGTGCCCGCCACGACGATGCCGTCCGAGCCCGCCTCCACCAGCCGTCGCGCCAGCTCCCCCGCCCGCGCGGCATCCAGGCGACCGTCGTCGTCGAAGGGCGTCACCATGGCGGTGATCACCGAGCCGTAGTCGGGCATCGCGGATCCCCCCTCCTCCGTCCGCCCCGTCCGTCGCACAGCTGCCCCCGGCCACGCCCACGGCGCGGCCGACCGCCCGCCATCCCCGTCCCGCTTCCCACCGCCGGCGCCTCACGGGGCGCCGGGCCGGTTCGTCCCCGCCAGGCGGGCCGAGCCCTCGGTCGCGCCCGCCGGTGCGCCGACCCCGGCATCCCGGGGCGCCCGCTCGGGCCCGTCGAGCACCGGCGCCAGCTGGCCGAGGCCGAAGTGCTGGTGCAGGGCCCGCACGGCGCGGCCCAGGTCGTCCCCGTCCACCAGGCAGGAGATGGTCATGTGGGAGTCCACCGTCAGCAGGATCGACACCCCCGCCGCCTTGAGGGCCTCCACCACCCGCGCCATGACGCCCGGGACGCCGTGCATGCCGGCCCCCACCACCGTCACCTTGGCGCAACCGCGGCGCAGCTCCGGCTTCAAGCCCAGGGCCTCCAGCGCCTCCCGCGCCTCGTCGGCGCGGTCGTCCCGGACCACGAACGCCTTCCGCCGGGGGGAGACGTTGATCATGTCGACGCTGATGCCGCGGTCCGCCAGGGCGCGGAACAGCCGCACGTTGAGGGACTGGTCGTCGTCCGCCGCCGTATCGAGGGTGATCTGGGTCAGGCCGGGGATGTGGGTGATGCCGGTGACGGCTCGCGGCTGGCGCAGGTCGGGCCAGACCTGGTCCACCTCCCAGTGCCGCGTGACCAGCGTGCCCGGGTCGTCGGTGAAGGTGTTGCGGATCCGCAAGGGCACGTTGCCCCGCATCGCCAGCTCCACGGCCCGCGGGTGGACGACCCGGGCGCCCTCGTGGGCCATCTGGACGATCTCGTCGTAGGTGGCGGTGCTCAGGGTGCGCGCCTCGGGCACCAGGCGGGGGTCGGCGGTCTTGACGCCGTCCACGTCGGTGTAGATCTCCACCACCTCGGCCCGCAGGGCGACGCCCAGCGCCGCGGCGGTGGTGTCGCTGCCGCCGCGGCCCAGGGTGGTGATGTCGCGGCCGTCTTCCGTCACCCCCTGGAACCCCGCCACCACCGGCACCTGGCCGCGCTCCAGCTGCCGCCGCAGGGGCGCGGGATCGACCCGCAGGATGCGGGCATCGCCGAACTGGGCATCGGTGACGATCCCGGCCTGGCCCCCGGTCAGCGCGACCGCCTGGACCCCCCGGGCGCGCAGCTCCTGGGCGAAGACCACCGCCGCGATGATCTCCCCGCAGGCCATCAACAGGTCCTGCTCGCGGGCCGGGATCCGCGGGTGCACGGCCCGCGCCAGGTCCACCAGGGTGTCCGTGGCGTACGGGTCCCCCCGCCGCCCCATGGCCGAGACCACCACCACCGGGTGCATCCCGTCCTGGACGGCGGCGATCACGTGGCGCGCGGCCGCCGCTCGCTCCCGGCTCCCGCGCAGCGAGGTGCCGCCGAACTTCTGCACGACGATGCGCACGGTCTCCTCGTCCTCCGAATCGTCCCCCGAAGGCGTCCCGCGGGGTCGATCCACCCCGCGGCCGGCCCGTCGCCCGGCCGGCCGCCCGCCACGCCGCCCCTCGGCGACGGCACGGGAGCGGCCCGCGCCGCGGCCCGGCGACCGGTGCCGGCCCGGCCACGGCCGGTTCGACCGACCGGATCCTGCGGCGCCCGCCTCAGCGGGCGCGGGCCTTCGCGCCCACCAGCGCCTCGGCGATCTGCACCGCGTTGGTGGCCGCGCCCTTGCGCAGGTTGTCGGCCACGATCCACAACCAGAAGGCCCGGGGCGTGGTGGGGTCGCGGCGGATGCGACCGACGAACACCTCGTCCCGACCCGCCACCGCCAAGGGCGTCGGGTACGCCCCCGCCTGCGGATCGTCCTCCACCACCACGCCCGGGGCCGCGGCCAGGACGCGACGCAGCTCCTCCACCGTCGCCTCGTCCCGGGTCTGGATCCACACCGCCTCGCTGTGGCCGACCCGTACGGGGACCCGGACGGCGGTGGCCGTCACCGGCAGGTCGTCCCGCTCCAGGATCTTGCGGGTCTCCCGCATCAGCTTCCATTCCTCCAGCGTGAAGCCCTCCGCCTCGAACCGGTCGCAGTGGGGCAGGACGTTGAAGGCGATGGGCTTGGGGTAGACCTGCGGCGGGTGGGTGCGGCCCTCGACGCCGGCCCGCACCTCGGCCTCCAGCTCGTCCAGCGCCGCCGCTCCCGTCCCCGAGACGGCCTGGTAGGTGGCGACCACGACCCGCTCCAGGCCGAAGCGGTCCAAGATGGGCTTCAGCGCGACCACCAGCTGGATGGTCGAGCAGTTGGGGCTCGCGATCAGGTTGCGGTGGTGCGCCAGGGCGTGCCCGTTGACCTCCGGCACCACCAGCGGCACCGCCGGGTCCATGCGGAAGGCGTTGGACTTGTCGATCACCACGGTGCCCGCCCGCGCCGCCTCGGGTGCCAGCTGGCGGCTGACCTCGCCGCTGGCGGCGAAGAAGGCGATGTCCACCCCCGCAAGGGCCGCCACCGAGGCCTCGCCCACCGCCCAGGACGAACCGGCGAAGCGCACGCGCCGGCCCGCCGACCGGGAGGTGGCCAGCGGCCGCAACTCGTCCACCGGGAAGCGGCGTTCTTCCAGGACCTGCAGCAACCGTTGCCCCACCAGCCCCGTGGCCCCCACCACGGCAACGCGGTAACCCATCGCCCGTCCCGACCTCCTGTCCGTGCCTCAAGGTGTGACAAGCAGCGGTTGCAGCTGCCGCCCCTCCAGGGCGGCCGCCACCGCCTGGGGCAGCAGATCGAAGCGCGCCGTCAGAGAGTTCGGCTTCTCGTCCGGATTATCCTGGCCGAAGGGGACGAAGTAGACGTGCTTCGCGTTCAGCAGCGTGGCCAGGTTCCGGGCGTTGAGCCCGAGGCCGTCGTTGGTCGAGATGGCGAGCACCACCGGCCGCTGGTTGCGCAGCTGCGCCTTGGCCGCCATGAGGACCGCCGAGTCGCTGAACCCGTTGGCCAGCTTGGCCAGCGTGGTCCCCGTGCAGGGCGCGACGACCAGCACGTCCAGCAGCCGCTTGGGACCGATGGGTTCGACCTCGGGGATCGTCCGCCACGGCGCGCGGCCGGTGATGGCCTCCAGCCGCCGGATCCACCCCTCCGGCGTCCCGTGGCGCGTGGCCACGGTGGCCACGGAGTGGGAGACGATGGGGTAGACGTCGGCCCCTGCGGCCACGAAGCGCTCCACCCACCCGAGGACGGTGTCCAGGTTGTGGTGGGACGCGCACAGCGCGAAACCCACGCGCCGCCCCCTCAGCACCGCCGATCCCTCCCGCCGCCTGGCCGCGGGGCCCTTGCCGGGCGGGCGTCCGGCCCGCCCGCAGGGCGCCCGGCCGCTCATCGGCACAATATGGCGCCGGCCCCCGGCGGGTCACCGGGAGGGGGCGGATTCGGGCGCGTCCGCGTCAGGTTTCCTGACGGCGCGGATCCGCGCCCACGGCTCGGACCGCGACCGGCGCCGGCGGGCGCGCGGGCGTCGGCCGGAGGGGTGCGCGGACGTGGATCGGCGTCCAGATGCGCGGGCATGGACCGGCATCGGGGGCCCGGCGGCGGGCCGAGGCCACGGGCTCACGCGGGGCGCGGGCTCCCGCCGGCGGTCCCGCCGGGGATGCCCTGCGCGAGCCGCTCCACGCAGTCGGCCAGGATGCGACCCGCCGTTACGGGGAAGAACCGGGCCGGCAGGCCGAGCTCCAGGTGGGCCCGGACCCCCCGGCGGCGCGCCGCGGCCCAGTCCACGCCGCCGGGATGGGAGGCGATGTCGACGACCAGCGCCCCCGGCCGCAGGGCGGCCAGCTCCGCGTCGCCCAAGAGGAGGGCCGGCACGGTGTTGAAGACCAGCTCGACCGCCGCCAGCACCTCCACCAGGCGCGCGGGCGGCACCGCCACCGCGCCGGTCGCCGCCGCCTCCCGGCGCGCCTCCTCGCGGCGGGCGACCACCGTCACCGGGCAGCCGAAGCCCTGGAGCAGCCGCACCAGGGCGCGACCGCAGCGGCCGTAGCCCAGGACCGCCGCCGGCCGCCCGCCCACCACCTGGCGGTCCAGCTGCTGGGCCCGCAGGACGGCGCCCTCCGCCGTCGGCCAGGCGTTGGCCTCGGCGAAGGCGGCGTCGGCCAGGATGTCGTAGCACCGGCCGCCGGCCGCGGCCACCGCCGCCTGGATCGCCGGTCCCGGCCGGCCGCCGACGTAGAGCACGCCCCGCGCCAGCGGCCAGGCGCCGGGCTCGAGCCAGCGGGCGCCCGCCGTCGCCAGCTGGCCGGCGGTGGGCGGGCCCGTCACCGGCCCCACCACCACCGCCGCGCCGTCCAGGGCGGCGGGGTCGGCCCCACCCGGCAGCCCGTCTACCGGCTGTCCCCAGACCCGCACGGGCCAGCCGCGTTGGGCCAGGTGGCGGGCACAGGCCACCTGCCGCTCGTCGGTGGTGACCACCGCGACGACCCTGCGCTCCGCCGCGTCGGCCGCCCTGCCGGGGTGGGCGGCCGGCGCCGGGCCGCCCACCCCGGCCCCGCGGGTCGCCGGGCCGCCGGCGAGCCCGCCCGGGCTCGCCGGCGGCCCACCGGCCACCGGCCTCACCCCCGCCGGCGGCGAGCCGGGGCCGTCCGCCCCGGCTCGCCGCCGCCCTCCGCGGACAACGCCACCAGCTCCTCCAGGTCGTAGACCACGCGCCCGGCCAGCTCGCGCACGTGCCGGACGGCCAGGAGCACGCCCGGCACGAAGGACTCCCGGCTCAAGCTGTCGTGGGCCAGGGTGAGCACCTCGCCACGCCCGCCGAAGACCACCCGATGGTGGGCCACCAGCCCGGGCAGCCGCACGCTGTGGATGGGCACCTCCCGACCGGTCACCGCCGCGAGCCGCTGGCGGAGGCGCAGGGCGGTGCCCGACGGCCGGTCGCGCTTGCGATCGTGGTGCAGTTCGACGATCTCGGCGTCGGGCAGGAGCTCCGCCGCCAGGGCGGCGAACTGGGCGAGGAGCATCGCGCCGATGGAGAAGTTGGCGATCACGGCGGCCCCCAGCCGCCGTTGGCGGCAGGCGTCCTCCAGGGCGACCAGCGCCTCCTGGGAGAGCCCGGTGGTGCCCACCACGGGGGCGATGCCGTGTTCGACCGCGATGCGCAGGTGGCGCTCCGCCACGGGAGCGACCGTGAAGTCGACCAGCACGTCGGCGGCCGTCCGCTCCAGCACGGCCGCCAGGTCGGTGTCCAGCGGCACCCCCGTCGGGCCGGACCCCACCTCCACGCCCACGTCGGGCGCCGCGTGGGCGGCCACCGCGCCCACCACCTGGATGTCGGCCTCGGCCAGGAGCCCCCGGGTGATGGCGCTGCCCGTCTTGCCGGTGGCGCCGCACACGATGACGCGGACCATGCCCCATCCCTCCGCGGCCGCCGACCCGTCCGGCCGGCGGCGGGAGGCACGCCGCGCCTCCCCGCCAGGGGCGCCGCGACGCCGGGCCGGTGCGGCGGCTCGGGTCCCAATCTCTTCGATTATAACGCCTGCGACGCCCCGCAAAGGCCCCGCGGCGCTCCGGGCGGGACCCGGAGCGCCGCGGGCGAGCCGGCGGCCCCCGCCGCTGCGGCGACGGGGCGGAGGGGGCGATGGTCGGTTCAGCGCGTCGCGGGATGGGTCTTGACGTCGGCCGCCCCGTGCTGGCGCAGCACCTGGGCGACCTCGTTGACCTGGGCGTCCTGGCAGCGCACGGCGCACAGGGTCCGGCCCTGGCGGACCTTGTTCTCGAACTCGCGCGCGTCCGCCTCCGGGATGCCCCAGTCCATCAGGCCGCCGGCCAGGCCGCCCGCCGCAGCGCCCGACAGGGTCGCCGCCAGCGGGCCGGCCGCCACCAGGGGACCGATCCCGGGGATGGCCAGGGCACCGGCCGACGCCAACAGGCCCGCCCCGGCGCCGATGCCCGCACCCCAGGCGGTGCCCTCGCTCAGCGACTGGTTGGTGAAGGACGCCTCGCCCTGGCGGGCGCCCTCACCGCCCTCGCGCCGGGAGACCAGGGAGACCTCCTGCTCCTCGACCCCCCGCGCCTTGAGGGCCTCCACCGCCGCCTCGGCCTGCTGCCGGGTGGCGAAGGACCCGATGACCGTCTTGGCCAAGCGTGCTACCCCCTTCCGGTGCCCGCTGCCGGGCACCCGGTGGTAGCCTGCACCCGGCCTGCGGCCCTAATGCGCCCCCGCGCCGCCCGCCCCGCCGGAGGGCGGGGCGGGCGGCAGTTCGACCAGGACCAGGTCGTCCCCGATGCGGCGGATGGCCGACCAGGGCACCGCCAGGATCCGCCGGCCGCCGCGCCAGAAGGGGCGGGGCGGCCCGGCCAGCCGCAGTTCCAGCACCTGGCCCGTCGCCGGGTCGAAGACCAGGTCGGCATCGGCCACGCGACCCAGCCGGCGGGCGTGGGTGATGTCGATGATCTCCTTGCCGGCCAGCTGGCTCCAGCGCATGCCGATCCCGTCCCCGTCGCCCGCCCGGCCCGGCGCGGCCCGCCGCCTACCGCCGCCGGCACCCCGCCGACGACGGCCGCGCCGCCCCGGAGCGGACGCCCGCGGAGCCGCGCGCGACCGCCGCCGGCTCGACGGCCGGCCGCACGGGCCCGCGGGGTGCGGACGCGCGTCCCGCCGGCCGCCGCGCCGCCCTGCGGCGCCCGCGCCACCGGGCGCCGGCGCCGACGCGGCCGCGGCGGCGACTACCGGCCGGTGCTGCCGAAGCCGCCCTCACCGCGGGCGGTCGGCGGCAGCGCCGAGACCTCGACGAACCGGGCCCGGGCCACCGGCGCCACCACCAGCTGGGCGATGCGGTCGCCGGGCTCCACCCGCACCGTCTCCCTGCCCAGGTTGACCAGCAGCACCTGGATCTCCCCGCGGTAGTCGGCGTCGATGGTGCCCGGCGCGTTGAGCACCGTCAGCCCGTGGCGCGCCGCCAGCCCGCTGCGCGGCCGCACCTGGGCCTCGAAGCCCGGCGGCAGGGCGATGGCGATCCCGGTGGGGATCCGGCAGGTCCCTCCTGGGGGGACCTCCACCGGCGCATCCAGCGCGGCCGCGAGATCGCACCCGGCGGCCAGCTCGGTGGCGTAGACCGGCAGTCGCGCCCGCGGGTGGAGCCGCCGCACGGCCACCGTCACGGCAGCACCACCTGTCGGGGCGTCCGCGGCGCCGGCCGCGGACGCCACGCCGGCCGCCTCCCGGCCCGCCGGCGGTACCCCGCCGGCCGTCATGGGAGCCGGCGCGGCCCCCGGGGGCGGGCCCGCCGCCCGGGGGCCGCCCTCCCCGTCGACGCCGCCCGGCGCCGCGCCTCGGGGCCGCCCCTCGCGTCGGCTCATGCCAGCCCCTCCCTCAGGGCCATGGATGGGGCCGGCCCGGTCCCCGCCACAGCCCATCGCTCGGGGTCCAGCAGGCGCTCCGCCGCCGCCACCACCTGGTCGGCGGTCACCGCCTCGATGCGCGCCACCACTTCCTCCACCGTCACCACGCGGCCCAACATCAACAGGGTGCGGCCGAGCCGGTTCATCCGCTGGCCCGTGCTCTCCAGCCCCATGAGCAGGTTCGCCTTGATCTGATCCCGCGTCCGGGCCAGTTCGTCCGCCGTCACCCCTTCCCGCCGCACCTTGCGGCACTCCTGCCCGATCAGCTCCAGGACGCGCGCGGCCGTCTCCGGGCTGGTGGCGGCGTAGATGCCGAAGAGCCCCGTGTCGGAGTAGCCGCCGTGGAAGGTGTAGACCGAATAGGCCAGGCCGTGGTCCTCCCGGATCACCTGGAAGAGCCGCGAGCTGGACGTCCCGCCCAGGATGTTGGTCAACACCAGTTCGGGGTAGAGGTCGTCGCTGCCGTAGGCGGCGGCGGGCGCCGCGACGCACAGGTGGACCTGTTCGATGGGCTTCTGGCGCCACGCCTCGGCGCGCTGCGGCGCCGGGGGCCGCAGGCGGGTGGGCGCACCGGTCCGCCGCCAGCCCGCGAACCAGCGCTCCACCTCCTCCAGCACCCGCCCGTGCTCGACGTGGCCGGCCACGGCGATCACCGTGCGACCCGGCTCGTAGTGCTGACGCCAGAAGTCCACCAGCGCCGCGCGGTCGACGGCGCCCACGGTCGACTCCCAGCCGATCACCGGCCGACCCAGGGGGTGGCCCGGCCACAGGGTCTGGACCACCAGGTCCTGGACCACGTCCTCGGGATCGTCCTCGTACATCTTGATCTCTTCCAGGATCACCCGCTTCTCCCGCTCCAGGTCCGCGGGGTCGAACCGGGAGCGGAGGAGCATGTCGGCCAGCACCTCCATGGCCAGGCCGAAGTGCTCGTCGAGCACGCGGATGTAGAAGGAGGTGTCCTCCTTGGAGGTATATGCGTTGATCTGACCGCCCACCCGGTCGACCACCTCGGCCAGCTCCCGGGCGGTGCGGGTCTCGGTGCCCTTGAAGGTCATGTGTTCCAGCAGGTGGGCGATGCCCGCCCGCTCGTCCGGTTCGTCCCGGGAACCGGTGCGGAACCACACGCCCACGGTGACGGAGCGGACGCCCGGCACCGTCTCGCTCACCACCCGCAGCCCGCTGGGCAGCGTGGTGACGCGGTACTGCGTGGACGCCGTGCCCGCCGTCATCCCTCGCGCCCCCTCCATGCCAAGCCCTCCTCGCCGCGTGGCCGTGTCCGGCAACGAAAAAGCTTCCCGTCAAGGGAAGCTTCACCCATCGCCCCGAGAGGCCTCCCGCCGCCGGGCCACCGCGCCCGCCGCGTCCCGCCGGCGGCGCCGGGCCCGGCCCATCCCGTGCCTAGCGGCGCCGTCGCCCGCGGGGACCCGGCCCGCCGGGTCGCCCGTTGTGGCCCGCGGCACCGCGGCGGCCACCGCCCACCGGCACGGGCTGGTCGAAGTCGTGGGCCCGGGGTCCGCTCAACTGCTCCATGTGCCGCTTCTCCGGCTGCTCCGCCAGCGCGTCCTTGCGGGAGAGGTTGACCCGCCCGAGGTCGTCGATCTCGACGACCTTGACCAGGACGGTGTCCCCGGGGCGCACCATGTCCTCCACCCTGGGCACCCGCTGCGGCGCCAGCCGGGACACGTGCACGAGCCCTTCCTTCCCCGGCAGGATCTCGACGAAGGCGCCGAAGCTCATGAGCCGCGTCACCTTGCCCAGGTAGACGCTGCCCACCTCCACGTCGGCGACGATCTGCTCGATCCACTCCTTGGCCTTCTGGCCGCCCTGCTGGGTCTGGGCGGAGATGTAGACCTTGCCGTCGTCCTCGATGTCGATCTTGACGCCGCACTCGTCGGCGATGCGGTTGACGATGCGGCCGCCGGGCCCGATGACCTCGCGGATCTTCTCCACCGGGATCTGCATGATGATGATCCGCGGCGCGTAGGGCGACAGCTCGGGCCGCGGCTTGTCGATGACCGCCAGCATCTTCTCCAGGATGTGGAGCCGCCCGACCCGCGCCTGCTCCAGGGCCTTCTCCAGCACCGCGCGGTCGACGCCGGCGATCTTGATGTCCATCTGGATCGCCGTGACGCCCTCGCGGGTGCCGGCGACCTTGAAGTCCATGTCGCCCAGCTGGTCCTCGATGCCCTGGATGTCCGTCAGCACGACGAAGCGGTCGCCTTCCTTGATCAGGCCCATGGCCACGCCGGCCACCGGCGCCTTGATCGGCACGCCGGCGTCCATCAGCGCCAGGGTGCTGCCGCAGGTGCTGGCCATGGAGGTGGAGCCGTTGGAGCTGAGCACCTCGGAGACCAGCCGGATGGTGTAGGGGAACTCCAACTCGTCGGGAAGAACCGGCACCAGTGCCCGCTCCGCCAACGCGCCGTGGCCGATCTCCCGCCGGCTCGGGGCCCGCAGCGGCGCCACCTCGCCGGTGCTGTAGGGCGGGAAGTTGTAGTGGTGCATGTATCGCTTGAACTCCTCGATCTGGCCCAGGGTGTCCAGCATCTGCCGGTCCCCGGGGGCGCCCAGGGAGGCGACGGTCAGCACCTGGGTCTGCCCGCGCTGGAAGAGGCCCGAGCCGTGGGCCCGCGGCAACAGGCCGACCTCCACGTGGATGGGTCGGATCTCATCAGGCCGGCGGCCGTCGGGGCGGATCCCCTCCTCCAGGATCTGCCGCCGCACGATCTCCTTGAGCACATCGTCCAGCACGTGCTTGATGTCCATCTCGCCCTCGGGAAACTCGGCCAGCAGCTCCTCCAGGGCGGCCTTCTTGACCTCCTCCACCGCCTGCTCGCGGGCCTGCTTGTCCGGGTGGTTGATGGCCGCCCGCAGGCGCTCGGCGTACCGCGTGCGCACCGCCACGGCGATGGCCGGATCGGGCTCGTAGAGCGGCGGCTGCGCCTTGGGCTTGCCGCACTGGGCGATGATGGCCTCCTGGAACGCCACCAGGCGCTGGATCTCCTCGTGGCCGCGGAAGATGGCGTCGAGGATGGTGGCCTCCGGCACCTGGTGGGCGCCGGCCTCCACCATGTTGATGGCGTCCCGGGTCCCGGCCACCGTCAGGTCCAGCCGGCTGTGCTCCCGCTGGGCGGCGGTGGGATTGATCACCAGCTCCCCGTCCAGCAGCCCGACCTCCACGGCCCCCACGGGGCCGTTCCAGGGGATGTCGGAGATGCCCAGCGCCACCGACGCGCCGATGATGCCGGCGATCTCCGGCGAGCAGTCGTCGTCGTAGGACAGGGTGGTGACGATGATCTGCACCTCGTTGCGGTACCCCTTGGGGAACAGGGGCCGCAGCGGCCGGTCCGTCAGCCGCCCCGAGAGGATGGCGCGCTCGCTGGGCTTGCCCTCGCGGCGGAAGAAGGAGCCCGGGATGCGTCCGGCCGCGTACAGCCGCTCCTCCCAGTCCACCCGCGGCGGGAAGAAGTCGATGCCCTGGCGCGGCTCCTTGGAGGCCGTCGCCGTGGCCAGGATCACCGTATCGCCGTAGCGCACCAGGGCGCTGCCGTTGGCCTGCTGGGCCAGCTGCCCGATCTCCACCACCAGCGGGCGGCCGGCCAGCTCGGTGCGGAAGACCTTCTTGACCTCCGTTGCGTGGCTCTCCATCGCCTGCCTTCTGGCCCTCCCTCCCGACAAAGGCGAGAGCGGGCGGCGCGCCCGCTCTCGCCGACGAACTCAGCGCCGCAGGCCCAGGCGTGTGATCAGGGCCTGGTACCGCTCGGCGTCGCGACGCTTCAGGTACTGCAGCAGGCGACGCCGCTTCCCCACCATCTTGAGCAGGCCGCGGCGCGAGTGGTGGTCCTTCTTGTGGCGGCGCAGGTGCTCGGTCAGCTCGTTGATCCGCTCGGTCAGGATCGCCACCTGGACCTCCGGCGAGCCGGTGTCCTGCTCGTGCTGCGCGAACTCCCTGATCAGCTGCTGCTTGCGCTCCTGGCTCAGCGCCATCGCGGCTCCTCCTTCAAAGGGCCCCGGCATCCCCGCCCGGCCACGCCGCCGCCGGAGGAACGGCCGGCCTCGCCGGGGGATCGCCGCCGCAGGCCCGATCCGGGTCGGACCGCCCCGCCCAGGGCCGCAGGACGGTCGCACCCGCCTCCAGGTCGAAACGATTGTAACAGCGGTCCGGCGCCGTTGGCAAACGGGGCCGGCACCCACGGGCGCGCCCGCCCATCCGCCGCCCGCTGACCGGGATCGCGGGGCCGCGCCGGTCCCGCCACGGACCGGGGTCGCGGGGGCGCGCCGGCCCGCCCGCCGCCCACCGGGACCGCGGGACGCGCCGCCCGGCGCGGGCCCGCTAGTCGCCCGGCGTCGCCGCGCCCAGCAGCGGGTCCGCCGTCGGCGGCTCCTGCAGGATCTGGCGGGCGGCGGCCACGTCGCGACGGATCTGCTCCGCCAGCTGTGCAGGCCCCGCGAAGCGCCGCTCCTCCCGCAGCCGGCGCACGAAGCCCACCCGGATCCGCTGCCCGTAGAGCGGGACGGCCACGTCCAGCAGGTGGACCTCCAGGCGCAGCTCGCCGCCGCCGAAGGTCGGCCGGCGCCCCAAGTTGGCCACCCCGCGATGCAGCGCCCCGCCCACCCGCACCCACACGGCGTAGACCCCCGGGGCCGGCAGGGCCAGCCCCGCCGGCACCTCCAGGTTCGCCGTGGGGAATCCCAGGCTGGCGCCGCGCCCCGCGCCCCGGATCACCCGGCCCGTCACCGAGTAGAGGCGGTCCAGCCCCTGGGCGGCGGCCTCCACCTCGCCCATCTCCAGGGCGCCGCGGATCCAGCTGCTGGAGACGGCCTGACGGCCGATGCGCACCGGCGGCACCACATGGGTCCAGAAGCCCCACCGCCGGCCCCACCGCTCCAGGTCGGCGGGGGTGCCGGCGCCGTCGCGGCCGAAGCGGAAGTTGTACCCGACGAACACCGCCCGCGCCTGGAGGCGGCCCGCCAGCACGTCGCGGGTGAACGCCTCGGCGGTGGTGCGCGCCAGGTTCCGGTCGAACCGCGCCACCAGGGCGCGATCCACGCCCAGGGCCGCGAACAGGGCCAGCCGGTCCTCCAGCGTGCCGAGGAGCGGCGGCAGGCGCTGGGGGGCCAGGACGGCCAGCGGGTGCGGGTCGAAGGTCAGCGCCACCGCCACGGCGTGCTGAGCGCGGGCGGCGGCGACGGCACCGCGCAGCAGGGCCTGGTGACCCCGGTGCACGCCGTCGAAGGTGCCGATGGCGACGCACGTCGGCCCCGACGGCGACCAGTTCTCGATGCCGTGGACGATCTCCATGCCCTCTCCCCTAGTCTCGTCGCGCGGACGAACCGGCCCCGCCGCCCAGCACCCGCTCGGGGATCGCCCGCCAGCCGGCGTCCTCGCGCTCCAGCCGGGCCACGGCCAGCAAGCGGCCGCCCTCGTCCAGCAAGCGCACCCGCCCGCCCGGCGCCCCTGCCCTGGCGGCCGGGGCCCCGGCGTCGCCCGCCGCCACGGCCTCCAGGACGGACCGGTCGGCCGGTTCGTCCCAGGGGTGGGGGCGGGGCCGCGGCCGGCCGCCGTGGGCCACCCGCCGGGCGTCGGCGTCGTCCAGCACCCAGGCGGGCAGGAAGGCCAGGGCTCGCGCGGGCGGCACCACGAGGCGGCGTCCCTCGCCCGCCGCCAGGGCCCGGCCCAGGTCCTCCAGGGTGACGGCGTCCGCCAGCGCGAAGGGCCCCTGGGCGGTCCGGATCAGAGCCGCCAGCGTGGCCGGCCGGCCCAGGTCGGCACCCAGGTCCCGGGCCAGGGCGCGCACGTAGGTGCCCTTGCTGCAGACCACATCCACCAGCAGGCGCGGGAAGGGGCCCGGCCACCAGGCCCGGAGCTCCAGGCGGTGGATGGTCACCGGTCGGGGCGGGAGCGCCACCGACCGGCCCTGGCGATGGCGCCGGTAGGCCCGCTCCCCCTGCTGGTGGACCGCCGACACCGCCGGCGGCACCTGCAGCTGCGGTCCCCGGCGGCGGTCCAGCGCCGCCCGCAGGCGGCCCTCGTCGAGGCCCGGGTCCGCAGCCGGCGCCGGCCGCCGGTCCGTCAGCCGTCCCTCGCTGTCGTGGCTGTCCGTGCCCACGCCGAGCCAGATCTCGGCGCGGTACGCCTTGACGGCGTCGCTCAGGTACTCGGCGAGCCGCGTGGCCGTCCCCAGGCACACCACCAGCACGCCGGCGGCGGCGGGGTCCAGGGTCCCCGCGTGGCCGACGCGGCGGATCCCGAAGAGCCGCCGGCACGCGTCCACCACGTCGTGGGAGGTCATGCCCGGCGGCTTGAGCACCGGGACGATCCCCTCGATCGGCGTCGCGGCACGGGGGCGCCGGACGCCGCCCGCCGCTCCGCGCCCGGCGGTCACGGCCGCTCCTCCCGCCCGGCGACCCCGCCGCGGCCGGCGTCGGGCGCCGGACCGCCGGATGCGGCCCGTTCCTCCAGATGGCGCACCACGTCCCGCAGCACCTGCACCCGCACCTTGTCCAGGGGACCCGGCAGGGTGCACCCCGCCGCCCGGGCGTGCCCCCCGCCGCCGAAGCGGGCGGCCAGCTGGCTGACGTCCACCTCGTGGTTCGAGCGCCAGCTGACGCGCACCCGCCCGTCGGGCTCCTCGACGAAGAGCAGGGCGACCTCCACGCCGGCCAGGGAACGCGGGTAGTTGACGAAGCCCTCGGTGTCGCCGCGCTGGGCGCCGACCCTGTCCATCATGGCGCGGGAGACGGTCATCCAGGCCAGGCGACCCCCGGCCCCCACCTCCAGCGTCCCCAGCGCCTCCCGCAGCAGCCGCAGCACCCGCAGCGGCCGCTGCTCGAAGACCGACTGGGCCACCCGCTGGGGCTCGACGCCCAGCTCCAGCAGCCGCGCCGCCAGCCGCAGCGTCTCGGGCCGGGTGTTCTCGTACTGGAACGAGCCGGTGTCCGTCAGGATCGCCGTGTAGATCCCGTACGCCATGGCGGCGTCCAGGGGCACCCCCAGCGCGTCGATCAGGCGCGCGGTGATCTCCCCCACCGCGGCCGCCGAGGGTTCGATGTAGTTGACGTCGCCGTACCGGCGGTTGGAGGGGTGGTGGTCCACGTTGATGATCCGGCCGATGCGCTCGATGGCCGACCGCGCCGGGCCGACGCGGTCCAGGTCGGCACAGTCGAGGAGGATGGCCGCGTCGTACTGCGACCAGTCCTCCTCCACCTCGTTCCACAGGCGGAAGCGGTCGCCGCCGGGCAGGAATCGGTAGGCCTCCCCGGGCAGGTCCGCCCCCACCCAGATCGTCCGCTTGCCCAGCCGCTCCAGGGCGAGTCCCAGGGCGAGGGTGGAACCGATGCTGTCGCCGTCGGGCGAGAGGTGGAGGAAGAGGGCGAACCGGCGCCCGGCCCGGAGGGCCGCCACCACCTGGGCGAACCCGCCGTCCCCCGGCGGGACGTCGGCACCGCCCCCGCCCTCGCCAGCCGCGGCCGCGGCGCCCGCCCCGGCCGCCGTCACCGGCCGCTCCCCTGGAGGGGGCACGGCAGCCGGCGACGGGGTGTGGGGATCAGGGCGGCCGCCGACCGGGTGGCGCCCGACGACCGCCTCCGGGCCGCCCTCGCCGGCCGGGCCGGCCGACCCGCCCGCCGCCGTCCCGCGAGCCCCCTCCGGTCCCATGGCGCCTCCCCGGTCACCGACCATCCGCCTGCCCCCTCGGTCCCTCGCCACCGCCGTCCGCCCCACCGGCCCCGGCGCCGGACCCCGCCGACGTCGCCTCGCGGTCCCCTTCCGCCCCGCCCGCACCGCCCGCGGGACCCGCCGGGGCCGTTCCGGCCTCCTGGGCCCGAATCTGGCGCAGGAGCTGGGCGATGCGCACGCTGTAGGCGGCCGACTCGTCGAGGCGGAAGTCCAGCTCGGGCACGTGGCGCAGCCGGACGGCGCGGCCCAACTCCGAGCGGATGAACCCGCGCGCCCGCTCGAGGCCCTCCATGGCCCGCTGGCGGGCCGCATCGTCGCCGATGACGCTGATGCGGACCTTGGCGTGACGGAGGTCGGGGGAGAGCTCGACGCCGGTCACGCCCACCATGCCCACCCGCGGATCCTTGACGCGACGCAGGATCTCCGCCAGCGCCTCCTGGATGGCATCGGCGATCCGTTCGCGGCGCTTCACCGACACGCCCATCACCTGCCCCCGCATGGTCCGCCGCACCCCACCGCCGCCCTCCCCGGGGCCGCGTCCCAGGATGCGGCCGGGACGCGGCAGCCCGGATGACCGTGCGGGCATCGCGGCCACGGACCCCTCCCGCCCCGGGCGACAAGGCCGCGCCCGCCGGCCGCGGGAGGGGACGGCTCGCCCGCGCCGGGGGGCGCTGCGCCGGCCCCGGAGCCCCCCGCGGCCAGAGCCTCCCCGGCCGCGCCGCGTGCCCGGCGCCTCCCGCGGCCGGTCCCCCGCGCCCCAGCCCTCCCCCGCGGCCGGCGCGGGATCGACATCCCGCGGGGCGAGAGGGTCCCGCGGCACCCCGTCAGAGGATCTCCCTGTCGACCTCCAGCAGCTCGATGTCCGATCGGGTCTCCAGCCAGCGGAGGCACTCCTCCAGGATGGCCTCACAGCGGCGGGCCTCGCTGCTGACGCAGGCGAAGGCGACCTCCGCCCGTTGCCACGCCTCCTGGGCGCCGACCTCCGCCACCGCCAGGGCGTACCGCTGGCGCAGCCTGTCCAGGATGCTGCGGAGCACCCGCCGCTTGTCCTTCAGGGAGGTGCTGCCGGGAACCGCCAGCGTCACCCGGCAGAGTCCAACGAAGGCTGGCATGCCGCCACCTCCCGGCCCGCCGTCTCGGCGGGGTCACGCGCCGGTCGACCGGGGCCATGGCGGGCGCCGCGCGCCGGCCATCGGGGGGGCCCCGCGTGCCGCGGCCGCGGCACGCGGGGTGCCGCGACCCGTGGGCCGGGCGCGCGCCCGAGGGCGTCGGGCCCCCCTGGGCTGGGCTCCCGGGCGTCCCCCCATCGGCTGGGCTCCGGGGCGTCGCGCGGCCACGCCCCCCTGACCCCGGTCACTCCAGGGCACCCCGCCCCGGCGGCCCAGGGGCGCCCGCGCACCCTGCGGCCCGGGCCCGGGCGCTCGCGGGGCGCCACCAGTACGCCTTGGTCGTCTCGGCGCCGGGGCGGCGCCCCGCGCCGGCGCCGCCCCGGCCGGCCCCGGGGCACCGGGCCGCCGGGGCGGGCGGCCCGTCCCGGCGCCGCGCCTTCCGGTGGCATCCCGGGAAGCAGACCCGTGTTCTCGCCGCCCGCCCGGGCGCGCCTCAGAGGGCGCGGGCCACCTCCTGCTCCTGGAAGACCTCCAGCACGTCGCCCTCCTTGATGTCGTTGAACCGCTCGATGCCGACGCCGCACTCGTACCCCTGGGCGACCTCGCGCACGTCGTCCTTGAACCGCTTCAGGGAGGCGATGCGCCCCTCGTAGATCACGGTGCCGTCGCGGATGACCCGCACCCGCGCGTTGCGGGCGATCTTGCCGTCGGTGACGTAGCACCCCGCCACCGTGCCCACGCCCGGCACCTTGAAGGTGGCCCGCACCTCCGCCTGGCCGACGACGACCTCGCGCACCTCGGGCTTGAGCAGGCCCTGCAACGCCTTCTTCACGTCGTCCAGGAGCTCGTAGATCACCCGGTACGTCCGGATCTCCACGTTCTCCCGGTCCGCCGCCCGCCGCGCGTTGGCGTCGGGGCGCACGTTGAACCCGATGACGATCGCCCGCGAGGCCGCCGCCAGCATCACGTCGGACTCGCTGATGGCGCCGAGGCCCGTGTGCAGCACCCGCACGTAGGCCTCGTCGGTGGAGAGGCGCTCCAGGGCGGGCACCAGGGCGTCCAGCGACCCCTGCACGTCGGCCTTGACCACCAACCGCAGCTCCCGCTCGCCCGCCTCCCCGGCCGCCTGCTGGGCGAACTGCTCCAGGGTCAGGCCGCGGGCCACCCGCAACTCCTCCTGCCGCCGCTCCTCCTGGCGCCGTTCGGCGATCTCCCGGGCCTCGCGCTCGTCGGCCACCACCTCCAGGCGGTCGCCGGCCTCGGGCACCTCGGAGGCGCCCAGCACCTCGACGGGCGTGGAGGGGCCGGCCTCCTGGAGCGGGCGGCCGCGGTCGTCGAACAGGGCGCGCACCCGGCCGTAGGTCGTCCCGCAGACGAAGGCGTCCCCCACCCGCAGGGTCCCGTTCTGCACCAGGACCGTGGCCACCGGCCCCCGGCCGCGCTCCAGCTTGGCCTCGATCACCGTGCCGCGCGCGGGTCGGTTGGGGTTGGCCTTCAGCTCCTGCAGCTCCGCCACCAGCAGGATCATCTCCAGCAGCTCCTGGATCCCCTGGCCGGTGTGGGCGGAGACCTCGACCATGACGGTGTCGCCGCCCCACTCCTCCGGCACCAGGTTGAACTCCGTCAGCTGCTGGCGCACGCGCTCGGGGTTGGCCTCCGGCTTGTCGACCTTGGTGATGGCCACCACGATGGGCACGCCCGCCGCCCGGGCGTGGTTGATGGCCTCCACCGTCTGGGGCATGACGCCGTCGTCCGCCGCCACCACCAGCACCGCGATGTCCGTCACCTGGGCGCCCCGGGCGCGCAGGGCGGTGAACGCCTCGTGGCCCGGCGTGTCGAGGAAGACGATCTTCTTGTCGCCGACCTCCACCACCGAGGCGCCGATGTGCTGGGTGATGCCGCCCGCCTCCTGGTCGGTGACCCGCGTCTGGCGGATCCGGTCGAGCAACGAGGTCTTGCCGTGGTCGACGTGGCCCAGCACCGTGACCACCGGCCAGCGCGGCTGGAGCTGGGACGCGTCGTCCTCCTCCGCCGCCGGCTCGGGCTTCTTGACCAGCTCGGGCTCGGGCTCCTGGATCTTGACGGTGAAGCCGAACTTCTCCGCCACCTTGGCCGCCACCGAGGCGTCGATCTCCTGGTTGATCGCGGCCATGACCCCCATGCCGATCAGGGTCTGGATCACCTGGGCCGGGGTGACGCCCAGGAGTTCGGCGAAGGCCCCCACGGTGACGGCGCCGGTCAGCGTGACCTCACCGCCCACCCGCGAGCCGTGCCGGATCTCGTGGGTGGCCTGCTCCTGGGCGCGACGGCGCCGACGCTCCTCCTTGCGGCCGCCGAAGAGCTTGCCCTCGTCGTCCTCGTCCAGGAAGTCCCGCTCGTCGCGGACGTACTCCTTCTCCTTGCGCTTGCCGCCCCGCCGGGCCGGACCCCCGCCGGGACGGCCGGCCCCGGGCCGCCCTGCCATGCCGGGACGCCCCGCAGGCCGCGGCGGGGCGAAGCCCCCACCGGGCCGCCCGCCCCCCGGCCGCGGCCCGCCGGGGCGTCCAGCCCCCGGCCGCGGGCCCGCCCCGGCGCGGCCGGCGCCGGGGCGGGCCCCCGCGCCGCCGGCCGGGCGGGGCCCCCCGGCCCCGCCCGGCCGGCCCTGGCCCTGTCCCGCGGGCCGGCCCTGCCCCTGGGGCTGGCCGGCGCCCCGGCTGTCCGGCCGGCCGCCGCCGGCCGGACGGCCGTCCCCGGGGCGACCGGGCCGCGGGGCGGCCCGGTCGCCCCGGCGCTCCTCACGCCGCGGCGTGCCGGACGCCCCCGCACCGCCACCACCGGCCGCAGCCGGCCCGCCACGGCCCGCCGGCGCCGGGGCACCCTGGCCGCCCCGGGCGCCGGCCCCGGCCGGGGCGCTCCGCCCGGGCGCGCCGGGCGCCGGCGCGCCCGGGCGCGCGCCACCCGCCGCCCCCGGGGCCTGGGGTCCCTGGGGGGCGGGGGCGCCTCCCGGCCGCGCCCCCGCCGCCCCCGGCGCCGGGCGCGGGGCGGCGCCGGCCTCGCCGGTGCGGCCGGCCTGCTTCCCCGTACCCGCACCGTTGGCCGCCGTCGCGGGGCCCCCGGCGGGACCGCGGCGGGCACCATCGCCCGCGCCCATCGCGGGGCGGGCCGCCGATCCGCCCGGGCGGTCCGCCGCCGCGGACCGCCCGGGGGCCCCGTTGGTTGGCGCCGCCGCTCGTGGGCTCTCGGCGCCGGCGGCCCCGGCCTTCGGTCCTTGGCCGGCGCGGGCGCCGGCCGCCGCCGACCCGCCGGCCGCGGGCCGGCCGGTCGCCGCCGCTCCCGGGCCGCCAGACGCCCCGGCGCGCCCCGGCTCCCGTCCACCGCCCGACGGCGCGGTCCGGGCGCCCGCGACGTCGGCGCCCCCGCGGGCGCCGTCCCGTCCCCCCGCGCCACCGGCCGACCGCGAGGCGGCGCCGCCGGTCGGACCCGATCCACCCGACTGCCCCGCGGGCCCGGAGTCGCCGCGCAGAATCTGGGTGATCCGGCGCGCCACCTGGTCGTTGATCGTGCTCATGTGGTTCTGGATGTCGATGTTCAGCTCGTCGTGCAGGATGCGCAGGATCTCCTTGCTCTGCACACCCAGCTTGCGAGCCAGCTCATAGATGCGGATGCTTCGCGACAAACGGCTCACCCCCCGATTCTGCGCCCGTTCCTCCGGTCCCCGCGGGCAGCCGCTCCCGCAGGGCGGCGGCCAGCCCCTTGTCCGTCACCGCCAGCACGGCGCACTGGGAGCGCCCCAGCGCCGCACCGAGCTCGGCCTTGCGGCCCCAGACGACCATCGGCACCGCCTCCCGGCTGGTGAGGTGGGCGAACCGCCGTCGGCAGGCGGCGCCGGCGTCCTCCGCCACCAGCACCAGGGCCGCCCGGCCGCGCTGCAGGGCGAAGCGCACGGCGTGGTCGCCGGCGGCCAGCTGCCCCGCCCGCCGGGCGAGGCCCAGCAGCCCCATGGGGTCGCCCTTAACCGCCACCGGCATCCGCCTCCGCCACCAGCGCCGCGAGCTGGCGCCGCAACGCCTCCACCGTGGCCGGGTCCACCTCGGTCTTGAGGGCGCGGCCCAGCTCCCGCGCCTTCAGGGCGCGTTCGAGGCACCGAGGATCGGGACACAGGTAGGCGCCGCGGCCCGCCTTGCGCCCGGTTGGGTCGAAGAGCACCTCCCCCTCGGGGGTGCGCACCACCCGCAGGAGCTCGCGCTTGGGCCGGATCGTCCGGCAGCCGATGCAGGTCCGCTGCGGCACGTGTCGGGGCACGGCGCCTCACCTCGCTCCTCGCTGGTCGGCCTCGGCGTCCCCGTCCGCGTCCTCGCCGGGTTCGTCGGCGCCGCCCTCGCCGGCGGCGTCCCCCTCCCCCGACTCATCCTCCGCGGCCGGCGCCCGGCCTGCGGCGTCGCCGCCGCGGGCCGCCTCCTCCTCGGTCGCCGTCGCCTCGGCGTCCTCCCCGGCGCCGTCCTCGTCCTCGGCGGTCCCATCCCGAGCCGCGTCCTCAGCCGCGCCGGCCGGTTTGTCCGCCCACGGATCCCAGGCGTCGGCCGCGGCCTCGGCCTCCTCCCGCGCGCGGTCCAGGGCGCCGGGAGCGAACAGGTCGTCCAGGTCGTCGCCGGCGTCCCCGGCGGCATCGCCGCCCTCATCCCGCCCGACGCCGGCCAACACCGCGTCGATGTCCCACTCGTCGGCCCGGGCCAGCAGCTCCTGCGCCTGGGACTCGGCATGGATGTCGATCTTCCAGCCCGTCAGCCGGGCCGCGAGGCGCGCGTTCTGCCCCTCCTTGCCGATGGCCAGGGACAGCTGGTGGTCGGGCACGATGACCCGCGCCACCCGGGTCTCCGGCTCCAGGATCACCCGCGTCACCTTGGCCGGCGAGAGGGCGTTGGCCACGAACTGCTCCGGCTCCTCCGCCCAGCGGATCACGTCGATGCGCTCGCCCCGAAGCTCCGCCACCACCGCCTGGACGCGGATGCCGCGCGGGCCGACGCAGGCGCCCACCGGGTCCACCCGCTCGTCGCGGGTGTCGACGGCCACCTTGGCCCGCACGCCGGGCTCCCGCACCGCCTCCTTGATCTCGACGATGCCGTCGTGGATCTCCGGCACCTCCAGCTCGAACAGCCGCTTGAGCAGGTTGGGGTGGGTGCGGGAGATCAGGATCTGCGGGCCCTTGGGCGTCTTCCGCACCTCGACGATGTAGACCTTGATGCGGTCGCCGGGGCGATACCGCTCGCCGGGGATCTGCTCCGACGGGAACAGGACCGTCTCCGTGCGCCCCAGGTCGACCAGCACGTTGCGCCCCTGCACCCGCTGGACCACGCCGGTGACGATGTCACCCTCGCGGGCGATGAACTCCTCGTAGATCAGGTCGCGCTCGGCCTCCCGGATGCGCTGGAGGACCACCTGCTTGGCGGTCTGGGCGGCGATGCGCCCGAACGCCCGCGGCGTCACCTCCTGCTCCACCACGTCGCCCACCTGGTACCGCGGGTCGATCTCCCGGGCTTCGGCCAGGCTGATCTGGGTCGCGGGGTCCTCCACCTGCTCCACCACCTCGCGGCGCGCCACCACCCGGATCTCGCCCGTCTCCCGGTCGATGCGCACCGCCACGTTCTGGGCGGTGCCGAAGTGGCGACGAAAGGCGGCCACCAGCGCCGCTTCGATGGCCTCGAGCAGCGTGTCCTTGTCGATGCCCCGCTGTCGCTCCAGATCCTCCAGCGCCTCGATGAACTCCACATTCATGGGCGGCCAGGCGCCTCCTTTCCCCTGACACCGGACCCCCTGCCCTGGCGAGGGACCCCCGCCGAGACCCCACCCGGTGGGACGAACCGGCCGCGCTCGGGCCCAGGCCCCCGGGGCGCCGCTGGTCAACCCGCCGAGAGCCCACGCGGCGGGACGAACCGGCCACGCCGTGCGGGTCACCGCCCCGCGGCCGAGCCCTGCCGCGCCACCGCGGCCACAGCCCGTGGGCGGCCGCCGCGGGTTCGTCCGCCGCCACCGTCCGGTGCCCGTCAGATCCGGACGTGCAGGCGGGCCTTGGCGACCGCGTCCCGGGGGATGCGGTGGGAGCCCTCCGCGTCGGTGACCACGACGGCGCCGTCCTCCAACCCCTCCAGCCGGCCCAGGAAGTGGCGCCGGCCCTCCACCGGCCGGTAGGTGGTCACCTCCACCTCCCGGCCGCGGAACCAGGCGAACTCCCGGTCGTTGCGCAGCGTGCGGTCGAGGCCGGGGGACATGACCTCCACGACCACGTCCTCGTCGAGCCCTGCCACACCCTCCAGCACCGGGTCGAGGGCCTCGCTGAAGGCGGCGCACTCGTCCATGGTCACGCCACCCGGACGATCCACCACACACCGCAGGAACCAGCGGCGCCCCTCGCGCTGGTACTCCACGTCCAGGAGCACCAGCCCCCGGGCCTCCGCCAGGGGCGCGGCCACGGCCTCCACGGCCGCCTCGACCTTGCGATTGCTCACCGTGTCGCCTCCCCGGGGGCATCGTCCCTGGCGCGCCGACGCGACATCGCCCCCAAACGATCGAAAAGAGTGGGCGCGGGACCCACTCTTCCGGGACCATCGCTGGTTGGCGGCATCGCCCGGCGGGGCGCCCCGCCGGGTCCCCAACGGCCGCCCGGCCACCGCGGCCGGGCACACCTGCCCAGAAGCAAGACCAGCGCCCCGGGGGCGCTACCTTGTCCTGAGTATAGCACAGCGCCCAGGACCCGGCAAGGAACCGTCGGTCGCCGCGCGATGGGCGGGGACGGGCCCCCCGCGGGCTGGGCCCCGTCGCCATCCGCTCCGCCCCGCGTCGCTCGGCATCCGCCCCCCGCGCCGCCCGGCGTCCGCTCCGGCGCCGACGACCGCCATCGCTCTCCCACGCCCGTTCGCCCCATGGGCTGTGGCCGCGGCGTCCACTGGCCCCGGCGCGGTCAGCCATCGGACTGCGGGACCGCGCGGGTCGCCGCCGACCGAACCGCCGCCCCGGCCCCCGCCGACGGCGCAGGACGCGAGCCCCCCTCCCGCGGCACCGGGCGCGGGGTCGGATCCCCCGCTGCGCCCACCGCCGGCGGACGCCTAGCGGCCGAGGCCGCTGCTTTGGAGGAACAGCGGGTTGAGGGCCAGGCCCACCCCGCCCGCCACCGCCATCCAGGCGATGGTGTAGAGGATCCGTCGGCCGAGCGCCGTTCCCCGCGCCCCCCGGTGGACGATGGGCACGAGGATCACGGCGCTGGCCAGGGAGGCCAGCACCGTGCCGTAGGCGGCCTGGACCGGGTCGATCCGCCCCTGCGCGGCCAGGTTGGCGGCGGTGGCCGCGCTGGAGGCGCTGGAGACCAGCCCGCCGAGGAAGCTCACCACGTAGAAGCCCGCACTGCCCAGGTGGCGCTGGCCCAGGGTGGCGACGACGTTGAGGACCAGGAACACCATGCCGAACTCCAGCGCCGCCCGCAGCGAAAAGGGGGACGAGAGGCGCACCGCCGGGACCCCTTCGCCGGCCGCGACCCGGGCGCGCCACGCCAGGGCGAGGGCCACCAGCAGCATCAGCCCCACCGGCAACAGGCCGTAGGGCAGCGCCATCGGCGCGAAGAGCCCGAGGATCAGGCCGTTGCGGACGAACATCGCCGCCTTGGCCAGCATCACCCCCCGGAAGGCGAAGGGCTCCAGGGCGGGGCTCTCCCCCACCTTGATCGCCATCTCGGCCACCGTGGCGGTGCTGTTGACCAGGCCGCCGAGGAAGCCCGTGTAGCTGACCCCCCGGGCCCCGTAGACGCGGAGCAGCACGTAGTTGGCGAAGCCGATGGCGGAGATCAGCACCACCATCAGCCACACCCGGCGCAGGTCGAACAGACCCCATGGGTCCACGGGCTCCCGCGGCAACACGGGCAGGATGACGAAGGTGATCACGCCCAGGTAGATGGCGGCGTGGAGCTCGTCCCGGGAGATCAGCTCGGTCCAGCCCACCAGCTCCTCCTTCCACGCCAGCAGCAACAGCATCAGGATGGTGGCCGCCACCGGGGTGAAGATCTGCCCCCGCCCGACCAGGATGCCGTTGAGGGCGGTGAGCAGCAGGGCCACCGAGGTGGTGATCTCCACGCTCTCCTGCGCCCGCAGGTTCTGCCAGCTGTTGATCAGCACCAGCAGGGCGGTGAACCCCAGCACCGCCAGCATGAAGGGCAGCCGGTACGGTGGATCCGCCGAGGCGGCCAGCGTCCCCGCCAGCGCGGTGAAGGCAAAGGTGCGCATGCCCAGCTCCTTGCCCGCCCGGTGCCGCTCGAGGCCCACCAGCAGGCCCAGGGCCAGGGACAGCGCCAGGTTCTGCAGATCCAGCAGCGTCGCCTCCGGCCGCATCGGCCGCCCCTCCTCCCCGGGGAACCCGGTGCGCCCCGCTGGCCGTCGGCCCCGGTGCCGGGCGCCACGGATCGACCGCCCGCCCCCGGGGCGTGCCGGGCGCGGCCCCTCGGGCACCCCGGACCGGTGGACGGGCGAGGGCCGGCTGGCCGGCGCGGGATCCCGCGGTGGCGAGGCTCAGCGCTTGCCCAGGGAGCCGTCGCGCCGGTTCAACTCGTCCAGGGCCGCCCGGACGCGCCGCGCCACCTCAGCGGCCGCCTGCTCCACCGGCACCGGGTCGGCCTGGCCGGTGGCCCGGTCGACGATCTCCACCTTGCCCTCGGCCAGGCTGCGCGGCCCCACCGTCACCCGCAGGGGGAACCCAACCAGGTCGGCATCGTTGAACTTCACGCCGGGCCGCTCGTCCCGGTCGTCCAGCACGGCCTCCACGCCGGCCTCCTGCAGCGCGCTGTAGATGCGCTCGGCCGCCTCGCGCTGGTCGGCTTCGGCATAGTTGACCGGCACCACCACCGCGTGGAAGGGGGCGACGGACATGGGCCA
Organism: Thermaerobacter sp. FW80; assembly: GCF_004634385.1. NCBI lineage: Bacteria > Bacillati > Bacillota > Clostridia > Eubacteriales > Clostridiales Family XVII. Incertae Sedis > Thermaerobacter > Thermaerobacter sp. FW80. The sequence continues at coordinate 2,102,226 of NZ_CP037895.1, read as the reverse complement.
GATGATCCCCCTCTCGTCGTGGTGCTGCTCGATCACCGCCGCCACCGTACGGGTGACGCCGATGCCGTAGCAGCCCATCACCATCGGCCGCTCCCGGCCCTCGGCGTCCTTGAAGGTGCAGTGTAGCGCCTCGCTGTACTTCGTCCACAGCTTGAAGATCTGGCCCACCTCGATGCCCCGGGCGGAGGCCATCGGCGCGCCGCACTCGGGGCAGGCGTCGCCCGGCCCGACCAGCCGCAGGTCCGTCACGCGGTCCGGGGTGAAATCCCGCCCCGGGTTGACGTTGAAGTAGTGGTAGCCCTCTTCGTTGGCGCCGCAGACGGTGTTGCGCAGCGCCATGACCTCCTCGTCGGCCAGGACGGGCACCCCCTCGAGCCCCACGGGACCCGCCGAGCCCGTGGGCACGCCCGCCACCTCCAAGACCTCGGCGCGGTCGGCCATCCGCACCGCCAGCGCCCCCATGGCGTTCTTCAGCTTGACCTCGTTGAGCTCGCGGTCGCCGCGCACCAGCGCCGCCACCAGCTGGGGCTCGCGTCCCTCGTAGATCGCCCAGTAGAAGAGGATCTTGATCTGCCGCGCGGGCGGGATGCCCTCCGCCTCGGCCAGCTGGGCGATGGTGCGCACCCCAGGCGTCGGCCGCTTCTCCAGGGGCCGCGGCGGCTCCTCGGCCGGCGGGGCCAGCCGGTTCGTCGCCTTCTCCACGTTGGCGGCGTAGCCGCACGCATCGCAGTATACGATCAGCGCCTCGCCGTAGTCCGCCAGGGCCATGAACTCGTGGGTGCCCGAGCCGCCGATGGCGCCCGGGTCGGCCGCCACCACCCGGAAGACCAGGCCGCAGCGACTGAAGATGCGCCGGTAGGCGTCGTCCATGGCCCGATAGCTGCGTTCCAACCCCTCGGCGTCGACGTCAAAGGAGTAGGCATCCTTCATCACGAACTCCCGGGCCCGCATGACGCCGAAGCGCGGCCGGATCTCGTCCCGGTACTTGTTCTGGATCTGGTAGAGCAGCAGGGGCAGCTGCCGGTAGGAGCTCACCGTGGCCCGCACGAGGTCGGTGATGATCTCCTCGTGGGTCGGGCCGAGGCAGTACTCCCGGCCGTGGCGGTCCTTGAGCCGCCACATCTCCTCGCCGTACTCCGCCCACCGCCCCGTCTCGCGCCACAGCTCGGCCGGCTGGACGATGGGCAGCCCCACCTCGAGCCCACCCTTGCGGTCCATCTCCTCCCGCACGATGGCCTCCACCTTGGCCACCGCCCGTCGCCCGAGGGGCAGCCACTCGTAGATGCCCGCCGTCACCCTGCGGATCAGCCCCGCCCGCAGCATCAGGCGGTGGCTGGCGATCTCCGCCTCCGCCGGGTCGTCCCGCAGGGTCGGGATCAGCAGCCGGCTCCACCGCATGGCTTCCGCCTCCCGTCGCACCCGTGGGCTGATGGAAAGCGTGAAAAAAGCCTTTCGCCCGCTGCGGACGAAAGGCTGGCCCGCGCCGCCCCCCGGGCGGGCGCCCGCCGCCGGTACCGGGCGACGGTGCGCGGCCCCGCGCCAGGGGGCGTGTCCTGCCACCTTTCTCCTCTTATTCCTACCATGTCCCGGGGGGCGGAACAAGATGCGCCGCCCCTGGGCCATGCCGCCCTGGGCCATGCCGCCCCGTCCCCCGCGGCCCCCGTCGCGGGGCCGACAGCCCGGTGGACGCCCCCGGCGCCCGCGCCGGCGCTCCGCCGTCCCTCGCTCCGACCTCCCTCGGCCCGGGCGGCCTGGGCCACCCGCAGCGTAGCGTCCGCGCCCGGTCGCATGACGGGAGGCCTCCCGGGCCGGCTCGCATGGCGGTTGGCCGTGGGCCCTGGCTCGTTCGGCGGGCGCCCTCTCGAGCTGGCTCGCATGGCGGCCCGCCCCGGTCCTGGGCCCCGGCTCGCCCGGCGAGCGCCCTCCCGGACCCGCGCGCCCGCCCCCCGGTTGGCCCTGCACACCGGCTTCCCCGGCGGGCGACCGCCCGCACCCGCCGACCCTTGGGGCGCCCTACGCGCCGGTGCGGCGTCCTGCCCCGGCCCCGCCCCGCCCGCCGAAGCGGCGGGCCACGTAGTCCTCGAGGATCTCCAGGAAGCGGGGCACCACGTCGTCGCCGCGCAGGGTGGTGTACTTCTCGCCGTCGACGTAGACCGGGGCGGTGGGCTCCTCGAAGGTGCCGGGCAGGGAGATGCCGATGTCGGCGTGCCGGCTCTCGCCCGGTCCGTTGACGACGCAGCCCATCACGGCCACCTTGAGCTCCTCCACGCCGGGGTACCGCTGGCGCCACTCGGGCATGCGCCGCTGGATGTAGGCCTGCACCTCCCGCGCCATCGCCTGGAAGAAGGTGCTGGCGGTGCGGCCGCACCCGGGACAGGAGCTGACCTGGGGCATGAAGGAGCGGAGCCCCAGGGACTGGAGGATCTGCTGGGCGACCCGCACCTCCTCCGCCCGATCGCCGCCGGGCGTGGGCGTCAGCGACACCCGGATCGTGTCGCCGATCCCCTCCTGCAGGAGCACCGCGAGCCCGGCCGTGCTGGCGACGATGCCCTTCATCCCCATGCCGGCCTCGGTCAGGCCGAGGTGCAGCGGGTAGTCGCACCGCGCCGCCAGCTCGCGGTACACGGCGATCAGGTCCTGGACCTCGGAGACCTTGGCGCTGAGGACGATGCGGTCGTGGGGCATGCCCAGCTCCTCCGCCAGCCGCGCCGACCGCAGGGCGCTCTCCACCATGGCCTCGAGGACCACCTCCCGGGCGCTGCGCGGCTGGGGCCGGCGGGCGTTGGCGTCCATCAGCTCGGTGAGCAGCTGCTGGTCCAATGAACCCCAGTTCACACCGATGCGAACCGGCTTGTCGTACTTCAGCGCCACCTCGATGATCTGGGCGAAGTTGCGGTCCCGCTGGCGGGTGCCCACGTTGCCCGGGTTGATGCGGTACTTGTCCAGGGCCCGGGCGCACTCGGGGAAGCGGGTCAGGAGCACGTGGCCATTGTAGTGGAAGTCGCCCACCAGCGGGGTCGAGAACCCGGCGGCCCGCACCCGCTCGACGATGCGGGGCACCGCCGCCGCGGCCTCCTCGTGGTTGACGGTGATCCGCACGATCTCGCTGCCCGCCCGCGCCAGCTCGATCACCTGGTTCGCCGTGGCCTCCACGTCGGCGGTGTCCGTGTTGGTCATCGACTGGACCACCACGGGATGGTCGCCACCGATGGGCACGGGCCCCACCCACACGGTGGGCGTCTTGCGGCGTGGCTTGGGGCCGATCTGCATCATGGGCTCCTTCCTCCGCCCCGGCGGCGCCGCACCGGAATCCACCCCGTCCCCCTGCCGGCTTCCCCCGCAACCTCTTCGCTGCCGGCGGATGCCGGGCCCGGGCGGCGCCGGGCCCACCCCGCGGCCCGATGCGCCCGGTCGGGAGTCGCCGCACCCCCCGACGCGCACGCGCCGGCGCGTCGCCGGCCGTCCCCGCCCCGGTCACGACGCCCCCAGGCGCACCAGGTCGCGGTACGTGATCACGATGGCCAGGAGCATCAGGAGCGCGAAGCCCAGGAAGTGGATCAGGTTCTCCTGTTCCGGGTCCACCGGCCGCCCCCGCACCGCCTCGACGGCCAGGAACAGCAGGCGACCGCCGTCCAGGGCGGGGACGGGCAGGAGGTTGACCAGGGCCAGGTTGGCGGACAGCACCGCGGCCAGCAGCACCACCTGGCTCAGCCCCACCTGGGCGGCTTCGCCGATCTGCTGCCCGATGCCCACGGGCCCGATGACGTCGAACCCGCCCCGGCCGGTGGCCATGTGCACCAGGGCGAGGACGAACCCGGCCGCCACGCGGTACGTCGCCTCGGCCCCCTGGACCAGGGCCTGCAGGACCCCCGTCCGCATGGTCTCCAGTTGGGGCCGGATCCCCACGACGCCGACCCCCGGGCGCTGGGGATCGGGTCGGGGGGTGACGCGCACGGTGAGCACGCGGTCGCCCCGCTGGACGGTGAGCTCCACGGCGCGGCCCCCCGCCGCCTGGATGGCCGCCACCACCTGTTCCCAGGACGCGATGCGGCGACCGTCGATGGTGAGGATCCGGTCCCCCGGCTGCAGCCCGGCCTCGGCGGCGGGGTATCCGGCCACCACCTCGCCGACCACGGGTCGGGCGACGGGCACGCCGATGACCGCGAAGACCAGGGTGAAGAGCACCACCGCCAGGACCACGTTCATGACCGGTCCCGCGGCGATGATCCGAAACCGATCGCCCAGGGGGCGCCCGAGGAACCGGCGTTCCGGAGGGACCCGCTCGAGCCCCTCCTCCTCGGGCTGCATCCCCGCCATGCGGACGAACCCGCCCAGCGGCAGCAGCCGCAGGCTGTACTCCGTCTCGCCGCGCCGGACGAAGGCCAGCCGGGGACCGAAGCCCAGGGAGAACTCGTGCACCAGCACGCCGCTGCGCTTGGCCGCCCAGAAGTGGCCGAGCTCGTGGATCACGATGAGCAGCGCGAAGACGGCCACCGTCCAAAGGAGCGCCACCGACCCACCACCTGCCTGGTCTGCCGGCCCCGCCACGGCGGCCGCCTCAGGCACCGCCTGCGGCGTCCGGTCCCGCGCGGCCTCGCGGCCCGGCCCGAAGCCGTCCCCACCGGCCCGGGCGCGGGGCGCCACACCTTGCCGCGGGATCCGCCCGGATGCCCGCGGATCGCCCGCTGCGGCCGGACGGACCCCGGACCGTGTTCCCCGGCGGATGCCCGCTGCGGCCGGCCGGGCCCCGGACCCTGTTCCCGGCGGATCGCCCGGGGCGGCGGGCGGGCGCCGTCCGGCTCCCACCGGCTCGCCCCGCGGGGCGGACCGGCCACCGCCCCGGTTCCCGCGCGGTCGCCCGCTGGACGGCCGCCCCCGGCCCACGGCCCCTGCGCGGCGGGCGGGCCGCCGCGCCGCCGCCCGCTGGCGCACCTCGAACCGCCCCGCGGCTCCGCCGGCTCGCACCGACGCCGTCGGGTCCGCGGGCGTCCCGCACCCCCGACGCCGCGCCGTCACGCCGGCGGCGATGCCGCGCCCCCGGGTCCCACGGCCGTTCGCGGCGGCCCCGCCATCTGGGCTCGAGCTTCCTCCCGCGCCCAGGCGTCGGCCTCCAGCACGTCGTCGAGACCCGTCACCGGTCGCGCCCGGTGCCGGTCCAGCACCGCCGCGACGGTCTCCGCGATCCCCGGGAAGGGCAGCCGGCCGGCCAGGAAGGCCGCGACGGCCTCCTCGTTGGCGGCGTTGAGCACGGCCGGCGCCGTCCCCCCGGTCTCCAGGGCGCGGTACGCCAGCGCGAGGCACGGGAAGGTGCGGGTGTCGGGTTCCTCAAAGGTCAGCTTGCCCACGGCGGCCAGATCCAAGCGATCCACCAGCCGGGGCCCACGTTCAGGATAGCACAGGGCGTACTGGATCGGCTGGCGCATGTCCGGCCGCGCCAGCACCGCCACCATGGCGCCGTCCCGCAGCTCCACCAGCCCGTGGACCACGCTCTGGGGATGGACCACCACCCCGATGCGGGACGCGGGCAGGCCGAAGAGCCAGTGCGCCTCGATGACCTCCAGCCCCTTGTTCATCAGGGTGGCGCAGTCGACGCTGATCTTGGCGCCCATGGACCAGTTGGGGTGGCGCACGGCCTGCTCGGGGGTCACGTCCCGCAGGGCCTCGGGGCGCCAGCCGCGGAAGGGACCGCCCGAGGCCGTCAGGATCAGGCGCTCCACCTCCGCGGGTGACCGCCCCGCGAGGCACTGGAACAGGGCGGAGTGCTCGCTGTCCACCGGCAACAGGCGAACACCGGCGGCCGCCGCCTGGGCCGTCACCAGGGCACCCGCGGCCACCAGGGACTCCTTGTTGGCCAGGGCGACGTCCCGCCCGGCCCGCAGGGCGGCCAGGGTGGGGCGCAGGCCCGCGGCCCCGGTGATGGCCACCAGCACCCGCTCGGCACCGGGCCACGTGGCCAGTTCCTCCGCGGAGCCCGGGCCCACCAGGACCCGGACGCCCTCCCGCTCCAGGGCCGGCCGCCAGGCCCGGCCGGCGTCGGGATCCTCCAGGGCCACGGCCTCCGGCCGCAGCCGTCGCACCTGCTCCAGCAGCCGCCGGCCGTCCCGGGCGGCACCCAGGGCCACCGCCCGCAGCCGCTCCGGCATGTGGGCGATGACCTCCACGGCCTGCTGTCCGATGGACCCCGTACTGCCCAGGATGACGACCCCCATCGGTCCCTCGCCCATCGCCGTCCTCCGCCTCCTTCGGGGCGCCCGCGGAGGCGCCCGCCCCGACCCCCCGCGCGGCACCGCCCGGGGCCCGGATGTCGCCGGCCGGTCGCGCCGGCGGCGCGATGACGGCCCATCCGCACGGCATCGCCCGGTGCCGCGATGCCGTGCCGGGGCCTGGACGCACCGGCGGAACGCCAGTGCCTCGTCCGTACGGCCGCGGCCACGGCCTCCGGCCGCAGCCGGCGCACTGGCACGGCCTGCCGCCGTCCTAGGCGTCCGCTCCAGGGCGGGTCCCGAGGCCCGCTCGGCGTCGGGATCCTCGTCCCAACGGACACCCCGGACGCCCCGACGGTACCCCGAGCGGCCGCCGGGCCGCCGGGGTCCCCTGGACCGTAGGAAGGCCACGGCGTGGCTCGCACCCCACCCCGAGCGCCCCGTGTACCGCCCCAGCCATCCCGGCCGCTACGGCCGCCACGCCCCACCGTCGCGTCCACGGTATCCCGCGCACCCTTTGCCGCCCCGGCCATCCCGGCACGCCATCACGTCCACGGCGCCCCCGGCGCCCCATGTGCCGCCCCGCCCGCCACGACGCGGCGCCGCCCCCTGGATCAGGGCCCCAGGATCGGCAATCCGGACCGCCCGGCCCCGCCCATCCCCCCGCCGCCGGCCTCCGCCCGCGTCCGCCGCCCCCGCCGGCCCTAGCGCCACGGCCGCATCCAGGCGGCGAACAGCACCAGCGCCGGCAGCAGGCTGTCGATCCGATCCAGCATGCCGCCGTGCCCGGGCAAGAGGGAGCCGGAGTCCTTGCGGCCTGCGCGCCGCTTCCACCACGACTCCCAGAGGTCGCCCAGCTGTCCCGCCACCGCCGTCCCGGCCGCCGCCGGCAGCAGCTCCAAGGCGGAGCGGTCGAGCAGGCCTGCCAGAAGGGCCGCCGCCACCAGGGCGCCGGCCAGGCCGCCCGCTGCGCCCTCCCAGGTCTTCCCCGGGGAGATCCGCGGCGCCAGCGGCCGCCGTCCCCATGCCCGTCCGACGAAGAAGGCCGCGGTGTCCTGGACCCACAGGATGACCAGCGGCACCAGCAGCCACGCCGGCCCGGCCTGCCGGAGCCAGAGGGCGCACGCCAGGGGGATCCCGACCCACGCGGCCACCCCCGCCGCCACCACCCCGCCTCGCAGCGGGCCCGCCGCCCCGCCTCCCAGCGGGCCCGCCGACGAGCCCGCCCCGGCGGCGGTGGTGGGGGCGGCGGCCGCCGCCCCCACCACCGCCGCGGCCAGCGGCGCTGCTGCCATGGCCGCCGCGGGCGGCCATGGCAGCAGCGCCAGGGCGCCCATCGGCAGGATCCCCGCCACAGCGCCCACCGCCCGCAGCCGGCGCCACCCGGCCCGGCTGGCCTTCGCCCCGCCCGCCCAAGCCATGGCCTCCGCCAGCAGCCCGGCGGCCTCCCAGCCGGCCAGCAGGCCCACCGCCGCGAGGACCGACGCCAGGGCGCCACCGCCCCACCAGACGGCGGCGAGGACCGGCGGGAGCAGGACGGCGGCGGTAGCCAGACGCGCCGTCAGCATCGTCCCTCGGCTCCGGCCTCGCCGCCGGGGCGGCGACCCCCGCCCGGCGCGGCCGGGGGCTGGCCGCCGCCCGTCGTCACCGGGGCACGGGTTGCGCCGCGTCCCGCCGGGGTTCCCGCCCCGTCACCCGGGGCACCGTCGGCCCACGGCCAGCCGCCGGTGTCGCCCCCCGGCGACACCGCCTGGGGCGGGGCGGCGCCGACCCCGGCGCCGCCCCGCCCCAGGAGCCGCCCCGGGGCGTCCGCGGGCCCGCATCCTGCAGGGTCCTCGCGTCCGCCGTCGGTCCCTCCCGCGCCCTGCCCGGCGTCGGCGGGCGGCCGGAGCCGGGGTGGGCCTGGAGGCGAGGATCCCGGCACCTCCCCCGGCGCCATGGCACCCCCCGGGCGGCCGGCACCCGGCCCCAGCCCCCCGAAGCGGCGCTCCCGGTGGGCATAGGCCTCGATGGCCTCCACCAGGTGGACGGGGCGGAAGTCGGGCCAGGCAATGGGGGTGAACCAGAGCTCGCTGTAGGCGATCTGCCAGAGCAGGAAGTTGGAGATCCGCCACTCACCGCTGGGGCGGATCACCAGGTCGGGGTCCGGCAGGTCGGCGGTCTGCAGGTGGGCGGCCAGCATCGCCTCGTCGATGGCCTGGGGGTCGATCTCCCCGCGCGCCGCCTTGGCGGCCAGCAGCCGCGCCGCTCGCGCCAGCTCCCAGCGCGCCCCGTAGTTCAGGGCCAGGACCAGGATCATGCGGCCATTGGACCGGGTGGTCTCGACGGCGCGGAGCACCTCCCGCCGCGGCGTCGGCGGCAGCCCCTCGGGGTCGCCGATGACCCGGATCTGCACGCCGTTGCGGTCGAGCTCGTCGAGGTCCCGGCGGATGTGCTCCACCAGCAGGCCCATCAGGGCCCGGACCTCCGCGGGCGGCCGCCGCCAGTTCTCGGTGGAGAAGGCGTAGAGGGTCAGCACCTCGAGCCCGATGTCGCCGGCGAAGCGCACGATCGCCCGCACGCTCTCGACCCCGGCCCGGTGCCCGGCCACCCGCGGCCAGCCCCGGCGCTGGGCCCACCGCCCGTTGCCGTCCATGATGATGGCCACATGCCGGGGCATCCGCCCCATGGCCCGGACCCGCTCGACGCGGCGCAGCAGCTCCGCCTCTTCCGGTGGCGGCACGGACGGGCCTCGCTGCGTGACGGGATCGGTCACCGGCTTCCTCCCCTTCACCCGACGGTCGACCCGGCGGCCCCCGACCCCCGGACCCGCCGCCCGGTCGCCTCCCGGCCCGCCGGGACGCCTCACGGCCCCTCGGACCCGCCGCCCTCTCCGGCGGTGGGCGGCCCCCAGCTGGCCCGCGCCGCCTCCCCCAGGGCCCCCTCCAGGTCGGCCCGCGGCAGCGGCGGCAGGGGGAAGGCGGCCACCACGAGCCGCACCGTCCGCGGTCCCTCGGCGTTCCCGCCGTCCGTCCCCTCCGCGGGCGCCCCGTCGTCCGCCTCCCCGCCGCAGGGCACCGCTCCGCCGCCCCCGACCGCCGCGGCGCCGGCCCCCTCGCCCCCCATGGTGGCCGGGCGCCCCGCGCCGACGGCGCCGGCGATCCTGGAGGGAGCACCACCGTGCCGCCGGCCGGATCCGGCCCGACCGTCCGCACCGGGCGATCCCGCGTCGGGATCGCCGGCCCCAGCCCGCGCCCACTCCGCCCGCACCACCCGCCAGAGGGTGGCGCGCGGCCCGACCTGGCGGGCTCGGCGCCGGGCCGGTTCGTCCGGGGCGGCGGTGACCGTCACCTGGACGACGAGGCCTGCCCCCTCCAGGCGCCGGCGCGCCTCCGCCAGGGGCAGGCCGACCAGCTCGCCGAGCTCCCTCACACCTCGCGGATCTCCTTCTCCTTGCCGGCCAGGAGCTCGTCGATGCGGGCGATGGTCCGGTCCGTCAGCTCCTGGACCCGCTCCTGGGCCCGCCGGATCTCGTCCTCGGAGAACCCCTCGTCCTCCAGCTCCTCCAGGTCCTCGTTGGCCTGACGGCGGATGTTGCGGACGGCCACGCGCTCCTCCTCGGCCATCTTGCGCACCCGCTTGACCAGCTCGTTGCGGGTCTCCTCCGTCAGGGGCGGCAGCACGATGCGGATCACCTGGCCGTCGCTGGAGGGGTTGACGCCGAGGTCCGACTTGGCGATGGCCTTCTCGATCTCCCCCATCACGCTCTTGTCCCAGGGCTGCACCACCAGCATCCGCGGCTCCGGCGCGGTGATGGTCGCCAGCTGTTGCAGGGGCGTCGGCGTGCCGTAGTAGTCCACGCGGATCTTCTCCAGCAGCGCAGGCGTGGCGCGACCCGCACGGACCGTGGCCAGCTCCCGCCGGAAGTTCTCCACCCGGGCCTCCATGCGTTCCCGGGCCTCGCGGAGGATGTCCTCGATCACCGGGGATCCCCCCTGACGTAGGTGCCGATGTTCTCGCCCAGCACGGCCCGCCGGATGTTCCCGGGGACGCTGAGGTCGAACACCCGGATGGGGATGTTGTTCTCCATGCAGAGCGACGTGGCCGTGGAGTCCATGACCCGCAGACCGCGGTTGAGCATCTCCAGGTAGTCGATCTCGTCGATCTTCCGGGCGTTGGGGTCGAGGCGCGGATCGGCGTCGTAGACGCCGTCCTCCTTGGTCGCCTTGAAGAAGATCTCCGCCTCGATCTCCGCCGCCCGCAGCGCCGCCGTGGTGTCGGTGGAGAAGTACGGATTGCCGGTGCCGGCGGCGAAGATCACCACCCGCCCCTTCTCCAGGTGGCGGATCGCCCGTCGCCGGATGTACGGCTCGGCCACCTCCTTCATCTCGATGGCCGTCTGCACCCGGGTGTCGACGCCGTGCTTCTCCAGCGCGTCCTGCAGCGCCAGGGCGTTGATCACCGTCGCCAACATGCCCATGTAGTCCGACGTCGCCCGGTCGATGCCCTTGGCGCTGCCCTGCACGCCGCGCCAGATGTTGCCGCCGCCGACGACGATGGCCACCTGGACGCCCAGGTCGACCACCTCCCGCACCTGGCGGGCGATGGAGTCGACCACCTCGGGGTCGATGCCGTACCCGCCGCCGGCCAGCATCTCCCCCGAGAGCTTCAGCATGATCCGCCGGTAGCGGGGCCGCGGCATCCCGTTGTCGCCCCGGCCGGCGGCCTCGGCCGGGGCCGGACCGGCCCCCACCGCCCCGCGAGCGGGCGTCCCCACCGCGGCCGGGCGCCCGGCGCCGCAGCCGCCGGCTACCCCCCCGACCGGTGCACCCGCGGGGGCCGGCACCTCGCCCGACGGAGGCGCGCCGCGGCCTCCTCCGCGACCCGCCGTCCGGGCTTCCGCCGCCGGCCCGGGACCGCCTCGGCTGCGGGCTCGACCTCCCTCGGTCCCGCCATGCTCCACGCTCCCCGCCCCCCGTGCCACGGCCCAGCCTGGGGCGGCCCCTCAGGCGCCGCCCAGCTCGAAGCGCGCGAAGCGCCGCACGCGGATGTTCTCGCCCAGCTTGGCGATGGCCTGCTTGATCAGGTCGCCCACGGTGATCGAGTCGTCGCGGATGTAGGGCTGCTCCTCCAGGCAGACCTGGCTGAAGAACTTGTCCAGGCGCCCCTCGACGATGCGATCGACGATGTGGGCGGGCTTGCCCTCGGCCTCCGCCTGGCGCCGCAACAGCTCACGCTCCCGCTCCACCACCTCGGCGGGCACGTCCTCCCGCCGGACGTACTGCGGCGCCGTGGCCGCCACCTGCATGGCCAGCTCGTGGACCAGCTGCCGGAAGTCGTCGGTGGCGGCGACGAAGTCCGTCTCGCAGTTCACCTCGATGAGGACGCCGATGCGGCCCTGGCCGTGGATGTAGGCGTGGACCAGACCCTCCGCCGTGGCGCGACCGGCCTTCTTGGCGGCGGCCGCCATGCCCCACTCGCGCAGCAACAGTGCGGCCTTCTCCATGTCGCCGCCGGCCTCTTCGAGGGCCCGCTTGCAGTCCATCATGCCGGCGCCGGTGCGCGCCCGCAGCTCCGCGACCTGTTTCGCGCTGACCGCCATGGATGGCCTCCTTCCTCGCTCCCTTCCCGTCGCCCCCTCGGGCCGGGGTCGCGGCGCCCGCCCTGGGCGGCCGCGGCCGCTCCACCGCGCCGTGCCCCAGCCGGCGCCGGTGCGGCTCAGGCCTCCACCACCTGCACGCCCTGCTTGCCCTCCAGCACGGCGTCGGCGATCTTGCTGGTGATCAGCCGCACGGCGCGGATGGCGTCGTCGTTGCCGGGAATCACGTAGTCGATCTCCTCGGGGTCGCAGTTGGTGTCGACGATGGCCACCACGGGGATGCCCAGCTTGCGCGCCTCGGTGACGGCGATCTTCTCCTTGCGGGGGTCGACTACGTAGATGGCGTCGGGCAGGTCCTTCATGCCCTTGATGCCGCCCAGGTACTTCTGGAGCTTGGCCTTCTCCCGCAGCAGCCGCGCCACTTCCTTCTTGGGCAGCCGCTCGAAGTGGCCCTCCGCCTCCATCTGCTCCAGTTCCACCAGGCGGTCGATGCGCTTGCGGATGGTGACGAAGTTGGTCAGGGTGCCGCCCAGCCAGCGTTCGTTGATGTAGAACTCCCCGCAGCGGGTGGCCTCCTCGGCGATGGCGTCGCGCGCCTGCTTCTTGGTGCCCACGAACAGGATGCGGCCGCCCTGGGCGACCAGCTCCCGCACGAAGTTGTACGCCTCGTCCAGCAGGCGCACGGTCTTCTGCAGGTCGATGATGTAGATCCCGTTGCGCTCCATGAAGATGTAGGGGCGCATCTTGGGATTCCACCGGCGGGTCTGATGGCCGAAGTGCACGCCAGCCTCCAGCAGCTGCTTCATGGCCACGACCGGCACCGGCCCCACCTCCTTCGGTTGCTCCTCCGCCCCCTTCACCGGGCCGCGGGACCGGCGCGCCCGCTGCCCCGCGTCCGGCACCGCCGCGGCCCCTCCGGAGGCGTGCGACGTACCCGCCGCCCACGGGCGAGGGACCCGGCCGCTGTGGGCCGCCTCCGCCCGTTTCCGGGCGCGAGCCGTTCGGTAGTATATCACAGGGCTTCCGGGGCGCCAACGCGAGGCGCCCGCGGGGTCCGTGTCACGTTCCGGTGGGTGCCCCCAGCGGTGAATCGGCTGTCAAGCCACCGGTGCGTGGACATGGGCCAGGTCGCGCAGCACCTGAACCCAGGGTTTGGTCGCATGCGGCCCGGTGAGCGCTGGGATGCGGGCACGCAGCCAACGGGCTGGGTCCTCCTCGAGCTGGCGCATCACGCGCTGAACGGCCTGGCGTGTCGCCTGCCGCACGCCGGGCGAAATCTGCAGGGGCCGGCCGCCGAGGACCGCGCGCCAGTGGGGGTCCACGCGTTCGCTCAAGAGCCGCGCCAAGTGGTCGGCGCCGCGTTCACTCCAACGCGCCCCATGCCGTTTCATCCGTCGTGCAAGGACGTGAAAGACTTCTGCTTCGATCGCCCCCAGCCGCGGCGCTTCCCCAGAAGCCACAATCCCGTCCCAGTGCTCCCGCAAGTAGCCGCGCAGCCGCAACAAGCGCTCCCGCGCCGGACCACGCCGCCCCCGTAGCGCCTGGCGAAGCGCCGACTCCACGCCCGCCCAATCCCCCGCTTCGATGGCCCGGCACACCTGGGCGTACGTCTCCTCGGAAGGCGATAACGCCTCCCGCAGGGCTCGCCGCAGGTGGAACGGATCCAGCCGGTAACACGCGCGGGGGAAGTACTGCAACCCCTGCTTGACCCAATGCGCCCCATCGCCTCCGAGGTAACAAGCCTGGACCGCGCTCAGATCCCGGTGCGTCCCCCAATAGGCGCTCGCCTGCTCCCAAAAGGCCGTCCCCGGCATCACCCCCGCCACGACCCGCCGCTCCCGCAGCGCTTGCCGGTTCGAACCCACGGCTTGCTTGCCTTCGTACGCGACCCCCAGCTTCAACACCACCGGTTGCCCTCGACCCCGCAGATAAACCTCGTCCGCTTCGGCATGCAGCTGCGCACTCCGGCGCCGGCCTTCCGGCACCTGGCCCTCCACGAACACCGACCGCCGTAGCCGCTCCGCCGCCTCCTTCAACCGGCGCCCCGCCCGTTGGGACGCCCGCCACACCGTCATCGCCCGCGCCGGTGCCTGCCCCGCCGTCAACTCCCGCAGGACCGCCGTCGCTCGGTGATACGGCATCTCCGTCGCGAGCCGCCGGCACAGCGCTTCCAGCCGCGGCGACAGTCGCCGCCGCGATTCCAAGCCCAGTGCTTCATCCAGCAAGAACACACCCTGGCCCGTCGCCCGGTCCCGGTAGTAACGTCGCTTCACCTGCAACTCGCCCAGCGGCGTGTCCAGGACCCGCTCCCGCGTATCCAGGCACTCATATCGGCTCGGGTCCCGCTCCTGCATCAGTCGCTCATCGATCCCGGCCAACACCCACTCCAGCAGCCGCAGTGTCAGCCGGCCGCTGAGCCGCTGAACGGCTTCCTCCAGTTCGCCAAACGATCGGTCCTCCGTCACCAGCTCCGCCAGTTCCCGCAATGTCTGGAGGAAAAGTTCGCGCACAGCGTGTATGCTGAGCATGGGGCCTCACCCTCCGACTGCCGCTGGGGAAGCCGTCCCGATGCAGGGACAGCCTCCGGGTGAGGCCTTTTCTATTTGCCTCGACCCTCACCTACCGAAACGTTACACGGACGCCCGCGGGCGGCGCGGGCGCCCGGGTCGAGGACGGCCCGGGGCGCCGCCGCTCCGCGACGCCCGCGGTCTCACCGCAGGTGGGGCGCGACGAGGCGCTGGGGATCCCAAGGATGGGATGTCGCGGCGGGTTGGGGTGCGCCGCCCGCACCGGACCCCGCCGGGGCGGGGCGCGACAGGGCGGCGCCGAAGGCGGGTTGCGTGCCGGTCTCGAGGCGGATGTAGACGGGGATCGCCAGGGGCAGGCGGTCCACCGGTCGGACGGGCACCGGCTGGAGGGCGAGCCGCGCAGCCAGCCCGTCCACCAGGTCGCGGCCCAGCCGCCGGCTCCACGGCGCGGACCAGGTGGCCAGCTGCCCGGGGTCCAGCTGGGCCTCCAGCTGGCGGGCCAGTTCGTCCCGGAGGTGACCCTCTAGGGCGGCGGCCGCATCGGGGGGGAGTTCGAGGCGAACGCCGTACACCGTGATGCCGGCCTCCCGCAGGCGGGCGGCCAGCTCGGCGGCGACGGCGGCCGGCAGCCGCTGCTGCAGCGCGGCGATCACCGCGGGCAGCTGCTGGCGCAGGGTCTCCTCCACCGCGGCCTCGGCGGCCGCCGCCAGGGGAGCGGCTGCGACCTCCACGGTCACGCCGCGGTGCACCAGCCGCTGCACCCCCGCGCCGGCCAACAGGGCCGCCACCAGCAGCCCGCAGGCGAACCCGAGCCAGAAGCCCCGCACCGCCTCACCCCCGTCTGGCATAGTATGCCAGCCTCGTCCCGCCCTATGCGGCGACGTCCAAGCCGGGAGCGCCGTGGGGCGGAAGGCGGTCGTTCGGGCGCCGCAGACGGGGGTGCCGGGGCGCGGGACGCCGACGGGCGGGGCCCTGGCGGGCAGGGCGCCGACGGGCGGGGGACGGGCGGGCGGAGCGTCGGCGGGCGCGGTGCCGGCGGGTCGGGCGTCGGTGCTAGTACCGGTGCGGCGCGCCCAGGCGTACATGACCAGGGTGCGGGTGCGGCACCGGCGGGTCGGGCGTCGGCGCTAGACCGTCCGATCCAGTCGCTGGCCCTTGAGGGCGATCCCCTCCGGAACCAGCCGGGAGCCTGCCCAACCTCCGCGGGGGTCGGGCCCGGATGCGGGGGTGCGCCCGGGCGCCGGGGAGACCGTCTCGCCGGCTGGCCCGGTCCGACCGCCGCCTCGGGGTGGGGGTGGCTGCCGACGGCGGCGCCCGCGCGGGTCCTCCGGGTCGGGGTGCGAGCCGCCGCGCCGGTGGCCCCGGCGATCCCGCCGGGAGGACGGCACCTCGGCGCCCTCCTCCCCCTGGCCAGGGTCGTTCCCCGCCCGCCGGCCGGTGCGGCCGCCGGGCGAAGCCGCCGTCAGGTCGCCCACCCGCTGCTGGCGCCGGGCTTCCCCGAGCAGGGCCGCGAAGCGCTGGGCCTGTTCCTCCCCGCGGACCGTCTCCGCCCCCAGGCGCTGGAGTCGCTGGGCCGCCGTCGCCGACTGCAGGAGGTGGGGTCCGTCGACGCCGCCGACGCTCATGGACCGCGTCCCTCCTCGACCCGCAGCCGCGCCCGCAGGCGCAGGATCGCCCGGGTGTGCAGCTGGGAGACCCGCGAGGGGCTGACCCCCATCACCGCGGCGATCTCCTTGACCGTCAAGCCTTCATAATAATACAGCGTCACCACCAGCCGCTCCCGCTCGGGGAGCCCCCTCAGGGCGTCGGCCAGGCGCCGGCGCAGGTCGGTCAGCGTGGCCGCCTCCAGGGGGTCCGCGGCGTCCGGATCCGCCAGCCGGTCCAGCACCGCCGCGGGGTCGTCGGCGTCGCTGGGCAGCACGTCGTCCAGCGACACCACCGTGGTCCGGGCCAGGTCCTGGAGCAGGTCCGCGAACTCCTCCGTCGTCAGGCCCAGCTCCGCCGCCACCTCGGCGTCCTCCGCGGGCCGCCCCAGCCGGCTCTCGAGGCGGCGGTAGCACGCCTCGACCTCCCGGGCCCGGCGGCGCAGACCCTGGGGGACCCAGTCCATGGCCCGCAGCCCGTCCAGCATCGCACCGCGGATGCGCGTGTAGGCGTAGGTCTCGAACTTCACCCCGCGGGCGGGGTCGTACCGCTGGATCGCCTCGATCAGGCCGAAGACGCCGTACCCGATCAGGTCGTCCATCTCCACCTGCGGCGGCAGGTGGACGATCATCCGCCCGGCCAGGTACTTGACCAGCGGCAGGTGCTCCCGGATCAGCGCCTCCCAGCTCTCCGGATCCGCCGTCGCCCGGTAGCGGCGCCACAGCTCCGCCCGATCAGGCCGCTGCTTCAGCTCTGCGGACACCCTCCGTCCCCCCTCCGCCTCTCGCCTCTCGCCCGATCCGGCCCTCCTCCCCGGCCCGTCCCGCCGCCGGTGCTACCCCAGCAGGCGGCGGCGCCGCGCCTGCTCGTTGAGGATGAAGCCGGCGATGCGGTCCTGCAGGCGTCCGTCGATCTCGACGAAGGCCAGCCCGACGGCCGGCGGGGCACCCGGTTCGACCCGCACCACCCGGGCCGTGGCCCGCACCACCCAGCCGGGGAACCCCATCTCGACCCGGAGATGCTCCCCCACCGCCGGGGCCTTGGGCACCGCCACCCGCGCGCCGCCGCCGCTGACGTCCAGGGTGTGCCCGCTCAGGACCTCCGGCGGGTCGCCCTCCCGCTCCAGGCGCACCGGCAGGCGCACGTCGAGACGCACCCAGTGGCGACGTTGCACCCGTTCGACCCGCGCTGGCGGGGCCAGGTGCAGCTCGGGCTCGGGCTCCACGCGAGCCTCCACCACCACGGTGACGAACCCGTACACCCCGCGATCCGACCCGCGATCCCGCGGATCCCGGTAGACCACCTTCACCGCCTGGCCCGGCCGCGGGACCACCCAGCGATGGCGGGCCATGGGCAGCGCCAGGACGATCCCGCTGGGCCCCGACGCCAGCACGTGGGTCCGGTAGGGACCCGCCCCGACGCCCGCAGGCGGCTCGTCCACGAAGGCGATCTCCACCGGCTGGTTGACCTCCAAGGGCAACGGCTCCACGTCCCCCATCCCCCCGTCCCCCTCCCGGCCGCGCGGCGCCGACGGCGGTCGGCGCTACTCGCCCGGCGCCGAGGCCGCCCGCAGCGGGCGCCGGGGCCACAGGCGGGTCAGGTACGCCAAGAGGCCGCCCGTCGCCGGCGCCGGGGCCCCCAGGAGGCGCCGCGCCATGGCGGCGACGGCCCGGGCGGCCGGGCTGTGGGGTGCGGCCAGCAGCAGCGGGACCTGCCGCTGGACCGCCCGGCGCAACTGGGGATCGAAGGGCACCGTGCCCAGGCACCGGGGCTCGACCCCCAGGAACCGTCGGCAGACCGCGGCCAGCCGCGCGAAGGCCCGCTCGCCCTCGGCGGCCCCCTGCACCTGGTTGACCGCCACCCACACCTGGGGAGCCTGGGCCGGGTCCCGGCCCGCCACCAGCTTGATCACCGCATAGGCGTCGGCCAGGGCCGTGGGCTCGGGCGTGGTGACCACCAGCACCTCCCGCGCCGCCAGCAGCTGGGGCCGCACCGCGCCCCCCACGCCCGCCCCGCCGTCGATCACCACCAGATCCCACCCGTAGCGGGCCACCTGGGCAAGCACGTGACGCCAGCGCAGGCCGTCGATGGGGGGCAGTTCGAGCATGCCGTGGCCGCCGGCGAGCAGGTCGACGCCGCCCGGGCCGGGCACCACCGCCTCGGCCAGGCTCGCCCGACCCGCCAGGACGTCGCCCAGGTGCCGGGGGGCGCTGACACCGGCCAGGATCTCGGCGTTCCCCAGCCCCACGTCGGCGTCCAGCAGCAGCACCCGCCGCTCCAGCTGCCGGGCGGCGATGGCCAGGTTCAGGCTCAGGTTGCTCTTCCCGACCCCGCCCTTGCCGCTGGCCACCAGGAGCGTGCGCGATCGCTCAGCCAACCCGGTCGGCGTCGTGACCATGCAGGCCCCCTCCTCCTCGGTGCCGGCGCCGGGCGTGGGCCAGCCACGGCCCCAGCGCCTCTGGGGTGCCCGGCACCAGGTCCTCGGGCACGCGCTGGCCCAGTCCCACCCGGGCCAGGGGCAATCCCCACCCCGCGGCTCGGGCCAGGGCGGCCGCGGGATCCAGGCACTCGTCCAGCTTGGTGAGCACCAGGTCCGTCGCCCCCAGCCGGCGCCCGGCGGCGATCACCGCCGCCGCCTCCGCCGGCGCCAGGGTCGCCGGGACCACCAGCAGCACCCGGTCGGGCCGGGCCGCGGCGACCACGGCGGCCAGCTCGGCGGCCACCTCCGGCAGCAGCAGGTTGCGGCCCGCGGTGTCCACCAGGGCGCGCACCCCGCCCTCGCCCCCCGCCACCTGGGCGTCGTCCTGCGCGCCCTCCGCGGCACCGCCGTGCTCGCCTTGCCGGTTCGCCCAGGCGGCCACCTCGCCGGGGGCGTACGCCACCTCCAGCGGCAGGCCGAGCAGCTCGGCGTAGGACGCCAGCGCCCGGGTGGCGCCCAGCCGATAGGTGTCCGCCGCCAGCAGGGCGACCTCGCGCCCCTCGTCCAGCACCGCCCGGGCCGCCAGGTTCGCCACCACCGTGGTCTTGCCCGCGCCCGTGGGCCCGACCACCACCACCGTCCCGGCCAGCGGCGGGGCGGGCGGCGGCAGGACCGGCGACGCGGCCCTCGTCCCTGCCGGGGCCGGGGCCTGCCCGTGAGGGCCGGCGGCTCGCCCCGCGGCCGCCGGCGACGGGAGCAGGGGACCGTCGCCCACCGTCACATCCAGCCGCCGCGCCCGGCCGTCCGGCAGCGCAGTAGGCAGGGAACCCTGCGGCGACGAGGCCGGGACCGCCGCTCGGGCCCCGGCCGCCGCCGGCCGGGCCGGTGGCGCCCCCGCCGCCCCTCCGCGCCCTCGGTCTCCCCCTTCGCCGGACGGCACCGCCGCGGCCGGTTCGTCCCAACCGCCGGCGTCCCCGCCGGCGGCGACGTTGGGCGGCCGCCCCACCCCACCGGCGGCCGGACGGCCCGCACCGAACCCGGCGGCGGCAGCCCGATCCCACCCGGCGGAGAGTCCGGCCCGGGGCCCGTCCCCGTCCCAGGCCGCCGTCACCTCGACCCACCGGCGGCCGCGCCCCAGCCATCCCAGGAGCCCCCGACCGCGCACCGCCCGGGACTGCAGGATCACCGCGTCGCGCCCCATCTCCGCCCGTACCAGTTCGAGGGCCGTGCGCATGTCCGGCGCCCGGAAGCGCTTGATCCTCACGGGCGGATCACCCCCACGGTCTCCACCTGGAGGTGGGGCACCAGCTCGTTATAGGAGACGACCACCAGCTGCGGCACCGCCGCCTCCAGCAGCCGGTAGAGGTGGAGCCGGATCACCGGGGCACAGAGCACCACCGGCTCGACCCCCTGCGCGGCCACCCGCCGGACCTCCGCCTGGGCGGCCCGCAGCAGGCGGCCGAGCCAGTCGGCGGGCACGGCCGGCGGGCCGCCGGCGGGGGTCTGCTGCAGGGCGTCGCGGATCACCTGCTCGGCCGCGGGGTCCAGGGCCAGCACCCGCAGCCGGCCGTCCCGCACGGGCAGCGACTCGGAGATCTGGGCCGCCAGCCGGTGCCGGACGAACTCGGTCAAGAGGTCGGTGTCGCGGGTGACGGGGGCCTGGTCCGCCAAGGCCTCGCCGATGGTCACCAGGTCGCGGATGGCCACGCCCTCCCGCAGCAGGTTCTGCAGCACCTTCTGGATCTCGCTCAGGCCCAGGTGCTGCTGCAGCTCGTCCACCAGGGCCGGCGCCACCTGGCGCAGCCCGTCCAGGAGCTGGCGCACGTCCTGACGGGTCAGCAGCCGGTGGGCGTTCTGGCGCAGCAACTCGGACAGGTGGGTCGCCAGCACCGAGGCCGGGTCGACCACGGTGTAGCCCGCCAGCTCGGCCCGCTCCCGGCTGTCGGCGGGGATCCACAGGGCCGGCAGGCCGAAGGCCGGTTCCGTCGTCTCGATCCCCTCCACGGTCTCCGTCTCCACGCCCGTGGCCATGGCCAGGTAGTGGTCGGGGAGCAGCCGGCCGCGCCCCGCCTCGGCACCGCGCAGGCGGATCACGTAGGTGTGGCTGTCCAGCATCACGTTGTCCCGCACCCGGACCAGCGGGATCACCACCCCCAGGTCCTGCGCCATCTGCCGCCGGATGGCGGCGATGCGCGCCAGCAGATCGCCGCCCCGCGACTCGTCGGCCAGCCCCAGCAACCCGTAGCCCAGCTCGATCTCGATGGGGTCGACAGGCGCGGCGGTCACCGGCTCCGGCTCGCTGCGGGCCGCGGCCGCCTCCTGGCGGGCGCGCGCGGCCTCCTCCTCGGCCCGGCGTCGCGCCTGAAGCTGCAGGCCCCGGGCTCCCGCCGCCGCCACCGCGGCCAGGACGAAGAAGGGCACCTTGGGCAGGCCCGGCACCAGGGCGAGGAGCACCAAGAAGATCGCGGCGACCCCCAGCACCCGCGGGTTGGAGAACACCTGCCGGCGCAGGTCGCCGCCCAGGTGGTCCTCGCCGGCCGCCCGCGTCACCACGATGCCCGTGGCGGTGGCGAGGAGCAGGGCGGGGATCTGGGAGACCAGCCCGTCGCCGACGGTGAGCAGCGCGTAGGTCTGGAGGGCCTCGGCCGCCGGCCTCCCGTCCCGCAGCACCCCGATCAGCACCCCGCCGATCAGGTTGATGGCGGTGATGACCAGGCCCGCGATGGCGTCCCCCTTGACGAACTTGCTGGCGCCGTCCATGGCGCCGTAGAAGTCCGCCTCGCGGGCCACCCGCTGCCTGCGGGCGCGGGCCTCCTGCTCGTCGATCAGCCCGGCCGACAGGTCGGCGTCGATGCTCATCTGCTTGCCGGGCAGCGCGTCCAGGGTGAAGCGGGCCGCCACCTCCGCCACCCGCTCCGCGCCGCGGGTGATGACGACGAACTGGATCACCACGAGGATCAGGAACACCACCAGGCCGACCACCAGGTCGCCGCCGACCACGAAGTGGCCGAACTGCCGGATGATCGCCCCCGCGTCGCCCTGGAGCAGGATGAGCCGGGTGGAGGAGACGTTGAGCGCCAGCCGGAACAGGGTGGCCAGCAGCAGGAGCGAGGGGAAGACGGCGATCTCCAGCGGCTCCTGGGTGTACATGGTCATCAGGAGCACGACCAGGGCGAAGGTCAGGTTGGCGGCGATCAGCACGTCCAGCAGGGCGGTGGGCAGCGGGACGACCATCATCACCACGATGATCACCACGAATGCCGCCACCACCGCGTCGGCCGACCCGGCCAGCCAGCGGCCCGCCGTCGCCAGGCCCGACGCCCTCCCCCCCGTCAGGGGACGCGCCATGCTACGTCACCTCCCCCGTACCGGGACGAACCGGCCCCGCCGGGGCGCCGGGACGCCCCGGCCCCGCGGGGGTCCCGCGGCCCCGGGCCCCGGCGCGGCCACCACCGCCGGGGGTGCCGGGCCGTCCCCCGTCTCCCCCGGCGCCGCGGGCCGCGCGGGGGGCTTCGGCCCGGGGGCCGGGGCCATGGGCCGGCGCCAGGTCCGCGGCGGAACGGCCCTTGAGCCGCCACACGAAGGCCAGCACCTCGGCCACCGCTACGTAGAGCGCCGGGGGGATCTCCCGGCCGACGTCGACGGACCGGTACAGGGCCCGGGCCAGGGCCGGTTCTTCCATCACGGGCACGTCGTGGGCCTCCGCCACCGCCCGGATGCGCAGGGCCAGGACGCCCAGGCCCTTGGCCACCACCACCGGCGCCCCCATGCGGGCCGGGTCGTATCGCAGCGCCACGGCCACGTGGGTCGGGTTGGTCACCACCACGTCCGCCCGGGGAACCTCTTGCAGCATCCGCCGCCGCGCCAGCTGGCGCTGCCGCTGCCGGATCCGCTGGCGCACCACCGGATCGCCCTCGGCCTCCTTCTGGTCCTGCTTCCACTCCTGGACCGTCATCCGCAGGGAGCGCTGGTGCTCCCACCACTGGTAGGCGTAGTCGGCCAGGGCCACCACCAGGTAGGCCAGGCTCCCCCGCCACAGCAGGTCGTGGATCGCCCGGGCGGCGGCGGGAACCAGGGTCTCGGCGGGGGCACCGGTGGCCACCAGCAGCGAGCCCGCGGTCCGGGCGAGGGCCGGGCCCAGGACCGCCGCGAGGACCACCAGCTTCAGGGGCGCCTTGGCCAGCTCCACCAGCGCCCGCCGGGAGAACATCCGCCCGAGGCCGGCCCACGGGCTCAGGCGCTCCCACCGCGGCGCCACCAGCGCCGGCTGGAAGAGGCCCTGGGCTTGGAGGAGCCCGGCCGCTGCGGCCGCCACCCAGGCGACCAGCAGCAGGGGGGCCGCGGCGCCCACCGTCGCCACCAGCGCCGTCCGCCCCAGGGCCACGGCGTCGGCCACCGTCCAGGCCTCGGCGGCGCCCACCGGCGGCGCGCCCCACAGCTGCCGGGCGAGGGCGGCCACGGACCGCGACGATGCGGGCACCAGGACACCGGTTAGGGCCGCCACCGCCACCAGCAGCAGCGCCGCCGTCAGGTCGGTGCTGCGGGCGCCCTCGCCCCGCCGTCGCGCCTCCCGCAGCCGCCGGGGTGAGGGGGGCAGCACCCGCTCTCCGGCGAACAGCTGGAGATCCATCGCCCGCCGCGGCGAAGCCGCCGGCGGCCGTCCTGACCTCCCGGGCCGCACGCCGGCGACCGGCCGGCGGTCCGTCGCGCGCATCGGCCGCGAGCCCTGTGTCGCCGTCACGGGCCCATCGCCTCCAACAGCCGTGCCAGGGCGTCGGCCATGGGGTGCACCAGGTCCGCCATCGCCCCGCCCAGCGCCGGCAGGCCCACCAGCAGGGCGACCAGCGCCACCGCCACCTGGACCGGCAACCCGGTGATGAACACGTTCAGCTGCGGCACCGCCCGGGACACCAGGCCCAGGGCCACCATCACCGCCACCAGCACCGCCAGCAGGGGCAGGCTGAGGGCCAGGCCCGTGGCGAACATCCACCCCGCCATCCCGATCAGCACCGGCGCCCCGCCGGCCAGCCCCACCCCGCCGGGGGGCACGTGCCGATAGCTCTCGGCCAGGGCGCGGATCACCACGTGGTGCCCCTCGGTGGCGAGGAGCAACACCCACATCAGCAGGTAGAGGAAGTGACCCAGGATCGGCAGGGACTGGCTGGAGACGGGGTCGAACACGCCGGAAACGCCGAAGCCGGTGACCAGGTCCAGCAGCTGACCGGCCAGCTGGACGGCGGCGAAGACCAGCGCCGTCACCAGCCCCAGGGCGAGGCCGACCGCCACCTCGGCCAGCAGGGCGCCGGCGTAGCCGAGCACCGAGGCGGGCGGCTCGGCCGGCGGCATGACGGGGTACACCACCAGGGCCAGCAGCACCGCCAGCAGCGCCCGGGCCGGCGCGGGGACGAGCCCGCCGCCGAAGGCGGGGGAGGCCACCACCAGGGCGCTGGTCCGCCCCAGGCAGAGGAGGAACCGATGGAGCTCGTTGGTGGCGATGCTGGCCAGGTCCACCTGGGCCACCTCCACGCCGAGCATCCTCCGACCCGCGGGCGGCCGCCCCGGGCGGGCGGCCGGCCCGGCCGACGCCAGGGTCCTGCGCGCGCCCGTCCCCAGGGCGTCGTCCGCGTCGAGATCGACCCCCGTTGGAGCCGACCCACCCCGTCGGCCGGGGCGGGGCGACCCGTCGGGGACGCCGGGGCGAGGGGCGCTATCCCAGCACCCCGGGGATGGACTGGTAGAGCTGGACCGTGTACCGCACCAGGGTGGTCAGCATCCACGGCCCGAACAGCAGCAGCGCTGCGGCCGCCGCCAGGATCTTGGGGACGAAGACCAGGGTCTGCTCGGTCACCTGGGTCGCCGCCTGGAGGATGCTGATGGCGACGCCGACCAGGACCGTCAGCCCGAGCACGGGAGCCGCCACCAGAAGGCCGGTCCACAGCGCTTCCCGTCCCACCGTCAGCACCGTCGCGTCCGTCATCGAACACCGCCTCCCGTCCGCACCGGGGCCCACCGGGCTCCGCCCCGCCCCGCGGCCCCTAGCCGCCCGCGCCGAAGGAGGCCAGCAGCGAGCGGACCACCAGGTTCCACCCGTCCACCAGGACGAAGAGCAGGATCTTGAACGGCAGGGAGACCAGCATGGGCGGGACCATCAGCATGCCCATGGACATCAGGGTGCTGGCGACCACCATGTCGATGACCAGGAACGGCACGTACAGCATGAACCCGATCTGAAAGGCCGTCTTCAGCTCGCTGATGGCGAAGGCCGGGATCAACACGTACGTCGGCACCTGGTCGCGGGAGGCCACCGGCCCCTGGCCCGAGAGCTCGAGGAACAGGGCCAGGTCCCGCTCCCGGGTGTAGCGGAACATGAACTCCCGCACCGGCTGCTGCGCTCGCTGCAGCGCCTCCACCTGGCCGATCTGCCCGTCCCGGTAGGGGATCCAGGCCTGCTGGTAGACCTCCTGCCACACCGGGGCCATGATGAACACCGTCAGGAACAACGCCAGCCCCACCAGCACCTGGTTGGGCGGCGCCTGGGGGGTGCCCAGCGCGCTGCGGAGGAAGGAGAGGGCGACCACGATGCGGGTGAAGCCCGTCATCAGGACCAGGATCGCCGGGGCCAGGGACAGCACGGTCAGCAGCAGCAGGATCTGGAGGGCGACCCCCAGCCCCTCGGGTCCGGCCGCCGGCTGCAGCGTGACGTCGATCCGGGGGATCATGCCGGCTCGTCCCCCCCGGCCGGGCGCCGGTCCAGCAGGCTCACGCCCCGATCGGTGACCCCCAGCAGCAGGTCGTCCCCGCGCCAGCGCACCACGCACAGGAGCCGACGCCCGCCTAGCGGCACCACCGCCCGGATCTCCAGGCCGTCCGGGCCCGGCCGCGGCCGCAGCCAGCGGCCCAGGGCGCGACTACCCCAGGCGGCCACCGCGATGACCAGCAGCGAGGCGAGAAGGAACTGGATCAGACTGGTCCACAAGGCTCCCCCGTCCCCCCGGTCTCCCCGCCGTCCCCGTCCCTTCGCCCTCGGCCGCGGGCCGCCGCCCGCGGCCGACGGCCGGCCCAGGCCCCGACCCGCCGCCGCAGGTGGGCGTCGGCCGCCCCGTGGCGCCCGCCTGCCCCAGGGCGGCCGCCACGGCCGCCTGCAACCGCTCTGGGCGCCAGGGCTTCGCCACCACGTCGACCGCCCCCGCCCCCCTGTAGGTGAGGACCGCGGCACGGGTGGTCAGGGCGCTGCAGACCACCAGCGCCGCCCCGGGATGGATCGCCCGTAGCCGCCGCAGCCAGGCCCCCGCCCGTGACCCGTGGGGCGCCGGTTCGACCACCACGACCCGGGCCCGGGCCAGCGCCTCGGAAAGCGCTTCCGGGTCCTCCTCGCCGGTGAGCTCGACCACCGCGCACCCCAGCGGGGCCAGCTGGTCCCGGACCTGACGTCGCGCGTAGGCCGCGGGATCGATGACGACCACCACCGGCCGGCGCGGCGGCCCGGCGGCCGCGGCCGGCGGCGAGGGGCGGCGGTCACCGCAGCCGGCGCAGGCGCTCCCCGGGGCTGACGATGTCGGTGATGCGGATGCCGAAGTTCTCATCGATCACCACCACCTCGCCCCGGGCGATCAGCCGGCCGTTGACCAGGAGATCCACGGGCTCGCCGGCCAGGCGATCCAGCTCGACCACGGTCCCGGGGGCCATCTCCAACAGTTCCCGCACGGTCCGCTGGGTCTGGCCGAGCTCCACCGTGATCTGCAGGGGCACGTCCAGCAGGAGGTCCAGCGTCCCCCGCGGCGCGGCCGAACGCCCCGCGCCACCGAGCCCCGCAGCCGCCTCGCCGGGGCCGGCGGCCGGCGAGAAGGGTTCGAAGGCCGCCTCCGCCGCCTCGCCCGCGCCCGCCTCCCAGGAGGTCGCCGCTGGCTCCGCGGCCGCGGCCGCGGCGTGGGACGGGCGACCGGCACCGGGCCCGGCGGCGGTCCCCGTCCCTCCTGCCGGACCCCCGCCCGGCCCGCCGGCGTCGGCCGGCGGGCCCTGGGATGCCCGGGCCTCAGCCCCCCCGGCGGCGGCGCCGGCTCGGCCGGCGCCGCCGCCGGAGCCCGCCTCCTCGCCGGTTGGGGCGTCGTCACCCCCCGACGCTGCGCCGCCCGCGGCGGTCCCCGGCGAAGGGTCGGCGTCCCCGGTCCCCGCCTCGACAAGGGCCCCGGCGCCCGGCCCAGACGGGGCTGGAGCCCCTGCGGCCGGCGCACCCTCGGCTGCACTGCCCGCTCCCGGGCGCGGCGCCTGCTGGCCGGGCCCGGGGTCGGTCCCGCCGGCCGGTCCGCTCGCAGCCGTCGTCGCGGCCTCCGGGCCGCCCTCCTCGGCCAGGCTGCGGAGCAAGGCGTCAATCTCCTCCTGCGACAACATCTCCCACTCGCCCGTGCCCATCGCCCTGTTGCGCCTCCTCTGCCACCCGTTCCACCACCCGGACGGCCAGCCTCGGGCCGGCCCGGCCCGGCAGGCCGCGGAACTTGGGCCGGCCGGCGACGACCACGTCGACGAGCCCGTCGGCCGGTGTGTCCAACCGGAGCACGTGCCCCGGCTCCAGGGCGAGCAGCTCCCGCACCGTCAACCGGGTCCGCCCCAGCACCACGCTGACCGGCAGCGGCACCTGCCGGAGCCCCTCGGCCCACCGGTCCCGGGAGGCGGCGTGGCTGCGCGTGCCCCTGGCGTAGTACTGGTGGACCGCCAACCGCGGCAGCACCGGCTCCAGCAGCGGATAGGGCAGGCACAGGCGCCAGGCGCCCTCCTGCTGGCCGAAGCGGACGGCCATCACCACCCGCACGGCGATCTCGTTGGGTGCCTGGATCTGGACGAACAGCGGGTTGGCCGCCACCGTCACCAGCTCGCCCTGGACCTGGGCCAGCTGCGCCCACCCCTCGGCCACCGCCTCCAGCAGCCCCTGCAGGATCATCCGCATGACCACCGTCTCGATCTCCGTCAGGCCGCGGCCCGTCGCGGTGCCGGTGCCGGGTCCGCCGAAGAGCCGGTCGACCATGGGGAAGGCGATGGACGGCTCGATGTCCATCACGGCGCTGCTCTCCAGGGGCGGCAGGCTGAACACCGCCAGCACCGTGGGGTTGGGGAGGTCCGCGATGAACTCGCCGTAGGTGGTCTCCTCGACCTCCAGCACGCGCACCTCGACCACCGTGCGCAGCTGGCCCGAGAGGAAGCCCGTGGCCAGGCGCGCCACGTTCTCGTGGACCATGGCCAGGGTGCGCAGCTGTTCCTTGGAGAACTTGTCGGGACGGCGGAAGTCGTAGATCCGGATCACCGGCGACCGCCGCCCGGCCCTCCGCCCCGTCCCCTGGGTCACCGCTGGCCCTCCTCCCCGCCTCACTGGACGATGAGATCGGTGATCAGGACCTCACGGATCGGCAGGCCCAGCCCTCCCACGCCGGCGCCCGGGCCGGCCGCCGCCCCGGCCTCGGCCCCCGGGGATCCGGCCGCGGCCGCCCCACGGCCGCCGGCAGGGGACGCCGCGGCCGACGTCCCGTCGGACGCCGGGGCCTGACCGTGGCCGGGCACGGCCCCGTCCGCCGGATCCGCCAGGGCGTGCCAGACGGCCTGCCGCAGGCGGTCCATGCCGGCCGTCCCCGCCAGGTCGGCGGCGGTCATCCCCCGCAGGACCCGATACACCTGGTGCCGGACGTCGGCCATCCGGCCGTGCTCCAGCTCGTCCGCCGCCTCCGGTCCGGCCACGCGGAGCACCAGGGTCACCTGGACCACCCGCCCGTCCCGCAGATTGGTGGTGAAGGGCTCCAGGGAGACGTCCACGGGGGCGGGCTCCGCGGGCTTCGCCGCGCCCTGCCGGGCCATGGCCCACCACGTCCCCGCCGCCGCCACGGCGGCGGCGACGACGACCACCAGCGCCGTCCTGATCCTGCCTCTCACGCACCGTCACCGTCCTCGCACCCACGGGTGCACCGCTCCGCCCCGCCCGGGCCCCGGGCCGCCTTCGGCGCGAGCGGGGAACCCTCCACCGGCTCGGGGGATGGCGGGCCGTTGGCACCCTCCGCGCCGCCACGGCGCCCCGCCCCGCCGAGCCCCGACCCCGCCCGGCGGAGACGGGCGGCGGCCACGAACCGTCCCCCGCCGACGGCCACCCGCCGGCGATACGCGACCACCCGCCGCACCACCTCCGCCACCGACTCCCGCACCACCAGCCGCCGGCCGGTGGACAGGGTGATGACGGTGTCGGGCGTCGCCTCCAAGAGCTCGATGAGCTCGGCGTTGACCACCAGCTCCCGTCCGTCGAGACGGGTCACCCGGACCACCGGACCGCCCCTCCTCCCCGATCCGTGCCGCGGCGCTGCCCGTACCGGGCGTGCACCGCGGCGCCGCGGGCCGGCCGCCGGCGGCCTCGCCGGCCAACCGCACCGGGGGACGAGATTCCGCCACCCGCACCGGGGGACGGGGTTTCGCCACGCGCACCGGGGACGCAGCTCCGCCACCCCCACCGGCGGACGGGGTTCCGCCGGCTGCACCAGGCCACCGGATTTCGCCGGCCGCACCCGACGACGGGGCCCCCGCCCCACCCAGAGGGCCGGGCTCCTCCCTCCTGCTCCCCCGCGCCGCCCGCCGGCTGGGACGGGTCCGCGATGCCTCCACCCGCAGCGGATGCGGCATCCACCGCGTCGGCGAACCCGGCCGGCCGGCTGCGCCGCCCGGCCGGGTTCGTCCGCCGGGGGCCGGCGGGCCCGTCCGCGGCGGCCCCCGCTCCGGGCAGCGGGGCGCCCGAGCCCACCGGGGCCCGCGGTGGGGATCACCGCTTGAGGTTGACCAGCTCCTGCAGCATCTCGTCGGAGGTGGTGATCACCCGCGAGTTGGCCTGGAAGCCGCGCTGGGTGACGATCATGTCGACGAACTCCCGGGAGAGGTCGACGTTGGACATCTCCAGGGCCCCCGCCTGGACGGTGCCCCGGCCGCCGGTGCCTGGTGCCCCCACGTCGGGCACCCCCGAGTTGTTGGACTGGCGGTAGAGGTGACCGTCGCGCAGCAGGCCGCTGGGGTTGGCGAAGGTGGCCAGGGCGATCTGGGCGATGGGTCGGGTGCTGCCGTCGGCGAAGGTGCCGGTGATGACGCCCGCGGTGTCGATGCTGAAGGAGACCACGACGTTCTCGGGCTCCGTCGCGGGGTCCGCATCGGGGTCGAGGACCCGGATGGGACCGGCAGCCGTGGGATCCGGATCTGGGAGGACGCCGTCATCGGCCTGCCACCCCAGCACCAAGAGGCCGTCGCCGCTGACCAGGTACCCCTGGGCGTCCAGGCGGAAGTCGCCCGCCCGGGTGTAGACCTCGGCGCCGGTGGCATCCCGGAGGACGAAGAACCCGTCCCCCTGGATGGCCAGGTCGGTGTTGACCCCCGTGACCTGCGGGTTGCCCGGCTGGTGCACCACGTCGATGCCGCTCAGGGTGGTGCCCAGCCCGATCTGGATCGGGTTGGTCCCGCCGCGCACGGGAGGGGTGGGGGCCGCCGCCCCGCGCAAGGTCTGGCTGAAGAGCTCCTTGAAGGTCACGCGGGAGGCCTTGAAGCCCACGGTGTTCACGTTGGCGATGTTGTTGCCGATGACGTCCATCCGGAGCTGGTGGTTCTGCAGCCCCGAGATGGCGGCGTACAGCGAGCGCATCATGGCGCCTCACCCTCCTTCGTGGGGTCGGCCTGGGGGACCAGGCGCAGTGCCAGCACGTCGGCCCAGGCCAGCGGCTCGCCGTCCAGCAGCAGCCCCGGCGCGGCGGGGTCGAGGCGGACCCCCGTGACCGTCCCGGTCCGCTCGCCGTCGGCGGTGGTCACCGCCACCGCCCGGCCGAGCAGCGGCAGCGCGGCCAGGCCGGAGACCGCCGCCCGCAGGGCGCGGGTCTCCTCCAGCTGGGTGAGCTGGGCCAGCTGGGCCACGAAGGCCGTGTCCTGCATGGGCTGGAGCGGATCCTGATAGCGCAGCTGCGCGGCCAGGAGCCGGAAGAAGGCGTCGGGATCGAGACCACCGGGACCGGCCGCCCGTCTCGCCGCGTCGCCGGAGCGCAAGTCCGTCGTCGCCGCAGCGGTGCGGACGGGGGATCCGGAGGACCCCTCGCCGGTCCGTGCCGCAGCGGGGGCGGCGGCCCAGCTGGCGGCCAGGGTCGACACCATCGCCACCTCCTCTCGTCGTCCGCGTCGTCGTCGACGCCGGGTCCGGCAAGGCCTCCGCCGTAGCCGGCCCGCGCTCAGGTGCGTTCAGATCCGCACGTCCAGGCGGACGGATCCGGCGACGCCGCCCAGCGCTTCGCGGGGGAGCGCCCGGCGGGCGCTCGCCCCGATGAGGGGGTCCGCCCGGCCGATCGACGGCACGCCGTCCTGGTGCCATCCGCCCTGGCCACCCGTCCTTCCCGCGCCGGTCCGCCCCGCCTCGTCACCCGCCGCGCCGAGGCCCACGTCCAGGCTGGCCAGCGGGTAGCCGCGGGCCGCCAAGGCCTGCCGCAGCTCGTCCGCATGCCGGTTGACCAGCACCAGGGCGTCGGGGTTGAAGACGGTGATGCGGGCGGCCAGCCCGCCGGCGTCGCCGGCCACCTCCACGTGCAGCGGCCCCAGGTGGGCGGGCGTCAGGTGGAGTCGGAGCACCTGCCGCTCCCCGCTCCGGTGCCACTCCAGCCCCTCGATCCAGCGGGCCACGGCCTGCGCCCACCGGCCGGCGTCGACGGCGGCACCGGGGCCCGGCATCCCCCCCGCGTCCGCGCCGGGCGCCAGGCTCGGGACCCCGCCGGTCGGGGCGGCCGCGGAGGGACCGTCGCCCCCCGATCGGAGGAACCCGGCCGCGTCCTGCGCGGCCTCCGCCGGGTGGGTGCCGGCCGGCGCCGGCGCCACGGACCCGCCCCCCGGATCGCCGCCGGCCGGGACGCCGCCATGGCCCTGGGATGGCGAGGGTCCCGCCCCGCCCGCCCCGCGAGCCGGGTCCCCTCCTCCGCCAGGCAAGGACCCCGGCATGCCCTTCCTCCCGACCGCCTTCGGTCCGCCGGCATCGCCCCCCGCAGGGCCGGCGGGGCCGGCGCCCTCCCGGGCGGAGGACCTCCCATCCACGGCGGGCTCGGAGGGCAGGGAGCCCTCCCCGGCGGGCGGACGCCCGCCGTCGCCCGGGCCGCCTGCAGCGGCTTCGCCGGCGGCATCCTCGGGCGATCCGGCCCCGGCAGCGGCCCCGGCCGGGCCGCCGGTCGCCTCCCCGCCCGCCCCAGGCGCTCCGACCGCCGGCATCGCGCGGTCGGCCTCGACCCGCCCCGGGGCCGTGCCGCCCGCGCGGTCGGCGACGCCAGGGGCGCCCGGGTCCTGCCCAGCACCCGACGACGGGCTGCCGGCGCCGACGGCGGCGTCCCCCGCCGCACCCGGGATCGGGCGGCCGGCACCGGCTCCGGCGGAGGCCGGCGCACCACCGCCCCCCGGGCCGGCGGCGACCGCCGGGCTCCCGCCCGCCTCCGGGACCGGGGGCAGCGGCCCGCCGGAGGTCCCCAGGCCCTCGCGCCCCGACCCGCCGGCACCCGCCCTCCCCGGCGTCCCCTCCCCACCCGCGGCGCCAGCCCCCGGCGCGGGCGGCGCCCCGCCCGGCGCGGAGGGGCCGCCGACGGCGCCGTCCTCGCCGCCGGTCGGGGTCGAGCCCGCCGGTCGTCGCTCGTCCGGCGACACCGCGCCCGGCCTCCCGGGTCCGCCCCCAGGCGCAGCCCCATCCTCGCCGCCCGGCCCGGGGGCTCGGTCGACCGGAGGGTTCGACGGGGCCGCCGCACGCCCGTCGACCGCCGACGCCGGGCGCCCCTCCTGGCCGGGGCCCGTCGCCGGCCCCGTCCCGGGGGCGGTCGCCCCGCCCGGCGCGGCGGCCCAGCCGACCCAGCCGTCCGCCGCCCGCGATCCGGCGGCCGCGGCCCGGGACGGGCCGGAGCCAGCCTCGCGGTCGTCCGGGTCCAACCCCTTGCGCCGGCGATCCGGCGGTCCCGCGGCACTGGTCGGCTCCGCCGCATCCTCGGCCCGCCGCGTCCGGGCGCGCAGGAGATCGAGGAACGCCCCCCCTTCACCGCGGGCGCCGAGACCCGCCGCCCGCCCAGGGGCGGGATCGGGTGCCCCCCGCCGCGTCACGGCCCTCGCCGCGGCGGGCCCCAGGATCGGACCGCTCGCGGCACCGATCCCCTCAGCGCCAGCCGCCGCCATGCGGACCCCTCCCCCCGGCCACCCGCCCGGCGACCTCGTCGACCCGGGCCTGTTCCCGCCGCAGCGCCTCCAGGCGTTGCCGCTCGCGGTGGCGCCAGTAGAGCCGCTGATAGGCCTGTTCTTCCTGCCGGGCGTTCAGCGCCTCGCGCTGGCGGGTGGCCGCCTCCTGGGCTAGCACCCGGGCCCGGCCGTGGGCCGCCTCGGTGCGCCGACCCAGCGCCTCGACCTCTCGCCACCGGGCGGCCATCTCCACCGCCGGGAGGGAGGCCCCCACCGTCGCCAGGGCGCCCGCCGCCCGCCGGCGCTCGGCCTCCATCCGGCTCGCCTCCCGGCGCGCCTCCTCCGCCCGCGCCTGCCACCGGCTCCACTCGGCGAGCCGCGCCAGCGCCTGCAGCCGCCGGACGTCCCACACCCGTCGCAAGCGAAAGGGCTCGCGCTCGGCCATCGCCATCCCCTCCCCCCGTCTCCCCGATCCGGCGCCAGGGCCATCCCCCTGGCCCCGTCGCCCATGCGGGACGGAGCGGCGAACGCACCCGCACCCCAGCCGCCCGCGCCGCGCCGCTCCGCTCCTCACGCCGTCGCCCGTGCCCGCGGGTCGGCCCTCGCCTCGTCCTCGCCCTCGGGTGCACCGCCCGCCACCTGGTGCAGCCGCGCCACCGCCTCTGGGAAGTCTGACGCCTCGTCGCGCCCCTGGCTCAGGAAGGCGCGGATGGCCGCCATGCGCTCCAGGGCCCGGTCGACGTCGGGGTTGCTGCCCCGCTGGTAGGCGCCGATCTCCACCAGATCGCGGGCCTCGCGGTAGGCGCCGAGCCATCGCCGCAGGCGCTGGGCGGCGGCCCAGTGGGCCGGTTCGACCAGCTCCGGCATCAGCCGGCTGACGCTGGCCAGCACGTCCACCGCCGGGAACTGCCCCTCCTCGGCCAGCTGGCGCGAGAGCACGATGTGGCCGTCCAAGGTGCCGCGCACGGCGTCGGCGATGGGCTCGGTGAAGTCGTCGCCGTCCACCAGCACGGTGTAGAAGCCGGTGATGCTGCCGCGCGGCCCCGTGCCGGCCCGCTCCAACAGGCGCGGCAGGGCGGCGAACACCGACGGCGGGTAGCCGCGGGTCGCCGGCGGCTCGCCCACCGCCAGGCCCACCTCCCGCAGCGCCATGGCGTACCGCGTGACGGAGTCCATCACCAGCAGCACGTGGCGGCCTCGGTCGCGGAAGAACTCGGCGATGGCGGTGGCCACCTGGGCCGCCTTGATCCGCACCAGCGCGGGCCGGTCGGCGGTGGCCGCCACCACCACCGTGCGCCGGCGGGCGCCGGCCAGGTGGTGGTCGACGAAGTCCCGCACCTCGCGGTTGCGCTCCCCGATCAGGGCGACCACCACCACGTCGGCGGCGGTGTGGCGGGTCATCATCGCCAGCAGCGTGCTCTTGCCGACGCCGCTGCCGGCGAAGATGCCCACCCGCTGGCCGCGCCCGCAGGTGAGCAGGGCGTCGATGGCCCGCACGCCCACCGGGAGCGGCTCCCGAATGGGGCGCCGACTCAGGGGCGGCGGCGGATCGGCCTCGGCGGGATACCACGCCTCGGCGGCCACCGGCCCCAGGCCGTCCAACGGGCGGCCCAACCCGTCC
Organism: Thermaerobacter sp. FW80; assembly: GCF_004634385.1. NCBI lineage: Bacteria > Bacillati > Bacillota > Clostridia > Eubacteriales > Clostridiales Family XVII. Incertae Sedis > Thermaerobacter > Thermaerobacter sp. FW80. Next base: position 2,068,046 of record NZ_CP037895.1, on the reverse strand, counting down.
AGCACCCGCCCCAGCAGCCCCTCGCCGACGCCCACCACGAAGCCGCGCCCCGTGGCCTCGACCCGGTTGCCCGGCCGGATGGCGCGGGCGTCGCCCAGGGGCATCAGCAGGGTCCGGGGACCCCGGAACCCCACCACCTCGGCGGGCACCGGCGACAACCCCTGCCGGTGGATCCAGCAGAGCTCGCCCAGGGAGCTCACCGGTCCCCGCGCCTCCACCGCCAGGCCCACCACCTCTTCCACCCACCCCTGGGACGGCCGCGGCTCGCTGGCGGCCACCAGGGCCTGGAGCCGCCCCCAGTCCAGCAGCGCCGACGGGTGGCCGCCGCCGGGGACGGTGGCGGGCTCGGTCCGGTCCGCGGGACCGCTCGCCCGGGGGGCGGCGGGCCCGGTCCGGTCCGCGGGGCTGGCCCCTCGGGGGGCGGCGGGCTCGGTCCGGCCCGCGGGGCTGGCCACCCGGGGGGCAGCGGGCTCGGTCCGGTCCGCGGGGCTGGCCCCTCGGGGGGCGGCGGGCTCCGCCGTCGCCGCGGCCTTCACGCCGGATCCCTCCCCTCCGCCCCACCGGGGGTCCGGGCCGCGGCTGGCGGCACCGCGGCGGGCCGGAGGTCCGCTCCCGGGGCACTCGCCCCCACGGGCCCGGGACCGCCCCCAGGGGCCGCTGCCTCATGCGGGGAGGCCGCACCGGATCCCGGCTCCTGCGCCTCGCCGCCCGCGCCCGGCCCCGTCAGGCCGTCCCCCTCCACCGGGGGGACCGCACCCAGCCCCTGCTCCCGCAGCACCCGACCCAATCGGTCCACCTGGGCCGCCACCCGCCCGTCGACCTGCCCGCGGGGGCTCTCGACGCGGAAGTCCCCCGGGGCCAGGGTGAGATCGCCCACCAGCTCCACCCCGGGCGCCAGCGGCGCCGTGCCCTCCAGTTGCGCCAGGCTCTCGGGGTGGAGCAGCACCCGGGCTCCCTCGGCACCCAGGCGGGCGAGGGCCTCCTCCACCTGGGCCCGCAGGGCGGTCGGATCCGCCGCCAGCTGCTGGCCCGCCACCCGCCGCGCGATGGCCAGCGCCAGCTCCAGCAGGGGCTCCGCCGAGGCGGCCAGCAGCCGCCGGTACCGGGCCTCGAGTTCGCGGCGCTGCGAGGCGACCTGTTCCTCCAGCCGGCGTTGGGCCGCCTCCCACCGGGCCCGGCCCTCGGCCTCGCCGCGGGCAAAGCCCTCCTGCCAGGCCCGCCGGCGCAGATCGTCCGCCTCCCGGCGGGCCCGTTCCAGGTGGGCCGTCGCCGCCCGGCGGGCCCGCTCAAGCCACCGGCGCGCCCGCCGTCGGGCCCGCGCCCCGTCCCCCGCAGGCACCGCCGCGGCCCACCCCGCCACCTCCGCCCCGCGCGCGACGGGCGCCGCCGGGCTGTCCCATCCGCGCCCGCCAGGGGACGGGCCTTGCCCCCGTGGAGCGGCGTCCCCGACGGGCGCGAGGTCCGCCCTCCGGTCCCCGACCCCGTCTTCGGCGGCCACCGGCGCTGGCGTCCAGGGCCGGGCCCGCCCCCGGGTCCCCGCGCCCGGCGCCTCCGCGCCCCGGCCGTCGCCCCCACCCGCCGCGACCGTCCCGGCCGCGGCCCGGCGCCTCGAGGGGGAGCGACGGCCGCCGCCGGCGGCCAGAACACCGGGCGTCCACGGCCGGGCGACCTCCACCCGGGACGATCCGGCCGGCCCGCGGCCGCCTACGGCCGTCCCCTCGCCTCCATCCCCGCCGCCCGCAGCCCCTGGCGCCGCGGGCCGGCGCAGGGCGGTCGCGGCGGCGGCGCCGCGTTCCACCTCAGACCACGACCTCATCCTGGCCACCCCGCGCGATGACGATCTCGCCCTCTTCCTCCAGGCGCCGGATGATGTTGACGATCTTCTGCTGGGCCTCTTCCACGTCGCGGAGGCGCACGGGCCCGAGATAGGACAGGTTCTCCTGGAGGATCTCCACGGCCCGCTGCGACAGGTTGCGGAAGATCTTCTGCTTGACCTCCTCGCTGACGGCCTTGAGGGCCAGCGGCAGGTCCTCGTTGAGGTCCACCTCACGCAGCACCCGCTGGAGCGAGCGGTCGTCCAGGAGGACGATGTCCTCGAAGACGAACATGCGCTTCTTGATCTCCTCGGCCAGCTCGGGATCGGTGACCTCCAGGACCTCCATGATGCTCCGCTCGGTGCCGCGGTCCACGTTGTTGAGCACCTGGACCACCGCCTGCAGCCCGCCGGCGGCGGTGCCCTCGTCCCCCAGGACCGACGAGAGCTTGCGCTCCAGCACCCGCTCCACCTCGCGGATCAGCTCGGGCGAGGTGCGCTCCATCAGGGCCAGGCGGCGCGCCACGTCGGCCCGGCGCTCCGGCGGCAGGCCGCTCAAGACCACGGCCGCCTGCTCGGGGTGCAGGTAGGCGAGGATCAGGGCGATGGTCTGCGGGTGCTCCTGCTGGATGAAGTTGAGGATCTGCATCGGGTCGGCGCGCCGCACGAACTCGAAGGGGCGCACCTGGAGCGTGGCGGTCAGCCGGTTGAGCACCTCCGCCGCCCGCTGGTGGCCCAGCGCCTGCACCAGGAGCTGGCGGGCGTAGTCGATGCCGCCCTGGGCGACGTAGGCGTGGGCCAGGGCGAGGTCACGGCACTCCTCCAGCACCGCCTGCCGCTGCTCCGGCGAGACCCGGTCCGTGTTGGCGATCTCCAGGGTCAGCTGCTCGATCTCGTCTTCCCGCAGGTACCGGAACACGCGGGCGGCCAGCTCCGGCCCCAGGGAGATCATCAGGATCGCCGCCTTGCGGCGAGGCGGGATGTCGGCCCCTGGCGGGCGCGGAGCGGATGCGGCGGACGAACCGGCCGCCGCGGGCGCGACCCCGCCGGCGGCGGGCTGCGCCGGGGCCGGGGCGGCGGGCGCCGCCCCGGCCCCGGCGGGGGCGCTGCCGCGTCGCCCGGCCGGGCCCCCCGCCGGGGGCCCGGCCGGGCGACGCCCTCCGGCCCCAAGGCGACCGCTGCCCTCGGCCCCGGACGCCGAGCCCAGCGCCCCCCTGCGGCCCGGCGCCGGCCCAGCCGCCGTACCCGTCGCTCCGCTGCCCATCTCCCGTGGCACCGTCTCCTGTGGAAGCGCCAAGGCCCCTCGCCTCCCCCGTCCCTACCCCGCCACCCGGGTCGCGGCCGGTGCCCACCGGCCCGCGGCACCCGTCGGCGGCCCGGCTAATTGGCCGACCGCTCCGCCAGCCAGCTGCGGATCACCTGGGCGACGTGCTCCGGCTGGTTCTTCACCAGCTCGCTGACCTGCTCGTAGACCGCGGCGTCCGCCGTGCGCCCGTCGGCCCAGGCCGGGACCCCATCGGCGCCGCCGGCCCGCGCCGCCGGCAACCCGTGGAACGGCAGCCCGTCCTGTCCGGGGACCGCCGTGCCGGCCCCCTCCACCAGGTCCTCGGCCTCCTCGCGGGCGCGGCGGACGGCCCGCCGGCGCCAGGCCACGACCAGGGCCGCCACCGCCAGGGCCGCCAACAGGCCGGCGCCCGCCCAGAGGGCCCACCGTCGCGCCGCCTCGCGGGCCTGCCGCTCCGCCTCCAGCGACTGCTGCAGCCGGTCGGCCACCGTCGTGTCGAAGGGCATCCCGACGACCTCCACCTGGTCCTGCCGCTGCGGGTCGCTGCCGATGGCGGCCGCCACCACCTGCCGGAGGGCGGCCTGCCGCTCCGGCGTCAGCTGCCCGTTGACCACCACCGCCACCGAGAGGCGCCGCACCGCCCCCGGCGCCACCTGGAGCCGGTCGATCACCTCGTTGACCTCGTAGTTGGCCGTCCGCTCCGTGCGCTGATACTCGCCCTCGCCCCCGACCAGCTGGGGATAGGTGGGGATGTTGGCGTCGCCGGGCACGCCGCCCGGGACCCCCTGCCCGGTGAAGGTCTCCTCCAGTTCCTGGATGGACCGCAGCAGGCCCTCGCCGCCGTCGGCCGGCGGCTCGAACAGGTGCCGCTCGATCACCTGCTGGTCGAAGTTCAGCTCGGCGTTCACCCGGGCCACCACGTTGCCCGGTCCCAGCACCTGTTCCAGCAGGGTCTGGAGCCGGTGTTGCAGGTCCGCCTCGAACTGGCGCTCGACCTCCAGGCGGTCGTCGGCGCGGGCGGTGTCGGTTCCCTCCGCCGCACCGACCTCGGCCGAGAGCAGGCGGCCGGTCGCGTCGACGACGGTCACGTCCTCGGGCTTCAAGCCCTCCACCGCCGAGGCCACCAGGTGCATGATGGAGCGCACCTGCTCGGGCCCGAGGTCGGCGCCGGGCTTGAGCTGCACCAGGACCGCGGCGCTGGGCGGCCGACGCTCGGCGACGAAGGGGGTGTCGTCCGGCAGGACCAGGTGGACCCGCGCGGCCTCGACGCCCTCCAGCCGGCCGATGGTCCGCGCCAGCTCGCCCTGGAGGCCCCGCAGGTACTGCACCTGCCGCTCGAACTCCGTGGCCCCCATGGGCATCCGCTCCATCAACTCCAGGCCCACCGTGCCCTCACGCGGCAGGCCCTGGGCGGCCAGCTCCAGGCGCAGCCGGTCCACCTCGGTGGCGGGCACCAGCACGGCCCGGCCGCCCTCCGCGAGCTGGTAGGGCACCCCCTGCTCCTCCAGCTGGCCGACGATGGCGGCCGCGTCGGAGGGATCGAGCCGGGTGAAGAGCGGCTCCCATCGCGGTTGACCGCGGCCCGCCAGGGCCAGCGCCAGCAGGCCCGCCAGCGCCAACCCCGCCGCCGCCACCACGGTCCAACGAGCCGCGGGCCGCAGCTGCCGGAACCAGCCCAGGAACTGTTGGGGAAGCTGCCGCAGTTGCGTCACCGGCATCGGGCCCTCCGCCGCCTCCTTCCCGTCGCCCTCGCCGCGCGCGGGCTATGCGGCCGCCCTCGCCGCCGCTCGCCGTCGGCGGCGGGCACGGCGGACCTGCTGCAGGTGGGCATCTGGGCGATGCGGCCGTCTCGCCGCCGGTCGCCACCGGCCAGGGTCGCGGGCCGCCGTCAGATGGGCATCCGCATGATCTCCTGGTACGCCTCCAGCGCCTTGTTGCGCAGCTGCACGGCGAGCTCGACGGCCAGCCGCGCCTTCTCGCTGGCCACCATGACCGCAGACAGGTCGTCGACCTGGCCCGTCACCAGCCGCTGGGCCATGGCGTCGGCTTCGGCCACCGTCCCCTCCAGTTGGGCCAGGGCCCGCGCCAGCTCCCGCAAGAAGCGGGGACCGTCGCCGGCGGCCGTCTCGGCGCCGCCCACCGGCGTCCGCGGGGCACCGGCGGCCGGCGCCAGGCCCTGCGCGACGGACGGCGCCCCCACGCCGCCCGCCCATCCCACGCCCCATGGGCTCATGGATCATCCCTCCTGCCCTGCAGCCAGCGCCCGCGTCCCGCCTAGCCCCGGCCCAGCTCCAGGGCCCGCAGGGCCAGGGTGCGAGCCGCGCTGAAGACGGCCACGTTCGCTTCGTAGGCCCGGGTGGCCGCCAGTAAATTCACCATCTCCATCAGCGGATCCACGTTGGGGTAGGCGACGTACCCGTCGGGCCCGGCGTCGGGATGCCCCGGGTCGAACACCAGCCGCGGCGGGGAGGGATCGGCGACCACCGCCGCCACCTGCACGCCCGCCGGGCCGAGGCCGCCGCCCCACGGGCCGGTTCCTCCCGTCCCCCGCGGCGCGACGCCGGCGGCGCCCCGGGCCAGGGGGCCGGCCGCGACCCGCTCCCGCAGCACCTCGGCGAAGGGCCGCACCCGCTCCTGGAAGACCGGCACCAGGCGCCGGTACGGCCCGCCGCCGGGGGCCCGGGTGGTGTCCACGTTGGCCAGGTTGCTGGCGATCAGGTCCAGCCGCAGCCGCTGGGCCGTCATGCCGCTAGCCGCGATGGCGAGGGTGCCGAAGAGGCCGCCGCCCATGGCGCTACCGCCTCCCCTCGGCGATGACCGTGCGCAACAAGGCGATGCGATCGGAGAGCTGCCGGATCAGCGCCTGGTAGTGCAGACCGGTCTCCGCGAGGCGCGCCATCTCGGCGTCGAGGTCGACGTTGTTGCCGTCGTTGCGCAGGGCCGTCCCCGTCTCGCGGTACACCGCCTGCCAGACCGCGCCGGCGGGTCCCCGGCCCGGCTGGTGCGCGGGGTGGGTGGCGGCCAGGGGCAACGGGCCTCGGCCCGCCGCCTGCAAGCCGTCCGCCCTGCCGGCGCCCCTCCCCGACGCCTCCAAGGCCAGCGCCAGCGCCCGGTCGAAATCCACGTCGTAGCGCTTGTAGCCAGGGGTCTCGGCATTGGCCACGTTCTGGGCCAGCAGCCGCTGACGGAGGGCCAGCACCTCCAGCGCCGCCGCCAGCCGGTCGTCGATGGCGCCCCACATGGGCCCACCCCCTCCGCTGCGAACACCGCCCGGTCCGGGAGCACCGGGCGCCTGCGCCGGGCACCGGGCGCCCGCGCCGGCCCGGGTCGCCGCCGGCCCGAGCGATGGACCGGCCGCGGCTTGGGATCCGAAAAGACGAGCCGCCCGCGGCGCAACCGGCACCACGGGCGGCCCACGACGGCGGGGACAGAACCACCACGCGGCGTTCGGCAGTCCGGCCGTCATAGTCCCGCCGGGGCGGGACCGTAGACCCGTGACTTTGCGAGCCTGCCTTTCGGCAGGGGTGCCTTTGTCGCTGCCGCGGGGGGCGGGCCGTCGCCAGGCTCCGACCGCTCCTGGAGCCCGGCGGGGGCACAAGGCCTCGCCCGCCCCCGAAGTTTATAGATTTGTCTATCCCTGTCGACCCGAGCTGGTCGACATGATTCTCCACGCCGCTGGTCATTCCTGCTATCGGCGACAAAAAATTTGGGACCCCGGTCCTGGATTTGGGTCCCTCTCTCGACACGGTTCGCCTTTCCAGCCGCGGTCTCCTTGGTGCGGGCGGCCGCCCGGCGGGCCGCGGCGGTCCGCGGGTCAGAGGATGTACCGGCTCAGGTCCTGGTCCTGCAGCACCCCCTCCAACCGCTGCCGGACGAAGGCGCCGTCGACCACCACCTTGCCCTGGAGGGCGTCGGGCGCGTCGAAGGCCAGGGGCTCCAGGACGCGCTCCAGCAGCGTGTGCAGGCGACGGGCGCCGATGTTCTCCGCCTGCTCGTTGGCGCGGGCGGCCATGGCCGCCAGTTCGTCCACCGCGTCCGGCGTGAACTCCAGCTCCACGCCGTCGGTCGCCAGCAGCGCCTGGTACTGGCGCAGCAGGGCGTTGTCGGGTTCCGTGAGGATGCGCTTGAAGTCCTCGCGGGTCAGGGGCTGCAGCTCCACCCGGATGGGAAACCGGCCCTGCAGCTCCGGGATCAGGTCCGAGGGCTTGGCGACGTGGAACGCGCCCGCAGCGATGAAGAGGATGTGGTCCGTCCGCACCGGGCCGTGGCGGGTCATCACCGTCGAGCCCTCGACGATGGGCAGGATGTCGCGCTGGACGCCCTCCCGGGAGACGTCGGGCCCGTGGCCCCGTTCCCGGCCGGCGATCTTGTCGATCTCGTCGATGAACACGATGCCCGCCTGCTCGGTGCGGCGGACGGCCTCGGCCACCACCTGGTCCATGTCGATCAGCTTCTGGGCCTCCTCCTGGGCCAGCACCTCCCGGGCCTCCCGCACCGGCAGCCGGCGCCGCCGCTTGCGCCGGGGGAGCCAGTCCTTGAGCAGGTCCTGGACGTTGAGGGTCACCTCTTCCAGGCCGGGCCCGCCCAGGATGTCCACCATCGGCGGCGTCTGGTCCTCGACCTCGATCTCCACCACCTGGTCCTCCAGCTGGCCGTCGCGCAGCCGCGCCGCCACCTCCTGCCGGCGCCGGCGCCAGTCCTCCTCCTCTTCCGGGCGCGGCGGCTCGCTGGGCTGGGGCGTGCCCCCGAGGGGCCCCAGCAGCATCTCCCACGGCGAGGAGAAGCGCGGGTGCCGCCGGCGGGGCGGCGGCACCAGCACGTCCAGCAACCGCTCGTCGGCGGCCGCCCGCGCCCGGTCCTGGACGGTGGCCATCCGCTCCGCCTTCACCATGCGGATGGCCGTCTCCACCAGGTCGCGGATGATGGACTCCACGTCGCGCCCGACGTAGCCCACCTCGGTGAACTTCGTCGCCTCGACCTTGATGAAGGGGGCACCCGTCAGACGCGCCAGGCGGCGGGCGATCTCGGTCTTGCCCACCCCCGTCGGGCCGATCATCAGGATGTTCTTCGGCGCCACCTCGTCCCGCAGGTGGGGCGGGAGCTGCTGGCGGCGCCAGCGGTTGCGCAGCGCGATGGCCACGGCGCGCTTGGCCGCGGCCTGACCCACGATGTACCGGTCGAGCTCCGCCACGATCTGGCGCGGCGTCAACCGATCGGGCTCCCATGCCGCACCCGGTGCGGCCGCCTGATCCACGGCGGGCGTCCCTCCTCCGGTGCCGATGGCCGGTCCCGACCCCTGGCGGCCGCCGCGCCCTGCCCCTGGCGCCCCGCGGCGCCGGAGCGCTCCCCGATGCCGCGCCGTGGGGCCTCGGGAACGGCCGACCCCAGAACGGGGCGGCCTCCTTGGACCCCGCGCCCCGCTCCATCCGCCTCGCGGACCTCCCCGCGGACGCGGCCTCCCGCCGTCGGGAGGAGGGGCGCGGGGCCTAGAGCTCCTCCACGATCAGCTGGTCGTTGGTGTACACGCAGAGCTCGGCGGCGATGCGCATCGCCTCGCGGCAGATGGACGGAGCGTCGAGGGCGGTGTGCCGGGCCAGCGCCCGGGCGGCCGCCAGGGCGAAGCCCGCGCCCGAGCCCACCGCGACGATGCCGTCGTCGGGCTCGAGCACCTCGCCCGAGCCGGAGACCAGCAGGAGGTGCTCGGCGTCGGCCACCACCATGAGCGCCTCGAGTCGTCGCAACATCCGGTCGGTGCGCCAGTCCTTGGCCAGCTCCACCGCCGCGCGCACCAGCTGCCCGGCGTGCTCCTCCAGCTTGCCCTCGAACCGTTCCAGCAGGGCCACGGCGTCGGCCACGCTGCCGGCGAACCCCGCCAGCACCCGGCCGTGGTAGAGCCGACGGACCTTGCGGGCCCGATGCTTCATCACCATGTGCTGTTCCAGGGTGACCTGGCCGTCGCCGGCCATGGCCACCTTGCCATCGCGGCGCACCGCCAGGATGGTGGTGCCGTGGAACGACCCGGAGCGTGCCGCCATGCCACCGACTCCTCCCCGGCCGACAGGTCCGGCCGACAGGGCCTCCGCCGCCCTCTCTGGGACCGCGCCGTCTCACGGCGGCGGACGGTGACCGGCCCCTGGCGGCTCCCGCCGCCGCGCCCGGGGGTGGGCCTGCTGGTAGACGGCCCACAGGCGCGCGCGCGAGACGTGGGTGTAGACCTGGGTCGCCGCCAGGCTGGCGTGGCCCAGGAGCTCCTGGACGGTGCGCAGCCCCGCCCCCCGTCGAGCAGGTGGGTGGCGAAGGTATGGCGCAGCAGGTGGGGATGGGCGCGCAGCCGCGCCACCGCCGCGCCGGCCTTGCGCACCACGGCCTGGATGCCCCGGGGGGACAGCCGCCCGCCCCAGCGGTTGAGGAACACCGCCCGCCGGTCCTGGGGAGGACACGGTCGTCGGCGACGGGCCGCCTCCAGCTGCGGTCGCCCCTCCTCGACGTACGCCCGCAAGGCCGCGGCCACGGGTCCCACCAGGGGGACGATCCGCTCCTTGCCCCCCTTGCCGTACACCCGAAGCCAGCCGCCGTCCCAGTCCACGTCGTCCAGATCGAGCCCGCTCAGCTCTCCGACGCGGAGACCGCACCCGTAGAGCAGCTCGAGGAGCGCCCGATCGCGCAGGGCGGCCGGCCCGCTGCCGCCCCCTGCAGCTGCCAGCAGGGCCCGGACCTCCTCGGGGGTGTAGACCCGCGGCAGTCGCCGGCGCACCCGCGGCGTGCCCAGGCGCGCCGCGGGGCTCGCGGCGACCCACCCCTCCCGCACGGCGTACCGAAACAACCCCCGCACCGCCGCCAGCTTGCGCGCCACGGAGGAGCGCGCCAGGCCGCGTTCCTCCAGGTGGACGAGCCAGCGGCGCAGGTCGCGGCTGGTGACGCGGGACAGGGACGCGGCGTCCACCGGCGGCGCCAGGCCCAGGAAGTCGAGCCACCCGGCCAGGTCCGCGGCGTAGGCCTCCAGGGTCCGCACCGCCAGACCCCGCTCCAGGCGCAGGTGGTCGAGATAGGCGGCGACGACGTCGGCCGGGCACCCGCCGGCTCCGGCCGGCGGCCGGCCCCCGGCGCCGCTCACGGCCTCACCGCCCCGGCACGGGCGTCGGCGTCTCCGCGGGCCGGGTCGACGCCCGCCCTGGGGCCGCCGGCGCCTCCCTCGCCGCGGGCGTCGCGGGCGCCCGGGCGCCCGCCGCGGAACCCGCAGGCCCACCGCCGGCGACCACCGGCGCCGTCTCCGGCAGACGGGCGGGGGCGAATCCCTCCAGCGCCTTCAGCGCCCGCTCGGCCATGAGCAACCTGCGCCGCCGCGGGTCGCGGACCCGCCGCTGGAGGGGCGGCAACAGCCCGAAGGCGATGTTCATCGGCTGGAAGTGGTCGGGGTGCGCCTCGGTGATGTAGCGCGTCAGCGCACCGTGGGCCGTCTCCGGCGGGAAGGCCACGGGCTCCTCCCCCCGGACGAGCCGGGCGGCGTTGATGCCCGCCACGATGCCGGTGGCCGCCGACTCGATGTAGCCCTCGACGCCCGTGATCTGCCCGGCGAAGAAAAGGTCCGGCCGCTTGCGCGTCTGCATGGTCGGCTTGAGGATCTTGGGCGAGCAGATGAAGGTGTTGCGGTGCATGACGCCGTAGCGGGCGAACTCCGCGTTCTCCAGCCCGGGGATCATGCGGAAGACCCGCTTCTGCTCGCCCCACTTGAGGCTGGTCTGGAATCCCACCAGGTTGTACAGCGTCCCGTAGCGGTTGTCCCGCCGCAGTTGGACCACCGCGTAGGGCTCCTTGCCCGTGCGCGGGTCGACCAGGCCTACCGGCTTCAGCGGGCCGTAACGCAGGGTGTCCGGGCCGCGCCGGGCCATCTCCTCGATGGGCAGGCAGCCCTCGAAGAACAGGCCCTGCTCGAAGTCGTGGGGCACGTGCCGCTCCGCCTCGACCAGGGCCTGCCAGAACGCCTCGTATTGCTCCCGGGTCATCGGGCTGTTGAGGTAGTCGTCGCCGCTGCCCTTGCCGTAGCGCGAGGCCCGGAAGAGCTTCGACAGGTCCAGGGACTCGTAGGTGACGATCGGCGCCGCCGCGTCGAAGAAGGCCAGGTACTCCTCCCCGGTGAAGGCGCGGATCCACCGGGACAGCGCGTCGGACGTCAGCGGCCCGGTGGCGATGATCACCGGCCCGTCCGCGGGCGGCTCCGTCACCTCTTCCCGGATCACCTCGATCAGCGGATGGTTCAGGATCGCCTCCGTCACGCGCCGGGAGAACTCCTCCCGGTCGACGGCCAGGGCGCTTCCCGCCGGGATCGCGCTGGCATCGGCCGCCTGCATGATCAGGCTGCCGAGGCGGCGCATCTCTTCCTTTAATAGTCCGGGCGCCTGGTCCAGCTGGGCGCCGCGCAGGGAGTTGCTGCACACCAGCTCGGCCAGGTTCCCCGTGTGGTGGACCGGCGTCGACTTCACCGGCCGCATCTCGTAGAGGCGGACGGGAATGCCCCGGCGAGCCACCTGCCAGGCCGCCTCGCTTCCCGCCAGCCCACCGCCGATCACCGTCACGCGGTTCGCCATCCTCACCGCCTCCCCGCCCCGGCACCGGCGCCGGCGGTCTCGCCCGCGGCCTCCCGCTGGTAGCCGCACTCCGGGTTCGCGCACACCAGCCGCACCCCCTGGCGGGAGCGCTTCTCCGCCAGGAAGGTGCCGCACTCCGGGCAGGTCTCCGCCGTCGGCCGGTCCCAGGTGGTGAAGTCGCAGTCCGGATAGTTGCTGCAGCCGTAGAAGACCCGCCCCTTGCGCGAGCGCCGTTGCACCAGCTCGCCGCCGCAGCGCGGGCAGCGGGCGCCGGTCTTCTCCACCAGCGGCTTGGTGTTGCGGCACTCGGGGAACCCCGGACAGGCCAGGAAGCGGCCGTATCGCCCGTGCTTGATCACCATCCGCCGCCCGCACTTCTCGCAGACCTCGTCGGTCTCCTCGACCGGCAGCGCCACCCGCTGGATCTGCTGCTCCGCCCGGCTCAGCGTCTCGCTGAAGGGACCGTAAAACGCGCGCACCACGTCTTCCCAGTCCCGCTCGCCTTCCTCGATCCGGTCCAGGTCCGCCTCCATGCGGGCGGTGAACTCCACGTCGACGATGTCCGGGAAGTACTCCTTGAGCAGGGCCGTGACCACCCGCCCCAGCTCCGTGGGGCGGAAGCGACGGTCTTCCTTGACCACGTAGCCCCGCTCCTGGATGGTCTCGATGATCGGCGCATAGGTGCTGGGGCGACCGATGCCCTTCTCCTCCAGCGCCCGCACCAGCATCGCCTCGGTGTAGCGCGGCGGCGGCTGGGTGAAGTGCTGCTCCGGCCGCAGCGCCCGCACCCGCAGGACGTCCCCCTCGGCCAGCTCGGGCAGCATGCGGTCCCCCTCGTCGCCGTCCCCCTCGGCGCCCTCGTCCCGCCCCTCGACGTAGAGGCGCATGAACCCCGGGAACTTGACGGTCGAACCCGTCGCCCGAAAGCGATGCGGGCCGGCGCCGATCTCGACGGTCACCGTGTCCAGCACGGCCGGCGCCATCTGACTGGCGACGAACCGCTCCCAGATCAGCCGGTACAGCTTGTACTGGTCGGGCGTCAAGTCGTCCTTGATCGCATCGGGTTCCCGCGCCACCGACGTCGGCCGGATCGCCTCGTGGGCGTCCTGGGCCTGCGCCTGGCGCCGACCCGCCTGCTTGCGGGGGGACGAGAACTCCGGTCCGAAGCGCTCGGCGATGTACGCCGCGGCCTCGTCCAGGGCCTGGTCGGCGATGCGCGTGGAGTCGGTGCGGATGTAGGTAACCAGACCCACCGCGCCCTCGCCGCGCAACTCGATGCCCTCGTACAGCTCCTGGGCGATGCGCATCGTGCGCCGCACGGAGAAGCCCAGCTTGCGCGACGCCTCCTGCTGCAGGGTCGAGGTGGTGAAGGGGGGCGCCGGGTTGCGGCGCCGCTCCTTGCGCTCGACGCCGAGAACGACGAAGGCGCGCCCCTCCAGATCGGCCAGCAGGCGGTCCACCGCCTCCCGACTCGGCAGCTCCCGCTTGCCTTCGGCGTCGCCGTGGTAACGGGCCGTGAACACCTCGCCGCCGGCCTGGCGCTCCAATTCGGCGTCCAGCGTCCAGTACTCCTGGGGCGTGAAGGCCTCGATCTCTTCCTCGCGGTCGACGATCAGGCGCACCGCCACCGACTGGACGCGGCCCGCCGAGAGGCCCCGCCGCACCTTGCGCCAGAGCAGGGGGCTGAGCTTGTAGCCCACCAACCGGTCGAGGACGCGCCGGGCCTGCTGGGCGTCGACCAGGTTGCCGTCGATGGGCCGCGGCTCCTGCAACGCGCGCCGCACGGCCTCGCGGGTGATCTCGTGGAAGACGATGCGGCAGGGCGAGTCCTCCGGGATGTCCAGCAGCTGGCACAGGTGCCAGGAGATGGCCTCGCCCTCCCGGTCCGGGTCGGTGGCCAGCAGCACCCGATCGGCCTGGCGCGCCTGCTGCCGCAGGCGCTCGATCAGCTTGCCCTTGCCCCGGATCGTGATGTAGTGGGGCGTGAAGTGATCGTCGATGTCGACCCCCAGCTGGCTCTTGGGGAGGTCGCGCACGTGGCCCATGGAGGCCTCGACGGCGTAGTCGCGCCCCACGAACTTCTTGATGGTCCTGGCCTTGGCCGGCGACTCGACGATGATCAGCGTCTTGGGCAATGGCATCACGCTCCGGCGCCTCGGCGCGTTGCACCCTAGTGTAGCACTGCCGGCCGCCGCCGGGCAACGCGGGGTGGAAGATCCTGCTAGACCCCGCCCAGCCCGTGGTCCCCCAGCACCGCGGCCACGTCGGCCCACGTGGCCACGGGCGGAGCCCCGGCCCGCAAGAGCTCCATGATGCCCTCCCCCTGCCGCCGGGTCACCGGTCCCGGCACCGCCATGACCGCGCGCCCCGCCGCCAGCGCCAGATCGGCGGTCACCAGCGCGCCGCTCCTGGGCGCCGCCTCGACGACCACCACCCCGTCGACCAGGCCCGCCAGGATCCGATTGCGCTCCGGGAAGCGGAAGGCCTCGGCCGGGGTGCCGGGCGGATACTCGGCGACGAGCCACCCCGTCGCCGCCAGCCGCTCCGCCAGCGCGCGGTGCTCCTCCGGATAGACCCGATCCGGGCCGTGGCCGAGGACGGCCACCGACCGCCCGCCGGCGGCCAGGGCAGCGCGGTGGGCCGCGGCGTCGATGCCGACGGCGAGGCCCGACACCACCACCCAGCCGGCCGCCGCCATGTCGCCGGCCAGCCGATGGGCGAGCTGGACCCCGTACGGAGAGGCGCGGCGGGACCCCACCACCGCCACCCAGGGCACGCCCTCGGCGGGGGCCCGACCCCGGTAGTAGAGGATGAGCGGCGGATCCGGGATGGTGCGCAGGCGCCGCGGGTAGGCCGGTTCGTCCCAGGCGACCCAGTCCACCCCCGCCGCCGCCACGCGGCGGGCCAGCCGCTCCGGGTCGATCCGGTCCCGGGCCGCGGCGGCGCGGAGCAGGACCTCCCGCGGCGCCACGGCGGCAGCCAGCCAGTCCTCCGCCGGCGCCCGCCAGGCCGCCGCCGGCCCGCCCAGGGCCGCGGCCAGCCGCCGCGCGCGCTGGCGCCCCAAACCGGGCAAGGCGAGCAGGGCCATCCACGCCCGGCCGGCGTCCATGCTGGGGATCCCCCCTCGTCCAGGCACGAGCTTGTCCTGCGGGGTGCGACGCCCCAAGCGGTGCCCCCTCAGCGGGCGTCGTCGGCCGCGGGTGCGAAGGAGACGGCCCACAGATCGGCCCCCTGGGGGAAGGGGGACGGGACGAAGCCGCGCACCTGGGGCTGCACCGCCCACACCACCACGGGGTGGTAGAGCGGCAGGCCGAAGCCGGCATCCAGCAACCGGGCCTCGAGGCGCGCGGCGGCCTCCGCCCGCTCCCGGCCCCGGGCGGGGAGGAAGGCGGCCAGCGCCTGGTGCACCGGGCGGTCCCGTCCTCGGAGGACGGCTCCTCGCTGCCCGCCGGCGCCCATCGCCCGATCCGCGGCCGCCTCGATCCAGGGCAGCAGGAGGGCCTCGGCGTCGGGATACTCCGCCCACGTCGCCCGGGGCGCCAGGTGGTACGGGGCGTCCCTGCCGTCCAGCGGCGGGAAGTCGGCCTGGGCGACGGTGGTGACGTCCAGCTCCAGGCCGACCCGCCCCAACAGGTAGTCGAGGCGACCGGCCACGGCCGACCAGAAGAGATCGCCCGGTTGCAGCCAGCGGAGTTCGGCCCCGGGCTGGACACCGGCCGCGTGCAGCAGCGCCCGCGCCTGCTGCGCGCGGTAGGCGGGCAGGTGGGCGGCGGGCCGGGCTCCCGCCATGCCGGGCGGGATCCACCCCTCGGCCAGCCGGTAGCCGCCGGGGGCGAGGCCCGCCACCAGGGTCTCCCGGTCGACGGCATATGCCAGCGCCCGGCGCACCGCCGGGTGGGTCAGCGGCGGCCGGCCGGCGTTGAGCTCGATCCAGACCGTGGCGGGCAGCTCCAGGCGCCACTGGGGTCCGGCCCACCCGAGGGCGGCCAGCTCGCGAACCTCGTGGGGCAGCAGGCGCACCGCGGTCAGCCGCCCGGCCGCGAAGGCGGCCAGGGTCTGTCGGCGGGATCCCCCGACCACCAGCTCCACGGCGTCCAGGTAGGGCCGGCCGCGATAGTGGCCGGCGTACGCCTCCAGCCGGATCGCCGCCTCGGTCCGCGCCGCCAGCCGGAAGGGCCCGGTGCCCACCGCCGGGAACGCCCCGCTCCCGCTGCCTGCCACGGTCTCGGCATCGACGATGGCCGCACCGGGCGTCGCCAGCCGATACAGGAGCGCCGGCCGCGGACCCACCAGGCGGATCTCCACCCGGTCGGCACCGAGGGCCCGCAGCCCGGTGATGGCGGATGCCCGCCCCTGCCGGTAGGCCTCGGCGCCCACCACGCCCTCCAACACCCATTGGCGCGGCGCGGGCTTTCGGGGGTCGGCCAGGCGCTGGAGGCTGAAGACGACGTCCGCGGCGGTCAGCGGTCGACCGTTGTGGAACCGCACGCCCGGCCGCAGCCAGAACACGTAGCGCGTGCCGCCGTCGCGGACCTCCCAGCGGCGTGCCAGCCCCGGGCCGAGACGACCGTCGGGCCCGAGGCGCACCAGGCCGTCGTAGAGCAGGGCGGCGATGCGCACCTCGGCCTCGCTGCTGGCCCGGGCCGGATCCAGGGACGCCGGGGGCACGGGGATCGGCTCGACCCATGTGCCGCCGGGGCGGCCGGGCGGCCGCCGCTCCGTCGCCTCCGGGGCTCCCACGGCCCACCAGCCGAGGACGACGGCACCGACGAGCGCCGCCGCCAGCGTGATCCGCCACCGCCCCGGCGCCATGGCCGTCACCTCCGCCGCCGGGGGATGTATACGTGGCGTCCCCGCGGTCCATGCCCGAGCCCCAGCCCGCCGGCCGGCCGGCGCACCGTCGCGGCCCGTGCCGCGGCGGACGGATCGCGGACTTTGGAGCCCTGGGGCCCCACGAGCCCGGCTGGCCCCCCTGGTCCCGCCGCGTCCCGGTGGCCGGCCCGCCCCGCAAGCCCACGGGCCCAGGACACGGCCCCGACGGGGCCGGCCCTGTGTCCCGCGGCGCGGCCGCCGCCCGGGTTGACAACGATATCCTATAATCCATATATTACCATACAGCAGCGCATGTCAAGCCCCTGAACCCGGACCGCGGGCGGGCCGGTTCCTCCGACGCGGGACGTCCCCGGCACGTCCGGCCTGCCCGGTGGGCACCACGCCGCCGCGGGGACCGCCCTGGCGGCCGACCGAGGGCGCCATCGCCGCCTCGGCGCGTCGGCGCCGTCCCAGGCCTCACAGCCAGGCCCGGACAGCGAGGGCGTCCCGCCGCCGGCTCCGCCCCAGGCGGGCTCCCGGTCCGGGCCCGGCTCGCGCGGCAGGAGGCGAGGCATCGTGACACCACCGGAGAACGGCAAGCCTCGGGGACCCATGCCATGCCGCAACGGATCCCCGCCCCGGAGCCCACGGGGCGAGCCGGGGGGCTGGCCGGCGTCCGGCGCATCCCCCGCCGGCCGCCCCACCCCGTCCCCGGGCGGTGGGCGGTCGGATTCCGGGCAGGTCGCCGAGCGGCGGCCCGAGGCCGTGCTGCCCACGGCCCCGTGGCGGTCGGTGGCGGGGACCGGCTCGGCCGTGGTCGGCCTGGCCTGCTCGGGTCCCCGCGGCGTCGCCGTGTTGGTGGAGACCGTGGTCGACCGCGGCCTGCCCCTCTTCGTGGTGGTCGGGCTGGCGTCGACGGCCGTCCGGGAGGCGCGAGAGCGGGTGCGGGCCGCCATCCGGGCCGCCGGGCGCACCTTCCCCCTGCAGCGGATCACCGTCAGCCTGAGCCCGGCCGACCTGCCCAAGGAGGGCACGTCCCTCGACCTGCCCGTCGCCCTGGGGTTGCTGGCGGCCAGCGGCCAGGCGCCGCACCTGCCCCCGGGCTGGGCGGCCTTCGGCGAACTGGGGCTCGACGGGTCGGTGCGCCCCGTCCGCGGCGCGCTCCCCATGGCCGTGGCCGCCCGTCAGGCTGGGGTGGCCCACCTGGTCTGCCCGGCCGGCAACGCCCGCGAGGTGGCCCTGCTGCCCGGCATCCGCCCGCTGCCGGTGCGGCGGCTCGCCGAGCTCCTGGATCGCCTCGCGCGCGACGATCCCTGGGATCCGCCGCCCGCGACCGCGGGCGACGCGGCACCGGTTCGTCCGCCGGCAGCGCCGGACCTGGCCACCGTCCAGGGTCAGCCCTGGGCCCGCAAGGCCCTGGAGCTGGCGGCCGCCGGCGGGCATCACATCCTGCTGATGGGACCGCCCGGCGCGGGCAAGACCCTGCTGGCCTCGTGCCTCCCGGGCCTGCTGCCCCCCCTGGATCCCGACGAGGCCCTGGAGGTGACGGCGCTGCACTCCCTGGCGGGACAGCTTCCTGCGGGGGCGGGGCTCATCACCTGGCCGCCCTTGCGGGCGCCCCATCACGCCACCCCCGTGGCCGCCCTGGTGGGGGGCGGCAAGGTACCGCGGCCGGGCGAGGTCAGCCTGGCCCATCGGGGCGTCCTGCTGCTGGACGAACTGGCCGAGTTCCGGAGGGAGACCCTGGAGGCGCTCCGGGAGCCCCTGGAGACGGGCTCGGTGACCGTGGCCCGCCTCGCCGGCGTGGAGCGCTTCCCCGCCGCCTTCCAGCTGGTGGCCAGCGCCAACCCCTGCCCCTGCGGTCGCCCCGGCGGCCGCTGCCGCTGCTCGGACCGGCAGGTGGCGCGCTACCGGCAGGCCCTCTCGGGGCCGCTCCTGGATCGCATCGACCTGCAGGTGCGGGTGGAGCGGGCCGCGATCCCACCCATGGCACCCGGCCGTCAGGAGACCTCCGCGGCAGTCCGCCAGCGGGTGACCGCGGCCCGCCGCATGCAGGCGGAGCGGTTCGCCCGCCTCGACCTGACCCGCCCGGACGGGGTGGGCCCGGTGAACCGGTGGCTGCAACCCGGCGACGCGCAGCGCTGGGCACCGCTGACGGCGCCGGCCCGGCGGCTGCTCGAGGCCCTCTACCGCGACGGCGAGGTGGGCCTCAGCGGCCGTGGCGTGATCAAGCTGCTGCGGGTGGCACGGACGGCGGCGGACCTGGCGGGCCGCGACGCCATCACGGTGGACGACGTGGAGCTGGCGGCCCAGTTTCGCTTCGGGCCGGAGTGGTGACCGCCAGGGCTGGTCTCGCGGGTTGTCGCCGAGTCTGAAGGTGCCCGGTTTCGCTTCAGGCCGGAGTGGCGACCGCCCGGGGCTGCGCCGGCGCCCGGCGTCCGGCCCCCGAGGCCTCCCCGTCCCGGCGATCGCTGGCGTGGGGCCGGTGCCGACGACGGGGCCCGGGGCGCGGCGTTCCCCGCCGGCTGCCTCGCCCCGGCTAGCGCTGGGCCCCGCCCTCCAGCCGGCGGTACACGGCCACCCTCGGCGCGACCGCCCCTGCCGGCTCGTCGGCGGTCGCGGGCCAGGTCACCGTCACCAGGTCGATCCGCCACGGCGCGTCCGGCAGGCCGGCCTGCGCCAGGAACCACTGCCCCACCCGCACCAGGCGGCGGAACTTGCGGGCGTCGACGGACTGGGCGGCGGGGCCGAAGCGGTCACTCCGCCTCCCGCGCACCTCCACGACCACCCACTCGCCCCCCTGCCGGCAGATCAAGTCGGCCTCGCCCCCCGGGCAGCGGACGTTGCGGGCCACCACGCGATAGCCCAGCGCCTCCAGGTGACGGGCGGCCAGCTCTTCCGACCGGCGGCCCAGCTCCCACCGGCCGTCCCGTTCCCAGCGGCGCGGCGGCCTGTCCCTCATGGGACCCGCCCCTCCCCCTGCCGCGGGCCGGGACCCGGGCTCCCACCAGCCTCGCCGTCCCGCCCGGGCCGCTGCGCCGGGTCCAGGCCCGCCAGGAAGCGGCGCCGGTGCTCCGGGCACGGACCGTGCCGGAGCAAGGCCCGACGGTGCTCGCCGGTGGCGTAGCCCTTGTTGCGCGCGAAGCCGTACCAGGGATAGAGGGGATCCAGCCGCCGCATCCACGCGTCCCGGAACACCTTGGCCAGCACCGAGGCGGCGGCGATGGCGGCCAGCCGCGCATCGCCGTCCACCACGGCCTCCACCGGGTACCCCAGGTCCCCGGGCGGGCGCCCGTCGACCAGCACCCGCTGGGGGACGACCCGCAGGCGGTCCAGGGCGCGCCGCATGGCCAGGCGGGTGGCGGCCGCGACGTTGAGCGCATCGACCTCCGCCGGGGTCGCCACGCCCACCGCCCAGTCCACGGCCTGCTCGCGGACGGCGGCGGCCAGCGCTTCCCTGGCCGCGGGGGTGAGCCGCTTGGAGTCGTCGAGGCCGGGCAGGAAGGCGCCATCGGGAAGGATGACCGCCGCCGCCACCACGGGCCCGGCCAGGCAGCCCCGCCCCACCTCGTCCACGCCGGCCACCGGCACGCCGCCCGCTCGCTGCCGCTGCGCCTCGGCCAGCTGCGCCCACCGCGACCGGGCCGCCTGCCACCGCTCCCAGCGGCGCCGGGCCCGGGCCGCGAGCCGCCGGGCCCCGACCCGGCGATCGGCCTCCAGGGCCTGGATCCACGCGGGCAGCTGATCCGGGGCGACGGCCGTCACCGCCTCCTCCAGCTCCGCCAGCGGCCGCGCCGCCAGCGGCAACCCCCGCCCGTCCCCCGCGCCCACGCCGACCGCCCGCCCCGCCGGGCAGGGCCGGTCCGCCGGATCCGCCCGGCCATGCGCCCCGCCCCCGGGCGGCAGGGGTGCCCGACCCGCCATGACGGCTGCCTCCCTCCGCGTGCCCCGTCCCGTTCCGAGGCCGACCGACGATCCCCAGCGTCCGGCCCGATGCGTGCCCCGATACCCCACGGGGCCATGCGCCGGTGCACACGCCGGCGGGCTGTCGACGCCACCGGACCCTCCCCACCCCCGGCTCCCGGGAAGCGGCAGCCGGAGCCGCGGGCCGGCGTAGCGAGCCCCGACCGCGAGCCTACCGGCGACGTCCCGCAGGGCTATTCGCTGGATGAAACTGGATCTCCTGCCCCGGAGCCGGGTTCGTCCGCCGGCGACGGCCCCGCCACGGCGTCGGGGCGCTCGAGGGAGAACCGGCCCAGCTCCCCGGCGCGGAAGGCTGCCACGAAGACCGCCGCGGCCCGGTGCAGGTCGGGGCGGCCGCCCGGCCCCAACAGACCGCGGCGCCGCGCCAGCTGCTCCAGCACCGCCTCCACCGCAGGCCGTCCCCGCGGGCGGGCGGTCCCGCGGCGCCCTGCCGCCGCTCCCGCCGCCGGGACCGCGCCCGCGGACCGGTCGGGGTCGTCGTCGGCCGGGCGCACCGCCGCGCGCGCGGCGGTGGCCCAGCGGTCGAGGGCCGTCTGGAAGGCGGGGTGGTCGCCGAGGCGCTCGATGAGGAACGCGGCCACCTCCTCGGCCCCCGCCACCTCGGGTCCGACCAGGCCCAGGGCGCCCAACACCAGGCGGCGGGTCCCACCCAGGCGCGGCGGCAGCACCCCGGGCGTGTCCAGCAGCCAGAACGCGCCCACGTCCACCCACTGCCGGCCCCGCGTCACCCCGGGCTGGGCCCCGACCCGGGCTCGCCGGCGGCCGGCCAGGCCGTTGAGCAGGGTCGACTTGCCCACGTTGGGCAGGCCGACCACGATGACCCGCGGTTTGAAGGCCGCCGGCGCCTGGGCCAGCCGCCGTCGCAGCCGGCTCACCAGGCGCGGGTCGGCGGGCCCCTCGCCGACCAGGGGCTCGAGACCCCGCCCGCGCCACCAGTCCATCCACGCCCGGGTGACCTGGGGGTCCGCCAGGTCGCCCCGCGACAGCACCAGCAGGTGCAGGCGGTCGCCCACCAGCTCCGCCAGCTGGGGGGATCGCGAGGTGAAGGGGGCCCGCGCGTCGGCCACCTCGACCACGGCGTCGACCTGCGCCAGATACCGCCGCACCTGGCGCAGCGCCCGGGCCATGTGCCCCTTGAGCGCCCCGCCCTCGCCCACTGCGCCTCCCTCCCCGCGGCGGCCATCAGGGGCCTTGCGGATGCGGCACCAGCCCGATCTCCGCCGGCGGCCAGTAGACGAACCACGCCCGGCCGATGATGTCGCGGATCGGCACCGTCCAGCCGCTGCGGCTGTCGTCGGAGTGGGGCCGGTTGTCACCCAGGACGAACACGTGTCCCGGCGGCACCGTCACGGGCGGGTAGAAGTCCGGCGCCCGCTCCGCCACGTAGGGTTCCGCCAGCGGCCGCCCGTCCACGTAGACCCGACCCTCGCGGATCTCGACGGTCTCGCCCGGCAGGCCGATGACGCGCTTGACGAAGTCCCGGCTGGGGTCGAGGGGGTAGCGGAAGACCACGACGTCGAAGCGCCGGGGCGCGCGCCAGCGGTAGGTCAACTTGTCCACCAGCAGCCGCTCGCCGTCGTGGAGGACGGGTTCCATGGAGACGCCGTCGACCACGAAGGACTCGACCACGAAGGCCCGGATGGCCAAGGCCAGCACCAGCGCCACCAGCAAGGTCTGCAGGACCTCCCGGGCGGCGCTCCCCCGAGCCGCCACCGCCGCGGTCCCTCCTCTCCTCCCTGCGCCATGAAGGCGTCGCGGGGCGTCGCCCTCCCCATACGTCCCCATCAAAGAAAGAACGTCCCCATAAAGAAAGAGGACTGGGGACCCAGTCCTCGGACGAACCGGCCGCCGTGGCGACCGCCCACGCGTCACCGCTTCTCCTTGATGCGCGCCGCCTTGCCCCGCCGCTGGCGCAGGTAGTTCAGCCGGGCCCGCCGCACCTTGCCGCGCCGGGTGACCTCGATGCGCGCGATGGCCGGCGAGTGCAAGGGGAACACCCGCTCGACCCCGACGCCGGAGGCGATGCGCCGCACGGTGAAGGTCTCGTCCAGCCCCCCTCCGCGACGGGCGATCACCGTCCCCTCGAAGACCTGGATGCGCTCCCGGCCGCCCTCCTTGACCTTCAGGTGGACGCGGACCGTGTCGCCGGGGCCGAAGTCCGGCACGTCGGTCTTCATGTACTCCTGCTGGATGCTCTTCAAGAGGTCCATGCCCTTCCGCTCCTTCTGCGCCGCGGGATGCCGCCGCTCACACGGCGGGATTATACCACAGCGCCGGGCGGTGGGACGCCCGGCCGTGGGACGCCGAGGCCGCGGGGCTGCGGCCGGCGGCCTCCGCCCCGGTGGCGCCGGGCCGGGCTCGGCGTCGAGCGCGGGGATCGGGACGGGCGGCGACCGGTCCCGCGTCCCCTCGGCACCCACCGCCGACCTAGGCCGACCCGTCGGGGGCGCCGGACCGCACCGACCCCCGCCGCGCCCGCACCTGCTCGAGGAAGCGCCGGTCCTCGGGGGTCAGGGGCGCCCGCTCCAGCAGGTCCGGCCGTCGCTCCAGGGTCCGCAGCAGGGCCTGCTGCCGCCGCCAGCGGGCGATGGCGCCGTGGTCGCCGCTGAGCAGGATCTCCGGCACCGCCATCCCCCGGTAGACCCGGGGCCGGGTGTAGTGCGGACCCTCCAACAGCCCGCTGGTGAAGGAGTCCTGCTCGGCCGCCCCCTCCGCCAGCACCCCGGGCAGCAGCCGCACCACCGCGTCGATCAGCACCAGCGCGGCCAGCTCGCCGCCCGTGAGGACGTAGTCGCCGATGGAGATCTCGTCGGTGACCAGCGCCTGCCGCACCCGCTCGTCGACGCCCTCGTAGTGGCCGCACAGCAGCACCAGCCAGTGGCGCCGCGCCAGGTCGGCCGCCACCGCTTGGGTCAGGGTCCGCCCCTGCGGCGCCAGCAGGATGAACTCCACACCGGGACCGCGGCTGCGCGCCCCCCCGGGTCCCAACAGGTCGTCCACCGCCCGGAAGATGGGCTCCGGCTTGAGGACCATGCCCGGCCCGCCGCCGAAGGGCCGGTCGTCGGCGACGTGGTGCCGGCCCTCCGCCCAGTCCCGCAGGTTGTGGACGAACAGGCGCACCACGCCCCGCTCCCGGGCCTTGCGCATCATGCTGGTCTCCAGCGGGGCGCGGACCATCTCCGGGAACAGGGTGAGCACGTCGATGCGCACGCCGTCCCTCCTAGTCCAGCAACCCCGGCAGCTCGCCCAGCACCAGCCGGCCCGCCGCTAGGTCAATCTCGGCCACGGCCTGCCGGATCGCCGGGACCAGGACCTCCCGGCCGTCGTCGGCGTCCACCACGATGACGTCGTTGGCCGGGTAGCGCAGCACGTCGCGCACCCGGCCGACGGGACGGCCCGCCGGGTCGAGCACCCGCAGCCCCACCAGCTGGAACACGTAGTACCGGCCCTCGGGCAGCGGGGGTACCCGGTCTTCGGGGACCTGGAGCCGACCGCCCCGCAGGGCCTCGGCCGCGGTCCGATCGGGACAGCCGGCCAGCTTGACCCGCCAGAACCGCCCATGGGGGCGGGCCCACTCCACGGTGTCCGGCCGGGCGGGACCGCCGCCGGGCGGCGCCACCCACACCTCCAGGCCCGGCCGCAGGCGCTCGGGGTCGTCGCTCAGCAGGTCGACCTTGACCTCGCCCCGGATGCCCCACGGCGCCAGGATGGCCGCCAGGGTCACCGGTCGGCCGTCGCCCGCCCGCCCCCGTCCAGGATCTCCACCTCGACCCGCTTGCCCATGCGGGCGCCCACGGCCCGGGCCACGGTGCGGATGGCGCGGGCGATGCGCCCCTGCTTGCCGATGATCTTGCCCACGTCCTCCGGCGCGACCCGCACCTCGAGGATCACCGTCTGCTCTCCCGCCACCTCGTTGACCCGGACCTGATCCGGGTGGTCCACCAGCGAGCGGGCGAGGAACTCCACCAGCTCCTTCATCCTGCGTCACCTCGATCGCCTCCCGGGTCGAGCCCGCACCGCCCCCACCCCCACGGCTCGGCCCCGCCCTGGCCGCCGCACCCACCCGTCGCCCCCGGCGCTCAGGCGCCCGCGCGCTGCTTCTGCCACTTCTCCAGCACGCCGGTCCGCTGGAGCAGCACCCGCACGATGTCCGTGGGCTGGGCGCCCTTTCGCAGCCACTCGATGGCCTTCTCCTCGTCGATCTTGATGGTCGCCGGGTCGGTGGTGGGATTGTAGTATCCGATTTCGTCGACGAACCGGCCGTCCCGCGGGGAGCGGGCGTCCGCCACCACCACCCGGTAGAACGGGTTGTTCTTCGCACCCATCCGGCGCAGCCGCATGCGCAGCGCCACCGCTCCTCACCTCGCCATCCCGTGGATTGACGCCGGCACCGGCATCCCGCCCGGCCCCGGTCGCCGGCGGCCCACCGCGACCCGGGACCGCGCCGACCCGGCCCGGCGTCCCGCCCGCCGCCGGACCGGGTTCGACCCCCTAGCGGAGGAAGGGGAGGTTGCCCAGCCCCCGCCGGCCCCGGCGGGCGGCCCCGGCCATCTGCTTCATCAGCCGCTGGGTCTCCGCGAACTGCTTGAGCAGCCGGTTCACGTCCTGCACCCGCGTGCCGCTGCCCCGGGCGATGCGCCGCCGCCGGCTGGCGTTGATGATCTCCGGGTGGCGGCGTTCCTCCGGCGTCATGGACTGGATGATCGCCTCGATGCGGCGCAGCTCGTCCTCGTCCACCCTGACGCCCTGGAGCCGTCCCGCCAGGCCCGGGATCATGGCCAGCAGCTGGTCCAGCGGCCCCATCTTGCGCACCTGGCGCAGCTGCTCGAGGAAGTCCTCCAGGTCGAAGGTCTGCTCCCGCAGCTTGCGCTCCAGGCGCTGGGCCTGCTGGGCGTCGAAGGCCGCCTGGGCCTTCTCGATCAGCGACAGCACGTCGCCCATGCCCAGGATGCGGGAGGCCATCCGCTCGGGGTGGAAGGGCTCCAGCTGGTCCACCCGCTCGCCGAGCCCGACGAACTTGATGGGCCGACCGGTCACCGCCCGCACGGACAGCGCGGCCCCGCCGCGGGCGTCGCCGTCCAGCTTGGTGAGGATCACCCCGTCGATGCCCAGGCGCTGGTGGAAGGCGGTCGCCACGTTGACGGCGTCCTGCCCCGTCATCGCGTCGACCACCAGCAGCGTCTCCCGGGGCGCCACCGCCTGACGGATGCGCTCCAGCTCGGCCATCAGCGCGTCGTCCACGTGGAGCCGCCCCGCGGTGTCGAGGATGACCACGTCGCGGCCGCGGCGGCGGCCCTCGGCCACGCCCTCGCGGGCGATCGCCACCGGGTCGCGGTCGGTGCCCGGCGCGTAGACCGGCACCTGGATCTGCTGTCCCAGGGTGACCAGCTGCTCCACGGCGGCGGGCCGGTAGACGTCGGCGGCCACCAGCAGCGGCTGACGCCCCTGACGAACCAGCAGGCGGGCCAGCTTGGCGGCCGTGGTCGTCTTGCCGGAGCCCTGCAGCCCGACGAGCATCACCCGCACCGGCGGCTCGCCGCCCAGGTCCAGCCGGGTGTGCTGACCGCCCATGAGGCGGGTCAGCTCCTCGTGGACGATCTTGATCACCTGCTGGGCCGGCGTGAGGCTCTCCAGGACCTCCTGGCCCACGGCGCGCTCCCGTACCCGGCCGATGAAGTCCTTGACCACCCTGTAGTGGACGTCGGCCTCCAGCAGGGCGAGGCGGACCTCCCGGAGCGCCGCCTCCACATCGGCCTCCGAGAGCCTGCCCTTGCCGCGCAGCCGCCGGAACACCGCCTGCAGCTTCTCCGCCAGCCCTTCGAAGGCCATGCTCACACCCCACCTGCCGGCAGGTCGTCGCGCAGGGCCGCCACCACCCGTCGGGCTTGTTCCAGCAGGGCGCCCGCCTCGACGAGGGCCGTGGGGCCGGGTTCGTGGGCGACCTGGGCGAGCCGCTGGGCCGCCGCGGCCAGCAGGCCCTCCAGCCGGTCGAGCCGCCGCGCGGCACGCTTGCGCCACGCCCCCAGCCCCAGGGCCCCCTCCGCCTGCTCGAGCACGGCCTCCCCGCGACGCAACAGGTCGTGGACCGCCTGGCGGGAGATGCCCAGGTGCTCCGCCACCTCGCCCAGGGACAGGTCCTGCCAGTGGTAGAGCTCGAAGGCGTCCTGCTGCCGCGCCGTCAAGAGTCCCCGGTAGAGGTCGTAGAGGCGGTGGAGCCGCACGGTCCGCTCCAGGGGGCTGACGTCGGCGTCCCGGCGCGGCGCGGCCCGGACCCCCCGGCGGGAGGCGGCGCCGGCCTCGGCAGCCCGCTGCCCGCGGCGCGCCCGCGAACGGTCGCGCCGCCCGCCCCGGTCCCGCCGCCCGCCCCCGCGGCGTGCGCCCCCTTCACCGGGCGCGAGCCGCTCCCCCGGGTCCATGGCCGCGCCGGAGGAACCGGCGTCCCCTCCATGCCCTGGACCTCGCTCCACGGTGCCACGCCCCCGCGCCGAAGCCCGGCCATCTTTGACCGGCGTCGGCCGGCGCCCATGGTACGTCACGGGGTGCCCCATGTCAAGCAAAGCAGCTTGACAGCCGACCGCGGCGCGCCGTCCGCCGACGGGGGTCCCGTCGCGCCGGCCCGCCTCCGCCGCCCGTCCCGTCAGGCGCCGGACCCGCCGGGACCGGGCTCGAACAGCGCCTGGGTGAACTCGGCGGCGTCAAAGGGAGCCAGGTCGTCGGCGTCCTCCCCGGTCCCCACCCACTTGACGGGCAGCCCCAGCTGGTCGGCGATGGCCACCACCATGCCGCCGCGGGCCGTGCCATCCAGCTTCGTCAACACGATGCCGGTGACGCCCACCGCCTCGGTGAAGTGCCGGGCCTGGGCCAGGGCGTTCTGCCCGGTGGTGGCGTCCAGGACCAGCAGCACCTCGTGGGGGGCGGTGGGATCCAGCCGCCTGAGCACCCGCACCGTCTTGCGGAGCTCCTCCATCAGGTTGACCCGCGTGTGCAGGCGCCCCGCCGTGTCGATCAGCAGCACGTCGGCTCCCCGGGCTCGGGCGGCCTGCAGGGCGTCGAAGGCCACCGCCGCCGGGTCTGCGCCCGGGTGCTGGCGCACCAGCTCGGCACCCACCCGGCGGCACCAGCGTTCCAGCTGCTCGATGGCGGCGGCGCGGAAGGTGTCGGCCGCCCCCACCACCACCCGCCGTCCCTCCTGGCGATAGCGGGCGGCCAGCTTGCCGACGGTGGTGGTCTTCCCGCTGCCGTTGACGCCCACCACCAGGACCACCAGCGGTCCCTTGCGGCCTGCCGGCGAGGCGGGCGGTGCCGCCACCCCCTCCAGCAGGGCCCGCATCTCCTCCGCCAGGAGGCGCGGCACGGCCTCGGCGTCGCGCACCCCCTCGGCCCGGATGCGCTCCCGCAGCCGCTCCAGCAGCCGCTGGGTGGTGGCCACGCCCACGTCGGCGGTGATCAACGCGGCCTCCAGCTCTTCGAAGAGGGACTCGTCCACGGCGGCGCCCTGCACCACGGCCCGGATGCGGCCGGCCAGCTGCTCCCGGGTCCGGGCGAGGCCCGCCTTGAGCCTGCTCCAGATCATCGATCCTCGTCCTCTCCAGGCCTCCGGCGCTCCCGCACCGGGGGCGGGCGGCCCCGGGTCCGCCCGCCCCCGGCGCTGCGCCCGTCCCGGTGGCGGCCGCGGCCGCCGGTCAGGCGCCCGCGGCCGCCACCTCCGCCAGGCGTACCGACACCACCCGGGAGACGCCGGACTCCGGCATGGTCACCCCGTAGAGGGCGTCCGCCACGGCCATCGTGCCCTTCTGGTGCGTGATGACGATGAACTGGGTACCGCGGAACCGGCGCAGGTAGCGGGCGAACCGCTCCACGTTGCGGTCGTCCAGGGCGGCGTCGATCTCGTCCAGCAGCACGAAGGGCGTCGGCTTGACGCGCAGCAGGGCGAAGAGCAGGGCGATGGCCGTCAGCGCCCGCTCGCCGCCGGAGAGCAGGGACAGGTGCTGCAGCCGCTTGCCCGGCGGCTGGGCCACCACCTGCACCCCCGCCTCCAGGACGTCGCCGTCGCCCAGGACCAGGTCGGCGTGGCCGCCGCCGAACAGGTCGCGGAACACCTGGCGGAACTCGACCCGCAGGCGCTCGTAGGTGACGCGGAAGAGCCGCTCCATCTCCCGGTCCATCTCCGCCAGGACGGCCTGCAGGGCCTCCCGGGCCCGCCGCAGGTCGTCGTACTGGCGCTCCAGGAAGGCGTAGCGCTGGCAGAGCCGCTCGTGCTCCTCCACCGCGGCCAGGTTGACCTCGCCCAGGGCCGCCATGCGCCGGCGCAGCTCCTGGACGCGGCGCTGGCCCTCCTCCCAACCCGGGGGCGCCTCCGCGGGGAGCTCGGCGATGCCGTAGTCCTCCGCCAGCCGCGCCACCAGGCGGTCCCGCTCGCTCTCCAGCCGCGCCGCCTCGACCTCCAGCTGACGCAACCCGTCGACCAGCCGGTCCAGCTCGGCGCGGGCGGACGCCGCCTCGTCCTCGACGGCGTCGAGCTCCGCCGCCAGCCGGCCGCGCTCGCCTTGCAGCCGCGCCAGCGCCTCGCGGCAGGCGGTCACCCGGGCGGTGGCCTGGTCGGCCGCGGCCTCGAGGCGCCTCCGCTCGGCCGCGAGCCGGGCTCGTTCCTCGGCGAGCCGCTGGGCCTCCGCCTCGAGCCGGTCCGCGTCCGCCTCCAGGTGGGCCAGGGTCTCCCGCGCCCGCTGGGCCTGTTCGGCCAGCAGCCGGCCCTCCCGGCCGAGGCTCTCGCAGCGGGCCGCCGCCTGGGCCCGTTCCGCGGCGGCCGCGTCCCGCCGGGCCCGGGCGGCCCGCACCGCTTCCTCCGCCTTGGCGACGGCCTCGGCCGCCGCGCGCACCCGGGCCTCGGCGGCCTCCACCCCCTCTCCCGCCGGCCCCTCGTCCGCCGTCGCCGCCAGGGCCAGCTCCTCCAGCTCCGCCTGCACGTCGGCCGCCGACGCGGCCACGCGCTGGCGCTGCTGGGCCGCCGCCTGGCGCTGCTGCTCGGCGCGGGCCCGGGCCACGGCGCACCGGTGCCGGCGCTGCCGGGCCTCCTCCACCGCCGCGGCCGCCCGGGCCGCCGCCTGGTCCGCCGCACGGCGGCGGTCCTCGGCCCGGGCCACGGCGGTGCGCAGCGCCCGCACCCGCTCCCGCAGGGCCTCCACCTGGCGCCGCCGCGCCAGCAACCCGGCCGCCTCCCCTCGCCGCCCCTCCCGGCCGCCGGTCATCGCGCCGCCGGGGTGGACGACGTCGCCGTCCAGGGTGACGATCCGGTATCGGTAGCCGCTGGCCGCCGCCAGGCGCCGGGCCGCCGGCAGGTCGTCGGCGATGAGGATCCGACCCAGCAGGTTGGCCAGGGCGGGGCGCAACGCCGGATCGCAGCGCACGGCGTCGATGGCCCAGGCCACGGCGCCGGGCTGGCGGTCCAGGTGGCGGTCCCGCTCGGCGGGCGCCGCCGGTCGGATGGTGTCCAGCGGCAGGAAGGTGGCCCGGCCGGCCCGGGCCCGCTTCAGCGCCTCGATGGCCGCCTCGGCCTCGGCGGCGGTGCGGGTGATCAGGTGCTGCAGCGCCGGCCCCAGGGCCACCTCGATGGCCCGCTCCAGCCGCGGCTCCACCTGGATCAGCTCCGCGACGGCACCGATCACGCCGGCGTAGGTCGGATCGCCCACGTCCCGCCCGGCCAGCACGGCGCGGACGCCGGCGAAGAAGCCCTCGTGGTCCCGCTCCATCTCCTCGAGGACCTGCAGGCGCGAGGCGGCCTCGCCCAGCTGCTGGCGCAGCCGCTGCACCTCCCGGGCCGCCTCCCTGCCCTCCTCCTGGGCGGCGGCCAGGGCGCGCCGGGCGCTCTCCTCCTCGTGGGCCGCCGCGGCCGCCTCCCCGGCGAGCCGGTCCAGCGCGGCGGCGGCGGACGCCTCCTCCTCCGCGAGGCGCCGCGCCTCGGCCTCGAGGGCCGCCAGCCGCTCCCGGAGCCGCTCGGCCCGGGCGGCCGCCTGCGCCCGCTCCCGCTGCCGCGCCAGCTGCTCGTTGCGCAGCCGGCTCAGCTCCTGCAGGGCGTCGAGATGGGCCTGCCGGGCGTCCAGCAGCCTGGCCTCGGCGTCCTCCACCTCGCGGGACGCGGCCTCCAGGGCCGCTCGGGCGGCCTCCTCCGCCCGGCGGGCGGCGGCCAGCTCGGCCGCCAGCGCCTGGTGGCGGCGCACGGCCTGCTCCGCCGCGGCCGCCTGGGCCCGCCGCTGGGCGGCCCGTTCCTCCCGCTGGCGGGCCAGCTGCTCCGCCTGCGCCTCCAGGTGCGCCGCCCGCTCCTCCAGTACGGCGAGACGCGTGCGCACGCTCTCCAGGCCGCGCTCGGCGTCGGCCAGCGCCGCCCGCGCCGCCTCGAGCCGCTCCTCGCGGGCCCGCGCCTCCGCCCGCAGCCCTTCCCGCCGCGCCTCGGCCCCCTCCAGCCGACGGCGGGCCGCCGCCACCTGGGCCCGCACCGCCTCCACGCGCCGGGCGTGGTCGTCCAGCCGCCGCTGCACCGCCACCGCCTGGGCGGTGAGCATGCGGGCCTCCAGCTGCACCAGCTCGTCCCGCCACTGCCGGTAGAGGTGGGCCCGCTTGGCCTGTTCGGTCAGGCCCTCCAGCCGGTCCTCCAGCTCGCGGAGGATGTCGCCCAGTCGCTCCAGCCGCCGCTCGGCCTCCTCCAGCCGCCGCAGGGCCTCCCTCTTCCGCACCTTGAACCGGACGATGCCCGCCGCCTCCTCCAGGAGGCCGCGCCGGTCCTCGTCCCGGGCGCTGAGGATCTCGTCGATCTTACCCTGGCCCACCACGGAGTAGGCTTCCCGGCCGATGGCGGTGTCGTAGAACAGTTCCTGGACGTCCCGCAGGCGCACCCGCTGGCCGTTGAGCAGGTAGTCGCTGCCCCCCGCCCGGTCGACCCGTCGCGCCACCGTCACCTCGCTGTAGTCGATGGGCAGCGCGCCGTCCTCGTTGTCCAGGACCAGCACCACCTCCGCCAGGCCGACGCCCTTGCGGGTGGCGGTGCCGGCGAAGATCACGTCCTCCATCTTGCTGCCCCGCAGCTGGCGGGCGCTCTGCTCGCCCAGCACCCAGCGGACGGCGTCGACCAGGTTGCTCTTGCCGCTGCCGTTCGGTCCGACGATGGCGGTGATGCCCGGTGCGAACTCCAGCCGGGTGCGGTCCGCGAAGGACTTGAACCCGTAGAGCTCCAGCCGCTTGAGGTACATGGTCGCCTCCCCGTCCGGCCCGCCGCGGGACGACAGAAAAAAACCTGCCGTGGCACCAGGTCCAACGGGCAGGTCACGGGGACGAACCCGGCCCCCTGGGCCCGGGGCGCCGGGCGCGGTCAACGGGGCTCGACGATGAACTTGATGGCCGTGCGCTGCTGGCCGTCGATCTCGATGTCGGTGAAGGCGGGGATCACCACCAGGTCGATCCCGTTGGGCGCCACGTAGCCTCGGGTGATGGCGATGGCCTTCACCGCCTGGTTGACGGCGCCGGCCCCGATGGCCTGGACCTCGGCGGCACCGTCCTCGCGCAGGACCGCCGCCAGCGCCCCGGCCACCGCCTTGGGGCGCGAGTTGGCCGAGACCCTGAGCACCTGCACCACGGCGACTCCTCCCCCAGCGAGAGCCATGGATCCGACGGTCGCGTCCGCAGCGGTGGCGACGCCCTCGACCCGCCGCGCGGGCGGGCGAGCTTTGCCGGGATGTTTCGGCGGCGGGCGGCGCGGTTCCTCCCGCCCGGCCGGACGGTCCCCGCGGTCCTGGGGCCGCCGTCGCCGGCCCCGGCGCCGCGGACCGCGGTGCCGCCGCCGGCCCCTAGGCCTTGCCGGCCCTCGCCCCGTCGGGCGGTGCCGCCCCGTCCGGCGGCGTGCCATGCGAGCCCTTCGGCGCGGCGTGGGCGGATCCGTCCGGCGCCGGGGCGCCCGAGCCCCCCGCGCCTCCGCCTTCGGGGGCTCCCGCCGGCCCGGCGCTCGTCGCCGCCGGTTCGCCGAGCCCCGCCAGGGCGATGCGAGCCGCCTCCCGCTCCGCCACCTTCTTGCTGCGGCCGACGGCCTGGCCCAGCGGGCGGCCACCGACCCGCACCTCCACGGTGTAGCGCGGGTCGTGCTCCGGACCGGCGGTGTCGATCACCCGGTAGCTCGGCTCGCCCAGGCCGAGGCGGCGGGAAAGCTCTTGCAGCGCCGTCTTCGGATCGTCGCAGGCGCCGGACCGGGCCGCCAGGCGGCGGATGTCGTCGCCCAAGGTGCGCAGGACGA
The DNA here is from genome assembly GCF_004634385.1 of Thermaerobacter sp. FW80. Lineage (NCBI taxonomy): Bacteria > Bacillati > Bacillota > Clostridia > Eubacteriales > Clostridiales Family XVII. Incertae Sedis > Thermaerobacter > Thermaerobacter sp. FW80. The sequence continues at coordinate 2,035,293 of NZ_CP037895.1, read as the reverse complement.
AGGCCCGCGCACCCTCCAGCCCCTCCTGGAGGTACACCGCCGCTACCATCGCCTCGAAGGCGTCGGCCAGGATCGACGGCCGCTGCCGCCCGCCGGTGGCCTCCTCGCCCCGTCCCAGGCGCAAGAGCTCCCCCAGGCCCAGCCGGCGCGCCGCCTCCGCCAGGGTCTCGGCCCGCACCGTGGCGGCGCGCAGCTTGCTCAGCTCCCCCTCGGGCCGCTCCGGGTAGCTGCGGAAGATGTGGTCGGTGACGCAGAGGTTGAGGACGGCGTCCCCCAGGAACTCCAGGCGCTCGTTGTCGGCGCCGGCGGTGTCCGGGTGCTCCGCCCGGTAGGAGGCATGGGTCAGGGCCTCCAGGAACAGCGCGGGGTCGGCGGGGACGACCCCCGTCAGCGCCGCCACCCGCTGCAGCCAGCCGGGCTCGCCGGCCCGGGGTGGCCGCGGGTCGCTCTCGCCGCCTGCCGGCAGCGGCCGGTCCGGCCCCGCCGGCAGGCCACCGGCCGGGTTCGTCCCGCTCCGGCCTTCCCCCTCGTCGGGCCCTGCCGGCTCCGGCCCGTCCGCCCACCGCCCCTCACGCGCCACGGTCCTCCGCCCCCGCGTCGTAGCGCCGGAAGGCCAGGCACGCGTTCTGGCCGCCGAAGCCGAAGGAGTTGGACAGGGCCACGCGGATGGCCCGGGGGCGCGCCCGATGGGGCACGTAGTCCAGGTCGCACTCGGGGTCGGGGTCGTCCAGGTTGATGGTGGGGGGCAGCACGCCGTCGCGCAGCGCCAGCACCGTCAGGATGGCCTCCACGGCCCCGGCGGCGCCCAGCAGGTGGCCGGTCATCGACTTGGTCGAGCTGACCGCCAGCCGGTAGGCGTGATCGCCGAAGACCCGCTTGATCGCCAGGGTCTCCGCCACGTCGCCCTGGGGCGTCGAGGTCCCGTGGGCGTTGATGTAGTCCACGTCCGTGGGGTCGATCCCGGCATCGGCCAGGGCGGCCTCCATGGCCCGGGCGCCCCCCTCGCCCCCCGGGGCGGGCTGGGTGATGTGGTGGGCGTCGGCGGTGCTGCCGTAGCCGATGATCTCGGCATAGATCCGCGCGCCCCGCCGCCGGGCGTGCTCCAGGGTCTCCAGGATCAGCGCCCCGGCGCCCTCGGCCATGACGAACCCGTCCCGTCCCCGGTCGAAGGGTCGCGAGGCCGCCTCCGGCCGGTCGTTGCGCGTCGACAGCGCCTTCATGGCGCAGAAGCCCGCCAGCCCCAGCGGGACGATGGCCGCCTCGGAGCCGCCGGTGATCATCACGTCGGCCTGGCCCCGCTGCAGGATCCGGAAGGCCTCGCCGATGGCGTGGGCCGACGCGGCGCACGCCGTGACCACGGTGGTGTTCGGACCCCGGGCACCGTAGCGGATGGCCACCTGGCCGGCGGCCATGTTGGCGATCATCATCGGGATGAAGAAGGGGCTGACGCGGTCGGGACCGCGCTCTGCCATGACGGCCGCCTGCTCGACGAAGGTCTCGATGCCGCCGATGCCCGTGCCCATGACCACGCCGAGGCGGTCGCCGTCCAGGGACGCCGGGTCCAGGCCGGCGTCCCGGAGGGCCATGGCCACGGTCGCCATGGCGAACTGGGTGAAGCGGTCCATGCGCCGCGCTTCCTTGCGGTCGATGAAGGCGGTGGGGTCGAAGCCGGGCACCTCGCCGGCAATCTGGGACGGGAAGGGCGAGGGGTCGAACCGGCTGATGCGCCGGATCCCCGAGCGGCCTGCCAGGATCCCTTCCCAGAGGGCGTCGGCGCCGACGCCCAGGGGCGTGACGGCCCCGACACCGGTGATCACCACGCGGTGCCGCATGGAGGGTGCTCCACTCCTTTCCGGCCGGCGGGCGCCCCGCCGGGGGCGGGGCGCCCCGGCCGCCGCGGGGGCGGTCGCCGGCGCGGTCACTTGTGGGACTCGATGTACTGGACCGCGTCCCCCACGGTGGCGATCTTTTCCGCGTCCTCGTCGGGGATCTCGAGGTCGAACTCCTCCTCCAGCGCCATGATCAGCTCGACGATGTCCAGGGAGTCGGCCCCCAGGTCCTCGATGAAGCGCGCCTCAGGGGTGACGCTGGCCTCATCCACCCCCAGCTGCTCCACGATGATCGCCTTGACCCGCTGGAAAAGGGCCTCGTCCGCCATGGTGCCACCTCCTTTCCCTCGCCGCGGCGACCGGCCGCGCCGGGGGCGCATCCGCTCGGGGCCGACGGCCGGGGACGCCCGGCCGCCTCACCCCAGGGACAGGCCGCCGTCGACCACCAGCACCTGGCCGGTGATGTAGGCGGCCCCGTCGGAGGCCAGAAAAACGGCGGCGTGAGCCACGTCTTCCGGCGTGCCCAGCCGCCCCAGGGCGATGCGGCGGGCGAGGGCGTCCCGGTGCTCCGGCGCCAGCTCGCCCGTCATGTCGGTGGCGATCAGGCCCGGGGCGATGGCGTTGACGGTGATGCCGCGGGACCCCAGCTCCCGGGCCAGGGCCTTGGTCAGCCCCACGACCCCCGCCTTGGCCGCCACGTAATTGGCCTGGCCGGCGTTGCCGGTCAGGCCCACCACCGACGCGATGTTGATGATCCGCCCCGAGCGCTGTCGCAACATCACCCGCGCCGCCGCCTTGCAGGTGAAGAACAGGCTGCGCAGGTTGGTGTCCAGCACCTCGTCCCACTGCTCCGGCCGCATCCGCAGGATCAGGCTGTCCCGCGTGATGCCGGCGTTGTTGACCAGGATGTCCAGGCGCCCGCCGAAGGCCTCGGCGGCCTGCTCCACCAGGCGCGTGGCCTGCTCACCGTCGGCCACGTCGGCCTGGATGGCCACGGCCTCGCCCCCGCGGTCGCGGATCCCGGCCACCACCTCCTCGGCGGCGGCCGCCGAGGAGCGGTAGTTGACGGCCACCCGCGCCCCCGCCGCGGCCAGGGCCTCCGCGATGGCCCGGCCGATGCCGCGGGAGCCGCCGGTGACCAGCGCCACCCGGCGATCAAGGATCATGCTAGCAGACCCCCTTCCGGCCGGGCAACCAGCGCCAGGATCTCCTCCACGGTGCCGGCGGGCACCGCCTCGAGGGACCGGTCGATGCGGCGGGCGAAGCCCGTCAGGGTCTTGCCCGGCCCCATCTCCACCAGGCGGGTGATGCCCTCGGCCTGCATGCGCCGCACCGACTGCTCCCAGCGCACCGGCCGGTGGACCTGCTGCACCAAGAGCTCCCGGATGCGCTCGGGATCCGTCACCGGCTCGGCGGTCACGTTGGCGACCACCGGGATCCGGGCCGGGCGCAGGGGCACCTGGGCCAGCACCTCGGCCAGCCGCTCGGCCGCCGGCTCCATCAGGCGGCAGTGGAAGGGGGCGCTGACGGGAAGCAGCACCGCCTTGCGGGCGCCTGCGGTCCGGGCCCGCACGATGGCGGCCTCCACCGCGGCGCGATGGCCCGCCACCACGATCTGGCCGGGGCAATTGTAGTTGGCCGGCTCCACCACCCCGGCGCCCTCCGCCACCACCTGGCGGCAGAGGTCTTCCACCGCCCGCGCCTCCAGGCCCAGGATGGCCGCCATGGCGCCCTCCCCCGGGGGGACGGCCTCCTGCATGAACCGCCCTCGCAGCCGCACCACCCGCGCGGCATCGCCCAGCTCCAGCACGCCCGCCACCACCAGGGCGCCGTACTCGCCCAGGGACAGCCCCGCCGCCGCGGCGGGCTCCAGGCCCCGCGCCGCCAGCACCCGCCAGCAGGCGACCCCGACGGCCAGCAGGGCGGGCTGCTGGAACTCGGTCAGCTGCAGGCGCTCCTCCGGCCCCTCGAAGCACAGCCGGGCCACGTCGAAGCCGGCCGCCGCCGACGCCTCCTCGAACACCCGGCGCGCCTCCGGGAAGCGCTCGTACAGGTCCCGGCCCATCCCCACGTACTGGGCGCCCTGGCCGGGGAAGACCACGGCCGTCTTGCTCACCGGGCGTCGCCCCCTCCCGCCGCCCGCGGGGGCGCTCCCCGGCCCGGCGGGCCGGGGAGCGCCCCCGGCTCGCCGGGGCCCGCCGGCGGCGTCGCGGCCCCGGCCGCCGACGCCGCCGGGTCGGCCGCGGCGGCCGCCGGGTCGGCCGCCGCGGCCGCCAGCCGCGCCCGTCCGTCCCGGCGCGCCCGCCCTTCCGCCGCCTGGCGGCGGATCCACTCCGGCAGCCCGTAGCGCGGCCGCTGGCCCGGCATCTCCAGCGGCCGCGGGGCCTGCCGGTCGTAGCCCCAGCGGACCACCGCCGCACCCCAGGTCAGGCCGCCGCCGAAGGCGACCAAGAGCACCGTCTGGCCGGCGCGGATGCGCCCGGTGGAGAGCGCCTCGTCCAGGGCCACCGGGATGGAGGCGGCGGAGGTGTTCCCGTAGCGGTCGATGTTCACCACCACCCGCTCCAGCGGCAGGTCGAAGCGGCGGGCCGACGACTCGATGATCCGGTAGTTGGCCTGGTGGGGCACGTAGAGGTCGACGTCGTCGAAGCCGAGGCCCGCCTGGGCCAGGGCCGCCTGGGCGGCGTCCCCCATGGTCTTGACGGCGAACTTGAAGACCTCGCGCCCGTTCATCTGGACGTAGTGGAGCCCCCGGGCCACCGTCTCCGCCGAGGGGGGCAGGCGGGAGCCGCCGGCGGGCTGCTTGAGCAGGTCGCCGCCGGAGCCGTCGGCGCCGAGGTACAGCCCCAGGATCCCCTCCCCGGGCGGCGCCGGCCGCAGCACCGCGGCCCCGGCACCGTCGCCCAGCAACACGCAGGTGCGCCGGTCGCTCCAGTCCAGGATCTTGGACAGGGTCTCGGCGCCGACGACCAGCACCGTGTCGTACAGGCCGGCGGCGATGAACTGGGCGCCCGCCGCCAGCGCGTACACGAAGCCGGAGCAGGCGGCCTCCAGGTCGAATCCGGCCGCCCGCACCGCCCCCAGCCGGTCCTGCAGCAGGCAAGCCGTCGAGGGGAAGGGCATGTCCGGCGTCACGGTGGCGACGATGATCAGGTCCACCTGGTCGGGGCGCACCCCCGCCTCCTCCAGGGCCCGGCGGGCCGCCACCTCGGCCAGGTCGGAGGTGGCGATCTCCGGGTCGGCGACCCGCCGCTCGCGGATCCCCGTGCGGGTGCGGATCCACTCGTCGTCGGTCTCGACCACCTGCGCCAGGTCGTCGTTGGTGACCACCGAAGGCGGCACGCAGCCGCCGATGCCGGCGATGGTCACCCCTCTACCGGCCGCGACCAAGGGCCTCACCGTCCTCCTTGCCGATGGACTCGCCGATGCGGTGCAGGAGGCGTCCCTGGCACGCCCGCACCGCCGCCCCGATGCCGTTGGCGATGGCCCGCGGGTCCGACGAGCCGTGGCACTTGAACACCAGGCCGTCAAGGCCCAGGAAGAGCGCCGCCCCGTACTCCCCGTAGTCCAGCTGCCGCCGCACGCGCCGCAGCACGGGGCGCAGGAGCCCCGCGGCCAGCCGCGCCAGGGGGCGGCGCGCCACCTCGGCCTTGAGCAGCTTCCAGCAGGCTTCCCCGACCCCCTCCATGGCCTTGAGGGCGACGTTGCCGGTGAAGCCGTCGCAGACCACCACGTCCGCCGGCCCCGCGAAGAGCTCGCGGGCCTCCACGTTGCCGGCGAAGTCCAGGCCGCTGCGGGCCAGGCGCTCGTGGGCCTCGCGGTAGAGCCGATTCCCCTTCCCCGCCTCGCTGCCGATGTTGAGCAGGGCCACCCGCGGCGCCGGTCGACCCAGCACCTCCCGGGCATAGACGACCCCCATCACCGCGTAGTGGACCAGCTGTTCGGCATCGGCCTCGGCGCTGGCGCCCAGATCCAGCATCAGGAACCCTCGGCCGTCCAGGGTCGGCAACACGGCGGCCAGGGCGGGGCGCGCGATGCCCGGAAGGGTGCCCAAGAGCAGCTTGCCAGCCGCCATCAGGGCCCCGGTGCTGCCGGCGGAGACGAAGGCGTCGGCCTCCCCGTCGCGCACGAGGCGGATGCCCACGGTGATGGAGGAGTCCGGCTTGCGCCGCAGCGCCGCCACGGGCGGGTCGCCCGGCTCGATCACCTGCGAGGCGGGGACGATCCGGCCGGGGACGCGGGAGCCCCGGACCTGCCGACGAAGCTCGGCCGCCACCTGCGCCTCCGGCCCGACCCAGAGGATCTCCACCGGCCACCGGCGCATCGCCTCGAGCCCGCCGGCCACCGGCGCCTCCGGGGCCCGATCGCCGCCCATGACGTCCACCGCCACCCGCCAGCGGCCGGCCCGCCCGCTCACGGCCGCCCGCCTCCCCCGCCCGGGTCCGCCGCTCGCCCTGACGGCAGGGCCCGCCGGGGCGAGGCCGGTTCCTCCGGACGGTCCCGAGCCGGGTCGGCGTCGGCGGAGCCCCGGACCCCCCATGCGCCTCCTCCGCCCGGCGGCGTGGCGCAGGCGGGAGGGGCCGCCTCCAGCGCCTGGACGACGAACTTGCCGCGGAACACCACGTCGTCCCCGGCCCGGGTCTGCACCAGGACGACCGGCGCGCCGTCGGCGCGGCGATGCCGCAGGACCACGGCCTTGGCCACCAGGCGCTGGCCGACCTGGACGGGCCGCTTGTACTTGACGTTGGCCACCGAGGTGAAGGCCAGCTCGGCGTCGACCACCGCCAGCGCCAGGGAGTCGGCCTGCGCGAGGATGTACTGGCTGCGCACCATGCGGGTCCGGGCGAAGGCCATCTCGGGGGTGGTCTGGAGGATGGAGATGCCGAAGCGGCCGAGCTCCAGGTCGACCAGCTCACCCACGATCTCGCGCAGCGGCAGGGCCCGCACCCGGCCGTGGACGCGCTCGGCCACGGCGCGGACCCGCTCCCGGACGGCGGGGATGCCGAGGCGCATGCGGTCCAGCCGGATCGTGGCGACGCTGACCCGAAACCGGTCGGCCAGCTCCTCGTCCGTGAGGAAGGGGTTCTCCTGCAGCACCTGCACCAACCGCGCCTGGCGAATGGCCCGGGAGTCCCGACCCCTCGGCCGCGGATCGCGGCCGCCGGTGCCGCCGCGGGCATCCGCCCCGCCGCCGGCGCGGTCCGCGCCCTCGGAGCGGGGTCCGGGAGGCTGCGGGACCGGATGCGACGGCGGTGGCGCCTCCGCCGGATCGGGAGCCGGCGCCGTCGGGCCGTGATTTCGCACCAGGTGATAACCTCCGGTACTAGGAGTTAGCCCTATGACCGGACCCAAACTAAGGCCAGTATACGGGAGGCCGGGGACGGTGCCAAGGCGGGAAATCCCTGCCAGCCCCCTCGCCCCCCGCCGTCGGCGCCGCCCGGTGCTCCTCGAGGCGACCGGAGGGGACAAGCCCGCGGCGGAGCCGATCCGGCACCGGGTCGGCCGCCCCAGAACGAACGAGGCCCGGCCGCAGGCCGGGCCTCGCCTCCTCGTCGTCGCCGGGGCCCCGCCCTCGCCGCCGGGGCCCCCCATGGCACGGGCGCTCCGCGGTCAATCCTCCTGCTTCACCGCCACCCGTCCGCGGTAGTAGCCGCAGTTCGGGCAGACGCGGTGCGGCCGCTTGGGCTGGTGGCACTGCGGGCACTCCACCAGCGCCGGGGCCGTCAGCTTCCAGTGGGTCCGCCGCTTGTCCCGGCGGGACTTGGACGTCTTATGCTTGGGAACCGCCATGGTCGGCCTCCTCTCCCCTGCCGTGCTGGCGCAGCCACAGGTCCAGGACCGCCAGCCGCGGATCCACCTCGTCGTCGGCGCAGTCGCACGGCCCTTCGTTTAAGTTCTTGCCGCACCGGGGGCACAGCCCGCGGCATCCCAGCCGACACAGCTGCTTCCAGGGCATCGCCAGCAACAGGCTCTGGCGGATCCCCTCCCGCAGGTCCACGCGGTGCTCGTCGTAGTAGGCGACCCGCGTCTCCCCCGCGTCGTCGGGCTCGGCGTCGGGGTCGGCGTCGACCGGACGCGGTCGGTACTCCTCCTCGTACCGGGTCCGCAGATCGGTCTCGAAGGGCTCCAGGCACCGGTCGCAGGTCAGCCGCGCCCGCGCGGCCAGATCGGCCTCCAGCCAGATCCGCCCCTCGCCGGTGTGGGTCAGGCGGTACTGCAGGCGCACCGGGCCCCGCGCCCCGATGTCGCCGCCGGGCACCGGGATCGGCTCGATGGCGGTCACCACCGTGCCCCGGGCCTGAAGCCCGCGCTGCCGGGTCAACGGCTCGACGTCGATGACCAACGGGTCGTCCATGGTCTCCCTTCCCTCGCCGCACCAGGCGACGCGCGCACCATGAGGGTGCGCGACGCGACCGGCCACGCGATGGTTCGCTACGCAACGCGATCATTATAGGGAGGCCGCGGCGGCCGTGTCAAAAAGGCCCGCCCGCACCCCGCGCCGTCCGGCCCTACCCGCAGGGCGGCCCCTGCCCCCCATGGCGACACAGCCACGCCACCGCCTCCGCCAGGCTGGCCACCGGCACCACCCGGAGACCGGGGGATCCGGCCGGCCCCGGCCCCGCCGACCGACGGGGCGGCGGCGAGGCCTGCTCGTCCGCGTCGGCCTCCGCAGGGACGAACAGGACGTCCAGGCCGGCCGCGGCGGCCGCCGCCCGCTTCTGGGCGAGGCCCTCGACGGGTCCCACCCGCCCCGCGGCGGAGATCGTCCCGGTGGCGCCCACCCGCCAGCCGCCGGCCAGCCGGCCCGGGGTCAGGGCGTCCACGGCGGCCAGGCCCAGGGCGAGGCCCCCCGAGGGACCCGCCACATCCCGCGGCAACCCGAAGCGCAGCGCCGGCGGGGGCCGGATGCCCAGCAGGGACGCCGCAGCCCGCACGGCGGCCTCCTGGCTGGCGGCCAGGGCGCGCCGCTGGACGGCCTTCACCTCCGCCTGCGTCCGCCCGCCCAGGGCGCCGGCGGGGACCAGGGCCTGGTGCCGGTTCGTCAGCACCGACCAGGCGTCTCCCAATCGGGCCGGGCGTGCCGCCACGGTGACCATCCAATAGGATGTGGCCGTGGGCGAGCGACCCGGTGCGACCGCGACCCGCACCGGGATGGCGCGGCCCGGCTCGATCAGCAGCCAGGGAACGGGAAGCCGCGCCGCCAGCGCCCCCAACGCCACCGCCGCGACCACCGGGGCCAGCCCGCGGGCCCGACGCAGGTCTCGCCGCCCCGCATCGCCCGCTGGCCGTGCGGGGCCGCTCCGCCGAGGGGACCTCGCCGCCTCGCCCGGTGGCCCTACGGCGCCGCTCGGCCGGGCGGGCCGTCCCGCCTCCCCCGCGCCGCCCCGCGGGCGCGCCGCCGCGTGGCCCCTCGCCTGGCGGTGAAGCAGGCCCACCCGCATCACGCCCCGTCGCGTCATCGGCGCCGGGCGTGACCCGCTGGCCGGCGGTCAGGCCCGTCCACCCGCATCGCGCCCCGCCTCCTCCTCGGCGCGTCCCGCTGCGCGCATCGGCTCGCCGCGCCGCCCCCACCGGCCCGGCCGATCCGGTCCCGCGCCGCCACGGGGCCCGCCGCCCCCGCCCGCCGCAGGCCCCGCCTATCGCGGGCGCACGGCACCGCCTCCGGCGCCGACCCGACGGCCGGGTCTACCGCCCCCACCGCGTCCATATACATGCTGGTGCGTCCCGCCCCGAACCATGCCGCCAGAGCCGGCGGCCGTCCCGGGGCCGGGCGCGCGGCGCGGTGGCCGATCCTGGGGCGGCTTCCCGGCGGGCCCGCCCCAGGATCGGCGCGGGGGAGTGCCCGTGCGCGAGTCGCCCTTGACCCACCTGCTGGTGGCAGCCGTGGTGGTCCTGGTGGTCGCCATGGTGGTCTACCCCGAGACCGCCTTCTCCGCCGCCGTGGCCGGCCTGAAGGTGTGGTGGGACGTGGTCTTCCCCGCCCTGCTGCCCTTCTTCATCGGCGCCCAGATCCTGATGGCCCTCGGCGTCGTCCACTTCATGGGCGTGCTGATGGAGCCCTTCATGCGGCCGCTCTTCAACGTCCCCGGCGCCGGCGCCTTCGTGGTCGCGGTAGGGCTGGCCAGCGGCTATCCCCTGGGCGCCGTGATCACCAGCCGCATGCGCAAGGACGGCCTGCTGAGCAAGACCGAGGCCGAGCGCCTCATGAGCTTCAGCAACACCGCGGACCCGCTCTTCATGGCGGGCGCCGTCGCCGTGGGCATGTTCGGCACCGCCGCGGTGGCCGGCCCCATCATGGCGGCCCACTACGTCGGGGCGCTGCTGACGGGTCTCGCCCTGCGCTTCTGGCGGGCGGGGCAGGATCGCAGCGAGGCGCTGGGCGGGCCCGAGGGCTGGATCCTCGCCCGGGCGTGGCACGCCATGGTGGCGGCCCGCCGGGCTGACGCCCGACCCTTCGGCCAGGTCCTGGGCGACGCCGTTCGCGACTCCATCAACACCCTGCTGCTGGTGGGCGGCCTGATCATCTTGATGTCCGTGGTCATCCAGGTGCTGGACCGGGCCGGCGTCCTCCCCGCCCTGGGCGGTCTCTTCCTGCTGGTCCTCCACCCCCTGGGCCTCGATCCCTCGCTGACCCGGTCGCTGATCAGCGGGCTCTTCGAGCTGACCCTGGGGACCCAGGCCGCCGCTCAGGCGCTCGCGCCGCTGACGGACCGCCTGATCGTGGCGGGCGCCGTCATCGCCTGGAGCGGCCTGTCGGTCCACGCCCAGGTGGCCGCCATCATCCAGGGGACGGACCTGCACATCGGGCCGTACATCGCGGCACGGCTCCTCCACGCCGTGGCCGCCGGCGCCGCCACCGCCCTCTGGCTCGCCTGGTTCCCCCCGGCGATGCCGACCCTCGTCCCGGCCCTGGCCTGGGCCGCCCCGGGCCCCACCGCCTGGCTGGGGCGCCTTGGCGCGGCGATGGTCCAGTTCCTCGGTGCCGTCGGCGGGCTGGCCGTGCTGGCCGCCCTGGTCCACCTGGTGCGCTCCCGCCCGCCCGCCGGCTCCCGCTGAGCTCGCGGCCCCGGCGTCGCCCCGCCCCTGCTCCGCCGGGGGGCGGCCTGAGGCCGCACGCCGGCCACCCCCCGCCGCCGGCCTCGCCCCCAGCCCGTTCAACCGCGGGCCGGTTCGTCCCACCGCGGATCCTCGCGCCCCTCGGCGGCCGGCTCCTCCGCCTCGCGGGCGGGCGCCGCCTCCTGGCCGGCCCCGTCCCCCCGGACGCGACCGGCCGCTCGCAGGGTCGCCTCCAGCTCCTGACGGCCCTCGGCCACGGTGTCCAGCGCCTTGCGCAGGATGCCCTCCAGCCGATCCAGCACGTCGGCCGCATAGGCGTTGGCGGACGCCCGCAGCTCCCGGGCCCGCGCCTCCGCCTGCGCCACGATGCGGCGAGCCTGCTCCTCGGCCTTGCGGGTGATCTCCGACTCCCGCGCCAGGCGCTCCACGTAGGTCTCCGTCTGGCGCACCATGGACTCGGCCTCCGCCCGGGCCTGCTGCAGCAGCCGCTCCCGGTCGGCCAGGAGCCGGCGCGCCCGCTCCACCTCCTCCGGGACCAGCCGCCGCAGGTGATCGAGGAACGAGTAGACGTCGTCCTCGTCCAGGATGACCTTGCTGGTCAGGGGGAGGCGGCTGGCCTGGTGGACGAACTGCTCGAAGTCGCGGATCAGCACGTACAGATCCCGTTCCGGGGCGGGCTCGTTGCCGGCCACCGTCATCGCCTCCTCCGCTCGGCGGCCCGGGCGGCGAGGGCCGGCCGCACCACGTCGGGCACCAGGCCGGCGGGATCGACCCCGTAACGGGCCAGCTCCTTGACGATGCTGGAACTCAGGTAGGCGTTCTCCGGCCGCGTCATCATGAACAGGGTCTCCAGCTCGCCCACCAGGTGCTTGTTGATCTGGGCCATCTGGAACTCGTACTCGAAGTCGGAGACGGCGCGCAGACCCTTGACGATCACCCGCGCCCCGTGGCGCCGGGCGTATTCCACCAGCAGGCCGTCGTAGGCGTCGACGGTCACGTTGGGCAGGTGCGCCGTGGCCTGACGGGCCAGCTCCACCCGTTCCTCGGGCGTGAACCAGGGCTGCTTCGCGGAGTTGACGAAGACCGTCACCAGGACCTTGTCGAAGAGTCGGCTGGCGCGCTCGATGATGTCCAGGTGACCGTTGGTGATGGGGTCGAAGCTGCCGGGGCACAGGGCGACGGTCATGGGGTCTCTCCCTTCCCCTCCACGACGGGGCGGTAGAAGCTCAGCGCCGTGTCGCCGTAGCGCCGAGCGTCGACCTTCACCAGGCCGCCCGCGCGGTCGGGCAGCGACTCCCGCGGGTCGTGCTCCACCACCATCCAGCCGCCGGCGGTGACCAGCCCCCGCTGGCCCACCGCCGCCACGACCCGCGGGGCCAGCCCCTGGCGGTACGGCGGGTCGGCCACGACCAGGTCGAAGGTCCGCGAGCCGCCCGCAAGTTTCGCAACGGCGGCCAGGGCATCCTGCCGCCAGACGACGGCGCTCCCCCCCGGGGCGAGCCCGAGGTCCCGCAGGTTCTGCGCAAGCACCCTGGCGACCCGCGGGTCGGCCTCCACCAGCAGGGCCTCGCGCGCCCCGCGGCTGAGCGCCTCGATGGCGAGGCTGCCGGTCCCGGCGAAGAGGTCGAGCACCCGTGCCCCCTCCACCGACGCCCCCAGGATGTTGAACAGCGCCTGGCGCACCCGGTCCGTCGTCGGACGAACCTGCCGACCGGGGGGCACCCGCAGGACCCGCCCTCGCCAGCGGCCGCCGGTTACCCGCATACACCAGGCCTCCCTGGAATTTCCACAGGGGATCCCGTCGGTGGCGTGCATACCGCCGGTCCGGCTCCCCCATATTATCGACTGCAAGAGCTGCGGAGGCCAATCCGTCACGGATCCTCCCCAAGGCTCTTCCTCCGGTTTCTCCTCTCCCGGCAGGCGGCGGGGACGCGCCAGCGCCCCGCCGCCTGCTTTGTGGGCGGCGGCGGGCGCCGGCGTCGTCGGTGGCGGCGACGCCAGAGCGGCGGCGGGCGTCAGCGCCCGCCGCCGGGCACGGCAGGAACGGTCCCGCCCGGTGCGGGGGCCCCCGCGTACCCGCCCGGGAAGCCCTGGGCGACCTGTCGCGCCATCGCGGCCGGGGCCGCGGGCACGGCGTACCAGTTCCGCTCCTGCAGGTACTGGAACAGCTCGAAGGCCATCTCGGCGTGATCCCGTGCGATGTCCAGCAGCGTGCGCCGGACCTCGGGGTGGGCCGCCTCCAGCGCCGTCCACGTGGCGGTGAGGCAGGCGTGCTTGTTCATCTCCAGGCACCCGAGGGCCAGGGCGCGGTCGCCGACCCGGCGCCCCGGGGCCGGCGCCGGGCGGTAGGGCTCGAAGGCCTGGAAGCCCTGGGTGAGGTCCGGGGCCGCCGGCGCGCCGCCGGTTCGACCGTCCCCGCTGGCGCGGTAGTCGCCTTGCGGGAGCTGCGGGGATCCCTGGCCCCGGGCCCGGTCCAGCAGCCACTGGAGCTGGCCGTAGTGGCGCCGGTACACCTGGCCGTGCCGCTCGAGGATCTGGCGGAGGCGGTCGTCCTGGGCCATGGCCTGCTCGGCCTCGGCTCGCTCGATCAGGGCGGCGTGGGCATTGAGCAGTTCCGGCAGGTTGAGGAGCTCCTTCTGGCTCAGCAAGGCTTTCCCCTCCAATTCGGAAAGGCCCTCCGCCCGTCCAGGGCGGGAAGGGGCCCGAGGTCGGTCGCCGTCACGACGTGAAGACCGGGGGCGAACCCGCTTCAGGGCGCCGGGCTCGTCCCCTCGCGTCGGGAGAGGGTGCTGCGCACCCGGCTCCACGGTCCCAGGGGGATCGGCCCGCTCCCACCTCCTTTCGCCGCCGCACCGGCCCGCCGCCCCGGGGCCTGCGGCTGGGATCCCGGCCCCGGCGCGACCGCGCCCAGGTGGGGCCGGGCCGCTCGGGCGTCGGCTCCGGGGCGGCGAAGGGATGGGAGGAGCACGTCCTGGCGCAGGAGGGCGACCACCAGGGCCAAGACCCCCGCCACGGCTGCGGCGCTGCCCAGGTAGACGACACCGCGCCCCGCGCCCAGCAGGAGCCCGAAGGCCGGCGGCCCCAGGGCGGCCCCGAAGAACCGCACCGTCCCGTAGAGCGCCGTGACGCCCCCCCGTTCGGCCGTCTCCACCGCGCCGGTGATCAGGGTGTTGATGGCCGGCAGCGTGAGGCCGTACCCGAGCCCCATGACGCTGATGGCCGCGACCCACGGCCCCAGGGCCCGCGCCCAGAACAGCGCCGCCGTACCTCCCGTCAGGAGGGCCAGCCCGGTGACGACCACCGCCTTGAGGTGGCGGGCCAACCGCCCCTGGAGGACGATGCCCGTCAGGTAGGCCGTGACCGTGGCCACCGCCACCGGGATCGCCACCACCAGGCCCTTGGCGAAGCCGCGGATGCCGAAGGGACGCTCCAGCAGGTCCGAGTAGACGCTGAGCAGCCCGAAGAGCATGAACAGGGCGGTGAAGCCGACCAGGAAGCAGACCGCCAGGGAGACCCCCTTGGCCCGGAAGATGCCGCCGATGCGCCGCAGGTAGGGGCCCGGCACCGGGGCCTGGGGCCGACGGTTGGGCTCGGGGACCAAGAGCCACAGGCCCAGGGCGGCGAGGGCCGCCAGCGCCGGGTAGGCGAAGAACGGCGCATACCAGCTGACCAGGGCCAGGGCCGAGCCCAGGATGGGGCTGGCGATCTTCCCCAGGCCGTTGCTGGCCTCCATGATGCCCATGGCCCGCGGCCGCGCGTCCCCGGTGAACATGTCGCCGGCGGCGGCCAGGGCCACCTGGTACATGCCCCCGGCCGACAGCCCCTGGAGCACGCGCCCGGCCAGGATCCATCCGTAGGGATCCTGGGCGAGGAGCGGGGCGAGGCCGGCGATCAGCCCCCCCAGTCCGAACCCCAACAGCCCCGGGATCATCACCGGCTTGCGTCCCCAGCGGTCCGAGAGATACCCCCCGATGGGGATGAACAGGCCGGCCGGCACCGAGAACGCGGTGATGACCAGGCCGATCTGGAACAGGTTGCGGTCCATGGCCGCGCCCATGGCGGGGAGCACGGGGATCAGCATGGAATTGCTCAGCACCATCACGAAGGGCACGCTGCAGAGCACCGCAAAGGCCAGACCCGTGGGGTCGCGGCGGCGCGGCACCGGTGTCACCTCCGTCCCCCGGCTCGGCCGCTGGCTCGGCCGCTGGTCGGCTCGGCCGTTCGCCGACGCGGCCGCCGGCCGGCCCTGGCGCCCGCGGGCCCGGCCGTCGCCCGACGCCGCGGTGGGGGTGAAGCCCTGCCGACGCGGCGGGGGCGGGGCCTTGCCGGCGCCCGCGGCGAGGCGGGCAACCGCCGTCGCGGCAGCCGCGGCGGTGCGGGCGCGGCCGTCCCGGCCCCCGCGGTCCCACCCGGGGTTCCCGGGGTGCGGCGGCTCGGCCGCAGCCACCGGGCCGGCGCCGGCTCGGCGCCGGTTCCACCGCCCGCCTTGCCCCGGGTCCCGTCGGCTCGGCCAACCCCGGTGGCCCCGCCGTCCGCCTGTGGCGTGGGCCCGCCGTCCGCCTGTGGCGTGGGCCCGCCATCTGCCTGTGGCGTGGGCCCGCCATCTGCCTGCGTCATGGGCCCGCCGCCCGCCCGGGCGCAGGGGGTGGCCATGGCGATCCGCCCCCGGCTGTCCGTGGCTCCGCCGGGCCGGCGGTCAACGGGCATAGTCTGCCCGCCGCCCCGCGGCCACGGCGCGGTACCCTCTGGCACGGCCACCAGCGGCCGTCGGGCGCAGCGGGCCCCCGTCCCGACGGGCCCCCGATGAGCCTCGGCAGCGTTGCGGCGCGCCGAACCAGGCCCCGCCGCATCCCCGGGACTAGCGGCGCGGCGGCGGGGAGACGTTAAGAGCACGAGGACGGAGGGATCGCCCGTTGGCAGGATCGCGCAACGACGGGAGCACGCCCCCCGGCGGGCGGGGATGGCGGGGGGCGGCCCGCGGCACCGGGGGCCGTCGCGCCGGCGGGCGGCCCCCGACGGCACGCCTCCCGCTGCGGCCCCCGGCCTCCGCGCCGGCCGGCGGCGGCCCGCCGCCCGGCGCGACCACCGAGGCCGCGGTCCACCGGGTCGCCGGACCCGCCCGCGACGGCGGGCCGCGGGGCCACGGCGCGGGCGCCGCGCCCCCGCCCGATCCCGCCGGCGCCGCCACCGGCGCCGGCGGGATCGGTGCGGCGCCGGGTCTCGTGCGCACCGATCTGGCCCTCGAGGCCATCGGCGCCTCCCAGCCGATGCCCGGCGTGCGCGTGGAGGAGGAGCGCGGCCAGGGCTACGTGGTCACCCGCGTCACCGTCACCACGCCCGAGGCCGCCCAGAGACTGGGCAAGCCGCCGGGCCGGTACGTGACCATCGAGTCGCCGGGCTTCCGCAAGCGCGACCGCCAGCTCCAGGAGCGGGTGGCCAACGTGCTGGCCCGCGAGCTGGGGGCCATGCTGCCCGACCGGCCGGACGCGTCCTTCTTCGTCGTCGGGCTCGGCAACTGGAATGCCACCCCCGATTCCCTGGGACCCGAGGTGGTGCACCGGCTGCTGGTCACCCGCCACCTGCAGGACTACGTGCCCGCCGACCTCAAGGGCGGGCTGCGGTCGGTGGCCGCCCTGGCGCCGGGCGTCCTCGGGCTGACGGGCATCGAGACCGGCGACGTGATCCGCGGGATCGTCCAGCAGATCCGCCCGGACGTGGTGATCGCCGTGGACGCCCTGGCCGCGCGGAACATCGAGCGCATCATGACCACGATCCAGATCGCCGACACCGGCATCCACCCCGGCTCCGGCGTGGGCAACCATCGCGCCGCCGTCACCCGCGAGACCCTGGGGATCCCCGTGGTGGCCATCGGCGTGCCCACGGTGGTCCACGCCCACACCATCGCCTACGACACCCTGGACGCGCTGACGCGATCCCTGCAGGAGCAGTCGGCGCTGTTCCGCACCCTGGGGCAGATGCCGGAGGCCGACAAGCGCCGCCTGATCGAAGAGGTGCTGGGACCCGCCGTCGGCGACCTGATGGTGACGCCCAAGGAGATCGACGTGTTCGTGGAGGAGATGGCCACCGTGGTGGCCAGCGGCCTCAACGCCGCCCTGCACCCGCGTCTGGACGAGATCGACCTCTCGCCCGTCTTCACCTGATCCCCGACCCCGGGTGCCGGCCGCCCCCACCCCTGGGCGCGGGCCGGTTCGTCCGCCGTCGGCGGCCTGGGGCGCCGGCCGCCCGGGCCGGCCCAACGGGGCGCCGCCCATGCCCGCCGGCTGCCGACAGCCGCCTCCATCCCGCCGGTCGCGGTCCAGGGCCCGCCTCGCGCCGGTGGCGGCGTCCGCTGCGGGCGCCGGTCCAGGCCGTGGGAGCCGGGGCTCGCCGACCGGCGCCCCACGCCGGCGCCCCACGCCGCCGGCCCACGCCGGCGGTCCGCGACGCCGCGGCGGCAGGAAGGGGCGCCCCGCCGGGCGAACCAGGGCGGGGTTGGGCGGAGGTGGCCCCGTTGCCCGTCGGCGTCTACGTCGTCGCCCTCGTCGCCTGGCTCTACTTCGTCGCCCTGGACATGCTGGCCACCGGCCTGCCCCTGGCCCTGGCGGCGGCGGGGGCGGGTGAGGGCTGGATCGGCCTCCTGGCCGGCTGGATGGGCCTGGCGGCCATGATCCAGCGGCCGTTCCTGGCCGCGTGGGGGGACCGCCACGGCCACGGGCGCCTGCTGGTGGCCAGCCTCGCTGCCGCGGTGGCCGGCGCCGTGCTCTTCGCCGTGCGCCCGGAGCCGGGCGCCCAGCTCCTGGCCCGCACCCTCCAGGGCACGTCCCTGGCGGGGCTGGTGGTGGCCAGCCAGGCCCTGATGGCGGCCCTGGCGCCGGTCCCGCGGCGTGGCCGGGCCCTGGCCCTCCAGGGCCTGGCCGACACCGGCGGCGTGCTGGTCGGCACGAACCTGGGGGAGTGGGCCTGGCATCATCTCGGACGAACCGGCCTCTTCGCCGGCGCAGCGGCCGCGGCCGGCGTCGCCCTGGGGCTGGCGGTGGCCGGTCGTCGTGCGGTCATGCCCAGCGCAGGCGGCAGGCCCGCCGGCACGGGCCCGGCCCGGGCCGCGGTTGGTCCCGGTGCGGCCGCCGGTGCGCGGCCCGCCCCGCGGCTGCGAACGGCGCTGGCGGCCGCCCGCCCCCGCGCCCGGCGGGGTGGGGAAGCCGGCTGTCGGCAGCCGGCGGCGCGGCCTGGGGTCCTGCCGCTGCCGTCCGCCTTCCTGCTCCTCGGCGCCCTGATCGGAGCGATCTTCGGGACGGCGCTCAACCTGACGGCGCTCCATGCCCAGGCCGCGGGGTTTCGCGCCGGCGGATGGCTGGCGGTCTTCGCTCTGGTGGCCATGGCGGCGCGCTACGCGGCGGGCACGGCCATTGACCGCGCCGGCGGGGGGACGGCGGGCGCTTCGGCGCCAGGGATGGCGGGTGCGGTCCGCCCGGCCCGGCGGCTGCTGGCGCCGGCCTTCGGCCTGATGGCGGCGGGCGAGGCCCTGCTGGCCGCGGCGTCCGGCGGCCCTGCCGGCTACGGCGTCTACGCCGCCGCCGTGGTCGTCGCCGCCGGCTACGGCATCGCCCACACCGCCCTGGCGGCCGCCGTGGGCGGCGCCCCGCCTGGCCGGCGCGGGACCGCCGCGGGCTGGTTGGCCAACGCCATCGACCTCGGGGTGGGCGCAGGTCTCGCTGCCCTGGGCTGGGTGCTGGAGCGGTGGTCGTTCCCCCTGATGTACGGCGCCCTGGCAGGGGCCGCGGGGCTGGGCGCGGTCCTGGGTCTTGCCACCCGGGGTGACCGGCTGCGGCCGGAGGCCGGCGCCCGGCCATAGCCGCCGGGCCGCCGCCCGGCTCGGCCGTCGGGACGCGCCGCCGCGCAGGGGCCCCGCAACGGGCATCGTCGCGCGGTTCGTCCCCCGCCGAGAGGCTTACGCGGATGCCCCCCGGGGGCGGGAAGTCGCAACGGCATCGCCACGCGATTCGTCCCCGCCCCAGGGCCGGGCCCCCCGCAGGGCCCCCGGGCGCCGCAGCCGGGGTCGTCGCCGGGTCGCGGGCCGACGGCCCCGGGGCCGGGACGGACGCTCCCGGAGCCCCACCGGGCTGGGGCGGCAGCGTCCCGCCTAGCTCCACATCGCCCGCGCCTGGGTCAGGAAGGCGCCGTACCGGTCCATGACCTCGCGCCGCAGGGCCTGGTGGTCGGGCTGCCGGAGGTCGGGGTCCTGCTCCAGCAGCCGCCGCGCCACCTGGCGGGCCTGGCGGAGGAGCTGCGCGTCCCGCACGGGGTCCGCGATGCGCAGCGCGGGCAGTCCGTGCTGGCGGGTGCCGAAGAAGTCCCCGGGGCCCCGCAGCTGGAGGTCGAACTCGGCGATCTCGAAGCCGCTCTGGGTGCGGCACAGCGCCTCCAGCCGCTTGCGCCCCTCCGGCGTGGCCGGGTCGGCCACCAGGATGCACAGCGACTCCTTGGTGCCGCGGCCGACGCGGCCGCGCAGCTGGTGCAGCTGGGCGAGGCCGAAGCGGTCCGCCCCCTCGACGATCATCACCGTCGCGTTGGGCACGTCGACCCCGACCTCGATCACCGTGGTCGCCACCAGGACGTCCAGGGCGTGCCGCTCGAAGGCCGCCATGACCCGCTCCTTCTCCGCCCCGGGCATGCGGCCGTGCAGGATCCCCACCCGCAGCTTCGGGTAGTGGCGGGCGACGAACTCCGCCCAGGTGGTCACCGCCTTCTGCTCCGCGTCGCCGGCGCCGTCGGCCGGTTCGTCCACCAGGGGACAGACCACGTACCCCTGCTCGCCGGCGGCCACCCGGGCCGCCAGGAGGTCGTACGCCCGGCGCCGCTGCCGTCCCCGCAGCCACAGCGTCCGCACGGGCCGCCGGCCCGGGGGGAGCTGGTCGATCACCGAGACATCCAGATCGCCGTAGAGCGTCAGCGCCAGGGTCCGGGGGATCGGCGTCGCCGTCATGACCAGCAGGTCCGGCACCTGGCCCTTGCCCTGCAGCAGGGCGCGCTGGCGCACGCCGAAGCGGTGCTGCTCGTCGATGATGACCAGGCTCAGGTCGTGGAACCGCACCTCGTCCTGGATCAGGGCGTGGGTGCCCACCACCACCGGCCAGCGACCGCTGGCGAGGCCCGCCAGCACCCGCTCGCGGTCGCCGGCGGGCAGGCTGCCCACCAGCGACACCACCGGGATGCCCACCGGGGCCAGCAGCTGCTGCAGGCGGCGCGCGTGCTGCTCCGCCAGGATCTCCGTGGGGGCCATCAGCGCCGCCTGGCCGCCGCTCTCCACCGCCTTGACCATCGCCCAGGCGGCGACGACGGTCTTCCCCGAGCCCACGTCCCCCTGGACCAGGCGGCGCATGGGCCGAGGCGCCTCCATGTCGGCGCGGATCTCGTCCAGCACCCGGCGCTGGGCGGCGGTCAGCTCGAAGGGCAGGCTGGCGAGGAAGCGGGCGACCCGCGGCCCGTCGGGTCGGTGGGCCCGCCCCGGTTCCTGCTGCTGCTGGCTGCGCACCCGGGCCAGGGCCACCTGCATGACGAACCACTCCTCGAAGGCCAGGCGCCGGCGGGCCGCCTGCCAGGCGGCGGCGTCCGGGGGGAAGTGGATGTGGCGCAGGGCGGTGGCGCGGTCGACCAGCCCCAGCTCCTGGCGCACGGCGGCGGGCAGGATCTCGTCCACCTGGTCGGCCAGGGCGCCCACGACCCGCCAGGCCAGCTGCCGCAACCAGCGCTGGTTCACGCCCTCGGTGGCCGGGTAGATCGGCACAATGCGGGCCGTGTGGACCGGCTCGTCGGTCGCGCCCTCCAGCACCTCCACCTCGGGGTGCTCCATCTGCAGGCCGCGGTAGCCGGCGTCGACCCGCCCGCTCAGCAGCACCGTCCGGCCCGGCACCAGCTGCTGGAGGCGGTACGGCTGGTTGAAGAACACCGCGTCCAGCCGCCCGCTGCCGTCGCTGACGGTGACGCGGACCACCGTCCGCCCCGTGCGGGTCGGCACCCGCTGGGCGTCGAGCACCACGGCCTGCACGGTGGCCACCTCCCCCGGCACCAGGCGGACGATGGGCTTCCAGACCGAGCGGTCCTCGTAGCGGCGGGGCAGGTGCCAGAGCAGGTCGCCCGCCGTGGACAGGCCGAGCCGGGCGAGGCGCTGCGCCTGACGGCGGCCGACGCCGGGCAGGCGGCCGAGCGGCGTGGTCAGGGTGACGGACCATGGCTCCACCCTCCCCCGCCCCGGAGCGGGACCGGCGCCCGCGTCCCCGCCCGCCACCGCTCCGCCGCCGTCGCGGCTCGCCAGGCGCGAGGGAGCGGAGCCACCGTTCGCCCCGCCCATGGCCCGCGCCGCGGGGACCGGGCGGTGGTCCCCGGCGTCGCGGGCCGGCGGGAGGTGGCGGGCGGCGTCCGCCACCAGGGCGAGGGCGCGGGCCACCCGCTCCTTGCGGAGGGCGGGCGCCAGGTGGGCGAAGTCGTGGAAGAGCCGGTACGCCTCGCGCAGCGGGCCGCGCCGGGCGGGGGGCAGGGTGCGGGCGACCGCCTCCAGGGCCCGCCGCACCCCCGCGGCCGCCTCGTCCGCCGGCAAGGCCGGGGGCAGGTCGCCCGCCGCCTGCAGCGCCTGGATCAGACGCCGCCAGCCGCCGTCCGGCTCTCCGCCCAGATCCCCCCGCACCCCGGCGCCGGCGGGCGCGCTCCCCGCCGGCGCCGCCTGCCCCACGTCGCCGTGGGGACGCGGATCCCGCCCCGCCGGCGTCCCGCGGGTCGGGGGCCGGGACGATGCCCTCCCTGGATCGCGCGCCCTGGGCTCATCCATGGCCTCACCTGCGTCACGCCGGTACCCAGCGCCTCGCAAGGGCGCGACGGCACGGGGGGTGCCGGTGATCCGCCGCTGCCGCCCGGCTCAAGCGGCGGGCCTTCGATCGGCTGCGGTCGCGGTGGCGCGTTGCGCGTTGCGCGTGGCGCGTTGCGCGTCATCCGCCGGTGTCGCCCGGCTCGGACGGGTCGGCGGGGTGCGCCCCGCCCGGGGCCGCCGTCCCGGGCGCAGGGGGCCGCGTTGCGACGCCCTCCCCCGGCGCCTCCGGAACGCCCGCACCGGCGCGGGGCGCGCCGGCGCGGGCAGCGCCGGTTCCTCCGCCGCCCGGCGCACCGCCGGCCGGGACCCGCACGCCGGCGACGTGCACGTGCACGCGCACCCGTTGCTCGCCCACCGCGCGGCGCACCGCCTCCCCCACGCGCCGCATCACCGTGCGTGCCACCTCCTGGATCGGGACCCCGTAGGTGACCACGATGCTCACGGTGACGTCGATGGCCTGGTCGTCGGCGACGGTCACCTCGACGCCGCGACCCCGGTCCTCGCCCAGCAGGCCCGCCAGCCCCTGGCGCCACCCCCGCGGCACCGTGCCGGCCACGCCGGGGCAGTCGGCTAGCGCCGCACCGGCGATCCCCGCCACGACCTCCTCGCTGATGGCAATCCGCCCGTGGTCCGTAGGATACTCCAGCACGTCCAGCTCCCGCTTTCGCCCGGTCTCGGCTTGCTGCGGCGCGGCGGGGCACCCCGCCGCCGGAAGCCGCCTCCCTCCAGGTTCCCTTCGCCCTCCCCGCCCTGGGGTCCTCGTCCCCCCCACGGCGCCCGGGCGTCGAAACCGTCACCTGCAACGCCGCTTCGTTTCAGGCATCCGATCCTTGAAGATCCGCGGTGCCGGTCTTACCCGGCGATGCGCCGACGCCAGGTTCCCGCTGCGTCCGGGAGGGCCTTCCAGGCAGCTCTTCCGTCCGCCCCGTCGCCGCCGGTCCGCCCCGTTGGCGGCACCCGACCGACGGCCCTGGGGCGCGGCGGACCCTTCCTTGTCGCCCGCAGGGGCCTGTGGTAGAATCGGCGCCGTGATCTGCACCCCTCGGCGGCCGCCCCGGCGTCCATCGGGGCGCCGGTCCGTCCCGTGGGTCGCGGCGGGTCATGCCCCGGGGTGGTCCCGACCCTCCGCGGCGGCCCGCGGCGACCGCGCTCCCCGGCCATCGGGCGGGAAGCCGCGGATTCCGAGCGGATCCCCGGCCGTGGGAGGCTGGCGCCAGGACGGGGCGGGGACCGCGTCCCTGCCGGCAGCCCCGGGAGTGGGAGGAATCGTCACCATGGCTCGTCGCTGTGCCATCTGCGGCAAGGGCGTCGACTTCGGGAACCAGGTGAGCCACTCCAACCGCAAGTCGCGGCGCATCTGGCTCCCCAACCTGCAGCGGGTGCGCGCCGTGACCCCCCAGGGCGTGCGCCGGATCCGCGTCTGCACCACGTGCCTGAAGTCCGGCCGCGTGGTCCGGGCCCTGTGAACGGCGAAGCGCCGTCGGACCGCCGGGCTGCAGCGCATCCACGCACCCACCGGCCGGCGCTCGGACCGCCGGCGGGACCGCGAGCAGGGGTCGGCTAGGTCGCCGACCCCTCTCTGCTTCGGTTCGCCGGGTGCTTGCCGCGGCGGCCGCAGGAGCGCCGACCGGGCGCCACGCACCCTGGCGCGGTGCCGTCTCGGTTCTGCCGGGGGCCGGTCAGGGCCGCCGGCCCCTTCCTTCCGCGCCGGTTCCACCGGTCTCCGTTCGCCGCGGTCGCCGGCCGGGCAGGGGTGCCGCCGGCGGGCCGCGGCCGATGGACGGTGGCGGCAACCCGCGCACCCCCGCCCGTGGGCTGCGGAGCGGCGCTCCAGGCGACCGGTCCCCTCGGACGCCCCGAGGTCACCCGCCCGCGCCGGGCGTGCCCCCAAGGCCGCGGCCCTCTCGGGCGCGGACCAGGAGCGCGTCCAGTTCCGCGGCCGACACCCGATAGACGGTTCCGCAGAAGTGGCAGCGCAACTCGGCGCCCCCGTCCTCGCGGAGCATCGCCTCCAGCTGCTCCGGCCCCAGGCTGAGCAAGGCCCGCTCGACCCGCTGGCGGTCGCACCGGCAGCGGAAGGCCAGGGGCTGGCGGCCGAGGATGCGCGGGGCCAGTCCCTCCAGGCCCCGTTCCGCCATGGCCTCCGGCGTCAACCCGGCATCGATCAGCCGGCTGATGCCTTCCAGTTGCCGGATGTTCCCCTCCAGCCGCCGGATCCAGTCGTCCGGATGACCCGGCAGCAGCTGGAGCAGGAAGCCTCCCGCCGCCCGCACATCCCCTGCGGGGTTGACCAGGACGCCCACGCCCACCACCGAGGGCGTCTGGTCCGAGCGGACCAGGAAGGCGGTGAGGTCGTCCCCGATCTCCCCCGACACCAGCGGCACGCTGCCGGTGTAGGGCGTGCCCAGGCCGAGATCCCGCGTGACGTGCAGGAACCCGGGCAGGCCGACGGCTCCCCCCACGTCCAGCTTGCCGTCGGGGCGCAGGGGCAGGTCGACGTGGGGGTTGCGCACGTAGCCCCGCACCGACCCATCGGTCTCGCCCACGGCGAGGATCACGCCCAAGGGGCCGCTCCCCGTCACGCGCACGGTGACGCTGGCGTCGTCCTTGAGCTGGGCCGCCAGGAGGGCCGTGCCGGTCAGGACGCGTCCCAGGGCGGCCGTCGCCGTCGGCCACGTGTCGTGGCGCCGCCGGGCCTCCTCCACCAGGTTCGTCGTCCGGCAGGCAAAGGCGCGGACCCGGCCGTCGCCGGCCACGGCGCGGACCAGGTAGTCGCCCGCGGGGTCCGGCCGTCCGCCGTCCCCCTGGGACGGGCCCGGTTCCTGCGTTGCGCCCCCGCCTCGGCTCGCTTCCCGTGCCCCCCGCCCGTGGGACGGGGTCGGGCCCGCGTCCGGCACCGCCCCGCGGTCCGGTGCCGCACCGCCGTGGTCTCGTGATGGCCCGCGTCGCGTCTGTGGGCGGTCTGCCGACGTCATGGCGCACCATCCTGGCCGGGGCCGTCCCGTTCCCGCGGCCCCGGCCGCCCCTGGGCCGCCGGCCCGTCGCCGTCCGCCGATGGACGGCTCCCCGACCGTCGTCGGGGCTTCGGGCCGACGTCACCTATGGTGCCATCCCCGTGCAGACCGGGCAACGTGGTCGGCGTGATGGGGCGCGGCGCGGTGGGCGGGTCGGCCGAGCCGCAGGGCGTGGCGGGCGGGGCCGCGCCGTCGCCCGACACGGGCGGGTCCGCCCGCATGGCTGCAGCCCAGGTTGGGCCGCGCCGCGGTCCGACGCGGCCCGACGGCGCCCGGCGGCGCCCTGGCCGCGAGGCGCGTCGCCGTAGCGGCCAGGGCGCCGCCGGCATCGCAGGCCTCAGGATCGCCCGCCGCGGCGGCGGAACAGGCAGCCCAGCAGGGCGGGCAAGCGCACGACGATGACCCGCACGGCCACGGTCGATCCCTCCCGGTGCGAGCCCCCTCGGGGTCCCGCCCCAGGCTATGGCCCGGCCGGCCGGCCGGTGCCTGGCCCAAGGGCCGGCGCCCCGTCACCCGCCTCACCGCGGCGCGGGGCGCCGGTGCCCACCCCCCCCCTCACGGGCGGGTCGCCCGTCGCCGGGATCCGCCCGCCGCAGCCTCCGTTCGGGACCGCCCCGCCTCAGGGCCGGGTCGATGCGCTCGTCGCCACGGCTTGCCGCAGGCGGGCGAGGTTCGCCTCCACCGGCGCCCGCTGGTTGAAGACGGCCGATCCGGCGACCAGCAAGTCGGCCCCTGCCGCCGCCGCCAACGGCGCCGTCTTGGGGTCGATGCCGCCATCGACCTCCAGCCACGGGCGCGGCCCCGCCGCGGGCAACATCGCCCGCAGGGCCCGGAGCTTGTCGAGGGCCAGCGGGAGGAACGCCTGCCCGGCGAAGCCCGGGTTCACGCTCATCACCAGCACCAGGTCGACCTCGGCCAAGAGCGGCTCCACGGCGGTCGCCGGCGTCCCCGGGTTCAGGGCCACCCCGGCCCGGCACCCCAGGGCGCGGATCATCTGCAGCGCCCGGTGCACGTGGGGCGTTGCCTCGACGTGGACGGTGACCACGTCGGCCCCGGCCTCCGCCACCGCCGGCAAGAGGGCCTCGGGGCGCTCCACCATGAGGTGCACGTCCAGGGGCAGGGACGTCAATCGTCGCACCGCCGCGATGATCGGCGGTCCGAAGGTGAGGTTGGGCACGAAGTGGCCGTCCATCACGTCCAGGTGCAGGCCGGCGGCGCCCGCCGCCTCGGCGGCCCGGACCTGCTCCGCCAGCCGGGCGAAGTCGGCCGAGAGCAGGGACGGCAGCACCACGGGTCCCGCTCCCGGCGCGGGCCACGCCAGCGGACGGGCGACCGGGCTTCCCGCCTGCGCCCCCTCCCTGTCGTCGCCGGGGTCGCCCGCGCCGGCGGTCCCGTCCACCGCAGGCCGCCCCCCGCCGTCCCCGGCCCGGCGATCCGGGCCCGACCTCGGCGGCCCCTCCTGCCCCTGCCGTCTCGGCATGGTCAACCTCCCGTCCCTCCCGCGCCGGCGCTGCCCGGCCGGCGGCGCGAATTCCACCGGCCGGCCTGGCACCAGAGCGCCCCCGCGCCCCGGCGGGCACCGCTCCGGGTGCCCTGCCGACCCCGGCGCCGCCGGCCGCGGCCACCCCATGGCCCGCAGGCGGCATCCGACCGGCCCCGCCTCACCGGTATCGCTCGGCGAGCCGCTCCTCCACCTCGGCCAGCAGGACCAGATAGTTCTGGTAGCGCCACGGCGCGATGCGCCCCTGGTCCCGGGCCGCCCGCACCGCACAGCCCGGCTCGCTGCGATGCAGGCACCCGCGGAAGCGGCAGTCCGGCGCCTCCCGGCGGATCTCCGGCCAGAGGTCGCCCAGCTCCTCGGGTTCCAGGTCCGGCAGGTCCAGCCGGCTGAAGCCCGGCGTGTCGGCGACCCACCCGCCCAGGGCCAGGGGCAGCAGCTGCACCGACCGGGTGGTGTGCCGCCCCCGGCCCAGCTTGCGACTGATCTCGCCCGTGGCCAGCCGCAGCCCCGGCTGCAGGGCGTTGAGCAGGGTCGACTTCCCCACGCCGCTGGGTCCCGCCAGGACGGTGACGCCCTCCCGCAGGGCGTCGGCCACCCCCTCCAGACCCCATCCCCTGGGCGCTGCCACCAGGTGCACCGGGTAGCCCGCCAGCCGGTAGCCTTCCACCAGGCGGGCGAGCGGTTCCGGCAGGGGCCGGTCGGGCGCGTCCACCACCAGGTCCAACTTGGTCAGGCAGAGGACCACGGACAGCTCCAGCGCCTCCGCCTGGACCAGCACGCGATCCATCAGGATGGGCACCGGATCGGGGTGCTGGAGGGACTGGACCAGCAGCACCCGGTCCACGTTGGCGATGGGCGGCCGCACCAGCCGGTTGCGACGCGGAAGAACCCGCTCGATGGCGGCGCCGCCCGGCTGGAGCGCGACCTCCACGCGGTCGCCGGTGAGCACCTCGCCCACCTCGCGGCGCAGCCGCCCCCGCAGCGCGCAGAGGCACACCTCGCCGTCGTCGAGACGCACCTCGTACAGGTTGGTCTGCGCCTTGGTCACGATCCCCGTCCGCAGCGCCGTCATGGGCTTCCCGCGTCACCTCCCCCGTGCCTCCCACGACGCCCGTCCCCGGGCGGCTGGTCCACCGTTCTACGAAGCCGGCCCCTCCCGGCGCCCCCTCGTCAGCCGTCGTCCCCGCCGCCGTCCGGGGTCCCCTCGCCGTCCACCGGTTCGCCGGCGCCGGGGGCCGGTTCGTCCGACGTCCTGTCCCGCCCCTTCCCCTTGCCCCCCGACGGCTCCAGGGGTCGACGCTCGACCAGCTGGCCGTCCACGTAGATCAGGGCCTGGGCGCGGTCGCCCTGCCAGCTGACCGGCACCTCGATCCCCTGCCCCCCCTGGACGGTCCCGTCGTACACGGTCCGGCGGCCGGCGGCGTCCTCCACATCCACCCGCAGCCGGTGCGAGCCGGATCCTTCGATGCGCACGTCCAACGTCGCCTGGTGCGTCGCGCCGGCCTTCCCCTTGCCGGGCGGCGCGGGCGCCGGGCCCTTGCTGACCACCAGGTCGACCCGGCTGCCCCGTTCCACCGACGCCGCGGCCGCGGGATCCTGGCCGATCACCGTCCCCGCCGGGTACGGGCTGTGCCGCTCCTGGACGGCGCCCGCCACCAGGCCGACCGCCCGCAGCTCGTCCTGCGCCCCCGCCACGGTCAGGCCGAACAGCGACGGGACCACCACCGGCCGCGACTCGGGTCCGCGGGAGACGGTGAGGTAGACGGTCATGCCGGCCTGGATGGGGCTGCCGGGACCGGGATCCTGGTCCACCACCACGCCCTCGGGCTCGTCGGCGTGCTCGTAGCGGACCTCGACCACCAGGCCGGCGTTCTCCAGGCGCAGCCGGGCATCCCGCTCGGCCAGCCCGCGGACGTCGGGGACGGAGAGCCACTGCGGCCCCTTGGAGACCACCAGCTCCACCGTCTGCCCCATGCGGACCCGCGCGCCGCCCTCCGGCCGCTGGGCGATGACGGTGTTGACCTCACTGTTATCGTAGCGCTCCTCGACGATCTGCCACTGCAACCCTGCCTGCTCCAGGCGGCTCTGGGCCTCGATCAGGGGCAGGCCCTCCACCGCGGGCACCGTGACCACCGGCGGCTGCAACCAGCGGCGGACCGCCGCCCCCGCGACCAGGGTCCCGGCCAGCAGAAGGAACACGGCCAACGCCACGCGCAGGGCCCGGCGCCGGCGGGCGCCGGGCCCTGCGGGGACCGTGGCTCCGACGCCCGGGGCAGCCCCGGGAGCGGGCTCACCGGGCCGGGGTCGGGGACCGGGATGCGCGGCCGCCCCGTCGGCCAGCGCCCCCGCCGCCCGCAGGCCCTCTCCCGCCCTCCCCGCGGCGCCGGGCGCCGGACGGCCGCCGGTGCCGGTTCCCGGGCCGGCCCGGGCCGCCGGGCGCAGACCGCGGCCCCGCCCCTTGGCCCGTCCCTCCCGCGGGCCGGGGGCCGCGGGACCTGGGCCGGCCACCCGCGACCCCGCGCCGGACGTTGGCCGTGCCTCCCCGGGGGCTGCGCCCCCGGACTGGGGCGCCGCGAGCCAGGAGGCTCCGTCGGCCGCTGCGACCGCGGCCCCCGCCGCATCCGGGCGGGGGCCGCGGCGCACGGCGCCCGACGCCCGGCGACCCGCCGCCGCTTCCGCCCGCCCGCCGCCTGCCACCCCATCCCGGCGGCCGTCCCCGGCCCGCGGGTCGATGGCGCCAGCACCGGCGCCGGGGCCGGGGCGCAGGCCCTGGGCGTCGCCGCCGTCCCCGCTCCCTGGGCCGCCGTCGCCCCGGCTCGGGCCACCGCCGTCCCCCTGGCCGGGGCCGCGGGACCTGGCGTCGGTGCCGCCGGCGGCGCCCCCCCCCTGGCGGCCTTCCGCCGCCGGCGGGGCGCCCGTGCGGCCGTCGAGGTCCGGCCCGCTCTCGCCACCCTGCTCCCGTCCAGGCCCCCCCGCGGACCGCGCCGGTCGGGCGGCCTCCCCCCTCGGGAGCCGGCCCCTCGTGGGGGGCCGGCCACCAGGGTGTCCTGCACCGCCTGCCGAGCCAGCGCCGTCACCGGGCGCCCCGCCAGGAAGCGCTCCAGATCGGCCCGCATGGCGGCCGCCGAGGGGTACCGGCAGTCGGGGTTCTTCTCCAGCGCCTTGAGCACGATGGCCTCCAGGGCGCGGGGTACCGCGGGGTTGAGGGCGGACGGCAGCGGCGGCTGCTGGCCCAGGTGCTGCATGGCCACGGCCACCGGGCTGTCCCCGTCGAAGGGCAACCGGCCGGTGAGCATCTCGAAAAGGATCACGCCGACGGCGTAGAGGTCGGACCGCTCGGTGGCCGGCATGCCCTTCGCCTGTTCGGGCGCGAAGTACTGGGCGGTGCCCACCATCGCGCCCTGGTCCACCACCGTGGTCGTGGTGCCGCTGGCCCGGGCGATGCCGAAGTCCGTCACCATGACGCGGGCGTCGGGCGTGATCAGGATGTTCTGCGGCTTCACGTCGCGGTGGATCACGCCGTGCTGGTGGGCGTGCTCCAGCACCGCCAGCACGCGGCAGGCGATGCCCGCGGCCTCGGCCGGCGGCAGCGGGGCCTTCTCGCGGATGTACTGCTTGAGGGTGATCCCGTCGACGTACTCCAGGACCAGGAAAGGGTGGCCGCCGTCCTCGCCCACGTCGCGCACCGCCACCACCCCGGGGTGGGAGAGGCGGCGCACGGCCTCGGCCTCCCGCCGCAAGCGGCGCAGGAAGGCGCCGTCGGCGACGTACTCCGCCCGCAGCGCCTTGACGGCCACCGTCTCGCCGGTGACCTGGTCCGTCGCCTTGTAGACCACCGCCATGCCGCCGCCGCCCAGCAGGCCGGTCACCCGATACCGCCCCGCCAGCACGGTGCCGATCACGGGGCCTCACCGTCCCACCAGGCCAGCACGGCGGTGATGTTGTCGCCGCCGCCGGCGGCCAGGGCGGCCTGGATCAGGGCGTCGACCCGGGCCACCACGTCGCCCGGTCCGCCCGCGGCGAGCAGGTCGGCCAGCATGGCGTCGGGGAGCGCCTCGCTGAGGCCGTCGCTGCAGAGGAGCAACAGATCCGAGGGCTCGAGCTGGACCGTGGTCTCATCCACGGGCACCGAGGCGTCGGTGCCGATGGCCCGCGTGAGCAGGTTGCGCTGGGGGTGGCGACGAGCCTCCTGCTCCGTCAGCGCACCACTGCGGACGAACTCCTCCACCAGCGAGTGGTCGCGGGTGAGGCGGGCGAGGTAGCCCTGCCGCAGCAGGTAGGCCCGCGAGTCGCCGACGTGGCAGAGCTCGACGGCACCGCCGCGGCCGATGACCGCCGCCGTCAGCGTGGTCCCCATGCCGCTGAGGCCCGGATCGCCCGCCTGGCGCCGGAAGACCTCCTCGTTGGCCGCCAGCACCGCGTCGGCGAGGGCGGCGCCGGCGACGACCTGCTCCCGCAGGGTGCGCAGGGCCAGCCAGCTGGCCACCTCCCCGGCACGATGGCCCCCCATGCCGTCGGCGACGGCGACCAGCCAGCCGTCGTCGCCCGGCAGGGCTTCGGCCAGGTAGGCGTCTTCGTTGTTCTCCCGCACCCACCCGGGGTGGGTGCGGGCGGCCAGGCGCAACACCGGCATGCCCTCTCCCTCCGTGCGCCGCGGAGGCCGGCGGGCCTGCCCCGGGCCATCCCCTCACCCGGCGATGTGCGGACAGGCCACCGGCCCGAGGCGTCGCGGGACCCGGCCGCCGCCGCTCCCGGCGACGGCCCCCGCGGCCGCGCGACGCCCCCCCACCGCATCCCTCAGGCGCGAGCATCCCGACGGCTTGAGGATTCGGCGCGAGCGCCCATCTCCCTCGCGTCCCTCGCGCACCGGTGGGTCGCGACCGGCCCCGCCGGCCCCCCGCCGCGCCCCCGCCAGGCTGGGCAGCGCCGGCGCCGCCGCCGTCCCTCAGCTCGACCCGTCTCCCGCCGCCGCCAGCGCCCGCCGGCGCAGCTGGCCGCAGGCCGCCTCGATCCGCCGCCCCAGCTGCCGCCGCACCGTCACGTTGACCCCGCGCCGGCGCAGGGCGGCGGCGAAGGCCTCGACCCGTTGGGGCGACGGCGCCTTGAACGGTCGCTCGCTGACGGGGTTCCACGGGATCAGGTTCACGTGCACGGGACCCCCAAGGCCCGCCAACACGTCGGCCAACTCCGCGGCGTGCTCCGGGCGGTCGTTGACGTCCTCGATCAACACGTATTCGAAGGTGATGCGCCGTCCCGTCCGCTGGACGTACTCGCGACACGCGTCCATCAGCTCGGCCATGGGCCAGCGGCGGTTGACCGGCATCAGCCAGCTGCGCAGCGCGTCGTTGGGCGCGTGGAGGGACACCGCCAGCGTGATGGGCAGGCCCTCCTCGGCCAGCCGGCGGATCTGGGGCACCAGCCCCGAGGTCGAGACCGTCATGTGCCGATAGCTGATCCCCGCGCCCTTGGGGTGGTGGGCGATCCGCAGGAAGCGGAGGGTGGCATCCAGGTTCTGCAGCGGCTCGCCGATGCCCATGACCACCAGGTGGCTCACCCGCTCCCCCTGGACGACCAGGTGGCGGTTGACCACCAACAGCTGGCCGGCCATCTCCGCCGCGCTCAGGTTGCGCACCAGTCCGCCCAGGGTCGACGCACAGAACCGGCACCCCATGGCGCAGCCCACCTGGCTGGAGACGCAGAGGCTGAGGCCGTACCGGTAGCGCATCAGCACGGTCTCGATCAGCTGCCCGTCGGCCAGCTCCAACAGGTACTTGCGGGTGCCATCCTCCGGGTCGACCTGGACGGCTCGCACTTCCGGGACCACCGGGTCGCCCAGGGCGGCGAGGCGCCTCCGCAGCGCCTTGGGCAGGTCGGTCATCGCCGCGAAGCGCGTCACGCCGCGCCGGTGCATCCAGGTGAAGATCTGCTGGCCGCGGTACGACGGCTCGCCCCACGTCGCCAGCGCTGCGGCCAGTTCCTCCGGCAGCAGGCCGACCCACTGGCGGGTGGGCACGGGCAGGAGGTCGGGCGTCGCGTCCCGCCCCGCCGGGCCGGACCCGGCGGCGTCCCCAGGGGCGCCTGCCGCCACCGGACCGGCCGCCGCCGGTTCGCCGCCCGTCGCCGGGACCGTCGTGGAGTCCGCCGCGACCATCCGTGGCCCCCTGCTCTCCGCCATGGCACCTCACCTCGCCCGCCTCGGCAGCGACGCGGGCGGGGCCCCGCCCGGTGCCGCTCCCCCTCGCCGGGCCGGCCCTCGCCCGGGCATCGGCTGCCGGGCCCCGCCCCGGCATCGTCCCCCGGGCCGCCAAGGCCGCCGGGCCGCCTGGCCCCGGGCTTCGACTGCCGGGCCGCCCGGACCGGGGCTTCGGCTCACCGCACCCGCCGCAGCCGCGCGATGAAGAACCCGTCGACCCCGTGGCGATGGGGCCAGAGCTGGATCCAGCCTCGCTCGGTGCCGGGTTCGTCTTGAAGCGGCGCCGGCAGCCAGGGCCGCAGGTCCTCTGCGACCAGGGCGCCGCCTGCCTCCGCCAGGAAGGCCTCGACGACCTGCTGGTTCTCCTCGGGCTCCGTGGTGCACGTGCTGTAGACCAGCACGCCCCCCGGCCGGAGGCAGGCCGCCGCGGCCCGCAACAGCTCCCGCTGCAGCCGGGCCAGGGCCTCCACGTCCCCCGGCGCCTTGCGCCAGCGCAGGTCGGGTCGCCGGGCGATGACGCCCAGGCCGGTACACGGCACGTCGGCCAGGACCCGATCGGCTCGCCCGCCCAGCCGCTCGGGCAACCGGCGCCCGTCCAACGCCAGGCGCTCGATGCATCGCAGGCCCAGCCGCCGGGCCGCCTCGCCCACCTTGGCCAGCCGGCGCCGATCGACGTCGCAGGCCACCACCCGGCCGCGGTCGCCCATGCGCTCGGCGATGTGGGTGGACTTGCCGCCCGGGGCGGCGGCCACGTCCACCACCAGCTCCCCCGGCTGGGGGTCGAGGACGTGCACCGCCAGCATGGAGCTCTCGTCCTGCCACGTCAAGGCCCCCTCCCGGAAGGCCTCGAGCTCCGCCGGCTGCACGCCGTGGCCGATGCGCAAGGCCTCGGGGACGAACCGGCCCGGCTCCACCGGCACCCCCCGGTCGGCCAGGGCGGCGGCCACCGCCTGGGGCTCGGCGCGCAGCCGGTTGACGCGGGCCGACAGCGGGGGGACCCGGTTGTTGGCCGCCAGCAGCCGCTCGGTCTCCTCCGGCCCCAGCCGGGCCAGCCAGCGGTCCACCAGCCACCGCGGGTGGGCATGGACCAGGGCCAGGTGGCCCGCCAGGTCCCGCTCCCGCGGCGGCACGGCCGCGTGGGGGAAGCCGCGGCGGACGGCGGCGCGCAGGACGGCATTGACGTACCCGGCGGCATAGGCCGGGCCGTGGCGGCGCACCAGCCGGACGGACTCGTCCACGGCGGCGTGGGCGGGGATGCGGTCCAGGTACCAGAGCTGGTAGGCGCCCAGCCGCAGGGCGACCCGCACCGGCGGGTCCAGGCGCTCCGGCGCCCGGCGGGAGAAGTGCGCCAGGGCCCAGTCCAGCGTCCCCTGGCGCCGGGCCACGCCGTAGGCCAGCTCGGTGGCCAGCGCCCGCTCGCGGGCGGAGAGCGCGGCCCGACGCAGGACCCTGGTCAGGGCCTGGTCCACGTAGACCGACCCCGTCTCCGCGGCCAGGAGCGCCTGGAAGGCCGCGTCCCGGCCGCTGACGGCGGCGCCGCTCCCCGGCGTGCGGGGGCGCGCCGCGTCGCCTGCGCGTGGGGCCACGGGAGCGCGCCCCGGGTCACCGGCGCCCGTCGCCACGCCGGCGCGGACCGGGGCCCCCGCCGCGCCCGGCGCCCCCTGGCGCCCCACGCCGCCTGCACCCGCCGGCACGGGAGGCCGCGCCGGCGCACCCTCCCCGGCCCGTGCCGCAGCGTCCTTGGCCGTGCCGCCGCCCACGGCGGCGCGGTGGGCGCCGGTGGGCACCGGTGGCCGTGCGGCCGGCGGCGCCGCGCCGGGGGGCGCGCCCGACGAGGGGCCACCGGTGCCGCCGCCCGGCTCCCCCCGCGTCCCGTCGCCCCCCGCGCCCTCCACGTCGAGGGGGCGCCCCGCCGGCGCCCCCCGCTGGCCGTCACCAGCTGCGATCATCGCCTCACTCCCGGCGCCCGCGCAGGGCCAGCAGGTAGAGCAGCTGCATCACCGCCATCACCATGGCCGCCACGTAGGTCAGGGCGGCCGCCTGCAGCACCGCCCGGGCGCCCCGCACCTCCTCCCCGCGGAGGTAGCCGCCGCCGGCCAGGGCCGCCAGCGCGCGGCTGGAGGCGTTGAACTCCACGGGCAGGGTGATCACCTGGAACAGCACCGCCAGGCTGAACAACAGGATGCCCAGGTCGACCAGCGACGTCAGGTTCAGGATGAGTCCTAGGAAGAACAGCGGAAACGCCAGCTGCGAGCCGAACTGGGTGGCGGGGATGATGGCGTTGCGCAGGCCGAGCCACACGTACCCCGTGGCGTGTTGGATCGCATGGCCGACCTCGTGGGCGGCAATCCCCTGGGCCGCCACGGTGGAGCCGTAGTAGACGCCCTCCGACAGGCGCACCACCTTGCTGCGCGGGTCGTAGTGGTCGGTCAGCCGCCCGCCGATGGGCTCGACCCGCACGTCGTCGATCCCCGCCTGGTGCAGCAGCTGCCGCGCCACCTCCGCCCCGGTGAGGCCGTTGGCCGCCCGCACCCGGGCGTAGGTAGCGTAGGCCGACGAGACCTTGCTCTGCGCCCACAGCGCCAGCAGCAGGGCCGGCCCGACGAACAGCATGTACAGGGGGTCGAAGACGAACACGTCCACGCCCTCCTTTCGGAAACCAAGTCAACCTGCGCTCCCGCCGGCGGCGAGGGCACCGCTCGCCGCCGGCGTCCCGGCCCGCTCACGCCCTGGCGCCCGGACCGGGTGGGCGTCGACCCCGGCGCCCGGGCTCCGCTCGGCACGGCGCGCCGCGAGCCCCACCGCGCCGCCCCCCGACAAGCCGGGCCCGTCGACCGCCCACCGCCCGAGGTCGGGTCTCCGCCGCCGGGACCGCAGCCCGGCCGACCCCAGATCCCCGGCGGAGGGGAAGTCCGGCGCAGCATCCCGGCCGCGACCCTAGCGGCCGCGGGCCTCCACGGCCTCGACGCCCGGGCCGTGGGGCGCCGGGCCGGCGGACGCCGCATCGGACGAACCGGCCTCCGCCGGGGCGAGCAAGCGCTCGCCCACGGCCAAGCGGTAGCCGTTGACCATCTCCTGGGGCGTCAGGGGCCGCCGGCCCGCCGGCTGCAGGCGGCGGATCCACACCGGTTCGTTCAGGCACTGCACGGCCACGGCCTCGGGCCGCACGGCCACGATGGTCCCCGGCGGCGGTGCCGGTGGATCCGCCGACGCCGCCCCTCCCTGCCCGCCGCGGGGCTCCGGCCCCCGGTCGCCTCCGGCCCCGGTCGCCTTGGCCCCGTCGGCCCCCGGCGCGGCCGCCTGGGGTGGCGTCACGGTGGCGCCAAACAGCTTGAGGATCCGACCGCGCCAGAGGGTGCGGGCGCCCGGCCGCGGATCCAAGGCGCGGATCCGCCGGGCCACCTCGACGGCGGGCCGGTTCCAGTCCACCCACTCCTCCTCGGGCCGCAACCTGGGCGCCGACGTCGCCTGCGCCGGGTCCTGGGGACGGCGCGGCGCCTTGCCCTCGGCCACCAGGCGCAGGGTCTCGCCCAGGAGCTCGGCACCCGCCCGGGCCAGACGGTCGTGGAGCTGGCCCGCCGTGATCGCCTCGTCCAGCGGGACCTCCCGCTGGAGGATGATGTCGCCCGTGTCCAGGCCCTCGTCCATCCACATGGTGCTGACGCCGGTCACCCGGTCGCCGGCCAGGATCGCCCGCTGGATCGGTGCCGCTCCGCGGTGGCGGGGGAGCAGGGAGGCGTGGAGGTTGATGGCCCCCAGCCGCGGCACCGCCAGCACCGCGGGCGGCAGGATCTTGCCGTAGGCGACCACCACCAGCAGGTCGGGCCGCCACGCCTCCAGCTGCGCGACCACCGCCTCGTCCAGCCGCTCGGGCTGCAGCACGGGCAGGTCGTGCGCCTGGGCCACCACCTTGACCGGCGGCGCCGCCGGCGCCAGCCCCCGACCCTGGGGGCGGTCCGGCTGGGTGACCACGCCGACCACCCGCACCTGCCGCCGCAGGAGTTCCTCCAGGCTGGGCACGGCGAAGGCCGGGGTGCCCATGAAGACCACCCGCAGCTCGCTCTCCGGCGGCAGCTCCACCACCTTGCGGGCGCGGTCGGTGATCAGCACGCCGTCCAGGTGGTCGATCTCGTGCTGCAGGCACCGGGCCAGCAGGCCCTCCGCCTCCACCCAGACGCGGCGACCGCGCCGATCGAGGCCGGTCACCTGGACGGACGTGGGCCGCTCCACCTCCGCCAGGATGCGCGGCAGCGAGAGGCAGCCCTCGTAGCCGGCCTCCGTCGCCTCGCCCCGGCGCACGATCTCGGGGTTGATCAGCTCGATCAGCCCGTCGCCGACGTCGACCACGATGATGCGCTTGGAGACGCCGACCTGCGGGGCCGCCAGGCCGATCCCGTCGGCGGCGTACATGGTGGCCGCCATGCGGTCCAGCAGCCGCCGGATCTCCCGCGTCACCTTGGGGACCGGCTGGGCCGGCGTCCGCAACACCGGTTGGTCCGCGCCCTTGACGATGGGCAGCGGCTCGGCCTGCGGTCGCCGGTCCCCGCGCCGCCCCTGCCGCCGCGGGCCCTCGGCCATCGGCATCCCTCCCATCCAACTTCGATTTTACCTGTTCCCAGGGCCCGCACGACCGGCGGGGACGCGCCGGGCTATAGCATGCTGAAGGGATCCACGTCCAGCTGGACCTGCACGTCCCGCGGCCACGCCTCGCGCAGCCGCTCCATCACCGCCCGGGTGGCGGCCCGCAGGGCCGCGCCGTCGACGGCCCGGGCCAGGACGTGCCAGCGCCAGCGACCGCGCAACCGCTCGATGGGCGCCGGGGCCGCGGGGGTGACCCGTGCCCCCGGCACCGCCGCCTCGTCCACCGCCCGCCGCCACGCGGCCGCCAGCCGGCTGGCCGCCTGTTCCACCGGCGCCCGTTCGGGCCCGGCCACCACCGCGCGGATCAGATGCCCGAAGGGCGGAAACCCTAGCTCGCGGCGCTCCGCGGCCTCCAGGCGGTACATCGCCCGGTAGTCGTGGCGCGCCACCGCCTGGAGGCAGGGATGGTCGGGGCTGTAGGTCTGGATCAGCACCAGGCCGCGCCGGGGCCCGCGCCCCGCTCGGCCCGCCACCTGCTCCAACAGCTGGAACGTGCGCTCCTGCCGTCGGAAGTCGGGCATGTGCAGCGCGGTGTCGGCTGACACCACGCCGACCAGGGTCACGCCGGGGACGTCCCAGCCCTTGGCGATCATCTGGGTGCCGATCAAGATGTCGATCTGCCCCGCGGCGAACCGCCGGTAGATGGCCTCGTGGGTGCCGCGCCGGGCGGTGACGTCCGCGTCCATGCGCTGGATGCGGGCGCCGGGGAAGAGGCGCCGGGCGGCCTCCTCCACCTTCTGGGTGCCGAGCCCGAAGGGGTGAAGGGCCACGCCCCCGCAGCGGGGGCACAGCGCCGGCGGCACCTGGCGGTGGTCGCAGTAGTGGCACCGGCAGACCCGCCGCCCCGAGGCCAGCTGATGCACGGTCAGCGTGACGTCGCAGTGGGGACAGCGCAGGACGAACCCGCACTCCCGGCAGAGGAGCACGGTGTGGTAGCCGCGGCGGTTGAGGAAGAGCAGCACCTGCTCGCCCGCGGCCAGCCGCTGCCGCAGCAGGTCCACGAGGCGGCGGCTGAAGAGGGCGCGATGCCCCAGCCCGAACTCCCGCCGCATGTCCACGATCTCCACCGCGGGCAGGGGGCGCTCGCCGATGCGCCGCCCCAGCTCCAGCAGCCCCAGTTCGCCCTCCAGGGCCCGGTGGTACGTCTCGACCGCGGGGGTGGCGCTGCCCAGGATCACCATCGCCCCCTCCAGCCGCGCCCGGGCCAGGGCCACCTCCCGCGCGTGGTACCGCGGCGCCTCCTCCTGCTTGTAGCTGGTCTCGTGCTCCTCGTCCACCACGATCAGGCCGAGGTTGGGCACGGGGGCGAAGACCGCGGAGCGCGCCCCCACCACCACCGGCTTGCGCCCGGCGCGGATGGCCCGCCAGGTGGCGAGCCGCTGGGCCGGGGTCATGGCGCTGTGCAGCACCGCCACCCGCGAGCCGAAGCGGGCCCGGAAGCGCGCCACGGTCTGCGGCGTCAGGGCGATCTCCGGCACCAGGCAGATGGCGCCGCGGCCCCGGGCCAGCGCCGCGGCGATGGCCCGCAGGTAGATCTCCGTCTTGCCGCTGCCGGTGACGCCGTGCAGGAGGAAGGCCGCGGGCTCGGTCGCCGGCCCGCCGCGGGCCGCGCCGGGGCCGGTTCCCCGGCCGCGGCGGGCGGCGACGCCCCCGCCGGACGGCGGGGCGTCGCCGCCCGCCGCGTCGCCCAGCACGGCCGCCAGGGCCGCCTCCAGGCGGCGCCAGGCCGCCGCCTGCTCCGGCGTCAGAGCCGGCGGCCGCGCCGCCGGCTCTGACGCCGCGGCCGGTTCGTCCGGCTCCGGCTCGCGCTCCTCCACGGCGACCCACCCCTTGCGGGCCAGCGCCTTGACCGCCTCTGGGCCCGCCCCGGCGGCCGCCAGCAGCGGCCCCTGGGGCACCGCGGCGGGAGCCGCCTGGGCGAGGCGCTCCAGCACCGCGGCCTGCCGCGGCGCCCGCCGGGCCAGGGTCTCGGCCCGATGGCGGGCCTCCGCCGGGTCCAGCAGCAGGCGCACCCAACGGCGGGGCGCCAGGCGCACCCGATCGCCGCGCGCCCCGGGGGGCAACATGGCGCGCAGCGCCTGGACGAACAGGCAGAGGTAGCGGTCCTCCATCCAGCGGGCGAGATCGATGAGGGCGGGGGTCAGGACGGGGACGGGATCGCGCAGGGCGGCGATGGGGCGCAGGCGCTCAGGCGGCACGCCCGGCTGCTCGGTGAAGCCCACCACGGTCCCCTCCACCCGACGGGGGCCGAAGGGCACGGTCACCCGGTGTCCCACCTCCAGCCGGTCCCGGAGTCCCGGAGGCACGAGGAAGTGGAACACGCGGTCCACGTCGGGGGCGACGATGTCGACCACCACCTCCGCCACGGGGGGACACCGGCCGTCGGCGGCCGTCCCCCCGGCGCCGGACGGCGCGGACCCGGCGGCGATGGCCGCCGGGTCCGATCCCCCCGTCCGCGGCGTGGTCACGACCCTGCGCCTCCCCTCGCGGTCCCGCCGCCGGATCCGCGGGACTTGGCCATCGGTGGCGCCGACGGCGCCGCGCCCCGCCCCGCGGCGACGTCCCGCCGCTCCCCGTCCCGCGACGGCTCGCCGGCCTCCGTCCCGGTGCGGTCGCCGGCGTCGGCCTCCCGCCGGACGCGTGGCCAAGGCAGCCGGTCCAGGATGGCGTCGGCCACCTGGCGCTTCGGCATGGGCGGCAGCGCCTCGTGGCGACCGTCGCGGTAGACCAGGGTGACGATGTTGGTGTCGACCTCGAACCCGGCGCCGGGCTGGGTCACGTCGTTGAGGACGATCAGATCCAGGTTCTTCTCCCGGATCTTGCGGTTGGCGTTCTCCAGCAGGTCCTGGGTCTCGGCGGCGAACCCGACCAGCACCTGGCCCGGCGCCTTGCGGCGCCCCAGCTCCTTGAGGATGTCGGGCGTCGGCTCCAGCTCCACCACCGGCGCCCCCGCCTCCTTCTTGATCTTGTGGGCCGCCGGGCGAGCCGGCCGGAAGTCGGCGACGGCCGCCGCCTTGATGACCGCGTCGGCCGCCGGCGCGTGGCGCAGCACCGCCTCCAGCATCTGGGCCGCCGTCTCCACCCGGATTACCTGCACCCCGGCGGGGTCGGGGAGGTGGACGGGACCGGTCACCAGGACCACCCGGGCGCCGCGGTCGCGGGCCGCCTCGGCCAGGGCGAAGCCCATCTTGCCGGACGAGCGGTTGCTCAGGAAGCGGATGGGGTCCAGGGGCTCCCGCGTCGGACCGGCGGTGACCAGCACCGTCCGGCCCTCCAGGTCGCGACGCGCCGCCAACAGGGCCTCGGCCCGCGCGACGATGGCGGCCGGCTCGGGCATGCGCCCGACCCCGGCGTACCCCTCCGCCAACGGGCCGTGCTCCGGATCCATGACCCGGTATCCCCACGCCCGCAGCCGCGCCACGTTGGCCTGGACCGCCGGGTGCGCCCACATGTGGCTGTTCATCGCCGGCGCCAGCAGCACCGGCACCCGCAGGCCGGTGGCCAGGATCACCGTGGTGAGGAGGTCGCCGGCCATCCCCGCCGCCAGCTGGCCCAGCAGGTGCGCGGTGGCCGGCGCCACGATCACCAGGTCGGCCTCGTCGGCCAGGCGCACGTGCTCCACGCCGCGTCGCGGCGTCCAGAGGTCGTCGGCGGTGTAGACCGGCTCATGGGTGAGGGCGGCGAAGGTCAAGGGCGTGACGAAGCGGGCGGCCCCGGCGGTCAGGATCGTCACCACCCGGGCCCCCCGCTCCTGCAGACGGCGGGCCAGCTCTGCCGCCTTGTAGGCGGCGATCCCGCCCGACACCCCGAGGATCACCCGCCGCTCGGCCAGGGGGCTGGCGTGCGGCGTCCCCTCCCCCGGCGCCATCTCACTTGATGCCCGCCTTGCCCGGCACGTAGGAGAGCTTGCCCGCCGCCAGCTCCTCCAGGGCCACCGTGACCGGCTTGGCCGCCTGGGACTCGACCACCGGCTCCGCGCCGTCCACCAGCTGACGGGCACGCCGCGCGGCCAGGACGACCAGGGTGTACTTGCTGTCCACCTTCTCCAGCAACTCGTCCAGGGTGACCCGGGGAGACTCGCCCCGCTTCTGACGCTCCATCGCCCCTTCGTCCCCCTTTCCCTCTCCCGCCCCGGACCGGCCGCTGCCCGAGCGGTCCCGGGACGCGGTGACGGCCTCGTGCACCGGACTGCCGGCCGCGGAGCCGGCCCTTGCCCGACCCCCCGCGGCCCCCTTGGCCGACGGACCCGCCCACGACGGTAGGCATGCCCGCAGCTCCACCCGCCGCCCGTGGCCCGCGTCGGCCGCCCGGGCCAGGTTGCGGGCGGCTGACCGACCGCTGCCCCGCACCACGGCCCGCTAGCCGCCGATGCGCCCGCCCGCCCGCACCTGCTCCACCAGGTGCCGCTGCCGGCGGGCCCGCAGCTTCTCGGCCCGGATGATGGCCAGGATGTCGTCGGCGGCCCGGTCCGGGTCGTCGTTGACCACCACGTAGTCGTACCGGTCGACGCAGGCCATCTCCATGTCGGCGCTGGCCAGCCGCTGGCGCCTGGCCTCCGGGGATTCGGTGCCCCGCCGTTCCAGCCGCCGCTTGAGCTCCGCCAGCGACGGCGGCATCGCAAAGATATACACCGCCTCGGGGTAGATGTCCATCAGCTTGAGGGCGCCCTGGACGTCCTTCTCGCAGATCACGTCGCGGCCCTCGCGGAGCCAGGTCTCCATGGGCTCCCGGGGCGTGCCGTAGTAGTTGCCGTAGACCCGCGCCCACTCCACCAGCTCGCCGGCCTCCACCAGCCGCTGGAACTCCTCGGGCGTCACGAAGTGGTAGTCCACGCCGTCCACCTCGTGGGGCCGCCGCGGCCGGGTGGTCACCGAGACGGCGTAGAGCAGATCGGGCAGGCGCTGCTGCAGCCGTTCGCGGATCGTGCCCTTGCCGGCCCCCGAGGGTGCGGAGAGGACGATCATCAAGCCCGGCCAGGGATCGCCGTCGCTGCGGCGCCGGCCGGTCCGGGCGGCATCCCTTCGGCCCGCTTCCATGGCCTCCCTCACTCGCCCTCACGCGCGCTGAGCAGGCGATGGGCCACCGTCTCGGGCTGGACGGCCGACAGGATGATGTGGTTGCTGTCGGCGATGATCACCGCCCGCGTCCGTCGCCCGTAGGTCGCGTCGATGAGCCGCCCGTCGTCGCGCGCCTCGCTGACCATGCGCTTGATGGGCGCGGACTCCGGGCTGACGATGGCGACGATGCGATGGGCCGAGACGATGTTGCCGAAGCCGATGTTGACCAGCTTGATGTCCATGGACGAACCGTCCCTTCCCTTCCCGCCCGCCTTGCGACCGGGTCTCCTGACCCTCGTGGGTCTCCCGACCCTCGTGCTGCCGATGTGGGTCTCCCGACCCTCGTGCTTCGCTCCGGCCTCCGCCGCGCCGCACCGCGCGGCACCGCCGCCCTGGGCGACCGCGACCGGCCGCCCCACCCGCCGCGCATCGCCCCCTCGGGCGGACCCGGCCCCTTCGGACGAACCCGGCCCCCCGGGGCCGGTGTCCCGGCCATGCCCCCGCTCCCCCGTCACTCCACGTTCTGCACCTGCTCCCGCATCTTCTCCAGCTCGGCCTTCACGTCGACCACCCGACCCGCGATCTCCAGGTCCCCGGCCTTGGCCCCGATGGTGGTGATCTCGCGGTGCATCTCCTGCAGCAGGAACTCCAGGCGCCGTCCCACCGGACCGCCCCCCGCCAGCAGCGCCCGGAACTGACGGCAGTGGCTGCGCAGCCGGACGCACTCCTCGCTGATGTCGCTGCGCTCGGCCATCAACGCCACCTCGGCGGCGATCCGCTGGGGGTCGACGGCCTGGAGGCCCCACTCCTCGAGCCGGGCCTGCAGTCGCCGGTGATAGGCCTCCACCACCGCCGGCGCCCGCCCCGCGATGGCCTCCACCTGGCGCTCCACCCGGGCGGCGCGTTCTTCCAGGTCGCGGGTGAGGACGCGGCCCTCGGCCTCGCGCATGGCGACCACCTGTCCCAGCGCCTCGGCCAGGGCCGGCTCCAGGTCGCCCCACAGGGCATCCACGTCGTCCTCGGCATGCTCCACCCGCAGGATGTCGGGGAGGCCGAGCAGCATGTCGACGTCGATGCTGCCCGGCAGGCGCAAGGACCGCCGCAGCTCCTTCAACGCCTCATAATACGCGTGCGCCAGTTCCCTGTCAACGTGAATCGCCCTGACGGGCGATGTCAGGCGATCCACGCGCACGGACACGTCGACACGCCCGCGTTCGATGTGCTGCGCCACCGCACGCCGGATCCTCTCTTCGAGGCCGGCGTACTCCCGCGGGAGTCGCACGGCCACGTCGAGAAAGCGGTGGTTGACCGTGCGGACCTCCACCCCCAGCCGGTACTGCCCCGATTGGGCGCTGGCGCGCCCAAACCCCGTCATGCTGCGGACCACGCCCATCCTCCCCGCTACGGTGTGCTCCCGAGCCGGCCGCCGCGGGCGCGGGGGCGCCGTCCCGCGCGGCGGCCGGTCCCCTAGCCCGGGGCCCGCTCCCGGCCCGCC
This sequence comes from Thermaerobacter sp. FW80, assembly GCF_004634385.1. Taxonomy (NCBI): domain Bacteria; kingdom Bacillati; phylum Bacillota; class Clostridia; order Eubacteriales; family Clostridiales Family XVII. Incertae Sedis; genus Thermaerobacter; species Thermaerobacter sp. FW80. The sequence goes on along the minus strand of NZ_CP037895.1, from coordinate 1,991,645 downwards.
GTCCCAGGCTGGCGGTGGTCCGCACCAGGCGCCACCGGGACCGTCCCGGCCCCGTCGAGGGCCCGTTCCAGATCGTCCCACGGGACGAGCCCGGCCACGAAGGCCTGCGCGTCCCTCGCCAACCGGACGGCCAGGCGGCGCGCGGCGGCGATCCACGCGGCCCGGTCGACCGTCCCCGTGGCCTCGTCAGGCCCGGCGCCAGCGCTTCGCGCCGGGCCGCCCGCCCCGGCGTCTGGACCGGCGCCCGCCGTCGCGGACCCGCACCGCGCAGTCCCGCGGCCCCGGCCGCCCAGGCCGAGCAGGTGCCGGAACTCGGCGCGATCCAGCCACCGCCACCGGCCGTCCGGCAACACCACCGCGTCCAGCACCCCGTCCACGTACACGAGCCGCGGCCTGCCGGCGCCCGCCGGCGGGCGCCGGCAGGCCGCCGTCCCCGCCTCCGCCAACCGGGCCGGCGTCGCCAGGTTCACGTAGTATCCCTTGAGCCGCCGGGCGCCGCGCCGCAGGCGGCCCGCGGGCTCTGGCGCCGCCACCCGGAAGACGTTGTACCACCGGTCGGCCCAGTACACCTCGAGCAGGCGGTCGCCGGGCGCGAAGGTCAGGGGACCCGCCTGGGTGGGCCTGCGGGTCCAGATCGCGGCCACGCACCACCAACCCGGCCCCTCGACCATCACGCCCTGCCAGGTGGCCTTGAGACCCCCCGTGGCGAGCCGAGCCTCGACCTCCACCTCGGTCACGGGCCGGCTCGGACCGCCGGCCGCGGGGCCTGCGCACGGCGGACGCGCCATGGCCATCCCGTCCCCGGCGAAACGAGGCCCTGGTGGCACCGCACCCGATCCCCTCAGGCCAGCACGCGCTGCAAGCGTTCCATGGCCTCGGCCAGGCGGTCGTCGGGGACCGTGAGCGAGATGCGGAAGTACCCCGCCCCGTGATCGCCGTAGGCTGAACCCGGCGAGACCACGACGCCCGCCTCCTTGAGCAGGAACGTCGCGAACTCCCCGTCGCTGGCGAAGCGCTGCGGCACCCGGGCCCAGACGTAGAAGGTGGCCCGCGGCCGCGAGGCCTGGATGCCCGCGGCGGCCAGGGCGTCCAGCACCAACCGCCGCCGCCGGTCGTAGAGCTCCGCCAGCCGCTGGAACCAGGTGGGCGGCGTCTCCTCCAGGGCCACGATGGCCGCCTCCTGGATCGCGGTGAACTGACCGGAGTCGGTGTTGGTCTTCAGCGTGGCCAGCGGCCGCAGGAGGTCGGCACGTCCCACGGCGAAGCCGATGCGCCAGCCCGTCATGTTGTAGGGCTTGGACAGGCTGTGGAACTCCAGGGCCACATCGCGGGCGCCGTCGACCTGGAGGATGCTGGGGGCGCGGTAACCCGGCTCGCCCACCTCGCTGTAGGCCGCGTCCTGGACCACCAGCACGTCGTGGGCGCGGGCGAACTCCACCACCCGGCGGTAGAAGGCCTCGTCCGCCACGGCCCCGGTGGGGTTGTTCGGGTAGTTGAGGAAGAGGAGCTTGGCCCGTCGCGCCACGTCGGCGGGGACGCGATCCAGGTCGGGCAGCCAGCCGCGTTCCTCCTGAAGGGGCACGACGTACGGCTCGCCCCCCGCCAGCAGGGTGTGGGCCTTGTACACCGGGTAGCCGGGGTCCGGCACCAGCACCACGTCGCCGGGGTCCACGTAGGCCCAGATCAGGTGCGCCAGGCCCTCCTTGGAGCCGATCAGGGCCAGCACCTCGCCCTCGGGATCCAGCTCGACGCCGAAGCGGCGGCGGAACCAGCGGGCCACCGCCTCGCGGAACCGTCGCGAACCGGCGTAGCTCGGGTAGGGATGGTTGGCCGGGTCCGCCGCCGCCCGCTGCAGGGCCGCGACGATGTGGGGGGGCGTGGGCTGATCGGGATCGCCGATGCCGAGGCTGATCACGTCGACGCCGCGGGCCGCGGCCTCGGCCTGCATGCGGTCCAGTTCGGCGAAGAGATAGGGGGGGATGCGCTCGAGCCGTCGCGCCGGCCGCACCATGGGCTCCACCTCCTGCGCCTGGTTGCCGGGGACCCGGAGCGGTCCAGGCCCCGCCGCGGATCTCGGCCGGCCCCGGCCGTGCCGGCGTGGGCGCAGCCGGGGCACCGCCAGCCGGCCGCTGGCCTCAGTGGGGGTCGTAGGTGATCTCCGCGACGTAGGCCGCGGGCCCCGTCATGGACACGTGTCCGTCCTCCTCCCAGCGGATCTCCAGCGGCCCGCCGGGCAGCTCCACGGTCACCTGGCGGCCCGTGCGGCCGGTCACCGCCCCGGCCACCGCCACGGCACAGGCCCCGGTGCCGCACGCCAGGGTCGGCCCCGAGCCCCGCTCCCACACCCGCACCCGGACGCGCGAGGGGCCGAGCACCTGGGCGAAGTGGGTGTTCACCCGCTGGGGGAAGGCGGGGTGGTGCTCGAAGGCCGGACCCAGCCGCTGGAGATCGACGGCGTCGACGTCGTCGACGAAGACCACGCAGTGGGGGTTGCCCATAGAGACCGCGGTCACGATGAACTCCTCCGCCGAGCCGGCGCCCGTCGCCACCCGGAGGGGCACCTCGACGGCCCGCTCCGTGGCCGGACCCGCCATGGGGATCGCCCCCCGCTCGAGGCGCGGCACCCCCATGTCCACCGTGACCGCCTCCACCCGGCCGTCCACCAGGTGGAGCCGCGGCCGGATGGCCCCTGCCTTGGTCTCCACGACGAACTCGGTGTCGCGGGTGTAGCCGCGGTCGAACACCAGCCGCGCCAGGCAGCGGATGCCGTTGCCGCACATCTCGCCCTCGGACCCGTCGGCGTTGAAGATCCGCATGCGGAACTGGGCCTCGCGGTCCCGCGGCGGCAGGACCAGGATCAACCCGTCGCTGCCGATGCCGAAGTTGCGGTCGCTGACGGCCCGGGCCAGTTCGGGCAGGACCTCGTCGGGGGGGACCGGTCCGGCCATCCCGTCGAGGAACAGGTAGCTGTTGCCCAGGCCGTGCATCTTGGTCAGCCGCACCGGGCCTGCCGCCTTCACGGCGGCCACCTCCTCCGGTTTTTGGAAAGAAAAAGGCGGCCGCAGGCACCGCCCCGGAGGCCGCGACCCCCACCCGCTGGTGCACCGTCCCCGCCGGCTCCCGGGGATGCCGCCCGGGGTTCCTCCGCTGCCCGCCCCACCCCGTGGACGGGGTCGCCGCGGGAAGGGCGGGGATCGCCTGGGCGGCTCCCGGCGTCGGCACGTCCACCCCGACGCCGGAGCCACCGCCCGGCGACGTGCGGGCGCCCCCGGGGCTCCCGGGTACGCAGGAGCGCCGGCAGGGACGTCGGTCCCCACAGGCCTCCGGTGGCTCGCGGCCCCGGCCGGGAGCGGCCGGGGCCGCGGCGCGGTCGCGCAAGACTCATGTTAGCATACTCTGCCGCCGGTGCCACGAATCCTGCCGCGGTGGACGCGCCCGTCCCAGATCGTCGCCCCACGGCTCCCCTGGGCCCGTCAGCGCCCGGACCGGCCCGCGCCGGCCCCGGGCGCATGGTCCCGGGCGACACCCCCGGCGGAGTCCTCCCAGTCCGTGCGGGTTCGTCGAGCTTCCCCAACTCATGCGGGTTCGTCCGGCTGGAAGCGCACGCCGTGAACCACCGCCAGCGTCAACCAGGCGAAGAAGAAGAAGAAGATGAGGACGCCGAGGGGCACGTGGTACGCCCGGAGCTCGACATGGCGATTCGAGGCCAGTCCGAGCCGCAACGGCCCATGGGTGGGCCGCCGGCCGGTCCGCACCCCGCGGCGCCCCCGGGTCAGGTCCTGCGCACCTCAGCCCCCACGGACGACGGCAACCCGCCCAGCAGATGCCGCCGCACCAGCAACGGGACCCACGGCAAGAGGACCCCGCCCAGCACCGTCACCCAGTCGCCGGGCCGCAGGGGCACCGTGTAGAAGGAACGGGCCAGCGGCTCCCAGTAGATCACCGCCAGCAGCACCGCCACCGACGACGCCACCGCCGCCACCAGGGCGGGGTTGGCGGACAGGGGCACGTCGAAGGCCGACCGCCGCTCCGAGCGGCAGTCGAAGACGTGCAGCATCTGGCTCAGGACGAGACCCGCCAGGGCCATGGTCCGGCCGCGCTCGAGGTCGCCGCCCGCCCAGCCGAGGACGAACAGGGCCAGCGTCGTCAGCCCGATGACCACCCCGCGCACCACGATCCGCCGCCCCAGGCCCCCGGCGAAGAGGCTCTCCTGCGGGTGGCGCGGGGGCCGGTTCATCACGTCGGGTTCCGCCGGTTCCAGGCCCAGGGCCACCGCGGGCAGACCGTCGGTGACCAGGTTGACCAGCAGGATGTGGATGGGCCGCAGGGGCAGCGGCAGGCCCACCAGCAGGGCCAGGAACATCACCAGGATCTCCCCGGTGTTGCAGGCCAGCAGATACCGGATGAACTTGCGGATGTTGTCGTAGATGGCCCGCCCCTGCTCGATGGCCGCCACGATGGAGGCGAAGTTGTCGTCGGTGAGGATCATGTCCGCCGCCTCGCGGGTGACGTCGGTGCCCGTGCGGCCCATGGCGATGCCGATGTGGGCCTCCTTGAGGGCGGGGGCGTCGTTGACGCCGTCCCCCGTCATCCCCACCACCTCGCCCCGGCGCTTCAGGGCGCGGACGATCCGCAGCTTGTGCTCGGGCGCCACCCGCGCGAAGACGCTGACCTCGGCCACCCTGCGGGCCAGCTGCTCGTCGTCCAGGGCCTCCAGCTCCCGGCCCTCCACCACCGGGTCGCCCTCCCGCAGCAGCCCCAGCTCGCGGCCGATGGCGGCGGCCGTGCGGGGGTGGTCGCCGGTGACCATCACGGGCCGGATCCCCGCCTGGCGGCAGCGCACGATGGCCGCGGGGACCTCGGCGCGCGGCGGGTCCATCAGGCCGATCAGCCCCACCAGCACCAGGTCCCGCTCCACGATCCCCTCGTCCTCGGGGTCGCGGCCCGGCTCCAGCGGCCGGACCGCCACGGCCAGCACCCGCAGCGCCTGCTCGGCCATGGCCGCCGCGGCGGCCGCCATGCGGCGGCGGTCGGCCTCGGCCAGCGGGGCCGGCCGATCACCCCGCCAGACGAACCGGCACCGCGCCAGGATCACCTCGGGGGCGCCCTTGACGTAGCCGGTGGGGCGGCCGCGTTCGTCCAGACAGACCACCGCCATGCGGCGGCGCTCCGCGGTGAAGGGGTGCTCCGCCAGGCGGGGACGCTCCCGCTGCAGGCGGCGGGCGTCGATCCCTCCCGCCCAGGCGGCCTTGACCAGGCCGACCTCCGTGGGATCGCCGACCGGGTCGTCGGAGGCGGAGACGGGCACCGCGTTGTTGCACAGGGCCACGGCCTCGAGGAGCCGCCGGAGCTCGCCGGCGGCGCCGGCCCGCGGAACCGGCGGCGGATCCCATCCACCGGGACCGGGTGCCCGGCCGCGGCCCGGGCTCTCCAACCCTGGCGCGGGCCGCCAGGGCTCCCCCTCCCCGCTCCGCTCGAAGACGCCGCTGGCCGTCACCGCGCGCCGGGCGGTCATGCGGTTCTCCGTCAACGTCCCCGTCTTGTCCGAGCAGATCACGGTGGTACAGCCCAGGGTCTCCACCGCCGGCAGACGGCGGATGACGGCGTGGGCCTGGACCATCCGCTGGACGCCGAGGGCCAGGACGATGGTGACCACCGCCGGCAGCCCCTCGGGCACGGCGGCGACGGCGAGGCTGACCCCGGCGAGGAACATCGGGGCCAGGCCCTGCCCCTGGATCAACCCCAACGCCACCACCACCGCGCAGACCGCCAGGGCGGCGGTGACCAGCACCCGACCCAGGTGGGCCAGGCGCCGCTGCAGCGGGGTCGGCTCCGTCTCCGCGGTCTGCAGGAGGTCGGCGATGCGCCCCATCTCGGTGGCCATGCCGGTCGCCACCACCACCGCGCGGGCGCGGCCGCGGGACACGGTGGTCCCCTGGTAGACCATGGTCGTCCGCTCCGCCAGGGGCGCGTCGGGCGGGCACGCGGCGGCGGCCGACTTGGCGACGGGCCGGGACTCGCCCGTCAGGGCCGCCTCTTCCACCGCCAGGCTGTGGCTCTCGAGGAGGCGCGCGTCGGCGGGGACGCGGTCGCCGGCCTCGAGCAGGATCAGATCGCCCGGGACCAGGTCGGAGGCCGGCACCACGCGGCGCTGACCGTCGCGGACCACGCGGGCCTGGGGCGCCGCCAGCGCCTTGAGGGCCTCCAGGGCCTGCTCGGCCCTGTGCTCGTGCAGGAACCCCAGGAGGGCGTTGACGATCACGATGGCCACGATGGTGACGGCGTCCGCCCGCTCGCCCAGGGCGGCGGACAGCGCCGCCGCCCCCACCAGGACCAGGACCAGGACGTCCTGGAACTGGACGGCCAGCTTGCGCCAGAGGGGATCCCGCCGCGCGGGGCGAAGCCGATTGGGGCCGTACCGCTGCAGCCGGCGGTCGGCCTCGGCGGGGGTGAGCCCTCGCTCCCCGTCGCTGGCCAGCGCCTCCAGGCAGCGATCGGCCGGCCAGGCGTGCCAGGGCGGCGCCTCCCCCCGCGACCCGGCGGCGGGGCCGGAGCGAGCCTGCGAGCCGTGGGCGGAAGGGCGATGCGGCCAACGTACCACGCCTCTCGCCTCCTGCGGACCCGGGGTCGTCGTCGGCGCCGGGGGCGCCGGAGCCGGGGCGCAGCCCCGCGCGGGACCGGGTGGCGGCGGCTGCGTGCGGGCATGCGCGGCATGCGCGGCATGGAGCGGACCGCTCCTGCACCTGCCCAATCCACGGCCCGGCGCGGCCGGCGGGAGCCGCCGGCCGCGCCGGGCCGTGTGCCCCGGTCGCCCACCATGCCTATGCCGCCCCTCCGGGGCCTATGCGCCGTTCCTAGGCCGGGGGCGCATCAGGACCGCCTGGGACGCCGGGCGAAAGCGCTCGCGACGACTCGCGCCGGGGGATCGCACCCCGGACCCCAAGCCAGACCGTGGCACCCGGAGCCCGGCGGCCTTCCGGCCGCCGGCGCCTGTGGGGGATCGGCGTCCGCCCCGACCCGGGGCGTCCTCGGCGGACCGTGGCGGACGGCGCATCGAGCCGGTGCGCGAGCCCACACGCCAGCGTCCCGCGCCCCGCCGCGGCGATGGCGCCCCGTCGGGGCCATGGACCGCCATGGCTCCAGACGCGCGTCGGGGACCCGCAGGGGTCCCCCGCGGCTGGGCATTGGGCGCCGGGCGCCATCGGCGACGGGCGACGCCGACGGCCCGCGCCGACGACCCGCGCCGCGGGGGATGGCTTCCGCCCGGCCGGGGCGGCGGCCCGACCGGGGCTTGGCGCCGGCGGGCGCCCGTGCCCGGCCGCTGGGCCGGCCGGGTACGGGCGCCGGTCGCCGTCGGCCTCGGTCGGGCAGGCCCGGACCGGGAACCGGCTTGCGGAGGGAGGCGTCCAACGGGTAGCAAGAGGGTAGGCGCCCGCCCGGGCACCGACCCGCGGGGACGGGGCGCCGGACGGAGGGATCGGGTGAGGATGGGACGCGGGCATCGGCGCATGGTGGCGTTGTTCCTGGCAGTCGCCGTGGTGGCGGGGCTGGGCGGCTGCGCCGCCCTCGGCACCGGCGGCCCGGCGGTCAGCGGCCCCGGTGGTGCGCCGGCCGGGGACGGCCAGGGCGCTGCGCCCCCCAGGGGAAGCGACGCCGGGACAGGGGGCGGCGCGGAGGTGGAGGGCGTGACGCTCACGGCCGACAAGGCGCGGTATCGGCCCGGTGAGCCCATGGCGCTGACCGTGCACAACGGGACGTCGGACGAGATCCAGTTGACCGGTGCCCTGGGCGGTCTCAAGGGATGGCGGGTCACCGCGGCAGGCCGACAGCCCTGGGACCACGGGATGGCGGAGACGACGGCGCTGGTGCCGGTCCGGGCCGGTCAGTCCGTGCGCCTCGGTCCCGTGCCCGCCCCGGCGGAACCCGGCCGGTACGTCCTCGAGGTCCGCTTCTTCCATCGAGGGGGAGGCCCCGCCACCGTCGCCGTCGAGGTGGAGGTCGAGTAGGCCCCTGGCGGCCGCGGTCAAGCGACGGGTCGGGTGCCCGGCCCCGTCGCCGCCAGGGGGAGGCCGGGTCGGCGCCCCCAGGCACCCCGCGGCGAGCCCAGGAAGCCTCCTGGCAGATTATGCCATTGCGGCGCGGCCTCCATGTCGCTGACGCAGACCAGCCCCTCCGCGGAAGACCCCCGGAAGCGGCCGTCATTCGGTGCGACCCCGAGAGCGTCCACCGCCCGCGACCCCGGCACGCCCGCGCCGGGGCGCCGCCCCGCGGCGTCCCCCCGCCGGGCACATCACGCCGACGGCGGGGGCGCCGGGGTGCCGGCCATCGCCCGCTCGTAATCCGCGAACACCCGGGCGATGCGTTCCTCCTCCCGCAGCGGGCGGCCGGTGGCCGGATCCACCGCCACGCAGGCCCCGCCCACCATGCGCGTCCGCATCTTCCCGCGGGCCGCCTTGTTGCCCATGAGGTGCGGCGCATCCAGCAGCCCCATCTCCACCGCCAGCTTGAGCGTCGCCGGGTCCGTCCACGGATCGCCCGTCCCCCCCGGCGCCAGGGAGCGGATCGCCTCCAGCAGCTGCCGCGCCTCCTGCACCAGCTGGTTCTTCCGCTCCTGGATGTCGGGGTCGCGCAGCATGTCGGGCAGGCCGTGGACCGCGTTGCGGATGGCCTGCTCCGCGATGCGGCAGGAGGCGATGACGTCCTCGGCCGTGGCGGCGTGGCTCGCCTCGGTGTAGGCCACCACGTGCACGATGTGGGGCTGGAGGGCCATCTGGACCGTCACCGAGGAGGCGATCTGCCCCTTGGCCCGGTCCAGGTCCGCCGGGTAGCTGGACAGTCCCGTGCGCGTCTCGCGCAGCACGCGGAACCGGGCGCCTTCGAGCTCGCCCACGAGCTCCAGCTTGGCCAGCATCTTGGCCAGGTCCATCTTGAACGACGTGCCCGGCGGGTTGTTGAACATCAGCTGCTGGACGTAGGTGCGCACGCCGCACCGGTAGGCGTTGTACGCCGCCAGGAAGGCCGCGGCCACGGCGACGGTGTCCGGCGCGTCCCGCAGGCTCCAGTGGTGGGATTCGTTCATCTCCACCGGGATGCCGTGGCGCGCGTGCCAGTGCATCAGTTCCTGCGCCTCGGCGATGGACTCGTCCAATGGCCGCCGGCTGCGCCCGTCCAGCTGGCTGTACCAGAAGAGCGGCACCGCGCACCAGGCGTTGTTGATGGTCTCCTTCAGCATCGCCGCCCACTTCAGGGTGTCGCGGGTGCCGCTGTAGCAGCGCATCAGCGGGTAGTTGCCCCGCCGCGACGCCTGGTAGATGGCCCGCAGGTCGTCGGGGGTGCGGACCGGCACGCCCCCGGCGCCGTGTTCGTCCGGGTCCATCTCCTCGGGGCGGAAGAAGTGCTCCTGGGCGTTCTGGTCGGTACCCAGGGAGATCACGTCCAGGCACCGGGCCTCGGCGATGGCCTCCACGCCCCGGATGGTCGCCTCCACCGACGGCAAACCGAAGTGGTGGCGCAGGATGGGGTACGGGTGCTTGAACTCGATGCGCCCCACCAGGGTCTGCGGGTAGTCGACCTCGTCCTGGCGGGTCGGCCCGCCCCGCAGGTAGGCGATGATCTCGTCGACGGTGGTGTCGGCGTCGAACACCGCCTCGAACAGGCCGAGGCGTCGGGCGTAGTCGCAGACGGCGCCGACGCCGCCGAAGATGAAGCGCTTGTGGGCGAGGCCCATGCGCTCGGCCTTGTCCTTGAGCTCCGCCAGCACCCGGGCGCCGGTCTCCGGCGTCAGGCGGTAGCCCACGGCGATGATGTCGGGATCGTCCTCGAGGGCGGCGCCCAAGAGCTCGTCGACGGGCACCGCCGGCCCGAGGCAGAAGGTCGCGTAGCCCTGGGCCTCCGCCAGATGGAGGAAGTTGACCACGCCGGCCACGTGGACGCAATCGCCCACCGCCGCGCCCAGGATCTTCGGCTTGCGGCCCATGGACCTCACCTCCAGGGAAGCGATGACGCCCTCGGCCCGCGTTGCGGGGCCGGGCGACGGGACGATGGCTCCGGGTCGCGGCTGACGACGGGACGATGGCTCCGGTTCGCGACGCCCGCGAACCTCACACCACCAGGGCCTCGTCGAGCTCGCCCAGGGTGACCCAGCGGCGGATCTGCTCGGCGCTCATGCCGCGGAGTCCCATGTGCCCCAGGGTGCGCCCCGTGCGCCAGAAGTCCGTGCCCCGGAGGGCGCCGGCCAGGTGGATGACGCCGTCCATGACCGGGGTCGGGACGCCCAGGCGCCGCCCGAGGGCGGCCATGGGCACCAGGCTGGCGGGGACGTCCTCGTCCAGATAGCGATGGGCCAGGGTCGCGGGCGCCGCGATGCCCCGGTAGGTGGGATTGCCCTGGACGGCTTCGTAGAGATCGTGCCCCTGGGCCCCATAGGTCTCGGCCAGCCACTGGCGGGCGGTGCGCAGCTGCAGGCCAAGGGCGGACGCCACCGCCAGCCGCTCGGCGTCCAGCGCCTCGACGACCCGGGCCACCGCCGGCGTGATGCCCTGGCGGTAGTACTCGAAGGGCTCGCCGGCCTCCACCCGCCCCGCGTTGAGGAGCAGCGGCGCCGGATGGAACACCGCGCCGACGTTGTCCAGGCTGGTCTCCAGGACGCTCTCGGCCGCGCTGAACAGCGGCAGCACCTCCCGCAGGGCCGCCAGGAGCTCGGCGTTGCGCACCGCCGGCAGCGCCGCCGCCCGCACCCGGTGCTTGAACCCGTAGATCCGCACCCGCGCGGGTCCCGTCACCCGGCTGGCGAAGAGCAGGGTCTGCGCCTCGCCGACCAGCACGTCGGCCCGGTTCCCCGCGGCGCGCAAGGCCGCGTGGAACTCCAGCGCTCCGCCCGTTCGTCCCGGGTGCAGGACCACCACCTGCCCGTCGCCGAGGAAGGGCGCGCACCAGGCGGCCACCTGGCGGTGGGCGGTGGCGGGGACCACGACCATGACCAGCCGGAAGCGCCGCAACTCGGGGCCGACGGTGCAGGCGACGCGTTCCACCGGCCCGAAGCCCCGGACCTCGCCCTCGAGGTGGATGCCGCGTTGCGCCGCGATGGGCTCCAGGGCCGCCGCCGAGCGGTTGTAGAGCGTGACCCGGAACCCCAGCAGGCCTAGATAGGCGGCCATCGCCTGGCCGCCGTGGCCCGCTCCGATGACGGCCACGCGTCGCGTGCGCATGGGACGCCCTCCCTTCCCCGAGCCCAAGGGGGAGCCCCAGGGGAGCCCCAGACCCCACGACGGGCGCTGGACCACGACCTCTACCACCGGAGCCTGCACGACGCCTGGCGAGGGGGCCTCGACGCCGCCCGGACGCCCGGCGGGTTCGACCGGTGCGAGCCCAAGGCGGGTTCGACCGGCAGGACCCCACAACGAGTTCGACCGACGGGAGCCCACGGCGGGAGCCCTCGGCGGGTTCGACGACGGGTGGCCGCGATGGGTGCGGCGGCAGGTGCCCCAGCCCACGGGAAGAACCTGCGGTGGGACCTAGACCCGCTCGGAGCCCTGCCCGGCCCTGGGGTGCGACGCCCAGCCCGAAGACGTCGCCGGTCGACCGACGCCGACCATCGACCGGCCGCGCGACCCGGGCGCCTGGTAGACACCCGTCATGCCTGACGGCCTACCTTGCGGGGATGACCGCCGGCCCCGGCGCGGTGGGGGGTCAGACGGACCAAGGCTGGGAACGGACCACGCGATCGGCCGGCGCCCGGCTGTCGACCCGTCCCTGGCTGGAGCGGACGGGTTGGCCCGCGCTCGTCGCGGAGCCGATGGCGGGAATCCCGAAGCATGGAAACCACGAGTGTAGTCTATGGGACGCGGTGGCCCTCTGTCAAGGGAGGAACCGGCCGGCCCAGCCGGCCGACCGCTGCGCCGCCCCCGAGGGGGCTGCATCGGGCTCGAAGGGGGGCTCGCCGGGCGACACGGGACCAGAAGGGGTGGCCCGCCCCGCGCCGTCATCCCCCGCCGCCACGGGCCGATGGCGGGTGCTCGGTATGGCCCTCGGGGACGGTGCCGCCGGCGCGACGGGCCATGGCGGCCCGCAGGCGACCGACCACGCGGGGTGTCGCCCCCTGACCCTGGCCCTGCTGGCGGCCATCCGCCTCCGCATCCCCCGGGCCGCCGCTTCCCCCGCGGTGGCCCCCCTGGGCCGCGGCGCGGCCGGAACCGGCACCCTGGTCGCCCTGATCGCGGCCGCGATCGGCGCCGGTCCACTGGGCGGTGGCGGCCAGCAGCTGTTCCATCTGCTGGGCGATGGCCTGGCTCTCGCTGATCACCTGGCGGAGCTTGCGGAGGTTGTTCTCCATGTCCTGGCGCAGCTGCAGGTGGGCGCTGATCAGCGTCATGGCCGGGTTCTCGCCCCCGGCCCCGGCCGGCGCCGCCGCCCCCCGGGGATGGCCAGCCGACGGGTCGCCACCGGCGTCGCCTCGGAGAGCCGAGGGCTGCACCGCCGGGCCCACCCCTGCGGCCGACGGCGGCCCCGGCGGGACCGTTGAACCGGTGCCGGCCGGCCTCCCCATCCCGCCGCCCGGCCACGGCCAGGATTCCACGGCGACCGGTGGCATCCAAGGCGGACCGGGGAAGGCGGGCGGGGTCCCGCCCAGCAGGGCGGGCGCGCCCGCCGGCCACCCGGGCCAGGGGACGGTCCAGCCCGGGATCCCGGCCGGGGTCCAGGGCGGCACGGCGGCCCCGGAAGGGGCCGGCCGCTCCCGTCCCTGGGCCGCGGAAGGGCCTTCTCCTGCCGGCGCCACACCGGCCTGGCTACGGCCCCGCTCCCGGCCCCCGCGGCTCGACCTCCGCGACCCCGCCTGGGGTGCCGTTCCGGCCGCCGTGGCCCCACCGCCCGCGGCGTCGCCGGCCTCGGGCCTCGGGCTCGCTGCGTCGTCGCCCGACCGCCCGGGACCGCCCGGCGTCTGCTCCCGGCGTGGAGCACCCTCGGCATGGGATGGTCCAGGGGCATGGGACGGTCCAGCACCCTGGGCAACGGACGGCCACGCCGGCCATGCCGCCCCCCAAGGGATGGGGATCGCCCCCGCTCCCGGTGGGATGCCCGGTCCCACCGCTCCCAGGGGGAACGGGCCCATCCAAGCCGGCATGCCGACCGGCGGCAGCCCGGTCGCCTCCGCTCCGACCCCGTCCGCGGGGCGCCCTCCCGCCGACGTCGCGTCGTCCCGTCCTGCGCCCATCCCGGCTGCGCCCATGGTCCCGCCCCCCGCTCCTTCGCCGATCGGTCGGTGTCCCGTGCCGGCTCCGGCGAGGCCCGCCGGCGGAGCTTCGCCGCCGGCCGCCGTGGCGCCATCCCCCATCGCCCGGGTCCACCGCGCCAACCAGCGGCGCGCCTCCACCAGGGGGGCGGCGTCCCGAGGCTGCCCGCGACCGGCCGTGGGGCTGTCGTCGCCCCCCTGGGAGGACCGAGCCCCCACCGCGCCGGCGCCGCGCAAGGTGCCGGCGGCGAGCCGCGGGCTCCCCGGGGAACGGCGTCCCGCCCCTTCGCCCACCGACCCCGACCGCGGGCTCGCCCGCCCAGCGCCGTGGCCGGCGTCGGCGCCGGGGCCGGCCATGGTCCCGCCCGGCAGCGCACCCCTGGGGCCGGCGGGCCCCCTGGCCGCGGGGTCGGCCGTCGCCGCGGCACGCCGCCCGGCGGCCCCATCCGCCGAAGGGGTAGGCGCCGCGCCAGCCCCCGTTCCCTGCACCTTGCGCAAGGTCACCCTGCGCGCCACGGACCGCCCTCCCGTCGCCTCTCGCGGGTAGTCTGCCCGCCCGCCGCGGCCCGTAGCCGGCCGCACCCGTGGGGACTCGCGCCGACGGCTCCTCGCATCCGGCGGCGGCTGGCGCGGATGCCCGATGCCCACATCCGCCGCCCCCTCCCCGCATACCCATGGGACGGGCGGGACGGCCGCGCCGCCCGCCGTACGCCGCAGGGGGGGCACAGTCTCGTGCGGGGGTCCGCTGGGGCGCCCGGTGGACGGCCGCGCCGCCCGCCGTGCGCCGCAGTCGGGGCGCAGGCTGGGGAGGACGGGCGATGATCGGTGGCGGCGGGACACCGCCGGGGACGATCCCGCCGGCCGGGGTCGGCCGCGCCGTCGGCGGCCTCGGACCGGGGCGCGGAGCGGGGCTGGGGCTGGTGGCCCTGGGGATGCTGCTCCTCCTCGCCTGGCTGCTGGCCCGGCCGCCGGGAGCCCCCCTGGCGTCGCCTGCCCTGTCCGTGCGCACCGCGACCCTCGCCTTCGCCTGGCCCGAGTACCGGGCACGGACGGCCCTCACCGCCGACGAGCGCCGGGAGCTGGTCCGCGCCCTCCGTCGCGTCCGCCCCGCCGGCCGCGGCACCGTCTCGGCGCCGCCCGGCCCGCACTTCGCCTACTGGCGGCTGGAGTGGACCGACGCCGCCGGGCGTCGGCACGAAATCTTGATCTCCCGCGAAGGCCGGTTCTTCCAGACGGACCGGGGCCACCTGGATCGGACCGAGGCGCTGTGGGCGGTCCTCGCGCCCGCCACCCGTCGCCTGGCGGACGCCTTCTTCGGCGAACCCCTGCCGTGGCCCCAGGTGGATCGCCTGTGGCCATGGGATGCGGTGGCGTCGCTGCGCGACCTCGAGACCGGGCGGACCCTCCGCGTGGTCCGCTACGGGGGCTATCAGCACGCCGACGCGGAACCGCTGACGCGCCAGGACACGGCCGTCCTGCGGTCCCTGTTCGGCGGCGCCTGGAGCTGGCGCCGGCGGGCGGTGGTCCTGGAGGTGGGGGGCCGGCGGGTGGCGGCCTCGATCAACGGCATGCCCCATGGGGAGGACATCGTGGCCGGAAACGACTTCGACGGCCACTTCTGCGTCCACACCCTGGCCGCCACCACCCACGCCAGCGACCGCGTCGACCCCGGCCACCACCTGATGGTACTCAAGAGCAGCGGCCAACTGGTGGATGCGCTGCGCTCGGCACCACCCCACGCGGTGGCGTCGTGGTTGTCCATCGCCCTGGCCAACGGCGACGCCGCCACCGCCGCCCACATGGTCACCGACCCCCGCGATCCCGCCTGGACGACCCTGGCTCGACGCCTGACCACCCTGCTGGCGTTCGTCAAGGTCGAGCGGGCGACCACCCTGGCGGTCCAGGGTCCCCGGGCCCGGGTGCGCCTGCAGGGCACGGCCTACTACGCCAGCGAGCCTCCCGCGGCCCCGTTCGACCTGACCTGGACGATGATCCGCCAGGACGGGTTCTGGACCGTCGCCGCCGACGACGTCGCCGACCTCTTGCCGTCGCCCCATCCCTCGGGCCGCCCCGCGCCGGCACCCCCGTCCCCTTCCCCCGCCGATCCCGCGGCGGATGCGGGTCTCCCCACCGCCTGGCAAGGGTGCGCCCCCGGCGCGTCGCCGCGGTGACCCGGCGCGCCACCCCGCCATCGGCCCGACGGGGGCGGAGATCGTGCCGCCGCGGCGGCGAGCCTGCCGCCCCGTCGGCGGCGGGATCGACCGGGAGGGCGACGCGGGCACCCTGCGACAGAACCCGTGGCTCCGCCGAAGCCCACGGCCCCGATTCGGGAATCTTCAAGGGGGATGGCCGTCCCCTGGCAGGAAGCGGGCGATCCGCCCGGAAAGAAGAGAGCGCCGGCGGCCGGAGCACGGTTCCACCCCCCGGGCGAGGTCCCACGCCGGCAAGGAGGTCGACGGGCATGCGCAGCGACCCTGGCGATCCCCGGAGCCGCCCCGCCCAGCCCGGCGCAGCGAGCGCCGGGGCCGCGTTGACGCCGGCGTCCGGCACCACCCGACCCCGTCCGGCCCTGGCCTCGCTCCCCGCCCTCTACCCCGCCCCCATCCCCCAGGAGGGGCTCGAGGCGGGCCGCGTGCTGCTCCGCGACGGCACGGCCGCCACCCTGCGGCCCGCGCGGGAGGCCGACCGGCCGCTGGTGGGCGAGTTCCTCCAGCGGGTCTCGGACCTCTCCCTGATGCGGCGCTTCTTCGCCGGCGCCTCGCGGGAGGCCGCGGTGGAGGCGCTGCTCCAGGTCGGGCCGCCCGCCGAGCGATACACCCTGCTGGTGCAGGTGGGTGACCCCGACCATCCGCGCATCGTGGCCAGCGGCACGTACGTCCGCGACCGGGCGGAACCCGACACCGCCGAGGTCGCCTTCCTGGTGGAAGACGCCTACCAGGGCCGCGGCCTGGGCACCCTGCTCCTCGAAAGGCTGGCCCTGATCGCCGCCCGCCACGGCATCCGCCGGTTCGTCGCCTGGACCCAGCCCGACAACCGCCGCATGCTGGAGGTCTTGCGGGCCAGCGGCTTCGAGGCCCACCAGCACCACCGGGACGGCTACGTGGTGGTCAGCCTGGACGTCCAGCCCAGTCCCGAGAGCGTGGCGCGCAGCGAGATGCGGGACCGCATCGCCACCGTGGCGTCGCTGCGACCCCTCTTCCGCCCCCGGGGCGTGGCGGTGGTGGGGGCCTCCCGCGATCCCGGCAGCATCGGCTACCGCATCCTCGAGGCGCTGGTGATGAACCGGTTCCAGGGCCCGGTCTATCCCGTCAACCCGCGGGCGGAGGTGGTCGGGTCGATCCCCGCCTACCGCTCGGTGCTGGACGTCCCGGGCCCGGTGGACCTGGCGGTGGTGGCGGTGCCGCGGGAGGCGGTGCTGGACGTGGTCGACCAGTGTGGCGCCAAGGGCGTGCGGGCGCTGGTGGTGGTCACGGCCGGCTTCGCCGAGACGGGTCCCGAGGGCCGGGCGCTGCAGGAGCGCCTGGTGGCCAAGGTGCGCGGCTACGGGATGCGCATGGTGGGCCCCAACTGCCTCGGCCTGATCAACACCGCCCCCGACGTGCGGATGAACGCCAGCTTCTCCCCGGTCTTCCCGCCCCACGGACGGGTGGCCATGTCCTCGCAGAGCGGTGCGCTGGGGCTCGCCATCCTGGAGTACGCCCGCGACCTCGGTCTCGGGCTGTCGAGCTTCGTCAGCGTCGGCAACAAGGCGGACGTGTCGGGGAACGATCTCATCCAGTACTGGGAGGACGACGAGGACACGGACCTGATCCTGCTCTACCTGGAGTCCTTCGGCAACCCCCGCCGCTTCGCGCGGCTGGCCCGCCGCGTGGGCCGCAAGAAGCCGATCCTGGCGGTGAAGGCGGGCCGCACCGCCGCGGGGACCCGGGCCGCGGGCTCCCACACCGCCGCCCTGGCCGCCAGCGACGTGGCGGTGGAGGCGCTGTTCCGGCAGGCCGGGGTGATCCGCGCCGACACGCTGGAGGACATGTTCGACATCGCCGCGCTGCTGGCGAACCAACCCCTCCTCGCCGGACCGCGGGTGGCCATCGTCACCAACGCGGGGGGACCGGGCATCCTGGCCACCGACGCCCTGGCCTCGGCGGGACTGGAGGTGCCGGAGCCCTCCCCCGCGACCCGCGAGGCCCTGCGCCGATTCCTCCCGCCGGCGGCGAGCGTGGCCAACCCCATCGACATGGTCGCCTCCGCCACCGCCGAGCAGTACCGCGAGACCCTGCGGGTGGTGCTCCGCGACCCCGGCTTCGACGCGGTGCTGGTGATCTTCATCCCCGTGGGCCTGGCCGACGTCGACGCCGTCGCCGCCGCGGTGCGGGAGGCGGTGGCCGAGGCCCGACGGGCGGGCCATCGCAAGCCCGTGGTCGCGTGCTTCATGAGCGCCCGCGGCCTGCGCCAGCCCCTGGCCGTGGGGGACGAGCGCATCCCCTCCTACCGGTTCCCCGAATCCGCCGCCCGGGCCCTGGCCAAGGCGTACGAGTACGCCCGCTGGCGCCAGCGCCCGCTGGGCCGGATCCCCGCCCATCCCGACCTGGACGTCGACCGGGCCCGCGACCTGTGCCGCGCGGCCCTCGGGCGGGGCGGGGGGTGGCTGTCGGCCCAGGAGGTCGACGGGCTGCTGGAGGCCTTCGGCCTGCCCCGGGTGCGCAGCCGGTTCGTCCGGGACGAAGAGGCGGCCGTGGCGGCCGCGGCCGACCTCGGCTACCCCGTGGCGGTGAAGATGGCCTCGCGCACCCTGGTGCACAAGACCGAGTGGGACGGGGTCCAGCTGCACCTCGCGGACGCGGCGGCGGTGCGCGCCGCCTGCCGCGGCATCGTCCGCCGGCTGGAGGCCGCCGGCCGCAGGGAGGAGCTGGACGGCTTCGTGGTCCAGCCCATGGTGCCGGCCGGCACCGAGCTGGTGGTCGGGGTGACCCAGGATCCCCTCTTCGGCCCGCTGGTGGCCTTCGGCCTCGGCGGGATCCACGTGGAGGTCCTCAAGGACGTGGTCTTCCGCATCACGCCGCTGACCGACGTGGACGCGGCGGAGATGATCCGCAGCATCCGGGGCTATCGCCTCCTGGAGGGCTACCGGGGCCACCCGCCGGCCGACCTGGAGGCGATCCAGGACGTGCTGCTGCGCGTCTCGCGGCTGGTGGAGGAGGTGCCGGAGATCGCCGAGCTCGACATCAACCCGCTGATGGCCTACGAGCCGGGGCGGGGCTGCCTGATCGTCGACGCCCGCGTCCGGGTGGAGGAACCCGGCCGGTAGGCCGATGCCTGCGCCAGGACCGGGCGTCAGCGGGGGACCGCCTCGCGATCGGGGCCGCACGGCGGCCGGCGCCGCGCACCCTCTGCGGCCGGCGGCCGCCGCCTATCCGGCCCCGCCCGCCGCCGTCACCATGAGGACGCCGCTGCCCCCGGGTTCCGGCCGGCAGCGCACCCAGCCCTCGCTCTCCATCCACGCCACGTGGCCCTGGACCTCGGAGAGGGCCAGCAGCAGGTGCCCCGCATCGCCCGACCCGAACAGATCGACGGCCAGCCGGTACAGGGTCGACCGGCCGCCCCGGGCGGCCAGCGCGTCGCGGATCTGCCGGGCCCGTCGTTCCATGTCCGCGAGGCGACGCTCGATCAGCTCCCGGTGGCCACCGAAGGGGTCGCCGTGGCCCGGCAGGCAGCGCCGCGCCGGAAGCGGCCGCACCCGGCGCAGCGACCGGCGATAGTCCACCAGGCTGCGGGGCGGCTCGGGCCGGAGGGGCCGGCCGCGTTCGTCCAGGGGCGCAGGCTCCAGCAAGGCGTTGGAGGAGATCGTCGGAAGCAGGTGGTCGCTGCTGATGAGCAGGCCGTCCCGCTCCCGGTAGAGACACACCTGGGACTGGGCGTGGCCCGGCGTGTGGAGCACCAGCCAGCGGTCGTCGCCCATGGTCAGCTCGTCGCCGTCCTCCAGCCACCGGGCGACCGACACCGCGGGCTCGGCGGCCATCAGCGCCGCAAGCCCCTGGAGCAGGCCGCCCGCCACGTCCGCCGGGACCCCCGCCGAGCGCACGAATCCCTGGAAGAACCGGACCCGCTCCGGGTCGTCACCGCCGCGGAAGTGTCGCGCCCCCCAGCGATGGCCTACCACCGCGGGCCGGCGCGTCCCCGGCCAGTGGCGCAAGAGGCCCATGTGGTCGGCGTGGGTGTGAGTGATCACGACCTGGGCGACGTCGTCCCAGCCGAGGCCCGCGGCCGCCAGCCCCGCCTCCAGGGCCTCCCGACCGCGCCGCCCGCCCGGCCCCACGTCGACCAGGGTCGGCACCCGGCCCAGGATGAGGTAGACGTTGACGACGCCGACCGCGAAGGGGGTGGGCACGGGGATGCGGAGCACGCCCTCGTCCACGGGGTGGACGCCAGCGGGCACCCCCGTGACCGACGCGTCGACGCCTCTGCCCGGCGTTGCCATGGCCATGCCTCCTCGTCGAAGCGGCAGCCGGTGCGGCCGCCGATGGGGTCGCCGCTGCAGCGGCCTTGGAGGGGTGGGGCGCGGCGTGGTCGCGGGAAGCGCCCCGCCCTCCCGTCCCCGGCAGCTGGGGCGTGGAGGCGGTGGACCCCGCCCTCCCGGGGCCCGGGCGCCCATGGGGTGCCGTCGGCCTCGGGACCGGCGGGGGCTGCCGCCGCTGCCGTCGATGGCGCAGGGGGTCCCGCGGCACCGGGCCGCGGAGGAAGGGGGACGGGCGGGAGCCAGGGCTCCCGCCCGTCCCCCCCCCCCTCGCCCCCGGCCCCTGCTGTCGAAGGGCCGCCGGGAGGGCGCCCAGGGGTGCGGAGGGCGCCGACCGGCCTCCCGCATCCCGCCGCGACCGGGCGCCCGGGCGCATCGGGAGCCCGCGCCCGGGCCGCCAGGGGGCGGTGGCCCCGCGTGCAGGGCTCCCGGGCGCCTCGGACCCCGCGTGCCGCGGCGCCCGCCCGAGCCGGCGCCGTCGTCCCGGATTCAGCGGTCGCCCAGCGGGTAGCCGCCGGCCTCCAGGACGGCCCGGGCCACCTGCCGGCCCAGGGCCACCTGGTTCACCGGCTCGCGCCGCAGCAGGCGCCGGACGATGCCCAGCTGCACCTGCAGGGCGTCGCCGCGCTCGATGGCCGCCAGGGCATTGCGGGCGACGATCTCCACCCGGTCGAGGCTCCCGGCCACGAAGAGCCGCGCCAGGTCGGCGTGGACGCCGGTCCCGCCCGCCTTGAGGGCCCGCAGCACCGCGCTCTCCATGGCGTACAGCTCGATGCACAGGTCGGCGATGGCCGCCAGCAGCTCCTGCTCGTGTTCAAGCTGCTGCATGTACCGCTGCACCGCCAGGCCCGCCACCATCAAGGTCAGCCGTCGCGCGTTGGCGATCAGGGCCTGTTCGTCCGCCAAGGGACCCGACGCCGCCTCCCCGGCCGGCCCCAGGGGCGACAGCTCCGCCAGCTCCTTCTGGACCCGACCGAGGGCCTGCATCAGCGGGAGCTTGCCCTTCAGGGTCCGGCGCATCAGCTCGCGGGGGATCAGCAGGCGGTTGATCTCGTTGGTCCCCTCGAAGATCCGGTTGATGCGGGCGTCGCGGTAGGCCCGCTCCACCTCGTACTCCTGCATGTAGCCGTAGCCGCCGTGGATCTGGACGGCCTCGTCGACCACGAAGTCCAAGGTCTCGGAGCCGAAGACCTTGTTGATCGAGGCCTCCACGGCGTACTCGGAGATGGCGGCGATGGCCTGCCGGCCCGCGTCGGGGGCGTCGCCGTCGATGGCGCTCAGGCTGGCGTCGAAGGCCCCCGCCGTGCGATAGACCATGGCCTCCAGGGCGTAGGTGCGGGCGGCCATGGCGGCCAGCTTCTGCTGGATCAGCGGGAAGTCGGCGATGGGCCGCCCGAACTGCTTGCGGCCCTGGGCGTACTGGGTGGAGACGGCGATGAGCTCCTTGCAGGCCCCCAGGTTCCCGGCGGCCAGCTTCCACCGGCCGATGTTCAGGATGTTGAAGGCGATGTGATGGCCCTTGCCCACCTCGCCGAGCACGTTCTCGACGGGCACCGGCACGTCGTTCAGATAGAGCGTCCGCGTGGACGAGCCCTTGATGCCCATCTTGCGCACTTCCTCCGACACCGCGACGCCGGGGAAGTCGCGCTCGACGATGAAGGCCGTCATCTTCTCGCCGTCGACCTTGGCGTAGACGACGAAGACGTGGGCAAAGCCCGAGTTGGTGATCCACTGCTTCTGGCCGCTCAGGACGTAGTGCTTGCCGTCGGGCGACAGCACCGCCCGCGTCTTGCCGCCCAGGGCGTCGGAGCCGGCGTCGGGCTCCGTCAGCGCATAGGCGGCGATCCACTCGCCGGTGGCCAGCTTGGGCAGGTAGCGCCGCTTCTGCTCGGGGGTCCCGAAGTAGACGATGGGCAGCGTGCCGATGCCGGTGTGGGCGCCGAAGGTCACCCCGAAGGAGCCCGCCGGCGCCAGTCGCTCCACCACCAGGGTAGCCGTCGCCTTGTCGAGGCCGAGCCCCTCGTACTCCGTGGGGATCTCCACCGCCAGCAGGCCGAGCTCCCCCGCGCGCCGCAGCAGGGCCACCGAGTGCTCGTGCCGGCCGTGCTCGAGCTCGTCGATCAGCGGGCGCACTTCCTTCAGGGCGAAGTCGCGGGCCACCTGGCCGATCATCTTCTGCTCCTCGGTCAGGTCCTCCGCGGTGAACACCTCCGCCGGCGCGGTACCCTCGATCAGGAACCCGGCACCCACCGGCCGCTTGCGGGCGGGGGCTTCGGGCTCACGCGCCGGCATGGGCTGCGCATCGGCCATGGTCCTCCCCTCCTTCGAACATCCTCCGGTGGAGCATCCTCCGGTCCCGCCGGCGGCTCCGGTCACGGCGGCGGACGATCCGGCCGGATCCGCCGGTCGAACCCGCACCCCCCGCCGCGGGGCCACCCGGCCCCGCGGCGGCGCCAGCACCCCGGGGCCTCCGCCGCCCCCGGACCGTGCCGTGGCGGCGCGCCGGAAGCGAACGGCGTCGAGCCGGCATCCCCCGGTCTCCGCCGGCACGCCGGCCTCTGCCGGGACGGGGTTCCGCCGGCACGCCGGGGCCTCCCGGGACGGGATGCCCCAGCACCCCTGGACGGCCCCGGACGGCCCCCGCGGGACCGCCCCGGCCTGGCCTCCCCGGGGTGGCACCCCGCGCGCGACGCGGCGCGATGGCCTCCGGGGATGGCGCCATCAGCTGGCGAACTCGAAGACGCCCGCCGCCCCCATGCCGCCGCCGATGCACATCGTCACCACGCCGTAGCGCGCCTTGCGCCGCGGGGCCTCGTGCATCAGGGTGACCACCTGCCGGGCGCCGGTGCATCCCAGCGGGTGGCCCAGGGCGATGGCCCCCCCGTTGACGTTGACCCGCGCGGGGTCCAGCTCCAGCTCCCGAACCACCTGCACCACCTGGGCGGCGAAGGCCTCGTTCAGCTCGATCAGGTCCACGTCCTCCAGCCGCACGCCGGCCATCTTCAGCGCCTTGGGCACCGCCACCACCGGGCCGACGCCCATGATGTCGGGGTCGACTCCGCCGACGGCGAAGCTGCGGAAGACCGCCCTGACGGGGAGCCCGCGTCGCGCGGCCTCCTCCGCGGCCATGACGATCACCGCCGCGGCGCCGTCGTTGGTCGGCGAGGAGTTGCCCGCCGTCACCGTGCCGTCGCGCCGGAACACGGGCTTCAGCTGGGCCAGCTTCTCCAGCGAGGTGTCCCGCCGCACGCACTCGTCGGTGTCGAAGGTGAAGGTCTCCTCGATGCGCTTGCCGCCTTCCACCCGCACCCGCCGGACGGGGACGGACACGATCTCCTCCTTGAACCGGCCCGCATCGATGGCCGCGGCGGCCTTGCGGTGGCTCTCCAGCGCCCAGCGGTCCTGGTCCTCGCGGCTGACGCCGAAGCGCCGCGCCACCTCTTCCGCCGTGTGACCCATCCCCATGTAGACCTGGGGGTACTCGGCCACCAGGGTCGGGTTGAGGGACGGGTTGTGCCCCATCATCGGCACCCGGCTCATGGTCTCGACGCCGCCGGCGATGACGATGTCCGCCCCGCCCACCATCACCCGCTCTGCCGCGATGGCGATGGCCTGAAGGCCCGACGAGCAGAACCGGTTGACGGTGAAGCCCGGCACGTTGGTCGGCAACCCCGCCCGGATGGCCGCGATGCGGGCGATGTTCAACCCCTGCTCGCCCTCGGGCAGCGCGCAACCGAGGATCACGTCGTCGATCTCGCGCGGTTCGATGCCCGGCGCCCGTTCCAGCACCGCCTTGATCACCAGGGCGGCCAGGTCGTCCGCCCGCATGTCCTTGAGCGCGCCCTTCTGGGCGCGGCCGATGGGTGTCCGGACGCCCGCCACGATCACCGCTTCGCGCATGGGACTCACCTCGCTCCCCGGGGTGGGGCTAGTTGCGCAGGGGCTTGCCCGTCTTGAGCAGGTGCTGCATCCGCGCCTGGGTCTTGGGCTCGCCCACCAGGCTGAGGAACGCCTCCCGCTCCAGGTCCAGCAGGTATTCCTCGTCCACCTCGGTGCCGGGCGGCACGTCCCCGCCCGCCAGCACGTGGGCCAGCTTGCGGGCGATCTTCAGGTCGTGCTCGCTGGCGTAGCCGCTCCAGTGCATGCTGGTGGCGGCCAGCTCCAGCAGGGCCCGGCCGCTGTCGCCAACCACCGGGATGCGCCGCCGCACCGGCGGCCGGTACCCGGCGTCGTCGAGGGCCAGCACCATCTGCTTGGCCTCGTAGACCAGGTGGTCCGGGTTCGGCACGATGCGGTCGGTGGCGCGGAAGAAGCCGAGCTGGCGCGCCTCGGCCGCCGACGTGGCCACCCGCGCCGTGGCGATCAGCTCGAACACCCGGTTGACCAGCACCTGGAGGTTGACCCGGCCGGTCAGGTCCGTGGTCGCCGGCCCCGGCGTCTGGGCGTACTTGCCCGAGAACACCTCCGGCACGTTCTCGATGGCGCGCAGCAGCATCTCCTTGGTGCCGCCGCCGCCTGGGATCACCCCGGCCCCCACCTCCACCAGGCCGATGTAGGTCTCCGCCGAGGCGACCACCCGGTCGCCGTGCAGCGCCACCTCGCAGCCCCCACCCACGGTGATGCCGTAGGGCGCCACCACCACGGGCCGGGCGGCGTACTTGAGCCTCATGTTGGCGGCCTGGAACCGGCGCACCATGGCGTCGATCTCGTCCCACTCGCCCATCTGGGCCGCCAGCAGGATGAGCATCAGGTTGGCGCCGACGGAGAAGTTGGGCCTGACGTGGCTGGAGATCACCAGGCCGCGCCAGTTGGCCTCCACCTCGGCCACGGCCTTCTCCACCATCTGGATGAAGTCGGGGCCGATGGCCTGCTTGGGCCCGTGGAAGTCCAGCAGCAGCACCTCGTCGCCCAGATCGACCAGGGTCGCCCCGGTGTTGCGGTCGACCACCCGGTTCCGCTTCAAGAGCAGGGGCACGTCGATGGCGCGCGGGTCCGCCTCCACCGGGACGTACTCGCCGCCCGCCGCCAAGGCCAGCGTGCGACCGTCCTCCTCCACGTAGAAGCGTCCCGGCCCCTCCTTGATGGCCGCGACCAGCCAGCCGGGCAGGGTCTCGCCGTCCCGCTCCATGCGTTCCAGGACCGCCGCCGCGCCCAGGGCATCCCAGAGCTCGAAGGGCCCCGCGTTCCAGCCAAAGCCCCACTTGATGGCGCGGTCGACGCTGGCCACGTCGTCCGCGATCTCCCCCAACTTGTTGGCGGCGTAGGCCAGCGTGCGTCGGGTGATCTCCCAGGCGAAGCGGCCCGCCACGTCGTCCGCCGCCAGCAGGGTCTTGATCCGCTGCAGCGGGTCTTCGATGGCGCGCACCGCCTGCAGCGACGGCGCCTCGAGCCGCCGTCGCGGACGGTACTCCATGGTGGCGGGGTCGAGCACCAGGATCTCCCGACCGCCGTCGGGCCGCGGGACCCGCTTGTAGAAGCCCTGACCGGCCTTCTCGCCCGTCCAGCCCCGCTCCACCAGCTGCCGCATGAACTCGGGCAGGGTGAAGGCGGCCTGTTCCTCCGGGTCCCGGACGGCGGCGCGGGTGTTGTCGGCCACGTCCTTCATGACGTCGATGCCGACCACGTCCAGCGTGCGGAAGGTGGCGCTCTTGGGCCGCCCCATGTTCTCCCCGGTGATCTCGTCGACCTCGTCGGGGCCGAGGCCGAACTCCTGCATCGCCCGCACCGTCACCATGAGCCCGTAGCAGCCGATGCGGTTGGCGATGAAGTTGGGCGTGTCCTTGGCGACCACGACCCCCTTGCCCAGCACGCGGGTGGCGAAGTCGCGCATGGCGGCGACCACCTGGGGGTCCGTCTCGGGCGTCGGGATCAGCTCCAGCAGGTGCAGGTAGCGCGGCGGGTTGAAGAAGTGGGTGCCGAGGAACCGGCGCCGCGCCGCCTCCGGCAGCGCGCTGGCGATGGCGGCGATGGAGAGCCCGGACGTGTTGGTACTGTAGATGCCGTCGGGCCGCAGGTAGGGGGCCACGCGCGCCCAGAGCTGCTGCTTGATGGGCAGCTGCTCGAGCACCGCCTCGACCACCCACTCGGCGTCGCGCAGGCGCTCGAGGTCGCCGGCGTCCTGGAAGGACCCGGGGGCGATCAGGTCCAGCACGTCCCGGGTGTAGATCGGCGAGGGCTTGAGCTCCGTCAGCCGTCGCTTGGCCTTCTCCACCAGCTCGGTACTGAGGTCGAACAGGTCGACGGGAATGCCCTGGTTGGCCAGGTGGGCGGCGATCTGGGAGCCCATGGTCCCCGCTCCCAGCACCGCGACCCGGCGAAAGACGTGCGGCATCGCGTCCCCTCCCATCGTGGTCCGGCCGCCCGCGCCGGCCGACGCCGGCCGACCGCCCCCGCTGCCGTGCGCCGGGCCGTCGGCGCGACGTCCACCGGGGTGGGGTTCGCCGCGGGATCGGCCCCGCCAGCGGCCCGTCACCCGGGCGGGTGCCGTCGCACACGCCTGCCCGCGCAGCATTGGTCCAGGATGCGGGGCCCGTCACCCGGACGGGCCGTCGCACCCCGTCACCCGGACGGGAGCCGCCGGCCCGGCCCCTGGGCCATCCACCGCGTCCCGGGCGCCGCCCAGCCGGTGCCGCGGAGCGGACCCGGCACCCGGCCCCGACGGGTGGCGCCCCATCCGCCGTCGCGCCCGCCGTGCACCGGATGTCCCGGGGTCGACCGACCGGTCGGTCGAGTCACGGGAGGACTTCGACGGTCTCGCCCAAATCCCTTCGCGGCAGCGACCGCAGATTGGAGGTCCGGCCGGCAGGAATCGCACCGCCGGTGGCGAAGCGTCTGATCGAAATCGTTTTCGCCCCGATCTTCGCCCGGCGGACGGGGCCGACGGCCGGCCGCGAGCGGCTGGCCTCCAACGGACGCAATCGCCGCCCGCCGGAGCAAGGGACGGGACGTGGGGAAGGGGGATCGGGCGGGGTGGCGACCATCCGCGACGTGGCCCAGGCCGCGGGCGTGTCGGTGGCCACGGTCTCCCGGGCCCTCAACGGCTACCCCGACGTGAGCGACGAGACGCGCCGGCGCATCGTGGAGCTGGCCCGCCGACTGAACTACCGGCCCAGCGCGGCGGCGCGCACCCTGGTGACCCGGCGCAGCTACCTGATCGGCGTGTGCCTGTTCCACCACCCTTCCCAACCCGCGCTGACCCACCCCTTCTTCCAGAAGGTGATCGTCGGCTTCCACCGGTTGGTGGAGGCGCAGGGCTACGACATCCTGCTCTTCGCCCACGCCGACGCCCAGCCGGAGGGCACGGGCGCGGCGGCGGGTCCGGACCCCGGACCGGCGCCCGTGCCCGGCGGAGGCGCGCCGCCCGGCACCCAGGCCTTGGATCGACGGCCCGACCGGCCCGCCGGCGCGGGGACCCGCCCGACGGTCCCGGCCCCGCCCGCCGCCCCCGCCCCTGGGGCCGCCGCCCCGCCGGCGGCCGGTCCGCCGGCCCGGGCGCCGCGCCCTGGAGCCGGCGGGGCCCGCGGTCCCGCCCGCGGGGGGAGCCGCGGCTCGTACCTCAAGCGCTGCCAGCAGCATCGGGTCGACGGCGTGGTGCTCATGGGCACCGATCCCGACGCCCCGGGGATCCGCGAGCTGGCGGGCTCGGGCCTTCCGTGCATGGCCGTCGACCTCGACCTCGTCGGACCGCGGGCCGGGTACGTGATGTCGGACAACGTGGGGGGCGCGGCCCTGGCCGTCCGACACCTCTTCTCCCTCGGCCACCGGCGCATCGCCATCATCAACGGCGAGTTCAACACCCGGCCCGGCCGCGACCGGTTCATCGGCTACCGCCAGGAGCTGGCGCGGCTCGGGCTGCCCTACCGGACGGAGTACGTCACCCAGGGCGACTTCTACTTCGACAGCGGCTACCGGGCGATGGAACGCCTCCTGTCCTTGCCCGAGCCGCCGACGGCGGTCTTCGCCACCAGCGACCTCATGGCCATGGGCGCCATCAAGGCCGCCCAGGAACGGGGTCTCCGCATCGGCCGCGACCTGGCGGTGGTGGGCTTCGACGACATCGACCTGGCCGCCCTGGTCCACCCCGCCCTGACCACCGTCGCCCAGGACATGGAGGGTTTGGGCGTCGCCGCCGCCCGCGCCTTGCTGCGCCTGATCGACGACCCGGCGGCCGCGCCGCCCGCCATCACCTTGCCGGTCCGGCTCGTGGTGCGCCAGTCGTGCGGCGCCCCGGCCGGCTCCGGCGGTGTCGCGGCCCCGCAGCCCTGAGGCGCCCGGCCCGCGGCGGGGGTGGCGGGGGATCCGAGCCGCCGATCCCCGGTCCCCGGGGCCGTTGGACCCCGGGGACCGGGGTCCGGGGCCCGAGGCCCGCGGCCCGCGGGCGGTTCTTCCCAAGGGGGTGGTCTCTCGCCCATTCCGAAAAGGTTTTCGAGCGGAGGCAGGGTGACGCCCTGCGGCGATCGCGTCGCGGTCGCCTCGAGCGTCGGGACAGGAGGGATGTGGCAGGAGCGCCGTGACTGCAGGGCGTGCGGTGCGGCGAACACGCGAGGAGGGGAATGCATCATGGGCATCGGTCGCGGCCGGCGGGCCGGCCGCTGGTTGGGTACGGTCCTGGTCCTCGTCCTCCTGGCGCTGGCGGGATGCGGCAGTGGGACCGGGTCGGCGCCGGGTGGGGGCGGCGACGCCGGCAGCTCGTCGGGGGCCGAGGGCGAAGACGGGCAGGGGGCGAAGACGAAGCTCACCGTCTGGATCATGCCCAACAGCCCCCAACCGGACCGGGACTTCCTGACGGTGATCCAGCCGTTCCTCAATCGCAACCCCGGCCTGGACGTCGAGGTCACCGTGCTGGACTGGGGCTCGGCCTGGACCAAGATCACCACGGCCGCCACCTCCGGGGAGGGCCCCGACGTGCTGCAGCTGGGGACCACCTGGGTGCCGGCCCTCGCCGCCATGGGCGCCCTGGTGGACATCCAGGACCGGGTGGCGGAGATCGGCGGCAGCGAGGCCTACCACCCCGCCAGCTGGAACACCACCGGCATCGCCGGGCAGGACGGCGTCTACGCGGTGCCCTGGTTCGTCGACGTCCGTGCCGCCTACTACCGCACCGACGCCTTCGCGGCCGCCGGCGTCGACCCCGAGGAGGCCTTCGCCGACTGGGACCGGTTCCATGCGGCGCTGCGCAAGGTGCACGGCGTCAAGGTGGGCGGCCAGACCCTGGCGGCCATCGGCTTCCCGGGCAAGAACGACTGGAACGTGGCCCATAACATCTTCCCGTGGGTGTGGGGCGCCGGAGGCAGCGAGCTGACCCCCGATCTCCGTCAGGCTGCGTTCAACTCGCCCGCGGCCCTGCGCGGGGTGATGTTCTACACCGGCTTGGCCCACGAGGGGCTCGTGCCCAAGGAGGTCCTGGAGAAGAACAGCGCGGAGGTGGAGGCGCTCTTCGCCAACGGCCGCTTCGCCGTCACCTTCGCCGGGCCATGGCTCGCCCGCAGCCTGCGCACGCCCCAGGACCAGGGCGGCCTGGGCGGGACGCCGGCGGCGGAGAACTTCGCCGTCGCGCCCATGCCGGCGGGGCCGGCGGGCCGCTTCACCTTCTTCGGCGGGTCGAACCTGGCGATCTTCAAGGGCTCCCGGCATCCCGACGCCGCCTGGGAGCTGATCAAGTTCCTGTCGACCCCCGAGGCCCAGATCGAGTACGCCAGCCGCAGCGGCATGATGCCGGCCGTGACCAAGACCTGGACGGACCCCAAGCTGGCCGACGACCCGGTGATGGCGGCCTTCGTCGAGGCGGCCAGATACGGCCGCAGCTACCCCGCCATCCCCGCATGGGGGCCGATGGAGACGGTGTTGGTCAAGCACTTCGGCATGATCTGGGACATCGCCGCGGGCGTCCGGGGAACCTACAGCGCCGAGTCGATCCAGGCCGAGCTGGACGCCGCCGCGCAGGAGGTCAACCAGATCCTCCAACAGTCCCAGTGACGCGCATCGGCGGCAGGCTCGCGGCGGCATGTCGCCGCGCTCGCCCCACCCGGGGGACCGGTTGGCGCGCCAACCGGTCCCCCGGGAGCCGGGGGCGCCCGGGAGGCGCGGGCACGCCCTGGCCACCCGCCGGTCGGCGTCCGTCCGTTCCGGTCGCCGCGCGCCCATCAGGGACGCTCGCCCGCCCCCGCCCGACGATGGATGTGAAGGAGGGGTGTACCGTGCTGCAGGCAGCCCCCACCTCCCCGCGCCCTGCGATCCCCACCTGGCGGCGCCGGTTGGCGAAGGGCTGGCGGCAACACGGCCTGGCCTACGGCATGATCGCCCCGGCGTGCGGCCTCATGGTCCTGGTCCACCTGATCCCCATCGCCCAGGGGATCTACCTGTCCTTCCTCAAGCTGAACCAGTTCACCCTGACCCAGTTCCTGGACGCGCCCTGGGTGGGGCTCGACAACTACCGGGCGATCCTCCTGGACCCGCAGAACCCCGTGCGGGCGGGCTTGGCCGTGGCCGCCCGCAACACCGCCTTGTACACCGTGGTGGTCACCACGGGCGTCCTCGTCACGGGCCTCGCCGTGGCCCACCTGCTGAACCGCCCCTTCCGCGGCCAGGCGCTGGTGCGCACGCTGCTGCTGGTGCCGTGGGTGGTTCCGGCCTACGTCATCGGCATCCTGTGGGGCTTCATGTGGCAGATGGACGGCGGCGTGATCAACCGGCTGCTGGTGGACGGGCTCCACCTGCTGGAGCAGCGGCCCCACTGGCTGACGGGTCCCAACGCCTTCTGGGCGGTGGTGATCCCCACCATCTGGCGCTCCTGGCCCTTCGTCATGGTGGTGTTCCTGGCGGGGCTCCAGACCATCCCCCAGGAGTACTACGAGGCGGCGGCCATCGACGGCGCCCGTCCCTGGCAACGGTTGTGGCACATCACCCTGCCCATGCTGCGGCCCCTGATCGCGGTCCAGCTGCTGTTCCAGCTGATCTACAACGTCTACTCCTTCAACATCGTCGCGATGATGTTCGGCAACGCGGCGGGCTACCCCGGCGAGTGGGCGGACCTTTTGATGCCCGCCCTCAACCGGCAGTCGTTCCAGCTGTGGCTGTTCGGCTACGGGGCGGCTGCGTCGGTGCTGTTGATGCTGGCCATGCTGATGCTGGTCTGGGTCTGGTACCGGATCTTCAAGGTGGAGCTGGTGAACCCATGAGCCGGGCCCCTCTCGCTCCCACCGCCCGCCGGGTCCCGGCCGGCGGCCCTCCCGTCGGCGGGCCGGCCGTGGACCGTCACCCGTCCGGCACCGATCGCCGGTCGGCGCGCCGTCGCCGGGCCTCGCGCCGGGCCGCCGGCCACCTGGCCCTCAACCTGCTGACGCTGCTGGTGACCGCCGTCATGCTGTTCCCCGTCGCCTGGATGGTGTTGGCGTCGTTGCAGACCAACCAGGGGCTGTTGACCGGTGACGTCGACCTGGCGCACCCCCGTTGGCAGAACTACCTGGAGATGTGGCGCAACATCCAGCTGGCCCTCTTCTTCCGGAACAGTCTGCTGGTCTGCGGCGCCACGACGCTGCTGGCCACGCTACTGGCGACCACGGCGGGCTACGCCCTGGCACGCTTCCGCTTCCCCGGGGCCGACCTCTTCGGCATGACGGTCATCGCCACCCAGCTGATCCCCGGGATCATGTTCCTGATCCCCCTCTACCTGCTCTTCCTGTGGATGCGGGACCGGCTGGGCATCCCCCTGCTCAACACCTTCCCGGGGATGATCCTGGTCTACACGGCCTTCTTCACGCCCGCCTCCATCTGGATCATGCGCGGGTTCTTCGCCCGGCTGCCGCGGGAGCTGGAGGAGGCGGCCCTGCTGGACGGCTGCACGCGCTGGCAGGCCTTCTGGCGCGTGATCCTACCGCTGTCCGCCCCGGGGCTCGTGGCGACCGCGGTCTACATCTTCCTGGCCGCGTGGGACGAGCTGCTCTTCGCCTGGGTGCTGGCGGGCAAGCCGGAGGTCCAGACCCTCCCGGTCGGCATCCGCCTCTACGTCGGCCAGTTCCAGAACCGATACGACCTGCTGATGGCGGCGGGGACGGCGGTGAGCCTGCCCGTGCTCCTCGCCTTCCTCGCCAGCCAGCGCTATCTGATCAAGGGACTGACCGCCGGTGCGATCAAGGGTTGATGCAAGCCGCGGCCTAGCCCCGCGCGCCCTTCGCCCCTCCTTCCCTGAGGGCTTCCTCTGGGGCGCGGCCACGTCCGCCTACCAGATCGAGGGATCCGTCGACGCCGACGGACGGGGTGAGTCCATCTGGGACCGCTTTTGCCGCGAGCCCGGCCGCATCCGGGACGGAGGAACCGGCGCGACGGCCTGCGACCACTACCGACGCTACCGCGAGGACGTGGCACGCATGGCCGAACTGGGCCTCAAAGCCTACCGGTTCTCCGTCGCCTGGCCGCGGGTCTTCCCCACCGGCACGGGGCCGGTCAACCCGCGGGGTCTGGACTTCTACCGGCGCCTCGTGGACGCCCTGCGGGCCCGGGCCATCGAACCGGTGGTGACCCTGTACCACTGGGACCTCCCCCAGGCGCTGCAGGACCGCGGCGGCTGGGCCCGTCGCGACACGGCCGCACGGTTCGCGGAGTTCGCGGCCACCGTGGCCCGGGCCCTGGGCGACGGCGTCCGCTACTGGATCACCCTCAACGAGCCCTGGGTGGTGGCCTTCGTCGGCCACCTCTTCGGCGAGCACGCGCCGGGCATCCGCAGCTGGGCCGTCGCCCTGGCCGTCGCCCATCACCAGCTCCTGGCCCACGGCCTCGCCGTCCGGGCCCTGCGCGCCGAGGGCGGCGGGCGGTTCCAGGTGGGCATCACCCTGGACCAGGTGGCCGTACGCCCCGCCACGCAGGACGAGGCCGATGCCGCGGCCGCCGGGCGCTTCGACGGGTGGCGCAACCGCTGGTTCCTCGATCCGGTGCTGCGGGGGCGCTACCCCGCCGACCTGTGGCCGCTGCTGGCGCCCCTCTGGCGGCCCGCCGGGCTGGTTCGTCCCGGCGATCTCGACGTGGCGAGGGCCCGCATCGACTTCCTGGGGGTGAACTACTACAGTCCGGCCGTCGTCCGGCACGCCCCCGGGCGGCCACCCCTGGAGGCGGAGGTGCTGTCTCCCCGGGGGCCGGTGACGGCCATGGGATGGGCCATCGACCCGGGGGGCCTCGCCCAGGTCCTCTTGCGGGTCCACCACGAATACGGCCCGCTCCCCATCATGGTCACCGAGAACGGCGCCGCCTTCCCCGACCGCTGGGACGGCGAGCCGGTGGTGGACGACCCCCAGCGGGTCGCCTACCTGGACGGCCACGTGCGGGCGGTGGCCGACGCCATCGCCCGGGGCGTCGACGTGCGCGGCTACTTCGTGTGGTCGCTGCTGGACAACTTCGAATGGGCCCGCGGGTACGGGCCGCGCTTCGGCCTCTTCTACGTCGACTACCCGTCCCAGCGCCGCGTGCCCAAGGCCAGCGCCCTCTGGTACCGGGAGGTGATCGCCCGCAACGGGCCGGACGCCTCCGTCCCGAGCCCCGGCGGGCAGGCCGAGCCCGGGCGCGCTCCGCGTCGGCCGTCCGGTCCGCCGGCATGAGCCGCCCGGCCGGAGCGCGGCACCCGGCGGTCCTGGGGTTGCGCCGCCCGCGGCCGGCGGGGCCCTCGGTCGCCGCCGGGTGAGATGGGCGAGGAGGGCCCCGGCCCGGCGGTGCCGACGGGGATGGCAGGTCTCCCCTCGGCGGCCGGCCGGGTTATAGTGGGAACGGGCCCCGCCGCACCCGGTGCCGCGGGGTCCGGCGCAGGGAGGGACGCCCGTGAACGGGCTCGTCTTGGCGGCCGTCCTGAGGGAGCTCGGCGAGCTGCTCCCCGCCCGGGTGGAGCGGGTGTACCAGCCGGAGGCGCACGTCCTGGTCCTGCGGCTGTACGCGGGCCGGACGGTGCACCTGCTGATCGGCGCCGATCCCCACCTGCCGCGCCTTCACCTGACCCCGCGCCCGCCGGCCAACCCCCCGTCGCCGCCGGCCTTCTGCATGCTGTTGCGCAAGCACCTCGAGGGATCGCGCCTGGTGGCCGCGCGCCAGGGGCCGGACTTCGACCGGTGGGTCCGGTTGGACTTCGCCGCTCCCGGGCCGGACGAACCGGCCCGGCGCCGGCACCTGGCCGTCGAACTCCTGGACCGGCGGGCCAACGCGATCCTGGTGGACGGGGAGGGCCGCATCCTCGACGCGCTGCGGCGGCTTCCGGCCGGCGCCGGCGGCCGCAGCCTGCTTCCCGGCAGCGCCTACGAGCCGCCCCCGGCCCCCACGCCCCTGCCCGACGGCGACCCCGAGACCCTGGGGCGCCGTTGGCTCGAGGCCCTGGCCGAGGCGGACGCCGATGCCGACGCCGCCCGCGGCCCCGCGGCGGGGCAGGGCCGGTCCCGCCCGCGGCCGGCCTGGCGCCGCCTGCTGGAACAGGTGCCGGCCCTGGGGCGCGAGCTGGCCCGGGAGGCGCTGCAGCGGGCCGGCATCGATCCGGACGCCCCCGGTGCCGTCGCCGCGGGCACGGCGGACGGCGGACAGGAGGACCACCGGGAGCCGAGCGTCGGCCAGGGGACCGGCGCCAGCGCCCGGCCGCCGGCGGCCGCCGACCGGCGGGCCGCGGCCCTGGGCGAGGCGGTCCTCGGCTGGCTCGACGCTGCGCGCCGGGGCCGCTTCGATCCGGTGGTGGTGCGGGACGCCGCCGGACGGGCGGTGGCCCTTGCGGCCTTCCCGGTGTCGCCGCCCCCCGGGGGCCGGGTGGAGCGGGACGGGGACGGCCGCGTCTCGGCGCTGTGCGACCGGTTCTACCGCGAGCGCCGGGAGGAGCTGGCCCGCCAGCGGCTCCGACGCGAGCTGGAGCAGCTGGTGCGGGAGGCGCTGGATCGCGCCCGCCGCCGCCTGCAGGCACGGGAGGGCGACCTGGCCCGGGCCGAGGAGGCCGAGCCCTACCGCCTCTACGGCGAGCTCCTCACCGCCTTCGCAGCCCAGGTGCCGCGGGGCGCCCGTCAGGTGGAGCTGCCCAACTACTACGATCCGGAGGGGGGGACGGTGGTCATCCCCCTCGATCCCGCCCTGAGCCCGCAGGAGAACGCCCAGCGCTACTTCCGCCGCTACCAGAAGGCCAAGCGCGGCCGCCAGCAGGCCGCCGAGCTCGTCGCGGCGGCCCGCGAGGAGGTGGCGTACCTGGAGTCGGTGGAGCACGCGCTGGCCGAGGCGACGAGCGTCGGCGACCTCGAGGCCATCGCCGCCGAGCTGGCCGAGCAGGGCTATGCGCCGGCCTTCGCCCACCTGGCCGGCCGGGGCGCCCCCGGCGGGGGCGCCCCGGCCGGGGGCGGGGCCGGCAGCCGGGTTCCCGACGGATCCCGGGCCGGAGCCGGCGGCCCGGCCGCCCGGGCCCGGCGGACCGGCGGCGAGGGGGACGGGTTCCTCCGCTACCGCGGGCCCGGCGGCGAGCTCATCCTGGCCGGGCGCAACAACCGGCAGAACGACGCCCTGGTCACCCGCGTCGCCAACCCGTGGGACATCTGGTTGCACGCCCGGGAGGTGCCGGGCTCGCACGTCCTCCTGCGCCTACCCCACCGGGAAGCGGCGCCGTCCCCCGCGGCCCTGGAGGCGGCGGCCCGCGTCGCCGCCTACCACAGCAAGGCCCGGTGGTCGGGCCGCGTGGCGGTGGACTACACCGAGGCGCGGCACGTGCGCAAGCCCAAGGGCGCGCGGCCCGGGTTCGTCCGCTACGAGCACGCCCGCACCCTCTTCGTGGCCCCCGACCCGCAGGGCCTGCCGCCCCGCATCGAGGCGCTGGCGGCCGGGGGCGACGCGTCGGGGCAGCCGCCCCAGCGGCCGGGGGCCCGCGGCGGGGCGGCTCGCAGTGCGCATGGCGGAGGCGCCGTTCCGGGAGCGGCCGAGGGGGCCCAGGCGTAGGGCCGCCGCCGGGATCCCCGCCCGGTGCCTCCAGCCCGCCGCGCCGCCCTCGGCCGGTGGCGGGGTCGATGCCGCCGCTCCGCGCCCTGCGTCGCGCCGCGGGGGCCGCCCCGCCGGCACCCCAGGGAGGGACGACCCGTGCACCCGCCATCCGATCCCCGTCAGGCCGAGGCTCCGCTCCCCCACCCGCGGCCGCGGGCCCCAGAGGACCCCCGGCTCCCGCCGCCGCGACCGGACGCCGGTTCGTCCGGCCGGGGCCCGGGGCCGTCCCCGCCGCCGCTGCGGGTGCTGGTGGCGCCCGATTCCTTCAAGGGAAGCCTGACGGCGCCGGAGGCGGCGTCCGCCATGGCCCGCGGCGTCCGCCGCGGCTGGCCGGGCGCCGCCGTGGTCGCCCTTCCCCTGGCCGACGGCGGCGAGGGGACCGCCGCCGCCCTGGTCCAGGCCACCGGCGGGTGCTGGTTCGTCCGGCGGGTGACGGGGCCACTGGGGGAGCCGGTGGACGCCCGCTGGGCGCTGCTGGGGGACGGGCGGACGGCGGTGATCGAGATGGCCGCCGCCTCGGGCCTGCTCCTGGTGCCGCCCGACCGGCGGCGCCCGCTGGAGGCCACGACCTTCGGCACCGGGGAGCTCATCCGCGACGCCCTGGATCACGGCTGCCGCAGGCTGCTGGTGGCCATCGGCGGCAGCGCCACCACCGACGGGGGGACGGGCATGCTAGCGGCCCTGGGCGCGCGCTTCCTGGATGCGGCGGGCGCGCCGCTGCCACCGGGGGGCGGCCCGTTGCGGCGCCTGGCCCGCATCGACCTGGGCGGGCTCGACCCCCGGCTCGCGGAGACGGCGATCGAGGTCGCCTGCGACGTCGACAACCCGCTCACCGGGCCGCGGGGCGCGGCCCGGGTCTACGCCCCCCAGAAGGGCGCCACGCCCGAGCAGGTGGAGGCGTTGGAGGCAGGTCTCTTGCGCCTGGCCGACGTGGCCGCCCGCACCCTGGGGCGTGACCTGCGGGACGAACCCGGCGCCGGGGCCGCCGGCGGCCTGGGGTTCGCGCTCCTCGCCTTCCTCGGCGCCCGGCTGCGCCCGGGTGCGGAACTGGTGATGGACGCCGTGGGGTTCGACCGCCACCTCGAGCGGGCGGACCTGGTGCTGACGGGGGAGGGGCGCACCGACGCCCAGACCCTGGCGGGCAAGCTGGTCGCGCGGGTCGCCGACCGGTGCCGTGCCCGGGGGCGGCCGGTGGTGGTGATCTCCGGCGCCGTCGACCCGGCGGTCGAGCCCGCCTTACGCCAGCGCGGGGTCGCCGCCCTGCTGGCGGCGACCCCGGCGCCCATGCCGCCGGATCAGGCGATGGCTCGGGCGGCGGTCCACCTCGAGGTCGCTGCCACCACGGCCCTGCGGCTCCTGCACCTGGGGACGCGGTTCGGGCCGGGACCCCGCCCGCGGGGCGGTTGAGGGGCGGGGCGACGGCGCCTCACGGCTGCTCCATGATCCAGACCTCGTCGACGCCGTCCACCTCCTCGAGGCGGCACTCGATCACCTCGCGCCGGGAGGTGGGGACGTTCTTGCCCACGTAGTCCGCCCGGATCGGGATCTCCCGATGCCCGCGGTCCACCAGCACCGCCAGCTGCACCGTCTGCGGCC
The DNA here is from genome assembly GCF_004634385.1 of Thermaerobacter sp. FW80. Taxonomy (NCBI): domain Bacteria; kingdom Bacillati; phylum Bacillota; class Clostridia; order Eubacteriales; family Clostridiales Family XVII. Incertae Sedis; genus Thermaerobacter; species Thermaerobacter sp. FW80. The sequence continues at coordinate 1,954,338 of NZ_CP037895.1, read as the reverse complement.
GGCCCAGGTCGACCAGCGCGTCCAGGGCCGCCCGCACCGTGCGCCCGGTGTAGAGGACGTCGTCGCAGAGGACGATGTGCTTCCCCTCGATGGGGAAGGGCACGTCGGTGTTGTTCACCCGCGGCTGTTCGCTGAGGCGGGAGAGGTCGTCGCGATAGAGGGTGATGTCCAGGACGCCCACGGGCAGCTCCTGGCCCTCGAACTCCTTGATGTAGCGCGCGAGGCGCTGGGCGATGGGCACGCCGCGGCGCCGGATGCCGACGAAGGCCACCTGGTCCAGGTCGCGGTTGCGCTCCACGATCTCGTGGGCGATGCGCACCAGCGCCCGGCGCAGCGCCTCCTTGTCCATGATCCGCGCCTTCGCCTTGAGTCCTCCCGCCATGGGCCTCCCTCCCCGTCCGATGCCGTCCCGCGCGGGCCGACGGACCGCCCCCCGCATCCCGGCGGACGCCGCCCTGCCCTCGTGCCTCGTCTCCCCCGGGGGCCGCCGCCATCCGCCCCGCGCCGGCCCGGCCGCCACCGTCCCCCAGGCCGGCTCCGCCGCCCTCAGCCCCTGGCCCCGGACCGCGCCCGTTCCAGCGCCCGGGCGAAGTCGGCGGGTGGCGGCACGGTGAAGTCCAGGAGCCGGCCGTCCCGCGGGTGGGGGAAGGTCAGGCGCGCCGCGTGCAGCGCCTGCCCCTCGAGTCCCAGCTCGCCCTGCGCCTGCCGGCCCCCGTAGACGGGATCCCCCGCCACCGGCAATCCGATGAAGGCCAGGTGGACCCGGATCTGGTGGGTCCGCCCCGTCTCCAGCCAGCAGCGCAACAGGGTGTAGCGGCCGGCGCGCTCCACCACCTGGAAGTGGGTGCGCGCCGCCCGCCCGCCCTCCGGCCGGACCGCCATCCGCTTGCGATCCACCGGGTGGCGGCCGATGGGCGCGTCGATGGTGCCCTCGCGGACCTCGGGCCAGCCCCGGACCAGGGCCAGGTATTCCCGGCGCACCTTGCGCTCCTTGAGCAGCCGCACCAGCTCCCGGTACGCCAGGGGACTGCGGGCCACCACCAGGAGACCCGTGGTGTCGCGGTCCAGGCGGTGGACGATCCCGGGCCGCCCGGGGCCGCCGACCCCCTCCATCTCCGGATAGCGGGCCAAGAGCGCGTTGACCAGGGTGCCCTGGGAGTGCCCCGGCGCCGGATGGACCACCCAGCCGCGCGGCTTGTTCAACACCACCACGTCGGCATCCTCGTACACCACGTCCAGCGGCAGCGGCTCCGGCGCCACGCCGCTGGGCTCCGGCGGCGGCAGCTCCACCACCACCTCCTCGCCGGGCTCCAGCCGGCGGCTGGGCCGCGCCGGCCGCCCGTTGACCCGGACCCGGTGGCGACGGATCAGCCGCTGGATGGCCGAACGGGTCAGCTCCAGGGACTCCTGGCGGGCCAGGAACACGTCGAGGCGCTCCCCGGCCGCCGAGGCCGGCACGACGAACACCGCGGTGTGCGCCGCGCGCCCGGCGACGGGCGGGTCGTCCGCCATACGCCCTCCGTTCCCCCTCCCCATCTGCCGGATCCCCGCCGGCGCCGGCGGTCGACGGCGGCCGGCATCAGCGGGGACCGCGCCCCCCGGGGGGCCGGGTCGGTCGCTGGGCCGCCACCGGCTCCGCCCCCCGCAGGAGCCACAGGACGAGCAGGGCGGTCCCCGTGACGATGGCGGCGTCGGCGACGTTGAAGACCGGCCACCGGTGCAACGGCCAGAACTCGAGGTCCACGAAGTCGACGACGTAGCCCCAGCGCAGCCGGTCCACCAGGTTGCCCACGGCACCCCCCAACTGCAGGCCGAGGGCGAGCCGGACCCCTCCGGCTCGCCCCGGCACGCGCGGCAGCCAATAGAGGATGACGGCGATGACGATCGCCGCCACGACGACGAAGAACGTCGTCTGGTTCTGGAACAGGCCAAAGGCCGCGCCCCGGTTCTCCACGTAGGTCCAGCGCACCAGGCCCGGCAGGGCGGGCACGCTGCCGTGGGGCGCGACGTGCGCCAGGGCCCAGGCCTTCGCCGCCTGGTCGGCCGCCAGCACCAGCAAGGCGGTGACGACGGATCGCAAGCCCTTGCCTCCCGTACGGTCGCCAGGGATGCAGCGCGTCCCTCCCCTCTCATTCCCTACGACGGGCCCCGTCCCTGCCGCAACGGAGCCGGCCACGCCCCCCCGGCGCGCCCCGGACCGCGGCTCGTCTCCGGACGGGCCGCCCGCCACCGCCGCGCCGGCGCCGGGCGTGCGCCAAGGCCCCGGCGCCGTTCTGCAGGCAGGCCCGACGGGCGGGACGGGCCAGGGCACGGCGCGCCCCCCTCGCGCCGCCGCGCGGGTCAGCGCCCCTCCCCGCCGCCGGCCGCGTCCCCATCCGCCGACCGCCGGCGGCGGTCCGGGGACCGCCCCGGGGCCGCGTCGAAGTCGCCGTCGCCCCCGGTGTTCCTGCGCCGGTGCTCCTTGACGGCCTCCTGGGCCACGGCGACGTCCTCCGCCGACTCGAAGCGCAGGTCCAGCAACCGGTCGGTGTGCTCGACCAGGCCGCCGTCGTCGCCGGCGTCTTCGTAGACGTCGGGGTAGGTGGCGGGCTCCCCCACGTCCTGGGGCGTATCGGAACTGCCGTACTGGGCCACCGACTGCCAGGCGTCCTCCCCGTCGAAGTCGACCTCGTCGGTGTCGTCGCGCCAGGATCGGGCAAAGGGCGGGCTCAGCAGCGCCTCCTCCACCGGGCGGGCGGTGCCGCGCACCCTCTTCTCCCGTTCCGCCATGGCCTCGGCGCACGCCTCGCAATAGGGCGTGGCGGGCAGCGCCTCCAGCCGCTCCCGCGGGATCGGCCGTCCGCACCGCTGGCAGTAGCCGTAGGTCCCCTCCTCCAGCCGGGCCAGGGCGGCGTCGATGTCGTGCAGGGCCCGCTGGACGTCCCGCCGCCGGGCCACGTCCTTGGCCCGTTCGAAGGTCTCCGTGCCCACGTCGCCGGGATGGTTGTCGTAGGTGGAGAGCTCGCCGACGGACTCCCGCAGGGAGAGCCGGCCGATGTCGCTGTCGAACCGCAGATCGGCGGCGATGCGCCGCCGCTCCGCCAGCAGGCGCTGCCGGAAGTGCTCACGGACTTCGGGTCGCATGGACCATCCCTCCTCGGGGCCGCTCGCCGCCGCATCGCCCGTCGCCCCCCTGGCGGGTCCCCTCCGTGGACGAACCGGCCTGCCGGAGGGGCGGCCCCCCGCGCCCGGGCCGGCGGCACCGCGCCAGCGCGCCAGCCGGTGCGCCGCGCGGCGGACCCCCACCCGCGCGCCGGCCCCCGCGGCGACCGGGCTGGCCGGGGCCGGCCCGTCTCGCTCGGTCAGGGTCCCGGGGCACCGCCCCCGGCGGGCGGGGTGCCGTCGAGCTCGGTGCGCACGATGCGCAACAGGTCGGCGATCAGGCTGCCCAGATAGGGCAGGTTGAGCTCCACCGCCCGCTGCAGGGCGAGGAGCACCAGCGCCCCCAACAGGGTGAACCCCACCGCCGCCCCCAGGCCGCGGGCCACCCCGGCCAGGAAGTTCATCCAGAAGAGCCGTCCCGGGTCGTGGAAGAGGGCCAGGTACTCGCCGATGCTGATGCGCTGCCACCGCCAGCTGAGCTCGTCCAGGCGGTGGAGGATCCCGGCCAGCAGCGTCCGCGGCGGAGGGCGCCGCTGCCCGGCGGGGACCCCTGGCATCCCGACCCGGGGCGGCGAGCGTCGGTGCCCAGCGCCCAACCCCGGCATCCCGACCCGCGCCGGCGAGCGTTGGTGCCCAGCGCCCAACCCCGGCATCTCGACCCGCGCCGGGGGCGCCGGCGACCGCCGGCACCCCGGCATGGCTCCCGTCCCGTCACGCCGCACCCCCTGATCCGGCCGCCAGGCGGGGCGCCCGCCCGGGCCCGGACGCCGCCACGACCCAGCCAGCCGCTCCACCGCGGCGCGGCCCGTCGGCGCCCGCTCCCACGCGATGCGGGGCGCGCCCCCCGGACGCCGGTCGCCACGGCGCTCCGGCCTGCCCAACCGGTCCACCTCCCGCTGCCCCGGCGCGGGCACCGCGCCGGCCGCCCCTGGGCGCCGGTGGTCGTAGCCTGTCCCGCCGCGGGACGCGCCACGCAGCGCGACCGCCCCGGGCCAAGCGCGGCGGGGGCGGCCGCATGGTGCATGCGGCCGCCCCCGCCGACGGGCGCCCCGCACGGCGCGGCCCCGTCCCCCGCGGGGACGGGGCTGCGCCCGGGCTCCCCACCGCTTTGCCATGGCCGTCGCGCGCCGTCGCGCCGGGCCCGGGGCCGTCGCGCCGCGCGCCGACGGCCCCCTCCCCAGAGATCCACACACGGCACAGCCTGAGCGAGCCCTGCAGAGGCTCGCGCCGCGCGGCGACGGCCCCCGGCGCCAGGGGTCGGCGCGCGGCCCGTCCGCCGGGCTAGTCCCGGGACGCCTCCACCCGGAACTCCGCATCCAGGCGCTTGAGGCGCGCGGTGATGCCGCCGTACTCCAGCTCCGAGAAGGGGAGCATCGCCGGCTGGAAGAAGCCCTGCTGCCGCATGCCCAGGGCCTTGGCCACGATGCGGTGCCGGATGGGCTCCCACACGGGGTCGGCGAAGAGGTCCACGGGTCCCGTGAGCTTGCCGTCGCGCAAGGAGAAGCCCAGGGCCGCCACCATGGGATGGCAGAAGAAGGTGCTGGCCGGCGTGTTCACCGGCACCGGCAGCAGCGGCAGGTTGTGGCTCCCCCGGGTGTCCCCCGCCACGAAGGCGCCCAGGGCGAAGGGCGGACCGAACTCCTCGGTGGCGGGGAAGATCTTCTGCACCCGCACGATGGCCACCGGGTCGTCCTTGCCCACGTAGCGGCCGGCGATCTGGCGCAGGCGCGTGGTGCTGACGGCCACGGCCTGTTCGTCCGGATACTTCCGCGACCAGATGCCGGCGATGACGTACCGGTGGGTGTCCCGCAGGAGGGCCGCGATGTCGTAGAGCCGCTCGGGCGCGTCCAGGGTGATCAGCCGGTCGCCCTCGGTGTGCTCGACGTCCATGATGACGAACCGGAAGCCGGCGTGGAGCTCCTCGGAGAGCAGCAGGCCCGGCGAGTACATGGGGTCGGCGAAGGCCAGGTACAGGGGCAGGTTGAAGGCGCCGGGCTCCGTCTTGTCGGCGGCCAGGATCATCAGCGCCTCGTTGGGCCGCTCCCGCAAGGCGAGCTCGGCCACCTGCGGACCCAGGCCGCGCACGTTGCCCGAGAAGGCGTCCTTCAACAGGTCCTGCCCGGCGCCGTAGAGGCCCTGCCGCTTGGCGACTTCGGTCCCCGCCTGGAAGGCCTCCCACGCCACGCGGTGGATCGCCTCGTCGCCCGGCGGCCGCTGGTGGGTCATCAGGATGGAGATGTCGTCGCCGCAGAAGAAGACCCGGGCGTCCAGCAGGAGGCCGCCCCTCTCGGCCTCGGCCCGCTGGCGCACGGCGTCCAGGAGCTCGTCGCTGGGGCGGGTGTGGCCGCCCACGCTCCCCACGTCGGCCTTGATGACGCTCACCGTGACGTCCATCGCAAACCCCCCGTCACGCCGCGGGAGCGCGCCGGCCGGCGACGGGACCGCCGGGCCCCGTGCGCAGGTCCCGTCCCCCACGCCCGGCGGGGCCGAGGCCCCCTCCCACCCTCCCGACGGTGCGCGGGTGTTGTCCGCCGCACCGGGCGGTGCGCAGGTCCCGTCCCCCAGGCGCGCGGGATGCCCGCCCCCGGCCGCCGGCGGCATCACGGCAGCCGGTCGCTGCACCGACGCCCTGGGCCCGGCCGCGGCGCCCGCCGTCCCGAGCCCGAGGCCGGCAAGGGCCAGGGCGAGGGGCCGCCCTGCGGCCGGCAGAGCGCTGCCCGCGACGAATCTTGCAAGAGGCGCTCACGATGGACCCATTTCCACGAAGGCCGGACGATTCCTACACAGCGAGGGGCTTCAGCGGGCCGTCGCCGCCGGGGCCCCGGGCCGCCGCCACCGGGGACCCCGGGCCGTGGCCGCCAGCGCCCCGCGGCACCCCCGCCAGGGGCTGGGACACCCCGGTGCGGCTGCGGAGCGGCGAGCCCCAGGGCGGCCGCTCGCCCGAGCGGCGGCCGGTCGTTGGGCCGGCCCTGGGGCCCGAGCCCCCGAGGCCGTGGCGGACCTCACCGCCTGCGGAAGACGGGCACGCCGCCTACGTACGTGGCCAGCACGGGGATGGACCGCAGCTCCCCCGGCGCGACCCGCCACGGGTCGGCCCCCAGGACCACCGCGTCCGCCGCCGCACCCGGCAAGAGGCTGCCCCAGAGCCCCTCCGCCAGGGCGCCGTAGGCGGCACCCGCGGTATAGGCCTTCAGCGCCTCGCCGACGCCGAGCCGCTGCTCGGGGTGCCAGCCCCCCGGCGGACGGCCCGCCAGGTCGTCCCGCGTGACGGCCGCCTGCACGCCCTCCAGGGGAGGCAACGGCTCGATGGGGGCGTCGGAGCCCGCCGAGACCGGCACGCCGGCATCGATCAGGCTGCGCCAGGCATAGGCGTACCGGCACCGCTCGGGTCCCAGCCGCTCCTCCACGAAGGCCAGGTCCGACGCCAGGAAGCGCGGCTGGATCTCGGCCACCACCCCGGCGGCCGCCAGTCGCCGCGGGTGCTCCGGCGCCATGACCTGCACGTGGATCAGCCGGTGGCGACCCGGCCCGCCCCGGCCCCGGGCCGCGGCCACCGCCTCCAGGGCCACGTCGATGGCCCGGTCGCCGATGCAGTGGATCGCCACCTGGTATCCGGCGGCAGCCGCCTCGGCCACGCGGGCGGCCAGTTCCTCCGGGGGGTGGCGAAGGAGGCCCCGCTCCGCCCCGTCGCCGTCGTGGTAGGGCTCCCGCAGCGCCGCCGTGCGGCCGCCCAGCGACCCGTCGGCGAAGAACTTGATCGAGCCCATGCGCAGCCACTCGTCGCCGTGGCCCGAGGGGCCCCACCGCCGGGCGTCGCCGAACGCCGCCCAGCCCACGTCCAGGGCTACCCGCAGCGGCCGCCCGCGGCGGCGGGCGGCGGCGTACAGCGCCACCACGTCCCCCAGCTCCCCGGGGCGGTGGACGTCGTGGCTGTGGACGGCGGTGATCCCGGCCGCATGGGCGGTCCGGATCACCTCCAGAAGTCCTGCCAGCCGCTCCTCGAACCCCGGCTCGGGCCGGGCCGACGCCACCCGATCGATGGCAGTCTCCTCCAGCAAGCCCGTCAGCTCGCCGGTCTCGGGATCCCGGACGAACCGGCCACCCGGCGGGTCGGGCGTCTCCTGGTGCACGCCGGCCGCGGCCAGGGCGGCGCCGTTGGCCACGGCCACGTGCCGGCACACCCGCCGCAGGAGGACGGGGTGCTCCGGGGCCGCCCGGTCGAGCAAGGCCCGCCCCGGCCACGTCGGCGGGTCGAACCGGCTCTGATCCCAGCCGTAGCCCTCGATCCACGTGCCCGGCGGCAGCTCCGCGGCCCGTCGGGCCACGCGGCGGGCCAGTTCGTCCAGCGAGTCCACGTCCCGCAGGTCGAGCTGCGCCGCCGCCGCGGCGCACCAGAGCAGGTGGCAGTGGCCGTCGACGAAACCCGGCAGCAGCACCGCCTCCCGGGGCAGGACCTCCACCTCCGCCCCCGGCCCCGCCGCGTCCCGCACGGCGGCCTCGCTCCCCAGGGCGGCCACGCGGCCGTCGCGGAAGAGCACCGCCTGCGCCGGGGCGACGGGCGCGCCCGGCACCGGGACGATGCGGCCGACCAGCACGAGGCCGGCCGCCGGGGGTCCGTCGCCGCCGCACGCCGCCGCGACGGAGGTGGGCACGCTGTCGTCCATGGGGTCGGGCGCCGCGGAACCATGGGGTGGGGAGGCTGGCGTGGCCATCGCGATCCGCGTCACCTCCTGGAGGGGATGGTCATGCCCCCGCTCAGCGACGGCCCGCCTCCACCGGCGTCCCCAGGACCCGGGCGAGGGCGGCCCGCGCCAGGATCTCCGCCGGATCGACCCACGGCACGGAGAAGTCGCCGGGCCGCAGGACCAGGGGCAGCTCCGTGCAGCCGGCGATCAGCACCCGGGCGCCGCGCTCCACCAGGTGGGCACCGGCCTCGAGCAACCGCCGGCGCGCCGGGGCGTACACCCCGGCCTTGATGCCGTCGGGACCGAAGATCGCCCGGGTCACCCGTGCCTGGTACGGCGGATCGGGCACCACGACCTCGAGGCCCACTCGCGCCAGCGCTTCGTGGTAGAGGCCACTCTGCACCGTCAATTCCGTGGCCAGCAAGCCCACGGGCCCGCCAGCGGCCAGCCCGGCCGCGGGGTCGCCGCCGGGCGCCAGGGCCCGCGCGACCTCCCGCATGATGTGCAGGATCGGGACCGGGCTCGCCTCCTGGAGCCGGTCGAAGTACACGTGGGCGGTGTTGCAGGGGATCAGGATCACGCGCGCCCCCAAGGCGACCAGCCCCTGGATCCCCGCCACCATGGCCGGCACGGGGTCCGGGCCGCAGCCGCGCAGGTAGGCGGTGCGGTCGGGGATCTTCGGGTTGCTGTCGATGACCACCCGCACGTGGTCCTGGTCCACCCGGGCCGGCGTGGCGCGGACGATCTTGGCGAACAGGTCGACGGTCGCCTCGGGCCCCATGCCCCCCAGGATGCCGATGGCCGGCCCGCCCGCGCCCGCAAGGGCGGCCGCGGTGGCGCGGGCGGCGTAGTCCGCTTCGATGCGACCCGAACCGTCCCGACGAACCGGCCGGGAGGCCGCCGCGGACGGGGCGCCGGGTGGAGACGGCACGGAGGACGGGGCTGCGGGCACGGGCGCGGTGCCCTCCGGCCGGGGCCCGCCCCTCCCGCCCCCCGGCCCGGGACGCAGGCGACCGTCCCCGTGAGCCCCCGGGCGCCAGCCCGCTGGGCGGTGAGACCGTCCGTTCCGGCTTACGTCCGTCGACATTCGACCTTTGCGCCTCCCGTGGGTTCGCGCCGACCGGCGGACGCCGAGCGGATTCGGCGACCGGCACCACGCCGACGGCTGGCCGGCTACGGACCGGTGGCTCGCCGCGCCGCGGCGGGGACCGCAGCCGGCGGGCGGCCCGCCGCCGTGTCCGGCCGGCGGCGGGCATCCTGAGGCAGCCGGCCGCCGGCCGAGGCGCGCCGCCGGCCTTGCTCACACGGCGGCACGATGAGCTCAGCGTTCGACGGCTTCGGCCCGGCTCCTGCCCGGCGCACGACCGGGGGCGCCCTGCGGCGCCGCCCCGCCGGTGCCCCCGCAGGGCGGCACGCGACCGGGGCGTACCCACCCGGCCCGCGTCGGCCACGATGCCACCCCTGCGTGCCTCCCAGGGCGGCGCGCAACCCGGGCCGTACCCCGTAGGGCGCCGGGCGAGCCGGGCGGCGCCCATGGGGCGGGGCGCAACCCGGGCGGTACCGCGCAGGACACCGCGCCAGCGGGGGTGCCCGGCAGGGCGGCGCGCAACCGGCGCGTCGACCCGCAGGGCGACGGGCGACCAGGGCGGTGCCCCGCATGGCCGGGCGCAACCCTCGCCACCCCACCCGGCGCCCGGGCAACCCGGATGGAGCCCCCTTGGGGCGCCGCGCAACCGGGGCGGCGGTGCGGGCGGCGCCGCTGGGCGGCGGGCGGTGCGGGGTCCGTTCCACGGCCCCCCTCGGCGCCCGGGGATGGCGCGCCGGCCCCTGCACCCACGGTGTATGCACGGGGGGCGGGACAGGTGCCCACACCGGGCACCTGTCCCGCCCCCGAGTGGCAGCCGCCACCCGCAAGGGTGCGCCGGGGTCGGCCCGCCGACCCCGGCCCGGCGCGCCGACCCCGGCGAGCCCGCCGGCCGCTGCAGGCTTCAGGCTCCGGCGGTGCGGCCCGTCCCGGGCGTCGCCTGGAGCCGGCGCACCACCTGGGCGCAGCGGGGACAGAGGTCGGGGTGGTCGCCGTCGTCCCCGACGCCGGGGACGTGGCGCCAGCAGCGGGCACAACGCGCCAGGGACGACCGCGCCACCCGGACGGTCAGGCCGTCGACCCGCGCCTCGACGGAGCCGCCGCCGGCCGTCCCTGCCACCTCCGGCTGGGCCCCGGCGGCAGGCCCGGTCCCGGTCCCCTCGGCCGCCGCGTCCCGCGCCGGGTCGGCGGGCACCCCGCCACCGTCCCGCACCGCGGCGGCCCCCCCCAGCGCCCCCGGCACCGCGGACGCCGCCGCGGGCTCGGTCCCGCGGCCATGGCCGGGTTCGACCACCACCTCGGCCACCAGGAACAGCTCCGGCAGCTCGGGCATGTGCCGCTCCAGCACCCGGGCCTGCTCGCCGGTCGCCCCCGCGATCACCACCCGGGCCTCCGCCGGCACCTCGATCACCTTGTCCTGGCGGGCCTGTTCGAGGACGCGATAGACCGCCTCCCGTACCCGCAGCAGCGTCTCGTACCGGTGCAGCAGCGCCTCGTCGCGCCAGGCGGGCTGGGGGTCGGGCATCAGGGCCAGGTGCACGCTCTCCGGCTCGCCCTCCCCTCGCGGCAGGTGTCCCCACACCTCGTCCGCCGTGTGGCAGAGCACCGGCGCCAGCAGCAGGGTCAGGGTGCGCGCCAGCTGGTAGAGCACCGTCTGGGCCGCCCGCCGCTCGGGGGCCGCCGGCCAGGAGGCGTAGAGCCGGTCCTTGAGCACGTCCAGGTAGAACGCGCTGAGATCGGTGACGCAGAAGTTGTGGATCGCGTGGTAGACCAGGTGGTACTGGTACTCGTCGTACGCCCGGCGCACCCGCTCCGTCACCTGGGCGAGCCGCGCCAGCGCCCAGCGGTCGAGCTCGGGCAGCTCGCCGTAGGCCACGGCGTCCCGGCCCGGGTCGAAGTCGCCCAGGTTCGCCAGGAGAAAGCGCAGGGTGTTGCGGATCTTCCGGTAGACCTCGGCCATCTGCTTGAGGATGTCCTCCGAGATCCGCACGTCGCCCCGGTAGTCCGACGAGACCGCCCACAGGCGCAGCACGTCGGCCCCGTAGCGCCGGATCACGTCGTTGGGGTCGACCACGTTGCCCAGGGACTTGGACATCTTGCGGCCCTCGCCGTCCACCACGAAGCCGTGGGTCAGCACGGCCCGGTAGGGCGCCTGGCCGCGGGTGGCCACCGCCGTCAGCAGCGACGACTGGAACCAGCCCCGGTGCTGGTCGGATCCCTCCAGGTAGAGGTCCGCGGGCCAGGTCAGCTCCTCCCGCGTCTCGAGCACCGCGGCGTGGCTCGACCCGGAGTCGAACCACACGTCCATGATGTCGGTCTCCTTGCGGAACCCCTGGCGGCTGCCGCAGTGGGGGCAGGCGAAGCCCTCGGGCAGGATCTCCGCCGCCTCCCGCTGGAACCAGGCGTTGGAGCCCTCCCGCCGGAAGAGGTCCGCCACCGCGCGGATGCTCGCTTCCGTGATCACCGGCTCCTGGCAGGCCTCGCAGTAGAAGACCGGGATCGGCACGCCCCAGGCGCGCTGGCGGGAGATGCACCAGTCGCCGCGGTCGGCCACCATGTTGCGGATGCGCTCCCGACCCCACTCCGGGATCCAGCGCACTCGATCGATGGCCTCCAGGGCCTGCCGGCGGAAGCCCTCCACCGAGGCGAACCACTGGGTGGTGGCGCGGAAGATCACCGGCTGGCGGCAACGCCAGCAGTGGGCGTACTGGTGCCGGATGGTGCCCTCGGCCAAGAGCGCCCCCGCGTCGTCCAGGGCGCGCACGATGTGGGGGTTCGCATCGGCGTAGAACAGGCCCGCGAAGGGCCCGGCCTCCTCGGTGAAGCGGCCGCGGTCGTCCACCGGGCTCAGCACGGGCAGGCCGTAGCGGCGACCGACCTCGAAGTCCTCCTGGCCGTGGCCCGGCGCCGTGTGGACCAACCCCGTGCCCTCCTCCATGCTGACGTGCTCGGCCAGCACCACCGGCGAGGTGCGGTCGAACAGGGGGTGGCGGTAGGTGACGCCCTCGAGATCGGCGCCGGTCCAGGGGCCCGAGCGGCCGCGTTCCTCCAACTGGGCGGCCTGGAGCACCCGCTCCACGAGGGGCTCGGCCACCACCAGCGGCCCACGGTCGGTCTCGACCGCCACGTAGCGGGCCTCGGGGTGGACCGCGATGGCCAGGTTGGCCGGGATCGTCCAGGGCGTGGTGGTCCAGATCACCAGGCGGGCGCCGTCCGGCAGGCGGCCGCGGCCGTCGACCACGGCGAAGGCGACGTAGATGGAGGGCGACGTCTTCTCCCGGTACTCGATCTCCGCCTCCGCCAGCGCCGTCTCGTCCACGGGACACCAGTACACGGAGTAGAGGCTGCGGTAGATGTAGCCGCGCCGCGCCATCTCGCCGAAGACCTCGATCTGCTTGGCCTCGTACTCGGGATCCAGGGTGAGGTAGGGCCGCTCCCAGTCGCCCAGCACGCCCAGGCGGCGGAACTGCTGGCGCTGCCGGTTCATCTGCTCCAGGGCGTAGTCGCGGCAGCGGTTCCGCAACTCGACGGGCGAGATGGCGCGCCGGTCGACGCCCAGCACCTCCAGGGCACGGCGCTCGATGGGCAGGCCGTGGGTGTCCCAACCCGGGACGTAGGGCGCGTCGTAGCCCGCCATGGAGGCGTACCGCACCACCACGTCCTTGAGGATCTTGTTGAGGGCCGTGCCCACGTGGATGTCGCCGTTGGCGTAGGGCGGGCCGTCGTGCAGGACGAACCGCGGCCGCCCGCGGCGGGCCTCGCGCAGCCGCCGGTAGAGGTCCATCGCGTCCCAGCGGCGCTGGATCTCGGGCTCCCGCCGGGGCAGGTTGGCCCGCATGGGGAAGTCGGTCTTGGGCAGGTTGAGCGTCTCGCGGTAGTCCATGCTCCCCCTCCTCGCGAAGTCGGCAACAACGAAAAACCCCTTCGCCAAAGGGCGAAGGGGGCTCCCTCGCGGTACCACCTTTGTTCCCGGGCAAGCTCGCCGCGGCCGCGGCGGCTCGTCACGGCCGCCCGCGGCGCCAGGGCCACGTCGCCGTCGGTTCCCCGGTCGCGGCTCCGGTACCAGCCGAAGGCCCGGGCACTCTGCGGCCCGCTAACGGGGGCCAGGCGGCCCAGCCTACTGCGCGCCCCGCGCTGCCTCAATCCGTGGCTCCCGCAGGCCGCGGGGCGGGTTCGGTGGGCGGCTCGGGGGGGATCTTCGGGCGGCCACCGGCGCCCGGGCTCGCAGCCGACGGCCCGGGCTCTCTGCAGCCGGCATCGCGACCGGCCCTACTCGCCCCGTCATCGCCGTGCTCGACCATTGACCATTGGCGGGGGCGCCGCCCCTGGGGCCGCGGCGCCCAGCCTGTCGGATTACGGCAAATTGTAGGGACACGGCGGCGGCCCGTCAAGGGAGGGACGCCTGGGCCCGTCGAGGGAGGGACGCCTGGCTAAAGGCCGGCGGTCCTTTCGCGGCCCGCCGCCACCTCCCGGGCTGCACCCCACTGCGCCGGGGGACGAGCCGGCCCGGGCTCGCGCCCCCCCTCCTGCCCGCCGGCGCCGGGGCGGGCCGGCCCCCGGGCGCCGACACTGCGGTGGACCGTCGCCCCGGCGGCGGCCGCCAGGGCGGCCGGTTCGTCCGCCGCGTCCCGGCCCGGGGCGGCACCGGCGTCGCCCTCCGAGACCGCCGCCGCGGCATCGGCCTCGTCGCCCCCCGCCAGCCCCGGTTCCTCGTCGAGGAGCTGCAGGTGGGCCATCAGCATGGCCCGCATCCGCGCCCGCGCGACCTTCATGTTGTTGAGCAGCTCCTGGTAGCGGCGCTCCATCTCCTCCGCCTTCGCCCGGGCCGCTTGCACGATCTGCTCGGCCTCCAGCCGCGCCTGGTTGATCAGCAGCTCCGCCTGCCGCTGGGCGCTGGCCTTGACCTCCTCCGCCGTCTCCTGGGCGACCACCAGGGTGTTGTGGAGCGTGTCCTCCAGCTGCCGGTACTGCTCCAGCTTGGCGTTCAGCGCGTCCACCTGCTCGCGCAGGGCGGCGTTGTCCCGCAGCACCTGGTCGAACTCCCGGCCCACCTGCTCGAGGAACTCGTCCACCTGGGTCTCGTTGTAACCGCGGAAGGAGCGGGAGAACTGCTTGTTGTGGATGTCCAGCGGCCTGAGGGCCATCCTCCCACCTCCCGGGATCGGTGCCGTCCCGCCCCTGGGGCGGGATGCCGGCTCGCCCGGCGCCGGCCGCGGGCGGCGCCGCCGTCACGCCACCGCCAGAAGCAGCCGCACCAGCAGGGTCTCCACCAGCCGGATCAGCAAGAGGGCGACCAGCGGCGACAGGTCCATCGGCCCGGTGGCGGGCATCACCCGCCGGATCGGGGCCAGGATCGGCTCCGTCAGTTGGACCAGTACACGATAGACATCGTGAAACGTGCGGTTGTAGTTACCCTGGACGAACCACGACATGATCACGCGGATCAGCAGCAGCCAGAAGAACGCCGTGGCGAGGCCGTGGATCACCCGGACGAGGAACGTCACGATCCAGTCGGTCAACGCCCACCCTCCCTGCGCCGCCCATCGGGCTCCGCCCCACCGGCCGCCGCGCCATGCCGCCGGCACCGCCCCGCCGGGTCGACCGCCGTTCCCTCGCCGCCCCTCAGTCGCGGCTGAGGAAGTCCGGACGGTCGACCACGGTCTCCACGTTCTGCGGGGCGAAGAACACGACGCCGTTGGCGATGCGGTACATCTCCCCGTTGAGGGCGTAGATGGTGCCGCTCAAGAAGTTGAGGATGCGCTGCGCCGTCTCCTTGTCGGTGTCCTCGAGGTTGAGGATCAGCGGCCGCCGGTTCTTCAGGTGCTCGGCGATGTCCTGGACCTCGTCGAAGGACCGGGGGCGGGCGATGACCACCCGTTGGGAGCGGGGACCGGAGACCAGGGGCACCAGCTGCCCCGGCCGCCCGGCGGCCCCCTCCGGCCGCTCCCGCGAGGGGCGACCGTCCCGGCGTCGCGTCGTGGTCGTGCCGTCTTGCGGCTCCTCGGCCGCGGCGGCCTCGACCACCTCCTCCTCGACCTCGAAGCCGATCAGGGAGAGCAGCCGGTCCATCCACCCCATCGCGACTCCTCCTCATCCGCGCTCGCCGAAGATGGCCCGGCCGATGCGTACGATGGTCGCACCCTCTTCCACCGCCACCTCGAAGTCGTCGGTCATGCCCATGGACAGGTGGCGCATCTCGATGCCCGGGAGGCCGCGGCACCGCTCGGCGGCCTCCTCCAAGAGCTGCCGCAGCCGCCGGAAGACCGGCCGCACCTCTTCCGGGTTATCGGCCCGCGGCGCCACGGTCATGAGGCCGACCACCCGCAGGCCGGGGCGACCCGCCACCTGCTGGAGAAAGGGGATGACCTTCTCCGGCGGCAAGCCCGCCTTGGTGGCCTCCCCCGCCACGTTGACCTCCACCAGACACGGCAGCACCCGGCCGCAGCGGCTGGCACGCCGGTCGACCTCCTGGGCCAGGGCCACGCGGTCCAGGGAGTGGAGCAGATGACAGTGCCGGACGATGTACTTCACCTTGTTGGTCTGCAGCCGCCCCACGAAGTGCCAGTGGACGTCGTCGCCGAAGGCCGGGAACTTGTCCCGCGCCTCCTGGGCGCGGTTCTCCCCGAAGTGGCGGATCCCGGCGGCGTACGCCTCGCGCATCGCGGCGACGGGCACCGACTTGCTCACCGCCACCAGCGTGACCGCCCCGGGATCCCGCCCCGCCCGCGCCGCCGCGGCGGCGATGCGCTCCCGCACGGCGGCCACCCGTTCGGCTATGCTCATCGGCGTCGTCGCTCCCCGGACGGTGCCGGCGGCCGCTGCCCCCGGGCGCCGCGGTGCGCCACGGCCCCGGCGGGACCCGCAGGTGTCCCGCCAACCGCGCCGTTCGACCCGCCGTCGACGCCGGCGGCGGGCCATCCGGCGCCGGCGCCCGGAGCCCCCCCGTGACCCGGGAGGAGCCCGGCGTCCCGGGCCGCCGGCCCTTCCAGTGTAGCAGGGCGATTCCATACCGGCGGGGGCGACTCCTGCCCGTTTCGGCGGTTCCGTACGTCGGGACGGCCCTCCCGCTCCCACCCCGCGGGCACACCTCCGGGAGAGCGCCGCCGGGGCCGTCGCAGGCGTCAGGAGGAAGCTTCGCGGGTCGTGCGGATCGTCCAGGTCTTGCGGATCGGCGGGTCGTGCAGGTCGTGCGGATCGCCGGGCGTCGAGCTGCGCCCGAGCGCCGTCGCGCCGGCCGGGAGGGGGCCGACGCCCGCCCGGCGCGGCGGGGCCGGCCCCGCCGCGCCGGGCGGCCGCGACCGGTGGGGACGGCTGCCTGCGGCGCCCGACGGGAATCAGCCACCCGGCCGGATACCCGGCCGGATGCCGATCAGGCCGGCCATGCGGCCCGTTCGACCGCCGCTGGCCCGGTGGGAGAAGAAGGACGCGGTGTCGCAGGCCGTGCACAGCGCCGCGACGGCGATGCGTCGGGGGTCGAGGCCCGCCTCCACCAGCAGTCGCCGGTTCGTCTCCCAGAGGTCCCAGTGCCGGTAGCCGGCGCCCCGGGGCGACGGCGCGAGGACCTCCTCCGCCCACGGCAGCCGGCGCGCGAGCCGCTGGAGGACGGGTTCGTCCACCTCGAAGCAGCAGGGGCCGATGGAGGGACCGATCAGGGCGTTGAGACGGTGAGTGCCCACGCCCATGGCCCTCGCCAGGGTGCGGGCCGCCGCCGGCGCCACCCCGGCCAGGGTGCCGCGCCAGCCGGCATGGGCCAGGGCCACCCCGCGACGCGGTCCGGGTGCCGCCCCGGCCCCATCCCGCGGGGCGACACCGGCCGTCGCGGGGGAGGGCTCCGCCTCGCCCCACAGGAAGACGGGGACGCAGTCGGCAAAGGTGGCCCACAGCAGGACGCCGGGGTCCGTGGTCACCAGCGCGTCGGCCGCGGGCGCCTCCCCCGGGGGCCACGGCGCCTCGGCGCGGACCACGCTCACGTCGGCGCCGTGGACCATGCGCGGCATGGCCACCCACCGCCAGCCGGGACCGGCCGCCTCCAGCACGCGCTGGCGGTTGGCCTCCACCCGGGCCGGTTCGTCCCCGGTGGACCGACCCAGGTTGAGCTCCGCCCAGGGTCCCTCGCTCACGCCGCCCCGGCGGGTGGTGAAGGCCAGGAAGAGCCACGGCGGGGCCTGGGGAAGAACCAGCCACTCCAAACCCGCCACCGACTCCCGGCGCATGGGCGGGGAGGCGTCCCGTGGGAGCGCGGCGGTCACCGGCCTCCCTCCCCTGGGGCCGACCCCTCGCAGCCCGCGGGGCCCGCAGGTCCCCCGGCCCGGGCCACGGGAGGACGGCGCCTATCCCGTCTTTGCCTCCACCCCTTCGCTTCCCGCGACCGCGGCTCCTTCCATGTCGACGAACCCCGGCACGTTGACCAGGATCACGTCCTGACCGAAGCGGACGATCTGCTCCCACGGGATCACGTAGTCGCGGTCGCGGCCGAAGAGGCCGAACCACCGGGCCGGCCCGGGCACGATGATGGCCTGGATGCGCCCGGTCTGGAGGTCGATCTCCACGTCCCCCACCCAGCCCAGCCGGCGCCCGTCCACGATGTTGATCACGTCGCGGGTGCGCAGGTCGGAGGTCTTGAGCACGGCCGTTCACCTCCGCAGCCCATGGCGGCGTCCGCTTCAGGATATGCGGGGCCCGGGACGGGGGCCCCGCAGGGGTCGGGCACGGGCCCCCAGGATGGCAGGGGGCGGTGCCCCGGGGTCGCCCCGCGGGACCATGGGGCGAGCCCCGCAGAGCCGCGGGGCTCGCGGCCCGCGGCGCCAGGGGGTTCGCAGGCTGCGGGGACGGGGGCTCGCAGGTCCCGGGGGGCCACGGGGTTCGCAGGCCGCGGGACCGGGGATCTCGCGGGTCGCGCTCGCAGGTCGCGAGATCGGGGGCCGTAGGCTGCGGAACCTGCGGCGCGCAGGTCACAGGACCTTCCGCCCGGGCGGCACGCAGGGAACAGGACCTTCCGCCGGGGGCCGCGGCACCTGGGGACTAGCGGGCCGCCGCGCGCTGCCAGGCGGCCAGCGACGCCCACCAGCTGCCGACGCTGCCCCGCCACCACTCCAGGAGGAACCAGCGGGTCTCCGGCGGCCTCCCCGCCCCCGCGGGGTCGACCGCGGCGGTGTCGGCCGTGCCCGCCGCGGTCCCGTCGGGCGCGGCGTAGGCCCCGCCGGCCAGGGCCTGGGGGGTCGCGCTGGCGGCTTCGCCCCCGCTTCCCGGGACCGGGGTGGCGAGCCTGGCGGACGTCCCCGAAGCGCCGGCGGCGACGGCCCCCAGCGGCTCGACGGCCGTCGCCGGGTCCGCGCCGGCGCCGGCGGGACCGCCGTCCCCCACCCGGCACAGCCCGGGGAACAAGACGCACCAGAAGTTGTGACCCCGTCCGCTGCCCAGCACCACCCGGACGGCGGGATAGGTGCCGGCCGGGTAGACGAAACCGCCCAGTTCGCGGCGGTCGAAGGCGAAGGATCCGATCTCGACCCGCGCGCCATACGACAAGCCGGCCTGGCGGACCACCGCCTCGGCGCGGCCCTCCAGCTGGGGGGCCATCGCGGCCACCCGCTGGAGGACCTCTTCCGGCGTGCGCACCCCGGCGGCGGCCGCGGTCACCAGCGGAAGGAGGGCGTCGCGCACCTGGAGCTTGACCGCCTGGTCCCGGGCGGCATCGCTGTGGGCGACGACGTGGAGCCGGACGATGGGCGGTACCGGCGGCGACGCGGCCGGTTCCACCGCCGGTGTGTGACCGGCCGCC
This sequence comes from Thermaerobacter sp. FW80, assembly GCF_004634385.1. Classification (NCBI taxonomy): domain Bacteria; kingdom Bacillati; phylum Bacillota; class Clostridia; order Eubacteriales; family Clostridiales Family XVII. Incertae Sedis; genus Thermaerobacter; species Thermaerobacter sp. FW80. The sequence goes on along the minus strand of NZ_CP037895.1, from coordinate 1,935,650 downwards.
CGCGGGCCCAGGGTGACCGCAACGAAGAGGGCGAGGGCCAGCCACCCTGCGACCCGGAGCCAGCGGCCCACCCCCGGCTGCGGGCGCGCACCGGTCCGGCCGGCCGTCAGGGGGCGGCGCGCGGCCGCCGGCTGGCCGTGGTGCACCCCGTCCCCGTTCGCCGCCGCGCCGGTCGCGACCGGGCCGATCCCCGCCCGCGGGTCGCGGCGCGGGATTCGTGGGGCTTTCCGTGGAGCTCGCGCGTCCATGCCTCTCGCCCTTTCACATGTACTTGCGCATGCGCTGGAGGGCGGCCTTCTCCAGTCGCGAGACCTGCGCCTGGGAGATGCCGATCTCGTTGGCGACCTCCATCTGGGTCTTGCCCTGGTAGAAGCGCTTGGTGATGATCAACTGCTCGCGCTCGTCCAGGCGGGACATGGCCTCGCGAACCGCGATGCTCTCCAGCCACTGCTCGTCGCGCTGCTTGTCGTCGCTGACCTGGTCGACCACGTAGATGGGGTCGCCGCCGTCCTGGTAGATCGGCTCGAACAGGGAGACGGGATCCTGGATGGCGTCCAGGGCGTGGACGACCTCCTCCCGCGGGAGCCCGAGCTCCCGGGCGATCTCCTCCAGGGTCGGCTCCCGACCGTGCCGGTGGGTCAGCTGATCCCGCACCTGGAGCGCCTTGTACGCCACGTCCCGCAGGGAGCGGCTGACGCGGATCGGGGTGTTGTCCCGCAGGTAGCGGCGGATCTCGCCGATGATCATGGGCACCGCATAGGTGGAGAAGCGCACGTTCTGGTCGAGATCGAAATTGTCGATGGCCTTCATCAAGCCGATGCATCCCACTTGAAACAGGTCGTCAACGGGTTCGCCGCGATGATTGAAGCGTTGAATGACACTGAGGACGAGGCGCAGGTTGCCCTGGACCAGTTGCTGCCGCGCCTCCTGATCGCCCTGGCGCATGCGCTGAAACAGCGTCCGCATCTGTTCGTTCGTCAGCACCGGGAGTTCGGCGGTATTCACCCCACAGATCTCAACCTTGTTGATCATGCGGCTCATGGGAACGTGGCTCCCTCCCGCCCGCCGGCCCGTGGCCATCGGCGGCAGGCCATGTGCGCGCAGCCGAGCTCGTCCTGCAACGGGGAGTATGCGCGGCGCTGGGAGGGGTTATGCACCGGCGACGCCGGCATCATTCGTCATAACTTTCCCCGGCGCGTTGCGGGGCATGCATTGGAGAGCGCCGTGATGACGGCATGCTTTGGGGAGGACGATCAACATCGAGTCCTATCATTGAGAGGTCTCAATCGATCAACCTTCATCGAATTGACACGAAGAGCCCCGCAGCGTAGGCTGCGGGGCTCTGTGCAAACCTGCGGGGCCCTTTACAAACCCATGTTGAGATTCAGCTGATCGCTTCCTGGATCTTCTCCCGCAAGGCGTCCAGCTCATCCTGGGTCGCATCGTCCACCTCACACCAGGTGGCCAGGGGGCACTGCCACTGCTGGTAGTCCAGGAGCCCGAAGGCCACCTCCAGCTGCCGCCGCGTCAGGGCTGGAGCCTCTGCGGCCTCCATGGCGGCGTCCAGGACGTCGACCAGTTCCTCCAGCTCCTGCGGGTCGACCGCCGGTTCGACCTCGACGGCGTGGATGTCGCAGCCGAAGCCGGCGAAGTCGGCAACGTTCCGCAAGAGGGCCATCTCCCGCCCGGACAGCGCCACCGTGACCGCCGGTGTCCCTGGCATCGGGACCACCTCCCGGTTCCAGGATGCACCGGCCGCGACGGGCCGCCTGTGACCGCCGTCACCGATTTGATATGAACAGGATCCCCCCGGATGGCGGGCCCTCGCCTCCGCCAGCTACTCCATCTTCCGGATCTCCCGGCGCAAGCGGTTGATGATGCGCTTCTCCAGGCGCGAGATGTACGATTGCGAGATGCCCAGGTGGTCGGCCACCTGCTTCTGGGTGCGCTCGATGCCGTCCACCAGGCCGAATCGCAGCTCCATGATCAGCCGCTCCCGCGGGCTGAGCCGCGCCAGGGCCCGGTAGAGCAGCTGGCGGTCCACCTTGGCCTCCAGGTCGCGATAGATCACGTCGCCGTCCGTGGCCGGGATCACGTCCGAGAGCAAGAGCTCGTTGCCCTCCCAGTCCACGTTGAGCGGCTCGTCCAGGGAGACCTCGTACCGCGTGCGGCTGGTGCGCCGCAGGTGCATGAGGATCTCGTTCTCGATGCACTTGGAGGCGTACGTGGCCAGCTTGATCCGCTTGGACGGATCGAAGGTGTTCACGGCCTTGATCAGACCGATGGTCCCGATGGAGACCAGGTCCTCGAGGGGGATGCCGGTGTTGTCGAACTTGCGCGCGATGTAGACCACCAGGCGCAGGTTGCGCTCGATCAGGGTGTGACGGGCGGCGGGGTCGTCGTCGTCCAGGCGGTCCAGCAGCAGCTCCTCCTCGTCGGCCGTGAGCGGCGGGGGCAGGGCCTGGCTGCCCCCGAGGTAGTGCACGGGCAGCCGCGCCACGCCCGAGCGCAGCAACCACCGCAGGATGGCCAGCCGCACGGACCACTTCAACCGGAGCCAGTGATGCCGCATCGTCTGCAGCGCCTCCCCTCCCGACAGGTCTAGGACACCCGTGACGACGCGGGACCCGCGGCGTCGGGCGCCTCCAAGAGCGCGGTGGGTAGAAGGGCCACGTAGTGCTGATCCCCGGTGAAGCGGCCGGGGAAGACCGCCACCACCGCGGGGCCCAGGGCCCGCCAGCGCCCCCCGGGCCGGACCCCGGCCGCGGACCGGCCGGGGTCCGGGACCGGGCTCGGCTCCCGGCTCGCCCCGCAACGCGCCGCCGTCGTCGATGCCGCCGGCGCGCCCGGCACCCCGGTGGCGTCCGCGCCAGCCCGACCCTGGCCGGATTCCGCGGGCGCAGGTGGCGCCGCGGCATCCGTCCCCGCACCGCCGGGCCGCGCCGCGTCGAGCACACCGGGATCGCCTTCGCGGCCGGGGTCCGGCTCGCTGACCGCGGCGGCCACCTCCGTGGAAGGAAGCGCCACCTCCCCGGTCTCGGCCCCGGCCGTCGACCCGGACGAACCCGGCGGCGCGCGGTGCCCTCCCCGATCCGCGGCACCCCCGCGCCCCGCCCGCGGCCCCGGGGGCTCCGCCAACCGAGGCCTCGCGCCGGCTGCTGGCCGGCCGCCCTCCTCGGGCCCCCTGCCGCCCACCGGCTCCGGCCACCGCACCCAGAGGGCGTCGGGGCGGAACCCGGCCAGGAACCCCCGCTCCCGGCCGATGGAGGCGAAGGGGACGATGCGCAGGCGCTCGGCCCAGCCGGCGGCCACGGCCGCGCGCGCCCAGGCGGCGATGTCGTCGTCGGCGGCCACGGCCTGGCGCAGGGCCGGCGGGAGGAGCGGGGCCACGGCCTGTTCCTCCACCACGACCACCGCCAGGCCCGTCAGGGGATCCCGCAGCTGGTTGCCGGTATCCACCAGGGCGGGCAGGTCCACCGCCCGCCCCTCGCAGGCCACCCGCAAGGTGACGTACAGCGGTCCCGGCAGCGAGCGACGGCGCCACGCCTGGAAGAAGAACCGGCCCGCAGCCACGGCCGCCCCGACCGCGGGCACCAGGGCGACGACGGGGGCACCGGCGGGCAGGCCGCGGCCGGCCACCAGCGAGAGGACCGCCAGCGCACCGCCCGCGACGAAGCAGGCCAGCCCGTAGAACCACGCGGCCAGGGCCAGCAACCGCCGGGGCGCCACCGGCCAGAAGGCCAGCAGCAGCATGGCGGTCGAGGCGAGCACGATGCCCGGCAGGCGGCTCCAGGGTCCGTCGGGGGCCAGGGCGACGAGGCAGGCGAAGGCGGTCCCCCAGGCCGTGGCCAGGAGCAGGCGCCCCCGGCTGGTGCGCGCCTGGGTCGCCTGGGCCGTGGCGGCCAGGAGGGCGTAGTCGACGACCGCATTGACCAGGACGAAGAGGTCCAGGTAGACGTACGGCACGGGCGTCGCCCCCGCTGCGCCATCGCCACGATCCCATGCCTATGCCCGTCGCCGGGATGGTAGAACCACGCGACGACCGCCGGCGGCCCGGCCGCCGGCGGTCTGATTATACGGCCCGCGCTGGGGGAAACATGTCGACCCGTGCCTGCGGGAAGGGTGGAGGGCTGTCGCGGCGGCGTCCTGCGCGGGCCGCGGGGCCCGCGCAGGACGCCGCCGCGCCCGGCCCGCCCGGCCTAGCGCGCCGAGCGCGGCCGTCGGCGCAGGAAGTGGGGGATGTCCAGGTCGTCCCCGGTGAACGGCTTGATGGGCAGGTCGTCCAGCTCGGCGGGCGGCGCCGCGGGCTTCGGATCGAAGCCCGTGGCGATCACCGTCACGCGGATCTCGTCCTCCAGCGACTCGTCGATCACCGCCCCGAAGATGATGTTGGCGTCGGGATCGGCCGCCTGGGCGATGATCTCCGCCGCCTCGTTGACCTCGTACAGGCCCAGGTCGGTGCCGCCGGTGATGCTGAGCAGCACCCCCTTGGCCCCTTCGATGGAGGCCTCCAGCAGTGGGCTCGAGATGGCCGCGCGGGCGGCGTCCACGGCGCGGGTCTCGCCCCGCCCGACGCCGATGCCCATCAGGGCGGAGCCGGTGTTCATCATGATGGTGCGCACGTCGGCGAAGTCCAGGTTGATCAGCCCCGGCACCGCGATCAGGTCGGAGATCCCCTGGACGCCCTGCCGGAGCACGTCGTCCGCCACCCGGAAGGCCTGGAGGATCGAGGTCTTCTTGTCCACCACCTGCAGCAGGCGGTCGTTGGGGATGGTGATCAGGGTGTCCACCTTGGCCTTGAGGTTGTTGATGCCCATCTCCGCCTGGGCCGCCCGCTTGCGCCCCTCGAAGGAGAAGGGCCGGGTCACCACCCCCACCGTGAGCGCCCCGACCTCGGTGGCGATCTCGGCGATGACCGGCGAGGCACCGGTCCCGGTGCCGCCGCCCATGCCGGCGGTGATGAAGACCATGTCCGCGCCCTTGAGGCGCTCCTTGATCTCCTCGCGGCTCTCCTCCGCCGCCTTCTTGCCGATCTCCGGGTCGGCGCCCGCCCCCAGGCCGCGGGTCACCTCCCGGCCGATCTGGATCTTCTCCGACGCCAGCGAGGTGGACAGCGCCTGGGCGTCGGTGTTCACCGCCAGGAATTCCACGCCCCGCAGCCCCGCCTCGATCATGCGGTTGACGGCGTTGTTCCCGCCGCCGCCCACCCCGACCACCTTGATCACGGCAAAGGGTTGGTTCTCCATGTCGAACTCGAGCACGGTCCAAAACCTCCCCGGTGCCGGAGACCCCGGCACCCTCCCGGATCGCCCGGTGTCCGCGGGGTTCGCGATACCGGGACGAGGGTTTGACGGCAGACGAGCCAGAGCCCGCGGATCCCTTGGAACTTCAACGTACAGTTCCACGCCCCCACGGCGTTCCCTGCCCGTCCTGCGGCCATCCGCCGGTGCGGCCCGTCCGCACCCAAGGGCCGAACCCCCGAATCCGTGGGGCCGCCCCGGCGACAGGGCCACGCGCCGCGCCCCGTCGCGGCCGACGGCCTCGGAGCGGGCCGCCCGCCGGCGACGCCGGCTCCGCGGGCGCGGGTCGGCGGCGGGCGGGAGGGCGGACGGATGAGGATCAGCCCCCTCCGCCCTCCCGGGCCGGCGGCCCCAGGACCGGCCGGTCCGGGTCCGTCACGTCGATGTAGGCCGGCCGCGCCGCCGCGTCCCGGTCCACGGCGGCGAGCACGGCGGTCAGCGCCCGCACCTTGGCGGACGGCGCCACGTCCGAGCGACCCCAGTGGACGCGGATCCCGCTGACCAGCTGCACCTCCAGCAGGCCCCCCGGCCGGGCCACGAGGCGCACCACGGGCTCGGGCAACCGGGCGGCCTCCAGGGCGGCCGCCACCGCCGCCGCCCGCGCCAGGGGATCCGGGACGAACCGGCCCGGCTCCCAGGCGATCGGCGGCACGGCGCTCCGGGCGTCCCCCGCCGAGGGCGCGTCCCACACCAGCACCGGGACGGCGTCGGCGCCATCCCCGGCTCCGGCCCCGTCGCCGCCCTCGGTCGGCGGCGCGCCGGCCCGCCAGCCGCCCCCGGCCGCCGGCGCGGCCGGGCGCGGCGGCTCGCCCCGGCCCGACGCGAGGATGCGTCCCTGGGCATCCAACTCCGCCCACCGCGGGCCGTCCCGGTCGACCAGCACGGCCACCGTCGCCCGCTCCCGCAACTCGATCACGAGCCCGCGGGGCCACTCCCTCCGGACCACGGCGCCCGCCACGCGGGGATGGGCCTCCAGGCGTCGAGCCACGGCATTGGGGTCGACGCGCCAGATCAGCGTGCCGGGAGGGATGCCGGCGAGTTCCCGCACGGTGGCCGGATCCAGCCGTTGGTAGCCGCGGATGCGCAGGTGGTCCAGGACGAAGTAGGGTGAGCTCATGAACAGGTAGAGGCCGAGGAGCAGCGCCGCCACGCCCGCCCCCGCGACCAGGCGCCGCGCCCGCAGCCGGCGCCGGCGCACCTCCAGGGCCCAACGGCTCGTCCCCTCGGGAACCACGCTCCTCCCTCCCACCCCGCGCCCCGGACGGCGGACGTCGACGCACCCGGACCGGAGGCGGCCCGCCGCGGCGCTTCGGAGCCAGCCGGGGTCACCGGCCCGCCCCCGGGGGCCGGCGCCCCCCATCCCGGGCCGGCCTCTCGCGATGGTCCGTTGCGGGGGCGAGCGCCGTGGCCCCTTGAGGCAACCCGCGCGGCGCGCCCGCAGGGCGGCCGAGCGCCCCGCCGGATCAGGCCTGGTTCGGGTCGGACGAACCGGCCGGGGCCACCGGGTCCGGCGGCCAGCGCCGGGCGAGGGAGCCCAGCAGGCGGACCTCCGGCTCCAGGACCACCCCGAAGCGGTCGCGGACGCACCGCCAGGCGGTGGTCATCAGCGCCAGCACGTCCTCGGCGGTCGCCCCGCCCAGGTTGATGATGAAGTTCGCGTGCTGGTCGCTGATCTGCGCCCGTCCATGGCGCAGCCCCTTCAGCCCGCACGCCTCGATCAGCCGGCCCGAGGCGTCCCCGGGCGGGTTCTTGAACACGCTCCCGCAATTGGGGTAGCGCAGCGGCTGGGTGCGCTGGCGGTACGCCGTGTACCGGCGGATGGCCGCCGCGATGGCCTGCCGGTCGCCGGGTGCCAGCACGAGCCGGGCGGCGACCACGGGCACGCCCTCGACCTGCATCCGGCTCGAACGATAGGTGAACCCGCACCGTTCCCGGGGCCAGACGGCCAGCCGCCCGCCGGGCTCCACCACCCGGACCCAGTCCACCACCTGGCCGATGGTGCCGTCGCGGGTCCCGGCGTTCATCACCAGGGCGCCGCCCACCGTCCCGGGAATCCCGGCGCACGGCTCCAGGCCCTGGTACCCGCGGCGGGCCGCCTCGTGGACCAGACGGGCCAGCACGGTCCCCGCCCCCACCACCACCCCGCATCGTCCCTGCGGGTCGGGATCCTCCCAACGGATGCCGTCGAGCCCGACCCGGACCACCAGCCCCCGCAGGCCCTCGTCGGGGACGAGCACGTTGCTCCCGCCGCCCAGCAGGGTGACGGGCACGCCGTGGTCCCGGGCCCAGGCCAGGGCGCGGGCCAGGTCTTCCTCGTCGACCGGTTCCACCAGCACGTCGGCGGGCCCACCGATGCGGAAGGTGGTGTAGCGCGCCAGGGGCTCGCCGATCCGCACCGGTCCCTTGACCCGTGACTGCAGCTCGCGCGCCATGGTCTCCCGGTCCACCGCCATCGACTCCTGTGCAGGCCCTTCCCGTGCCGCCGCCCGACCCGGCCCGGCGGCCCGGCCCGCGGCCGCCTTCGCGGCCGCCTTGACCCCGGCGGCCCCTTGGGCCGAAGGGGCGGGCCCCGTTGGCTCGCAGACGGGCCGGACCCGGTGCCCTGTCCCGGCCGGCGGCTCGCCCGCCCCGGCCCCGGCCGCCCCTAGCCCCCCCTGGACCGACACCGGCGCCCCGACGGCGTCCAGGATCCGGTCGACGATGGCGCCGGTGGCGTCGGGGCGCCCCAGCTGGCGGCTCGCCCGGGCCATGGCCGCAAGCCGCGCCGGATCCGCCAACAGCTCCCGCACCAGCGCCACCAGCCGGGCGCCGGTCAGCTCGCCGTCGGGGATCACCACCGCCGCGCCGGCCCGCGCCAGCACCCGGGCGTTCTCGTCCTGCTCGTGGTGGGCTACGTGGGGCGACGGGACCAGGATCGCCGGCAGCCCCCGGGCGGTGATCTCCGCCAGGGTGGTGGCCCCCGCGCGACCGACGTACAGGTCCGCCGCCGCGTAGGCGGTCGGCATGTCGTCGATGTAGGGGAACAGCCGCACCCGCCGCGCCGGCTGGCTGCCGGCGGCCGCCAGCCGGCGCTCCAGCCGCATCCGCAGCTCCCCGTGATAGCGCTCGCCGGAGGCCCAGAGCAACACGCCCTCGGGCCAGCCGGCCATGGCCACCGCCAGCTCCAGGGCCGCCCGGTTGATCCGCTCCGCCCCGCGGCTGCCCCCCGTCACCAACACCACCGGCTCCGTGGCGCCGATGCCCAGCCGCGCCCGGGCCTCGTCCCTGCGCACCGTCAGGATCTCGGGGCGCACGGGATTGCCCGTGACCACCACCGGCGTCCCCGGTGGGAAGAACCGGCCCGCCTCCGCGAAGGGCACGCAGACCGCCCGCGCCCAGCGCGCCAGCAGCCGGTTCGTCGCACCGGGGACGGCGTTCTGCTCCTGGATGACCAGGGGGATGCCGCGGCGCACCGCCGCCAGGGCCACCGGCGCGGCCACGTAGCCGCCGGTCCCCACCACCACGTGGGGCCGGAAGCGGGCCAGGATGCGATCCGCCTGCCACAGGCCGCGCATCAGGGCGACGAGGCCGGCCAGCATCTCCCGCGGCGCCTTGCGCATCAGCCCCCGGGCGCTGACGGTGGCGAAGGACAGCCCGGCCCGCGGCACGATGCGGCTCTCCAGGCCCTCCCGGGTCCCCACGTAGAGCAGTTCGCACCCCGGCACCCGACGTCTGAGCTCGGCGGCGATGGCCAGGGCCGGGTAGATGTGACCGCCGGTTCCTCCCCCGGTCAAGAGGACGCGCACGCCTGCCTCCCCCCGTCGACGACCGCCCCGGCCCCGTTTGCCTACTGGGGGCAGTGCCGGGACACGTTGATCAGGATCCCGATGGCCGCCAGTGTCACCACCAGCGACGAGCCGCCGTAGCTCAAGAGGGGCAGGGTGATGCCGGTGATGGGCAGCGTCGCCGTCACCACCCCGACGTTGACCACCACCTGGATGGCGATGATCGACGTGATCCCCGCCGCCAGCAACGCCCCGAAGGTGTCCGGTGCCGTGGCCGCCGTGCGGAAGCCGCGCCAGATCAGCACCGCGTAGAGCGCCAGGACGGTCAGCGTCCCCAGCAGGCCGAGTTCCTCCCCCAGCACGGCGAAGATGAAGTCCGTGTGCTGCTCCGGCAGGTACCAGATCTTCTGGCGGCTGAGGCCGAAGCCCAGGCCGAACCACCCGCCCGAGCCCAGGGCCAGCAGCCCCTGGATCAGGTGGTACCCCGTGCCCTGGGGGTCGGCCCACGGGTCGAGGAAGGCGGTGATGCGCCTCCAGCGGTACTCGGACTGCGTGATGGCGACGATCAGCGCCGGCACCGCCAGGGCCCCCAGGGCCAGGAGGTGCTGGATGCGCGCCCCGGCCAGGAAGGCCATCAGCACCGCCATGCCGCCGATGGCCACCGTGGTGCCCAGGTCGGGCTGGAGCATGATCAGGCCGGAGACCGTGGCCACCACCAGCAGCCACGGTCCCAGACCACGGCGGAAGTCCCGCACCTGGGGCCCGACGCGGGTGAAGTGATCGGCGAAGAAGATGCACAGCGCGAACTTGGCCCACTCCGACGGCTGGAAGCTGAAGAAGCCGAAGTCGATCCAGCGCTCGGCGCCCCCCCGCGCGGCGCCGATCAGCAGCACCGCCACCAGCAGCACCAGCGTGGAGTAGAGCGCCGGTCGCGCCATCTGGCGCCAATGGGGGTACTCGATGTGGGAGAAGAGCCACATCACCGGCACGCCCACCAGGGCCCAGAGCAGCTGCCGCTTCAGGAAGTAGAAGGGATCGCCGGCGTCGTCCATCGCCTTGGCGAAGCTGGCGCTGAAGACCATGGCGATCCCCAACGCCAGCAGGATCACGGTCACGGCGAAGATCGTGCGATCCATCTCCCGGGACCGGCCGAAGGGGCGCGGCGCGTCCGGCGCCGCGGCGCCCGCCCCGTGCGGGGGCGCGGGCCGCCACGGGCCCCGCCGGCGATGGGGACCCGGCACGCCGGCCGTGGTCATCCCGGAAACCCTCCCAGGGCCAGCAAACCCGCCAGGGCGAAACCCAGGCCGGCCGCCCAGAACCGGTAGACCACCTGGGCCTCGCTCCAGCCGCCCAGCTCGAAGTGATGGTGGAGCGGGCTCATGCGCAACACCCGCCGCCCGGTCAGCCGGAAGCTCAACACCTGGACGATCACCGACAGCGTCTCCAGCACGAACAGCATCCCCGCCACCGGCAGGACCAGCTCGGTCCCGGTCAGGACGGCCAGGCCGCCCAGGGCGGCGCCCAGGGCCAGGGACCCGGTATCGCCCATGAACACCCGCGCCGGGTGCAGGTTGAACCAGAGGAACCCGGCCAGGGCCGCGCCCAAGGATACGATGAAGATCGCCAGGTCATACCGGCCGGAGCGGGCGGCCGCGTAGAAGAAGACGGAGAGGGCGATCAAGGTGGAACCCGCCGCCAGGCCGTCGAGGCCGTCGGTCATGTTGACGGCGTTGGCGCTGGCCACCACCGCCAGCACCGCCAGGGGGTAGTACCACACCCCCAGGTCCCACCACCCGCCCCCGAAGGGGATCCAGACGGCGGTGCCCCGGCCCAGCCACGCCTGGGCCAGGTACACCAGCAGGGCGGCCGCCACGGTCTGCCAGGCCAGCTTGGCCCGCGCCCGCAAGCCCAGGGAGCGACGCAGGGCGACCTTGAGGTAGTCGTCCACCCCGCCGACGACGCCGAAGGCGACGGTCACGCCCAGCACCAGCGCCGTCGCCGGTGTCGGCGGAGCCAGCCAGGCGGTCACCAACAGGGTCGGCAGCAGGAAGATCACCCCGCCCATGGTCGGGGTGCCCTGCTTGACCCGGTGCCGGGCCGGGCCCTGCTCGCGCACGGTCTGGCCGAACCGCAGTCGGCTGAGCCAGGGGATGATCACGGGCCCCAGGACCAGGCTGAGTCCCGCCGCCAGCACCGCCGCCAGTCCCAGGCGGGCCAGCGCCGGGACGGGCCAGAGGTCGATGGTCATGCAGCGCCCGTTCCTTTCCGCGCCAAGCTTTCCCGTTCACCCTTCTCGTCGGGACGCCGCCCGGGACCGTCCATCCCCCACGACCGCAACGCAGCGGCCCCCGACCCCCGGGACCGGCCGCCCCGGCGGGATCCGGCACGGGCCGTCCGCGCCCCGGTCCCGCGCACCTCTGGGGGGCCGTTCACCGTTCGGCCGGGGACGAACCGGCCGCGTCCGCCCGCGCCAGCAGGGCCTCGACGACCTGTTCCATCGCCATGCCCCGCGAGCCCTTGATCAGGATGGCATCGCCGGGTCGCAGCCACCCCTCCAGGGCGGCCACCAGGGCGGCCTTGTCGGCGTACGCCGCCGCCGCGCCGCGGTCCCCCCCGGCCCGCCGCCATCCCTCCACCAGCTGGGGCGCCCACCGTCCCACCGCCAGGAGCACGTCGACGGTGCGCGCCGCCACCGCGCCCGTCTGCCGGTGGCCCTCTTCGGCCCACTCCCCCAGCTCGTACATGTCCCCCAGGATCGCCACGGCCCGGCGCTGGCCCGCGATCTGCCGCAACGCCTCGAGCGCCGCCCGGGTCGAGGTGGGCGACGCATTGTAGCAATCGATGAAGAGGGTCCACGACCCGACCTGGCGGATCTCGTTGCGCATCGCCGCGGGTCGTGCCTGGGCGAGGCCCGCGGCGATGGTGGCCGCATCGAGCCCCAGGGCGACGCCGACGGCCGCCGCGGCGAGGGCGCAGGTGACGCCGGCCGGGCCCGGCACCGCCAGCTCCACCGGCGCCCCGTCGCCGCCGCGGATCGCCAGGCGGAAGCGACTCCCCGCCGCTCCCCGATGCTCGACGGCGACGGCGCGGACGTCGGCATCGCCCTGGCCGAAGGTGAGCACCCGGGCGCGGGTGCGGGACGCTATGGCCCGCACCCGGGGATCGTCGGCATTGAGCACCGCGACGCCATGGGCGGGCAGGGCCTCCACCAGCTCGCCCTTGGCCTGGGCGATCCGTTCCAGGCTGCCGAGGAGCTCGAGGTGCGATTCCGCCACCACCGTCACCACGCCCACCTCGGGCGCGGCGATGGCCGCCAAGCGGGCGATCTCGCCGAGCCCACGCATGGCCATCTCCAGCACGGCCACCTGGTGGTGGTCCTCCAGATCGAGCAGGGTGAGGGGCAGGCCGATGTCGGTGTTGTAGTTGCCGGCCGTCTTGAGCACCTGGAAGCGCTGGCCCAGGACCGCCGCGGCCATCTCCTTGGTGGTGGTCTTGCCCACGCTGCCCGTGATCCCCACCACCCGCAGGTCCGGACGCCGCCGCCGAACCCAGCGGGCCAGGTCCGCCAGGGCCTGGCGGGTATCCGCGACCTCCACCACGGCGGTCCCCGCCGGCACCCCCCGGGCAGGACCTGGCCCAGGGGGCGGGCGATCACGGCGCCGCGCGCCCCGGCCGCCAGGGCCTGCCCGACGAACCGGTGGCCGTCCACCCGCTGGCCGGGCAAGGCGAAGAACAGGTCGCCGGGCCGCACCCGGCGGCTGTCCACGGTGCCGCCGGTCACCGCCACGGAGGGGTCGCCCGCCACCAGGCGCCCGCCCGTGGCGGCCGCCACCTCCGCCATGCTCAGGCGCACGCCCTCACCCCCCTGCCGTCACCGGAGACCGCCCCCGGCCGAGCCGCCGGTCGGCGTCCCCCCGCCGTCGCCGCCGGGGGTGCCGGACCCGCGGCCCGCCCCCGCGGACCGGTCGCCGCCCCCGCGATAGCCCATGGCCTCCAGGGCCGCCGCCGCCACCTGCCGGTCATCGAAGGGGATGGTCCGGTCCGCGAAGATCTGGTAGTCCTCGTGGCCCTTGCCGGCGATGACCACCACGTCGCCCGGCCGGGCCAGCTCCAGGGCGCGCCGGATGGCGGCGGCCCGCTCCGTCACGCGCTCGTAGGCGGCGCCCGCCACCTGACGGACGCCCGCCTCGATGTCGTCGAGGATCGCCTCCGGGTCCTCGCTGCGCGGGTTGTCCGAGGTCAGGACGGTGTAGTCCGCTAGGCGGGCGGCGATGGCCCCCATCTGGGGGCGCTTGCCCCTGTCCCGGTCGCCGCCGCAGCCGAAGACGCAGATCACCCGGCCCCGCCCCGCTAGCTCGCGGACGGTGGTGAGCACGTTCTCCAGCCCATCGGGGGTGTGGGCGTAGTCCACCAGGACCGCGAAGGGCTGGCCGCGGTCGATGCGCTCCAGCCGCCCCGGCACCGCGGGCAGGCTCTCGAGGCCCCGCGCGATGGTGGCGGGGTCGATGCCCAGGGCCAGGCCCGCGCCGGCCGCCGCCAGGGCGTTGTAGACGTTGAACCGGCCCGTCAACCGCAGCCGGACCGGCACCTCCCCCGCCCGGGTGACCAGGACGAAGCGGACACCGCCCGGCTCCACCTGGACGTCGCGGGCGGAGAGGTCCGCCGGCTGGCGGATGCCGTAGGTGATCACCGGCGCGCTGCTGCGGGCCGCCATGAAGGGCCCCCACGGATCGTCGGCGTTGATCACCGCCGCCTTGGGTCCGAGCTTGTCGGTGCCCGGGATCTCGTTGCGCCCCAGCCGCGCGAAGAGCCGCGCCTTGGCGGCGGCGTAGTCCTCCATCGAGGCGTGGAAGTCCAGGTGGTCCTGGGTCAGGTTGGTGAAGACGCCCACGTCGAAGGCGCACCCGGCGACGCGGTGCAGCGCCAGGGCGTGGGACGAGACCTCCATCACCACGTGGGTCAGGCCGGCGTCCCGCATCTGGGCCAGCAGCCGCTGCAGGTCGGCGGCCTCCGGCGTGGTGCGCTCCACCGGGAGGGAGCGCCCGCCGATGATGTTGTGGACGGTGCCGATGAGGCCGGTGGGATGGCCGGCGGCCTCCAGCACCCAGCGCACCAGGTGCGTGGTGGTGGTCTTGCCGTTGGTACCCGTCACCCCGACCAGCACCAGCCGCGCGCTGGGATGGCCGTAGAAGGCCGCCGCCAGCAACCCCAGGGCCAGCCGGCTGGAGGGCACCTGCACGTAGGGGACCCCGTGCTCCGCCGGCGCCCGCTCCCCCACCACCGCCGCCGCCCCGCGGGCCACCGCCTCGGGGATGAAGGAGTGGCCGTCGTAACGGAGGCCGCGGATGGCCACGAAGAGGAACCCCGGTTCCACCCGGCGCGAATCGTAGGCGATGCCGCGGATGGGTCGGTCCGTGGGGCCCGTGACGGTCTTCTCGGGGAGGACGGCGACGAGATCCTTGAGATTCACCATCGGCCTAGCTCCTTGCCATCCAGGGTCCGGGCGCCGGCGGTCCCCCGACGGACGAACCGGCCCGCCGCCGGCGCCGCATCGAAGTATAGCAACTGACTTGGCCCGTGACACCCCTTGCGGCGGCCCCGGGACACCCCTTGCCGCGGCGCGGCCGCGGCGTCACGCCCCGCCGTGGCCGGGCGGGAGGCCCGGATGCCGGACCGCATCGGCTTCCGGACGCCGGCCTGGGGCGCAGGACGGGGTCTGTCACCGGCGCGCCGGCTCCTGCAGGGTCACGGTCACCGTGGAGCCGATGGGCACCCGCCGTCCGGCAGGCGGGTCCTGGCGGGCGACCACACCGGCCCGATCGCCGCGCACCTGCATCTGCAGCCCGGCCGCGGCCAGCCGCTGGGCGGCCTGCTCGTAGGTGAGCCCCCGCAGGTCGGGGACGGTGACCCGTCCCTCGTCGTCCTGGCGCGCCGCCGTCTCGGTGTAGAGGATGATCGTGCTCCCCTCCTCCAGCTGCGCGCCGGCAGCGGGGAACTGCCCCACCACCCGCGGGCCGCCGCCCTCGAAGGCCACCTGGAACCCGGCCGCCTGGGCCCGGTCCCGTGCCTCGTCCCGCGTCAGGTTCATCAGGTTGGGCACCGTCCGCAGGCGCCGGGATTCGGCCCGCTCCTCCCGGGTCGGCGGGACCCCCAGGTAGCGCAGCGCGTCGCGGGCCACCGCCTGGAAGACGGGGGCCGCCACGTAGCCGCCGTAGTAGATCCCCGCGGGTTCGTCGATGGAGACCACGATGACCAGCCGCGGATCGTCCACCGGCACCAGGCCGGCGAAGGAGCCGATGTACTTCTGGACGACCCGGCCGCCCTCCACCTTGTTGGCCGTCCCCGTCTTGCCGCCCACCTCGTAGCCCGGGACCTGGGCCCGCCGGCCCGTCCCCTGCTCGACCACGCCCCGCATCAGCTCGCGGATGATCCGCGCGGTCTCCGGCTTGATCACCTGTCGGCGCTCGGCGGGCTGGACCTCCTCCACCACGTGGCCCTCGGCGTCCAGCCACGCCTGGGCCAGGTGCGGCGTCTGCCAGACGCCGTCGTTGGCCACCGCCGCCACCGCCGCCGCCATCTGGATCGGCGTGGCGGTCAGCGTCTGCCCGAAGCCCATGATCGCCAGGTCCAGGGGGGAGGCCTGCTCCATCGGCGGCACGATGCCGGGGGTCTCGCCCGGCAGGTCGATGCCCGTCAGTCGCCCGATGTGGAACCGCTCGAGGTACCGGTAAAAGAGCGGCTTGCCCAGGGCCAGGGCCATCTTGCCGAACACCACGTTGGACGAGTGGGCGAAGCCCTCGCGGAAGGGCACCGACCCGAGCCCCGCCTGGTTCCAGTTGGTGATGGTCTGGCCCCCCACCGACAGGAAGCCGGGGTCGTCCACGATGGTGTCGGGTGTCACCTTGCCCGCGTCCACCGCGGCCGCCCCGGTGATGACCTTGAAGATCGACCCCGGCGGGAAGGCGTCGGCCACCGGCTTGATGCGCCAGTTCCGTCGGGGGAAGTCGGCGAAGCGATTGGGGTCGTAGGTGGGCCGCGAGGCCAGGGCCAGGATCCCGCCGGTGCGCGGATCCACCACCACGATGACGCCGCCCTTGGCGCCGTGCTGGGTGACCGCCCGCTCCAGCTCCCGCTCGGCGATGTACTGGATGGTCTCGTCGATGGTCAGGCGCAGGGTCAGCCCGGGCGCGGGGCGCTCGTAGTGCGCCTGCACCGTCGGCAGCCGGATCGGCCGGCCCAGGGCGTCGTACTCGGTGGCGATGTAGCCGTCCTTGCCGGCCAGCTTCGCATCGTAGTAGGCCTCGATGCCCTCCAGGCCCTGGTTGTCCACCCCGGCGAATCCCAGCACGTGGGCGGCCAGCTCGCCCTTCGGGTAGAACCGGCGCGCCTCCTGGGTGATGTGGACGCCCGGGATGTCCAGCTGGCGCACCGCCCGGGACTCGGCGTCCGTCACCCGCCGCTTGACGTACCAGAAGGCGTGGGGCACCGTCAGCCGCTGGTAGACGTCCTCGGGGTCCATGTCGAGGACCCGGGCCAGCTGGCGGGCCGCCTCCTCGATGTCCACCAGCCCCTTGCGGGCGGCCGCCTGCAGCTCCGCCGGGGCGACGTAGACGGTGTCCACGTCGGTGCTGGTGGCCAGGACCCGCCCGTTCCGGTCGACGATGTCGCCCCGCCGGGCCTGGACGGGCACCTGCCAGAGGCGCATGTCCAGCGCCTTCTGGCGGAGCGCCTCGCCGCGCACCACCTGGATGGTGACGAGCCGGCCTGCCAGCACCGCCAGCGCCAGGGAGAAGGCGAGGAACACCACGAGGATCCGCCGTCGCAGCCCGATCCCGGGCATACGAACGGCCGGACCGCCTGGCGCCGTCCGGCCCATCCGTCACCGCCTCCCGTGCCCGCCCGCGGGTCGATCCCCGCCCGCATGCGCCGCCCTTTGGCGTGGCCCTTTGGCGTGCCCGTCCCCGCCCCTCTGGCGCGCCCGTCCCCGCGCCTTTGGCGCGCCCGTCCCCGCCCCTCTGGCGCGCCCCTCCCCGCGCCGCCCGTCAGCCGCCGAAGACCCGCTGCCAGATGCGGCCCAGCCAGACCAGGGGACCGCCCGCCGTTCCGCCCGACCCCACGGCCGGCTCCCCCGGCTCGCCCTCGGCGCCCGCGGGAGCCAGCGCCACCACCGCCTCCCGCACCGCACCCGCCTGGCCGTCCCCGGCGGCGGTGCCGCCGCCGGGCGCCTGCCCGCCGCTGGCGGTCCCACGCCCGCGGGTTGCCTCCGGGACGCGCACCGTGCGCAACGCGTCCGGCGCCTCGTAGCCGCGGGCCCGGGCAGCGGCCTCGAGGCGCGCCAGGGAGTCGCGCTGGGCCACCTCCAGGGCCAGGTGCTGGTTGGCCCGCTCCAGGCGCGCCACCTCCTGCTGGCGCTGGAGGATGGCCCGGTTCATCCCGTAGAGGGCCGCCCAGCGGGCGATCACCAGTACCGCCAGGGCGAAGAGCACAGCCACCGTCGCCACCAGGCGCGCCTCCGGGCGCAGCCTCAGGCGGCGGCGGATGCGCTGGCGACGGACGACCCCCGGGCGGCGTCGCGGATCGGGATGGCCCGCCGCCCCCGGCCCCGCAGGGGCCGCGGTGGGTCGCCACCGCGGCGCGACGGCGGCACCTCCGGCTCGTACCATAGTCCTATTCGCCCCCGTTTCCCGCTATGTCGTGGCCCTGGCGCCGGGCGACCGCGCCCGCGCGGTTGACGCCGGCCGCCGGGTGCGTGCCCGCCGGCGGTGACCTGGATCGGCGGACCCGGGCGACTCCTAGCCCTCTCCGATGGCGGCCGGGTCCAGACGCCGGGCGCCCGCCGACGGCGACGGCGCCCCGGGACGGCACCCCCGCCCGGTTCGCAGGCGCTCCCACCGGCGGCGGACCCCGGGCGTCACCGGGTGGCGTCGCAGGGCGACGCCCTCGCCCCGGCGCCGGTGCGGGGCTCTCCGCCCGCGGGCGCCGGACCCGCCGCCAGGCGCTGGAGGGCGCGCAGCTTGGCGCTGCGTGACCGGGGATTGCGGCGGACCTCCTCCTCCCCGGGCGTCACCGGCTTGCGGGTGAGGAGGCGGAAGCCCTCCCCGGCGGCCAGGTCGCGAAAGGCCCGCTTCACCGCCCGGTCCTCCAGGGAGTGGAAGGCGATGACCACCAGCCGCCCCCCCGGCCGGAGCCGCTGGGCCGCCGCGCGCAGGAATCCCTCCAGCCCCCGCAGCTCGTCGTTGACGGCGATCCGCAGCGCCTGGAAGGTCCGGCGCGCGGGATGGCCGCCCCGCCGCCGGGCGCGGGCCGGGATGGCCGCCTTGACGATCTCCACCAGCTCGGTGGTGGTGGTGATGGGCCGCCGCCGGCGCGCCTCCACGATGAAGTCCGCGATGCGGCCGGCCCAGCGCTCCTCGCCGTACTCGGCCAACCAGCGGGCCAGCTGGTCGCGGCTGGCGGTGTTGACCAGGTCCGCCGCCGTCAGCGGCTGGCCCGGATCCATGCGCATGTCCAGCGGCCCCTCCTCCTGGTAGCTGAAGCCGCGGGAGGGATCGTCCAGCTGCATCGACGAGACGCCCAGGTCCAGCAGGATGCCGTCCACGCGGTCCCAGCCCAGGGACGCCAGGTGCCGCTCGAGGTCGCGAAAGTCGCCGTGAACCAGGTGCACCCGGTCGCCGAAGGGCGCCAGGCGCCGCCGTGCCACGGCCAGGGCCTGGGGATCGCGGTCGATGGCCAGCAGCTGGGCGTCGCCGCCCACCGCCGCGAGCAGGGCGGCCGCGTGGCCGCCGCCTCCCACCGTCCCGTCGACGTAGCGGCCGCCGCGGCGCGGCGCCAGGAAGGCCAGCGCCGCCTCCAGGAGCACCGGCTGGTGGGGCGCCAGCCCCTGCGCAGCCCCGTCCTGCCCCCAACCGCCACCCGCCTCGTGCCCCTGCGCGGCACCGGCCTGCTGGGCACCGCCACCCGCTGCGTCGCCGGCAGGGGGACGGCCGGCAGAGGGTCGGCGGACCGGCGCCGCGCCTCCCCCTCCAGCGGTCGCGTCCGTCCCGCCCCCGCTGCGGGGGGCCCGGCCGGGCGCGCCCCCATCGCTACCCGCTCCGCCCCCTCCGTCGTCCTGGTGGGGCGCCGTGGGTTCGGCTGCGGCCGACCGGATTCGTCCGCCCATGGCCTCGCCCCTCGGTCCGTGCTGATGGCTGGCTCCGCCCTTACCCGCGGCGAATCGGGCTGCGTCCGCCCAGGGCCTCGCCCCTTGGTCCGCGGCCGGGCGAACGTCGGCGTCAGATGCCCAGGTCGACGATCTGCTCGGCGATCCGGGAGTAGGCCTCGGAGGCCTCCTCCACGTAGCGTGTCCACCGCTCCACCGCCCAGATCTCCACCCGGTTGCCGACGCCGATCCACACCGCCTCGCGGTCGATCCCCGCGTACGCCCGCAGCGCCGGCGGCACCAGGATCCGCCCCTGCTTGTCCGGCACGCACTCGCTGGCCCCCGACAGCAGCAGCCGCACGAAGGCGCGGGCGCTGGACTGGGCCAGCGGCAGGGCGCGCAGCTTCGCCTCGAGGCGCTGCCACTCCGCCGGCGGGAAGACGAAGAGGCACTGGTCGAGGCCGCGGGTGACGACCAGGGGCTCGCCCAGCGCGTCGCGCAGCTTGGCCGGGACGAACAGGCGCCCCTTGTCGTCCAGCGCGTGCCGGTACTCGCCGATCAGCATGCCCGCCCCTCGCTTCCCCGCCCCGCCCTTGCCGCCCGGCAGGCCACTGCTCCCGTGGCGGCGTCCGCGACGACACCCGCCGCCCGCCCGACCGCGATGGGTGCCCCACTCTTCCCCACGTTACCCCACTTCGAACCACTGGCACCGGTTATTCGGGGCGGCCGGGTCAACTCCTGCCCCCGCGGGTCCCAAACTTCTGACGCGTGCCGACGCACCGGCGCTGACGGGTGGGCCAGCCGGCAGCCGCCGCGGCGACCGCCGCGCTTCCGCAGGACGTGCGCGAGCCGAGGGCGCGCGAAGGGGGACAGGCGCTGGAGCCATCGGCCGGCGCCGACGGCCCGCGCCCGTTGGGTCACCACGAGGCCTCGCCAAGGATGGGGGTGAGGATGTTTCGCGGGGCGGCGTGGCGTGCGAAGCGGAGGATCCCGGGCGCCGTCGCGGGACGACGGTCGGGGGGATGGGTCGCGAGGACCCCGGCGGGATGGGTCGCGACGATCCCCAGGAGCGGCCGGGTCGCGGGACGCCGACCCCGGGGACCGGGTCCTACGACGCCGAACGCGCCGCCGGAACCGGCGGCGCGTTCGGCTGACGAGCGGGCGGTGGAGCGGATGGGACTCGAACCCACGACCTCTGCGATGCGAACGCAGCGCTCTCCCAACTGAGCTACCGCCCCGTCGACAACCTCGATTCTAGCGGCCGGCGCCGGCGCCGTCAACCGACTCGCCTGCGGGTCCTGGACGCGCCCGCGGGTCGTGGTCCGGCGCCGCCCGCAGCGGCCTCGACACCGCGCCCGTGCCCGGCCGCTCCCGGGCCTGCGGAGGCCCGCCGCGGAGGCCGGCCGCTGCGCGGCGCGCACGCCACCCGGCGACGCGTCAGCGGATGCCCCACCACGGTCCGTGGACCCCGTCCTCGGTCACGATCAGATCCATGCGCCGGTCGTGGGGATCCCGGGGCAGGCGGTCCACCACCATCCGGGCCGGGGCCACGGCCACGCGCCACGCCGCCGGGCATCGCGCCAGGAAGCGGTCGTAGTAGCCGCCACCCCGCCCGAGGCGCCATCCCTGGCGGTCGAAGGCCAGCCCGGGCACCACCACCACCGTGTCCGGCCCGGGGACCCAGCGCGGGGCATCGTCCGAGGGCTGTCGGAGGCGCCAGGGCCCCATCCGCCCGGGGGCGGGGACCAGCTCGTCCCAGGAGCCGACGCGCCGGGCCTCCATGCGGCCGCCCGCCGGCTCGATCCAGGGAAGGAGGACGGCGATGCCCCGCCGGCGTGCCCACTCCAGCAGGGGCGAGACGTCGACCTCCGTCGGCATGGGGGCATAGAGCATCAGGCCGCGGACCTCCCTCGGCAGGCCGCCGAGGTCGCCCCATGGGGGCCCACCGGCCCCCGCACGCGCCGTCGCCCCCTGGGCCGCCTGCTCCAGCAGCGTCCGGAGGCGCCGGCAGATGGCGGCAGAGATCGCCCCCAGCGCGGCGGGCGAGAGCTCCCGCCACGCGGCGCGCATGCGTCGGCGCCAGCGCGCCTTCTCCGCCACGGCGGGCGGGGTCCGGCGGGACGGGTCGTCATCCGCCGGCGGGGCTTCCCGCCGGGGCGCTGCACCCCATCGCCGCGCCGTGTCCTCGTCCTCCTGCGCCATGGCCTCGCCCCCCCTGCGCCACGGATCGACTCCCGCCCCGCACCCGTCGGCGGCGGGGATCGCCACCCCCTCAGCAGCTCCATCACCGCCACCGCCGCGCCGATCGACGCCGCCCGGCCCATCGCCGTCCCAGCGCCCCCAGCGGCTCCACCGCCGCTGCCAAGTGTCGGCCGGCACCCGGCTGAAGCCCGCACCAACGCCCCCTCGGCAGCCCCGCCGCCACGGCCCCGGTCGGCCCCCGCCTGGGGCCCCGGCCACGGGTTCCTCGGTGGTCCCGCTCCTCCGCTTCGGCCCTGCGCCGCCTCCCCACGGGCCCGGAACACCGCCCCGTCGGCGGCCGGGACACCCCGGGTCCAGGGCGCCGCGGGACGTCCTCAGCCTTCCGGCTCGATCCAGGCCACCACGTCGCCCTGGTCGAGGGTCTGCCCCTTCGTCCGGGGAACGGCGGCCACGCGCCCCGCGCAGGGGGCCGTCAGCTCGTTCTCCATCTTCATCGCCTCGAGGATGGCCACCACCTGCCCCGCCTCGACCCGGTCGCCCGGCCGGACCCGCACCTCCAGCAGGACCCCCGGCAGGGGCGCCGCCACCGCCACGCCCTGGCCCTCCCCCGCCGCCTCGGTTGCGCGGGTCCCGCCGGCTGCGGCGAGACCGCCTTCCGCGGCCCGCCGCGCCCCTTCCTCCACCGACCCGTCCACGGCGGGCCCCGACGGCGTCGACGGCGCGCCGCCTGCCGGGCGCCCCGGCGCGGGCGCGGCACCGGCCGGTGCCGCGCCCGCGCCGACGGCGGCCTCGGCGTCCGTGCCCGCGGCGCCGTCGGGCCCGGCTTGGGACGCCGCAGCCGGGCTGGCGCCGGGGCCGGGGCCGGCGGCCCCGCCGGCCCCGGCCCCGGCGACGGGCGCAGCCGCACCCCCGGCCGCCTCCCCGGCGCCCGGTGCCCACCCCGGGCCGGGCACCCATCCGGTGCCCGGCCCGGGGTGGGCCGCCACCGGCGGCCCCGGCCACGACCAGGGGATGGCGGGCCACGGCCACGGGCCGGATGCCCCCGCCCCCCAGGCCGGCGCCGGGTACGACGGCGGCGCCACCGGCACCGCGCCCGGTCCGCCCCCCGCGGTGCCCGCGGGCGCCGCCATCCCACCGCCAGGGACCCCGGCTCCGCCCGCCGGCACCGCGCCGGCCGCGTTCAGCCCCGGTGCCGCCGGGTCCACCGGTTCGACCCACACGTCGAAGACCCAGCCGTTGACCGTCACCCGATACCGCTTCATCCCCTGGTCCTCCCGTCTCATCCCCTGGTCCGCCCGTCGTCGACGTCGAATGCTCCGCCGCGGGCCCGGAGCCGACCCGCGGCGGCCCATGGGCGCGCTCCCATCGCGGCCCGCGCCGCCAGCAGCTCCTGCCGACCCGCCAGCACCCACGGCGACGGGTGGCGCCCGGCGAGGGGCACCGCGGCACCCGCCCTCGCCGCGCGCAGACCGGCGGAGGCTGCGCCGCCGGCGAGGTTTACCGGGCCGGTCGGCCCCCCCACCGGCAGGGATGCCCCGCCGTCCGCCCCAGGCCCCACCGGCTGGATCCAGCGCACCCGGACCGGCTCCCCGGTCGCCGCCTCGATGGCAGCGGCGACGGCCGCCACCACGGTCCACGGCACCATGACCGCGCCCGCCTCCCTCGACGAACCGCCATCCCCCACGGCGCCCCTGGGGCCCTCCCGCTCGGCCCCCGGGGCCGGCCACCCGCGCCGCCCCAGGCGGCGCCGGTCCCGCCGCAGCCCGCACCCCGCGCCCTGCAGGCGGATGGGGCCGCCGGCGCGCCGCCGGGGTGCGGACCAGCCGGCTCCGGCGCGCATCCCCCGGCGCCCGGGCCTGCAAGGGGGCCTACAAGGGGATGTTGCCGTGCTTCTTCGCCGGCCGCTGCTCCCGCTTGCCGACCAGGCTGGCCAGCGCCGCTGCGACCCGCAGCCGCGTGGTCGCGGGCTCGATCACGTCGTCCACGTAGCCGCGGGCCGCCGCCACGTAGGGGCTCGCGAACACCTCGCGGTACTCGCGGACCTTGGCGGCGCGCACGGCGGCCGGGTCGTCCGCCTCCGCGATCTCCCGCCGGAAGACGATGTTGCACGCCCCCTCCGGTCCCATCACCGCGATCTCCGCGGTCGGCCAGGCGAAGGCATAGTCCGCGCCCAAGCCGCGGCAGCACATGGCGATGTAGGCGCCGCCGTACGCCTTGCGCAGCACGACGGAGATCTTCGGCACCGTCGCCTCGGCATAGGCGTAGAGGACCTTGGCGCCGTGACGGATGATGCCGCCGTGCTCCTGGGCGCGCCCCGGGAGGTAGCCCGGCGTGTCGACGAAGGTCAGCAGCGGGATGTTGAAGGCGTCGCAAAACCGCACGAAGCGGGCGATCTTGTCCGACGAGTCGATGTCGAGACACCCGGCCAGCACCCGCGGCTGGTTGGCCACCACCCCCACCACCTGCCCCGCCAGGCGGGCGAAGCCGACCACCGCGCTCTGCGCGAAGCGCTGGTGGACCTCCAGGAAGCTGCCGCGGTCCACCACCGCCTCGATCACCCGGCGCACGTCGTAGGGCTTGTTGGGGTCGGTGGGAACCGCCCGTTCCAGCTCGGGAGCGAGCCGGTCCGGGGGGTCGCCGGTGTCCTCCAGCGGCGGGTCCTCCAGGTTGTTCGAGGGCAGGTAGCCGAGGAGCCGACGGATCAGGCCGAGGCACTCCCGCTCGTCCCGGGCGTAGAAGTGCGCCACGCCGCTGCGGGCGGTGTGGGTCGCGGCGCCGCCCAGCTCCTCGAAGCTGATGGTCTCGCCGGTCACCGCCTTGATCACGTCGGGACCGGTGATGAACATCTGGCTCGTGCCCTCGACCATGAAGACGAAGTCGGTGATGGCCGGCGAGTACACGGCGCCGCCGGCGCACGGCCCCATGATCACCGAGATCTGGGGGATCACGCCCGAGGCCCAGGTGTTCCGGGCGAAGATCTTGGCGAACCCGTCCAGGGAGGCCACGCCCTCCTGGATCCGGGCGCCGCCGGAGTCGTTGATGCCGATCAGGGGGGAGCCGGTTTCGAGGGCCAGGTCCATCACCTTGCAGATCTTGGCGGCGTGCATCTCGCCCAGGGTCCCGCCGATCACGGTGAAGTCCTGGGCGAAGACGTACACCAGCCGGCCGTCGATCCGGCCGAAGCCGGTGATCACGCCGTCGCCCGGCGCCTCCTTGCCCTCCATGCCGAACTCCCGCGCCCGGTGCTGGACGAACAGGCCGATCTCCTGGAAGCTGCCGGGGTCGAGCAGGAGCGCCAGGCGTTCGCGGGCGGTGAGCTTGCCCTTCGCCCGCTGCTGGGCGATGCGCTCGGGGCCGCCGCCGAGCTCCAGGCGCTGGCGGCGCGACCGCAGCTCCGCCACCTTGGCGGCCATGGGGGCGGCCGCTGCCGGCGTCCCGCCCCGCTCGCCGGGTCCCGGGCTCGGGGCGCCGGCCCCACCCGCCCCGCCGGCCGGGGGCCGGTCGCCGGCCGCGGCGGTCGGCCCCCGGCCCCCGGCCGCGGCGTCCGGCGGCAGGCCACCGGCCGGCGACGCGCCGGCTCCGGCGCTCGCCGCCCCCTGCGGCGACGGGGCCGGGTCGCCCGCCGGCCGTCCCGGCCCGGCCCGCCAGCGACGGCCCCCGCCCTCGCCCCCACCGGGTTCACCGGCGGCGGACGCGCCGGCCGCAGCGCCCGCCTCCGGGCGCGCCGCATCCCCTTCGTCCCGGACGGCACGGCGCCGGCCTTCGCGGCCGGCGGCCCGCTCCGCCCGTCGATCCCGGGTTCCCTCACCCGTTCCCTCGCCGAAGCCGATCATGTCCTGGTTCCTCCGGTCCCTTCCCGTCCCGCCGGACGCCGCGCGGGGCCGCGAGCGCGCCGGGAGCTCCGCCCCGCCCCGGCATCTCCGCCCGCGGCGTCCCGGCGCGGGGCTGCGCGGCCCGGCCCCGAGGCGGTCCCGCCCCGCGCGGCCTTCGCCGCGCAGCCGGCCGGGCACGCCCCCGGACCGCTACGAGCGGAAGCTGCTGTCGGTGCGGTGGATCCAGCCGCGCACCTGCATGGCCTCCGTCACCCGCGCCACCGCCACGGTGTAGGCCGCCAGGCGCAGATCCCGGGTGCGGAGCCGCTGAGCCGCCTCCCACACGCGGCGGAAGGCGCGGACCATGCGCTCCTCCAAGCGCCGGTTGACCTCCTCCTCCGACCAGGTCCAGTGGCACTGGTTCTGGACCCACTCGAAGTAGCTGACGGTCACGCCCCCGGCGTTGGTCAGGATGTCGGGCAGCACCACCACGCCGCGTTCCACCAGGGTCTGGTGCGCGTCGGGCGTGGTGGGCCCGTTGGCGATCTCGCCCACCAGGCGCGCCTGGATGCGGTGGGCGTTGGCAGCGGTGATCTGGTTCTCCAGCGCGGCCGGCAACAGGATATCACAAGGCAGCGTGAGCAACTCCGCGTTGTCGATGCCGCGGGCCCCGGGGAAGCCGGCGACGCTGCCGGTGGTCTCCTTGTGCGCCGCCACGGCCGCCGGGTCCAGGCCGCGTTCGTCCAGGATGCCGCCCCGGGAATCGCTGACGGCGATCACCCGCACGCCCAGCTGGTGCAGCAGCCGGTGCGCCACGCTGCCCGCGTTGCCGTAGCCCTGGATGGCCGCGGTGGCGCGGCGCAGGTCGAGCCCGAGGGCGGCCGCCGCCTCCCGCACCACCGTCACCGCCCCCCGCGCCGTCGCCTCCCGGCGACCCAGCGAGCCCCCGATGACCAGGGGTTTGCCGGTGACGATGGCGAAGGCGTTCTGCTGGCGGATCTGGCTGAACTCGTCGGCGATCCACGCCATGACCTGGGCCGTGGTGTAGACGTCGGGGGCGGGGATGTCCTTCTCCTCGCCCATGACCTGGGCCATGGCCTGGATGTAGCCGCGGCTGAGCCCCTCCAGTTCCCGCGCGGACATGCGCTTGGGGTCGCACACCACCCCGCCCTTGCCCCCGCCAAAGGGGACCTCCAGCAGGGCGCACTTGAGCGTCATCCACATGGAGAGGGCCTTGACCTCGTCGGGGGTGACCTGGGGATGGAAGCGGATCCCGCCCTTGGTGGGACCCAGGGCGTCGTTGTGCTGGGACCGGTACCCGACGAAGACCTCCGTCCGGCCGTCGTCCATGCGGACGGGGATGGCCACCTCGACGAAGCGGAGCGGCCGAGCCAGGATGCGGTACACCGCCGGGTCGAGCCCCAGGGCCTCACAGGCCCGGGCGAGCTCCCGCTTGGCCACCTCGTAGGGGTTGGGCAGGTCGGCCGCCGCCTCCCCCATCGCCCCGGGGTCGCCTTGCGAGCCCCGCCGCGCCACCCGTTCCCGCTCCCCCTCGGTCGGCTCCATCGCCGGCGCGTCCTCCGCCGCGGCCGGGGGCTCGGGCTCCTGCGGCGGGGCCGGCCGGGCCGGCCCCGCCGGCGGGCTCGGCACCGTCGTCACCGTGGGGGTCAGCGGCGCCCCCGCCTCCAGGGAGGCGGCTCCCGGGGCCGGCTGCGGCACGCCGTCCCGGCCGCCGTCCGGTCGGGACGGCGGCCGGGACGCGGGCGGGGTCGCCGGCGGCTGTCCCGCTGGGGCGTCGGGCCGCCCCGTCGCACCCCGAAGCCGCCCCGCCACGGCGGGTGGCCGCCCCACCGCATCCGGGGACCGCTCCGCCGCGGCCGGCGGCCGCCCCGCCGCATCCGGGGACGGCTCCGCCGTAGCCGGCAGCCGCCCCGCCGCAGCCGGGGACCGCCCCACCGCGGCGGGCGGCCGCACCGTCGCTGCCCGAAGCCGCCCCGCCGCAGCGGGCGAGCCTCCCGTTGCGGCCTGGGCCGGCCCCGCCGGCCCAGGCCGCCCGGCCGGTCGGGACCGGCCCTCCCGCCCATGGCCCTCGCCGCCCCGCCCGTTCCCGTCGCCTTGGCTCTGCCCGCGATGCACGGTCACCGTGAGGCCCCCTTCCGCTGCGTTGCGGCTGCGGCAGGCCCCCGCGGCCCCTCCCCGTCTCCCCCTCCCGGCCGCCGGCCCGGCCCTGGGGTGCGTGCGCAGGCTCCCGCCGGTCCGAGCCCGCGGCCCGCCCCCGGGCCGCGGGCTCGGACCGGGCGCAGGACGGCTAGTCGTCCTGCCCCAGGACCCGGGCCACCGCGTCGCGACTGAGGCGGATCTCCACCTTGTCGGCGATGCGCAGGCGCACCGTGTCTTCGTCCACCCGCGTCAGGGTGCCGAAGATGCCGCCGATGGTGACCACCTTGTCGCCCACCTTGAGGCGCGCCAGCATCTCCCGTCGCCGCCGCTGCTGCTGTTGCTGCGGCCGGATCAGCATGAACCACATCAGGCCGAAGAACAGCGCGAAGATCAGCAGGTTGACCAGCAAGGCGTTCTCCTGTTCCGGCACGGCGCCACCTCGCCTCCCCGCAAAGTGTACCCTACACCGGTTCGCGGGCCGTCGGCGGCCTCCTCCCGGCTCGTCGCGCCCCGTCGGCCGAGGCGGTCCCCCGCGCTCCCGGCGCCCGAGCCGCCGCGGCGCGGGCCCCTGGCCGGGCCGGGTTCGTCCGGACGAACCGGCCGCCTCCGCCGGGGGTCGCCGCCTACGCCCCCGGCAGCGTCGCCGGCTCCGGCGGGCGGAAGCCCAGGGCTGCCCCCTCCCCTGCGTAGAAGGCGGCGCGGAACTCCGGCAGCCGGTCCGCGCGCACCGCCTGACGCAATCGCTCCATGAACCGGTGGAGGTAGCGCAGGTTGTGGATCGTCGTCAGGCGCATGCCCAGGGTCTCGTTGACCTTGAGCAGGTGGCGGATGTAGGCGCGGGTGAAGTGACGGCAGGCGTAGCAGTCGCACGCCGGGTCCAGCGGGCGGAAGTCGCGGGCGAAGGCGGCGTTACGCACGGTCAGCCTGCCCTCCGAGGTGAAGACGGTGCCGTGCCGGGCCATGCGGGTCGGCAGCACGCAGTCCATCATGTCGATGCCCCGCCACACCGCCTCCAGGATCAGATCGGGCGTGCCCACGCCCATCAGGTACCGCGGCCGGTCCGCCGGCAGCAGCGGGACCACGGCCTCGAGCACGGCCACCGTCAGGCCCGCCGGCTCCCCGACGCTCAGCCCGCCCACGGCGTAACCCGGCAGGTCCAGCTCCACCAGCGCCTCCGCCGACCGGCGCCGCAGGTCGGCGTAGACGCCGCCCTGGACGATGCCGAACAGCGCCTGCCGGTCGGGCCGGCCCTCCTCCCGCCAGGCGCGGTGGCAGCGCCGAGCCCAGCGGGTGGTGCGCTCGACGCTGGCCGCCACGGCGTCGTACGGGGCCGGGAAGGCCAGGCACTCGTCGAAGCACATGATGATGTCCGCCCCCAGGTCCCGCTGCACCGCCATGGACAGCTCCGGCGTAAAGAGGTGCTCCGACCCGTCCAGGTGGGAGCGGAAGCGCACGCCGTCGGCCGTGACCTCCCGCAGGGAGGCCAGGCTGAACACCTGGAAGCCGCCGCTGTCGGTCAGGATCGGCCCCTCCCAGGCCATGAAGCGGTGCAGGCCCCCGGCGGCCGCCACGACCGCGGAGCCCGGCCGCAGATAGAGGTGGTAGGTGTTGCTCAGGATGATCTGCGCCCCCACCGCCCGCAGCTCGTGGGGGCTCAAGGTCTTCACCGCGGCCTGGGTGCCGACGGGCATGAACACCGGCGTCTCCACCGTGCCGTGGGGGGTCGCGAGCCGGCCGGTGCGGGCCTGGCTGTGGGCCTCTCGGTGCTCGATGGTGAACCACCCGTCCCAACCGCTCAAGGACCGTCCGCCTCCCTGCCGACGCCAGGTCCTCCCGCCGCAGCCTGCCGCCCGTTCCCACCCCGGGGCGGGGGATCGGCGCGGGCCCGGCCGGCGCCGCGAGAGGCCTCCACGCGCCTCGGTGCCCCGAGGGGCGCCGGATCGCCCCGTTGCCCGGAAGGGGGTCTGGACCAGTGCCGCCGGCGCCGGCTGCCCCTCCCCCGAGGGGCGTCGGATCGTCCCATCGCCCGGAGCGGGCGCCCGGGCGGCGGCGCCGGCCGCCGGGGCCGCCGCCACCGGGCCCGGCGGCTACGCGGGCTCCCCGGCGTGCGGGGCCACGCCCGGCAGGATCAGCATCGCGTCGCCGAAGCTGAAGAACCGGTACCGCCGGGCCACCGCCTCCCGGTACGCGGCCAGGGTCCGCTCCTTGCCCAGCAGCGCGGCCACCAGCATGATCAGGGTCGACCGCGGCAGGTGGAAGTTGGTGATCAGGCCGTCGATGGCCTTGAACCGGTACCCGGGGTAGATGAACAGGTCGGTCCACCCGCTGCCCGGCCGGACGGTGCCGTCGTCGGCGGCCACGGTCTCCAGGGTGCGGGTGACGGTGGTGCCCACCGCCACCACCCGGCCGCCCTGGGCGCGGGTGGCGTTGATCGCCGCGGCGGTCGCCGGTTCGACCCGGTAGAACTCGGCGTGCATCCGGTGTTCCTCCACGCGGTCCACGGTCACCGGGCGGAAGGTGCCCACGCCCACGTGGAGGGTCAGGTAGGCGATCCGGACGCCCTGGGCCTCGAGCCGGGCCAGGAGCTCGGGGGTGAAGTGCAGCCCCGCGGTGGGCGCGGCGACCGAACCCTCCTCCCGGGCATAGACCGTCTGGTAGCGCTCCGGGTCGTCCAGCTCCTTGCGGATGTAGGGCGGGAGGGGGACGCGGCCCAGCCGCTGCAGGGTCTCGTCCACCGTCTCCCCGGACGGCGGCTCGAGGCGGATCACCCGCTCGCCGCCGTCCCGCACCTCCTCCACGTGGACCCGGAGGGGGCGGTCGTCGCCGCAGATCGCCACCGTCCCCGCCCGCAACCGGCGCCCCGGCCGGCCCAGGGCCAGCCACCGGCCGTCGCCCAGGGGGTCGAGGAGCAGGAACTCCACCTGCCCGCCCGTGGCGCGGCGGCCGAAGAGGCGCGCCGGCCGCACCCGGGTGTCGTTGAGGACCAGGCAATCGCCCGGCCGCAAGAAGCGGGGCAGGTCGCGGAAACGGGCGTGGATCCATCGCCCACTGTCGCGGTCGACCACCATCAGGCGCGAGGCGTCCCGCTCGGGCAGCGGCTCCTGGGCGATGAGCTCGGGCGGCAGGTCGTAGTCGAACTCGTCGACCCGCATCGCGCCTGCAGCGCCTCCCTCGCACGCCGCCACGGGGATCACGAAGGCCATTATGGCACAACGGACGCAACGAGGCCCCGGGGCTTCGCCCCTGGGGCCGTGGCGTCGGGGAGGCGTCGGGCCGGCCGTCCGGGAGGGGGAGGCGTCGGGCCGGCCGTCCGGGACCGCTGGGCGGCGCGGGGCCGTCCCCCCGCCCCGGGGATGGAGCCCCGCCCGGAGCGGGCGGAGCGTCCCGGGCGCGGGCCAGGGGCCCTGGCTAGCGGCAGAGCAGCGGCTCCTTGATGCTCCCGAAGAGGCGGCCCAACGGGCCGTGGTCTTGCTCCGAACACGTCCACAGGTCCTCGAGGAGCTCGCCCAGGTCGAGCCGCCCGGCGTCGGCCTGCCGGCGCGAGCGGTCGTCCCGCTCCCTGCGCCCCTCCGTCCCCGCGCCTTCGTTCCCCCGGTGGTGCCGCTCGGGGGCACGCGGAGACGGTGCCGCGGCCTCCTGGCGCCGGGCGGGCTCGCCCGCACCCTGCCCGGACCGTCCGCCCGCGGGGTCGGTCCGGCGGCGGCCATCGGCCTCCCGCCCGCCGCCATCGCGGGGGCCGCCGGAGGCCCGGCCGCCGCGCCGGTCCTGGCGCCGGTCGTCCGTGTCATCCCGCCGGTCCGCGGAGGGCCGGCGGACCGCCGGCGGCGCCGGCTGCACCGTCCCCTGGGCCGACCGGTCGTCGGCCAGCCGTTGCGCGCGGCCCTGCTCGCCGCGGCCCCGACCGCCGCCGTCCCCGCCGTCCGCCGTGCCGCGCCCCCTCTCGGCGGGCCCCGGGCGGCCCGTCGCCATACCTGGCCCGCGGGTGCCTTCGGCGCCGCCCCGGCCGCGCCCCGCCCCCTCCGTGGCCGGGCGCGACGGCGACCCGGCCTCCGCCGGGATGGGGCGGAGCAGCAGAAGTCCCCGCACGATGCCGTCGATCTGCCGGCCGAGCAGGTCGACCAGCTGCAGCCCGATCACCGGGGGCGGGAGCGCGCCGTCCCCCGCTCCGGCCGCGGCGGGCCCCCGCGATCCGCCCTGCGCTGCGGAGTCGGCGGCCGCCCCGCGGCCCGACGGGGATGCGGGCCGACCCTCCCGCGGCGCCCGGCGGGAGCCACGGCCCGGGGCGGCGGCGCCGCCCGCGGTCGCCGCCCCGTCCGCCACGACCCCTGGGCTCGGCGCCGCCGACCACGCCCGGTGCAACTGCTCCGGCGGCAGGTCGGCCAGCTCCGCCAACGCCCGCCGGACCGCCTCCGGACCCTCCCCGCCGGCCTGGACGCCGCCGATCTGCTGGATCCGGGCGCCGAGCAGCGCCGCGACCTGGAACAGCGACATCCCGGTCCGCCGGGCCAGCTGGGCGAGGCGCACCCCCACCTCGGGATCCTCGACGGTGACGACGGCGGCAGCCGCGGGCTCGGCGCCCCGATCCAGCAACCGCGCCGTGCCCCATTGGGCGCGCCCCACCGCCTGCCGCACCGCCGGCGGCAGCCCGAGCCCCTCCGCCAAGGGCGCGGCGGCGATGACCACCACGCCGGGCTGCATCCCCGGCTGCCCCAGGGCCCGCTCGATCAGCCCCACGATGGCCCGGTCCACCGGCACCCCGGCCCACGCCACGGGCTCCACCAGCGCCACCGCCTCGCGCGTGAGGGGCTCGACGCCCAGCACCACCGCCCACGCATCGGTCACCAGGCCCACCCGGGCGGGGTCCAGGTCCACCGTGACGTACCCGGCCGGCTGGGCGGCCGCCGGGGTGACCAGGAAGCCGCTGAAGACGCCGACCAGCAGCGCCGCGGCCGCCGACCAGACGATCAGCCGCCGCCAGGGCGACCGGCGGGCGGGCACCGGGTCGAGGACCACCTCCTGCCCCACCTGCCACCGGCGACCGCGCAGGGGCACGCGCAGGAACTCGCCGCCCTCCCGCAGGACGACGGCGCTGTCCCCGTCGATCTCCAGCACCACCGCCTTGGCCCCCATCGGCCCTGCCCGCCTCCCCCGACCGGCTGGATCGCGGCGCCCGGCCCCGTTACTCCCTACGCAGCGGAAGCACCCGCTGCGGGGGTGGTTCTCCCGTCGCTTCGCGGATTCCCGCTCATGCCACGTACTCCTGCAGGTATACATAGTCGCCCATGAGGATCAGGGCAACGGCCACGATGTACTTGCGCTGTCGCTCCAGGGTCTTGCGGGAGGCCTGCACCAGGGGGTCGGCCGCCAGCTCCCGCAGGGGCAGGGTGCGGTTCTTGAGGAGGGCTTCGCGGTAGGCGGGAACCGTGGCCAGGCGCCGGGCGACCTGGATCGCCCGGTCGCGGGCGTCCTTGTGCTTCGGACAGCTCTCCACGAGGTCGCTGAACCGGATGCCGAACTGGGCCAGCTCCTGCTGCAGCCGCAGGATCTCCTGACGCCGCTCCCAGGCTTCCTCCGCCAGGGCATGGCGGTCCAGGGCCGCCTGGATGTCCACCTGGTTGACGGGATGGCCGTCCTCGTCCTCCGTCTCCAGATCGCTGAAGGGGACCGCCACCCGGGTCGCGGTCTGCTTGCGGAAGTGATCGATGAGCCGGCGCTTGATCACCGTCTCGGCGAAGGCGATGAAGTTGTTGCCCCGGCGGGCGTCGAAGCGATCGATGGCCTCGTTGAAGGCGAGGAGCCCGATGCTGATCTCCTCGTCCTGGCCGGGGTGCAGGTAGCGGCCGCAGACGCGGGACGCCACCTTGAGGACGAAGGGGGTGTACGCCCGGATCAGCTCGTTGCGGGCGTCGTCGTCCCCCGCCTTGGCCGCGACAATCAGCTGGTCCGTCCCCAGGGGGCTGGCACCCATGGCTCCACCCCGTCGGCTGGCTCCCCTCCGGGGCGGCCGGGTCCTTCCCGCTCCTGCCGCCCCATGCCCGCACGGCGTCCGCCTCGGCCGCCCCGCGCTCCCCCCGCCCCCTCACCCGCTGCACCGACCCGGCAGGCCGTCCCGCGCGGCCGGCGGACCCGCGCCGTCCCCGCCGCGCAGGCGCCCGCGCATCCGCCAGGGGCACCTCCGGACGGTGGCGTGGCGCGCCGGCGGCGCCACCGCCGGCAACCGCCCCGGAGACGACGCCACCGCCCCCGACCGCCCCCGAGGCGACGCCACCGCCGGATGCTGCCCGGGACCGGCCGCCGGCGGCTGACGCCTCCCGATCAGGCCATCGCCCGCTACCGCCCCCGGAACAGCAGGTTCAGCACCAGGGTCAGGAGCAAGCTCAGGACCAGCGAGCTGGCGAGGGGGAAGAAGAAGGTGAAGTTGCCGCGCCGGATGACGATGTCCCCCGGCAGGCCGCCGAAGCCCACGCGCCCGGCCAGCCACAGCACCAGGCCGAAGGCGGCGAGCCCGAGCCCCATGATCACCAGCCAGCGTCCGATCTCGCTCATCCCCACCGTCCTCACCCGTCCTCGACCCGCGGGTCCAAGGCGGGCGAGGGGCTGCCCCCTCGCCCGCCTTCTCGAACGAAGTTTACAACATTGTGACGAAATCTTTACAGACCCGCCAGCCGCTGCTGTGGATCCGCGGCGGCCCCGGCTCCCGACGAACCGGCCGCGCCGGCCGCGGTCCCCTCCTCGAGGCTGGGGGGCACCGGCAACCCCAGGTGCTCGTACGCGCGACGCGCCAGCACCCGCCCGCGCGGCGTCCGCTGGAGGAATCCCATCTGCATCAGATACGGCTCGTAGACGTCCTCGATGGTCTCCGGCTCCTCGCCGATGGCCGCCGCCAGGGTCTCCAGGCCGACCGGCCCGCCGCCGTAGTGCTCCGCCATCACCGTCAGCAGCCGCCGGTCCGCGCGATCGAGCCCCAGCGGGTCGACCTCCATCAGGTCCAGGCCCGCCCGGGCCACCTCGGCGGTGATCACGCCGTCGGCCCGCACCTGGGCGTAGTCGCGCAGCCGCCGCAGCAGCCGGTTGGCGACCCGCGGCGTGCCGCGCGCCCGCCGGGCCACCTCCTCGGCCCCCTCGGGATCGATGGGGACGCCGAGGATCCGCGCCGAACGCAGGACGATCTGGACCAGCTCCTCCGGGCGGTAGTACTCGAGGCGCAAGAGCACCCCGAACCGGTCGCGCAGCGGTCCCGTCAGCCGACCCGCCCGGGTGGTCGCCCCCACCAGGGTGAAGCGGGGCAGGTCGATGCGCAGCGAGCGCGCCGCCGGCCCCTTGCCGATGATCAGGTCGAGGGCGAAGTCCTCCATGGCGGGGTAGAGGACCTCCTCGACCGGCCGGGGCAACCGGTGGATCTCGTCGATGAACAGCACGTCCCGGTCGTTGAGGTTGGTCAGCAGCGCGGCCAGGTCCCCGGCCCGCTCGATGGCCGGTCCCGAGGTCATGCGAAAGCCCACGCCCAGCTCGCGGGCGATCACGTGGGCCAGGGACGTCTTGCCCAAGCCCGGCGGCCCGTAGAGCAGCACGTGATCCAGCGCGTCGCCGCGCTCCCGCGCCGCCTGGATGTAGATCGCCAGCCTCTCCTTGACCGCCTCCTGGCCGGGGAAGTCGGCCAGGGACTGGGGCCGCAGGCCCGCCTCGACGGGCGCATCCCCGGGCTGCAGCCGGCTGGAGACCACCCGTTCCTCTTCGATCATCGGCCCGCACCTCCCGCCGCGCGGGCGCCGCCCAGCACCCGCAGCGCCGCCCGCACCCACGCGGCCGCAGGGGCGTCCGGTTCGACCTCAGCGGCGGCCGCGGCCAGGGCGCCCTCCGCTTCGACACGGGTGTAGCCCAGGGCCTCCAGCGCCGCCATCGCATCGGCCCGGGGGGTCTCCTCGCCCCCCAGCGGCCCCGGGCCAGGACGACCGACGGGTTCTGCGCCCGGCAAGGCGCCCCCGCGGGCGCCTGCGGCCGCGGGCTCCCCCAGCCGGTCGCGCAGCTCCATCACCATGCGCCGCGCCAGCTTCGGCCCGACCCCGGGCGCCCGGGTCAAGGGCGCCGGATCCTGCAGCACCGCGGCCCGTCGCAGCTCCTCCGGCGTGAGCACCGAGAGCACCGCCAGCGCGACCCGCGGGCCCACCCCGCTGACGGCCAAGAGGGCGTCGAAGGCCGCCTGTTCGTCCGCGGTGGCGAACCCGTAGAGCGCCCATTGCTCCTCCCGCACCACGAGCCGGGTGAGGAGCCGAACGGGCTCGCCCACCCCAGGGAGCCGCCGCTGGGTCTGGCGGGAGACGGCCACGCGAAAGCCGACCCCGCCCACGTCGATCCACACCTCGTCGCCGGCCACGGCCGCCAGCCGGCCGCGCAGGAAGGCGATCACGCGCCGACCCCCCCGCCGCCGGCCGACGGCCGCCCGCCCGGGGCCGTGGCGCCCCCTCCCTCCCCGCCGCCGGCCGGCCGCACCGCCCCGGCCACCGCCGCGGCACCCGGCGCCCAGGCGGGCTCCGTCGCCGCCCCACCCCCCGCCCAGGCCGACGTCCGGGCGTGGAGGCAGCAGACCGCCACCGCCAGCGCATCCGCCGCGTCGTCGGGTACCGGCGGACGGGCCATGCCGAGCAGCGCCTGGACCATGCGCTGGACCTGGTCCTTGGCCGCGCGGCCGTAGCCGACCACCGCCTGCTTCACCTCATGGGGCGCGTACTCGTACACGGGAAGGCCGGCCTGGGCCGCGGCCAGCAGGGCGACGCCCCGGGCCTGGCCCACGTGCAGGGCGCTGGACCGGTTCTTCTGGAGGAACAGGCGCTCCACCGCCATGGCGTGGGGTCGGTGCCGGCGGATCAGCTCCCCGAGATCGCGGTGGATGGCCGCCAGCCGCAGCGCCGCCGGCTGGCCCGCCGGCGTCCGGATCACGCCGTACGCGACGGGGACCAGCGTCGTGCCGGAGACCGCCACGATCCCGAAGCCCATGGTGGCCGTCCCCGGGTCGATGCCCAGCACCCGCACCGCCATCCCTCCCGTCCAACCTGGGTTCTTCGACGGGGGGACGACGCTTCCTTGCGGTTGCCAGGGTGGCCGCCAGCGGTCCGGACGTGGGATGAGGCAGCGCCGTACGGGGGGTGAGCCGTTGCGCAGGGAAGCAGGGGAAGAAGCGGGCTCCCCGGTCGACCCGGGCCCGCGACGGCCGCCGCCGGCCCCGGCCGCGCGGCCGTGCGCCACGCCGTGCGGCACTCGTGACGTCGCGAGGCGCTCCAGACGTCGTGGGGCGCTCCAGACGCCGCGGGGATCTCCCGCGCGGGCCATGGGCTCGCGGCGCGAGCCGCTCCAGCGCGCGGCCTGCGCTAGGGCGTGAGGCTCTCCAGGACGTGCCAGGCCTCCCCGTCGCCTTCGACCACCAGCCCCTGTTCCAGGCGCCGGCGATCCCCGGGGAGCAGGCGCTCGGCGGGAAGGTCGGTGAGCAGGCGCAACGGCCCGAGGTCCCGCCCCTGGCGCCCGGGCCGGCCGTAGAAGACGGCCACGTGTCCCTGGTGGAGGCGGACGGTGCGGTACCGCAACCAGGCGGCGGGCGGACACGGACCCGGCCGCTGGCGCTCGAGCACGATGCGATCCGGCGTGGCCTGCGCCAGCCGCCACGTGTCCCGGCTGCGCAGGAGGTCCGACAGGCGCCAGCCGGTCTCCACCGGCGTGGGCGGCCGCTCGGTCTCCAGCACCGCCTCGCCGCAGGCGGGGTAGCGCGTGCGCTCGACCAGCCGGGTGTCCGGCGTCAGGGTCAGGTTCACCAGCGGGGACGCCCGCCGGCGCGACGGCGTCCCGCCTTGGCCGCGGTCCGCCGCGTCCTGGCGCCACCAGTAGGCGCCGACCCCGACCCCGGCCAGGATGGCCGCCGCCAACAGCGTCGCCGCCACGGCATGCCTCCGCGCCATCGCCGCGGGCCGCCTCCCCAGCCGCCCCGCATCCGCCGTCGCGGGCGGTCTTCCGCGGCCCAGGATGCCCCGCAGTACACGCGCCTATGCGCCGCCGGACGGCCTCCCCGTGCAGCGCCGCGCCGGTCGCGTCCCCTCCGAGAAGATCAGGGCGCCGCCCGCCGAGGTCAGGACTCCACCAGCATCTCGTCGGGCAGCTCGAAGTTGCCGTAGATCTCCTGGACGTCGTCGTGGTCCTCCAGCGCGTCCAAGAGGCGCAGGAGCTGCTCCGCCTCCTTGCCCTCGACCTTGACCTCGGTCTTCGGCACCATGCGCAGCGCCGCGTCCTCGATGGGCACGCCGGCCTTCTCCAGCGCCTCCCGCACCCGGTGGAGGTCGTCGGGGTCGGTGTAGATCGTGTAGAAGCCGTCGTCCTGCTTGAGGTCCTCCGCCCCCGCCTCCACCGCCAGCAACAGCAGGTCGTCCTCGCCGGGCGCCCCCTGGGTCGGCACGGTGATGACGCCCTTGCGGTCGAACATCCATGCCACGCACCCGCTCTCGCCCAGGTTGCCCCCGTGCTTGGCGAAGATGTGCCGGATCTCGCTGGCGCTGCGGTTGCGGTTGTCCGTCAGGATCTCCAGCATCAGGGCCACGCCGCCCGGGCCGTAACCCTCGTAGATCAGCTCCTCGTAGGCGTCGGCCTCGGACTGGCCCAGGCCGCGCTTGATCGCGCGCTCGATGTTCTCCGCGGGCATGCTGAACTGCCGGGCCCGCTCCAGGGCCAGCCGCAGGCGCGGGTTGGCGTCGGGGTCGCCGCCGCCCTGGCGCACGGCGGTGATGATCTCCCGCGAGAGCTTGGAGAAGATCTTCCCCTTCTTGGCATCCTGGCGAGCCTTGCGGTGCTTTCGGTTCGCCCACTTGGAATGCCCTGCCATGCCTCCATCCTCCCGCAGACCGTCACCACGTTGCCACCGCCACCACGTTCCGAATCCTTTCCGTGTGACCGCGATGGTTCCGTCCGTGCTGCCGAGGTCGCATCGTCCGGTCCGGCCCGCCGGTCGCACCCCGTATCGGGCCGGCGACCGGGCAACCCTGGGGCAGCGGCGTGGGGCGCCGGCCCTGCAGCGCGTCGGCCGCCGCCGGATCCCGGCCCGCGATCCGACCGCGGCCCGCACGCCGACCGCGGGCCGCGCCTGCCCCACGCCGCGCCCGTTCGCCGCGCCCTATTGTAGCACGGCCGCCCCCAGGCGCCCGGGACGGCCCTCACCCGCCCTCGTCCCGCACGAAGGCGGCCAGGTCCTCCATCATCGACAGGTAGCGCTCGCCCGTGTCGGGCATCACCGCCAGCACCCGGCGGCCGGGGCCCAGCTCCCGCGCCACCTGGCGCGCCGCCCAGGCCGCGGCCCCGGACGAGATCCCCAGCAAGAGCCCCTCCTCCCGCGCCAGTCGCCGCATCATGACCACCGCGTCCTCGTCGCGCACCGGGATCACCCGGTCGATCACCGCCCGGTTCAGCACCCGCGGGACGAACCCGGCCCCGATGCCCTGGATCCGGTGCGGACCCGGCTCGCCGCCCGAGAGCACGGCCGAGTAGGCCGGTTCGACCGCCACCACCAGGCATCCCGGCAGGCGCTCCTTGAGCACCTCCCCGACACCCGTCAGCGTCCCGCCGGTGCCCACCCCGGCGACGAAGGCGTCTAGCCGCCCCTCCATCTGCTCGAGGATCTCCTCGGCGGTGGTCCGGCGGTGGACCTCGGGGTTGGCGGGGTTGTCGAACTGCATCGGCATGAAATACGTAGGGTGTTCGGCCACCAGCTCCTCCGCCTTGCGGATGGCGCCGGCCATCCCGTCGGCGCCCGGCGTCAGCACCAGCTCGGCGCCGTAGGCGCGCAGCAGGGCCCGCCGC
Organism: Thermaerobacter sp. FW80; assembly: GCF_004634385.1. NCBI lineage: Bacteria > Bacillati > Bacillota > Clostridia > Eubacteriales > Clostridiales Family XVII. Incertae Sedis > Thermaerobacter > Thermaerobacter sp. FW80. The sequence goes on along the minus strand of NZ_CP037895.1, from coordinate 1,896,442 downwards.
TCCAGGGACATCGTCTCGGGCATGACCAGGATCAACCGGTAGCCCTTGACCGCCGCCACCATCGCCAGGCCGATGCCGGTGTTGCCGCTGGTGGGCTCCACGATGGTGTACCCCGGCTTGAGCCGTCCCTCCCGCTCGGCGGCCTCGATCATGCTGAGGGCGATGCGGTCCTTGACGGAACCGGCGGGGTTGTAGGACTCCAGCTTGACCCAGACCTCGGCGGCGTCGCGCGGGATCACGCGGTTCAGGCGCACCACCGGCGTGCCGCCGATCAGCTGCAGCACGTCGCTCGCCACCCGTCCGGCCTGCACCTTCGCGTCGGCCAATGCCGCGACCTCCCGTGGGCAGAGTGGCGTCCCGGTCGCCGGCGCCGGGACCGGCGGGCAGGGCGCCCGGCCGCCTCCCCGACCGGCGCACGCCTCCCCGCCGCCTCCAGCATACCAGGAGGGGGAGGGACGCGACCGCCCGGGCGCAGCCGCCCCGCGCCCGGCGGAGGCCGACGGGGGAGCGGCGGGGGTCACGAACCGGCGGCCGCGCCCGCCCCGCCGCCGGACCCGGGCGCCGTCCCCGGCCACGGCGCGATCCAGGGCGGCACCTCGCCGGGGATCACCGTCTCCACCAGCGGCACCGGCACCTGGACGGGGACGGTGTCGCCGTAGAGGGGGATGACGACCCGCACGGCGGTGCGGATCACCAGGACCACGCGATGCCGGACCTGGTTGATCCCGGCGCCGTCGAACCGGCTCTCCACGTCCACGTCGACGCGACCGAGGGGGAGGATGCGGACGTCGATGGCCGGGCCTCGCCCGGCCAGCAGCTCGGTGCCCAGGAACGCACCCAGCGGGATCGCCACGGGGTCGTCGCGCAGGGCGTCCAGCCGGTCCTGGACCGCGCGCATGACCCGGGCCTGGATGTCCACGATCAGCGGCGTGTTGACCTGGACGAACACGGGGCGGCCGCCGTCGTACTGGACCCGCACCACGTCCTCGGGGCGGTAACGGCCCGCGACCTCCGCCTCCACGGCGGCGGCGATCGCCTCCACCGCCCGGATCTCGGCCTCCCGGCGGGCGGCGGCCATCAGGGCGGGGGCCAGGGCCCGCTCCACCGCCCAGACCATCCACAAGCCACCCAGGACCGCCACCACCAGGAGCGTCCACCGGCCGGGGCGGATCCGCGGCGGCCAGCCCCACCCCCGCCGGTTCCTCCGGCGCACGTAGGCCACGGGCGTCACCATCCCGGGACCGGCGCCAACCGGCGCGACACGCGGTCCCGGGCTATGTCTATGCGCCGCCGGGCAGGCGCAGCCTTGCGAACCGCCGCTTGCCCACCTGCAGCACGGCGCCGTCGGCGGGGGCCAGCGCCGCGTGGGGGTCGGTGATGCGCCGGCCGTCCAGGCGCACCGCCCCCTGCTCGATCAGCCGGCGCGCCTCGCTGTTGGAGGGCGCCATCCCGGCCACCCGCAACAGGCGCACGGCGTCGAGCCGCGGGGCGGGCAGGGTGACCTCGGGCATCGCGGCGGGCAGCTCGTGGCGGCTGAACACGCGGAGGAACTCCTCCTGGGCCGCGTCGGCCGCTGCCTTCCCGTGGTACATGCGCACCACGGCGTGGGCCAGCCGCAGCTTCGCGTCCCGGGGGTTGACGGTCCCCTCCGCCATGCCCCGCTCCAGGCGACGGATCTCGTCCATGTCCAGGTCGGTGGCCAGGACCATGTACTTGACGATCAGCGGGTCGGGGATGGACATGGTCTTGCCGAACATCTCGCCCGGCGGCTCGGCGATGCCGATGTAGTTCCCCAGCGACTTGGACATCTTGTCCCTGCCGTCGGTGCCCTCCAGCAGCGGCATGAGCAGCGCCACCTGGGGCTCCTGGCCGTACTCGCGCTGGATCTCGCGGCCCACCAGCAGGTTGAACTTCTGGTCGGTGCCGCCCAGCTCCACGTCGGCCCGCACGGCCACCGAGTCGTAGGCCTGCGCCAAGGGGTAGAGGAACTCGTGGATCGCGATGGGCCGCCCCTGCCGGTAGCGCTGGGCGAAGTCGTCCCGCTCCAGCATGCGCGCCACCGTGTACTTGGCGGCCAGGCGCACCACGTCGGCGAAGGTCATGGCCCCCAGCCACCGGTCGTTGAAGGTCAGCTCGGTGCGCTCCATGTCCAGGATGCGGCCCAGCTGCTCGGCGTACGTCCGCGCGTTCTCCCGCACCTGCTCCTCCGTCAACTGGGGCCGGGTCACCGACTTGCCCGTGGGGTCGCCGATGCGTCCGGTGAAGTCGCCGATGATCAGCACCACCTGGTGGCCCAGGTCCTGGAACTGGCGCAGCTTGCGCAGGACCACGGTGTGCCCCAGGTGCAGGTCGGGTGCCGTGGGGTCGAGGCCGAGCTTGACCCGGAGCGGACGCCCGGTGCGGACGGAACGCTCGAGCTTCCGCAGCAGCTCGTTCTCGGTGACGATCTCCGCCGCCCCGCGCCGCAGCACCTCCAGCTGCTCGCGGGGCGAGAGGGCCGTCTCGGCGCGTCGGGCCATGGCCTTCCCCCGTACCCCTTCCTTCCCGCTGGGATTCCTTCCCCGCGTCCGCCGCGTCGCCGCGTCCCGGGCAGGGCCGCAGAGGCGGACCCGCGCGGCCCCAAGCCGCGCTCCGCCGACCCGCCGCCCCACCGGCCGGGCGGCGCCCCAGCCCCGACCCCCTGGGCGCGGGGCCGCGACCCGGGGGACAGGGGACACGGCGGCGACGGGACGACCCCGGCGCCCCGGCCGGCGCGGCGCTGGCACGAACGTAATATAACCGGTACGGACTGACAAGGCGAGCCGGGCGGGGACCGGCGCGGGGACCGGCGCGGCCCCGGAGGGTGGAGGGCGACCGGGCCCGCCCCGGCCCTGCAACATCGCCATGGTATAATCGGCAGGACGAACCGGCCCCCGCCGGTCGCCGGCCTGTCCCGGTGGCCGAGGGGGCGGACGCGGGGCCCGGAGGAGAGCATCCGGAGGGGGAGGGACCTGCGTGGCCGGTTATCCCCACGGATCGGGGGCCGGCGGCCGTGGCCCCCGGCGACGCAACCCCTGGTGGCGGCGCGTGCGCTGGATGCGGCTGTTCCTGTTCCTGGTGTTCCTCTTCGGCATCAGCGGCACCATGCTGGCGGCCGGGTTCATGGTGGGCGCGGTGCGCGCCATGGGCCCCATCACCGCCCTGCGGCCCCAGGTGGCGCAGACCTCCTTCATCTACGACCGCCACGGCGAGCTGCTGACGGAGATCCAGGGCCCCGAGAACCGCATCGTCGTGCCGCTGGAGCGGATCCCCGAGCACGTGCGCAACGCCTTCATCGCCATCGAGGACGAGCGGTTCTACGAGCACTTCGGGGTCGACCCCATCGGCATCGCCCGCGCGGTGATCAACAACCTGCGCGGGGGTCACCTGCAGGGGGCCAGCACCATCACCCAGCAGCTGGCCCGGAGCGCCTTCCTGACCCAGGAGCGCACCTGGCGGCGGAAGATCCAGGAGGCGATCCTGGCCATCGAGCTGGAGCGCCGGTTCACCAAGGACGAGATCCTGGAGATGTACCTGAACCAGATCTACTTCGGTAACGGCGCCTACGGCATCCAGGCGGCCTCCTACACCTACTTCGGCAAGCCCGTCGAGGAGCTCACCATCGCCGAGGCCGCGGTGCTGGCCGGGATCCCCAAGAACCCGTCGGCCTACCCGCCGCCGCCCATCCCCGACCCCGGGGAGGAGCCGTCCAAGGAAGACCGCGAGCGTGCCGAGCACGGGCGCTGGAAGGAGCGCCAGCGCCTGGTGCTGGCCAAGATGCGGCAGCTCGGCTACATCACCGAGGAGCAGTACCAAGCGGCCCTCGAGGAGGACGTCCTGGCCAACCGGCCCAAGGTGAACACCCAGAGTCCGCGCCCCGACCAGGACGTGTTCGGTCACGTGGTGGACTACATCATCGAGGAGACGGAGCGGGTGCTGGCGGAGCAGCTGCGCGCGACCCACGGCCTGGACGCGGCGGCAGCCCAGGCGCGCGCGCGCGAGTTGCTCTACCAAGGCGGCCTGCGCATCCATTCCACCGTCGACCCGGAGCTGCAGCGGGCCGCCTACCGCGCCCAGCAGGAGCACCTGCGAGCCCTGGGCTACCCGATGCCGACCCCCGACGATCCCAACCGCGGACCGCAGGCGGCGGCGGTGCTGATCGACGTGGAGAATGCCCAGATCGTGGCCATGGTCGGCGGCCGCTCCTACGAGAAGCCGTTGGGGGGCCGGGACTGGAACTTCGCCGAGGACAGCCGACGGGGCCTGGGCTCGGCGACCAAGCCCCTCACGGCCTACGGCCCCGCGCTGGCCGCCGGCTACACGCCCGCCACGGCGGTGGACGACGTGGCGGTGGCGGTCCCCTCGGGCGGCGGCACCCACGTGATCGCCAACTTCGAACCGCGCTACTTCGGCTACACCCCCTTCCGCTTCGGACTGAAGCGGTCGATCAACACCGTCGCCGTCCGGGCGGTGCAGCTGGTCGGCGTGGACCAGGCGTGGGAGTTCGGCCGGCGCCTGGGGCTCCCGCTGGTCGACCGCGACCGGGACGTGGCGCCGCTGGCCCTGGGCAGCTTCACCGAAGGCGTCTCGCCCCTCCAGGTCGCCGACGCCTACGCCACCCTAGCCCGCGGCGGAGTGCGGGAGCCGGCCTACATCGTCGCGGAGATCCGTGACGCCCAGGGTCGGGTCCTGTACCGCCACCAGAGCCAGAAGGAGGCGGTGGTGGACGAACGGGTCGCCTACCTGTTGGCGGACATGATGCGGGAGGTCATGGAGCCCCACCGGTTCCCCACCGACAGCCGCCTGTACCGGCCGTCCACCGGCACCGGCTACAGCGTGCACAACAACTACTTCCGGCGCCCGGCGGCCGGCAAGACCGGCACCAACGACGATCGCGACGTCTGGTTCGTCGGCTTCACGCCCCAGTACGCGGCGGCCGTCTGGGTCGGGTATGCCGTGCCGGACAAAGAGACCGGCCGCCTGCCCGCCAACGCCTCGGGGGCGCGGGTGCCCGGTCCCATCTGGGGGCGCATCATGGCCGCCGCCCACCAGGGCAAGCCCGTGCGCTGGTTCGACCCGCCGGACGGCATCGTGACCGCCACGGTGTGCGCCAACACCGGGCTGCTGCCGGGCCCCCACTGCCCCGAGGACATGCGATACCGCGAGGTCTTCGCCGCGGGGAGCCAGCCCACCCAGGCCGAGGACCTGTGGGTGACCCTGCCGGTGTGCGCGGAGAACCCCGAGCTGGTCTACGCCCCGGGCTGCGCGTGCACGCCGACGGAGAAGGCGTTCTTCAACCGGCCCCGGGCCGAGGTCCCGACGGGCTACCCGCAGCCGCGGGACTACGCCCTCCGGCCTCCGGATCCGACCAAGGCGTCGTGCACCACGGCGCCCGCCTTCCAGCGGGACAGGGCCCCCAACGAGATCTGGCTCACCCCCGAGGGTCCCGTGCCGGGCGAGCTCGCGGTGACCGGGGAGCCGGGCGGCACGGCGACCATCCGCATCACCGACGTGGCCGGCCGTGACCACCGGGTGACGGTCCCCCTGCCCGATCGCCAGATCCAGGTCGCCGCCTCGCAGAGCGTCGATGTGCCGCTGACGCTGCCGGCCGAACCCGGCGACCACGAGTTCCGCGTCACCGCCACCTCCGCCGCACCCGACGGCGGCACCACCACCATGGTGGTCCGCCTGCGGGTCACCGTCCGCGGCGCCCAGCCCGAGCCGGGCGGCGACCAGGGCGAGCCAGGGGCCGGCGGCGACGAAGGCGGCCGAGGCCGCGGACCGGGCGGCGGAGGCGTCGCCGCCACGGTGACCGTGAGGCTGGCGGGTCCGGCGACGCAGCTGCTGGCGCCGGGCGGTCCGCTGCGGGTCACGGCGGGTCAGGCCGTGCAACTGGTGATCGCCGACGGCCTCGGCCAACCCCACGAGGGCGTCCGGGTCTCCATCAACGGGCGCCCCGCCCCGGGCGAGGGCAGACGGATCAACGTGCCGGCCGGGCAGCAGGTCACCCTCACCCTGACCTTCCGTCAGCCCGGCCGCTACGAGGTGGTGATCGACCACAGCGACCCGCAGCACCCCGGGGAGCGCGCCCGCGTCGTCGTCGAGGCGGTCCCGGCCCAGGGCGAGGGCGGTGGCGGCGGGGACGGCGAGGATGAGGCGGCCGGCGGCCAGGCCGTCCTGCCCTTGGGACCGGGCGCGTGGCGGGTCGATTGGGACCGGTGGTGGGCGGGCCTCACGCGCCGGGCCGCCTGAGGGTCGCATCCCCCGGCGGATCCGCGGCCACGGGGGATCTGCATCCACCGGGGGATCGGCGTCCCGGGAGACGACGATGGCTGGAGGGGGCCGGCGATGCGCCGGCCCCCTCCTTCTACCGGCCCGTCCTCCACGGCGCCCCGTGGTCCGCGGCGCAGGACCCGCGGCGGACCCCGGCGGCCGGGCGGCCGCCGGCCCTTCGGCGCCGGTGCGGGAGCCAAGGGACGGGCCCGGGCCCTGGCGCCCCCCGCCCGTGCGGCTCAGCCGGCATTCGGCCGAGACAGGGACACCCCCGGGGCTGGGGCGCGCCGGGACGGTCACGCCGAGCCGTCCTTGAGCATCACCACTGTGGCGCCCGCACCGCCTTCGTTGGGCGCGCCCAGCCGGAAGGAGGCCACGGCGGGGTGCTTGCGCAGGAAGTCGTGCACGGCCCGGCGCAAGGCCCCGGTCCCCTTGCCGTGGACGATCCGCACCTGGGGCGCACCCGCCAGGATGGCGTCGTCCAGGTACTTGTCCAACCGGGCCAGCGCCTCGTCCACCGTCAGCTGGCGCAGGTGGATCTCCGGCTGGAACTCCCGGAGCTTGGCCTGCATCAGCCGGGCCCGCTGCAGGGCGGCGGTGACGTCGTCCGCGCCCGCCGCCGTCCGCTGGCGTTCCCGCTCCCGGCGGCCCTTGGCCGCGGCGCCCGTGGGGCCCCGACCGGGGCCGTCCCCCGTCCCTGCCCCCGCGGCGGCCGCCCCACCCGGGGCGGCCGCCGCGGCCGGTTCGTCCAGCAGCCGCAGGTCCGCGAGGGGCACCCGCATCCGCAGGATGCCCGCCTGCACGGTCACCGGCTCGTCCGGGTCGTCCGGAACCTCGAGGACCTCGGCCGGCTGCCGCAGGCTCAAGACCTCCACCCGGGCCCCCGGCCGCAGCCCCGCCGCCAGCCGGGCCGCGGCCCCCGCCCGCGCCTGGCGGCGGGCCTCCTGGACTTGACGGTGCACGGCCTGGGCGCGTCCCTCCAGGACGCCCAGGGTCTGCCGGCTTTGTTCCAGGGCCGCGCGGGCCTCGGCGAGGGCCTGGGCGGCCGCGGCCTCCCACCCGTCGCCGGTAGTGCTGTCGCCGTCCGCCGCAGCCGGACCGCGCCCCCCGTCGAGGGCCCCCGCGTCGGCGTCCCCATCCCCGTCACCGGGCGGCGCGGGGCGCAGGACGCCGGACCGCAGCGCCCGGCGCCGCTCCTCCAGCTCCGCCAGGGCCGCCTCGAGCCGGCCCATGGCCGCCCGCAGCTGCGCCACCAGCCCCTCCGTCTGGCGCCGGGCCTCCCGCACCGCCGCGCCCATCTCCTGCTCGAGCGCCTCCAGGCGCGCCCGGTGCTCCTGGCGCTGCGCCTCGAGCTCGCGGAGGCGCTCCTGGCGGAGCGCCTCCGCCTCCCGCCGCCTGGCCTCGGCCTCCGCCCGCAACGCCGCGGTCTCCCGGCGGTCCGCCTCCATGGCGGCGATGAGCTCCTCGACCCGGTGCGCTCCCGCTCCCATGATCTCCCGCGCCCGCTCCAGGATCGGCTCGGGCAGGCCGAGGCGGCGGGCGATGGCTAGGGCCATGCTCTTGCCGGGCAGGCCGATCCACAGCCGATAGGTCGGCCGCAGCGTCTCGGGGTCGAACTCGACGCTGGCGTTCTCCACCCCGGGCTGCTGGTAGGCGTAGGCCTTGAGGGCGCTGTAGTGGGTGGTGGCCACCACCAGGCAGCCGCGGTCGCGGAAGTGCTCGAGCAGGGCGATGGCCAGGGCCGCGCCCTCGTCGGGATCGGTGCCGGCCCCGATCTCGTCGAGCAGCACGAGGGCGCCGGGTCGCGCCGCCCGCGCGAACCCCACGATGGCGCTCATGTGGGACGAGAAGGTGCTCAGGCTCTGCTCGATGCTCTGCTCGTCGCCCACGTCGCAGAAGATCTGGGGGAACACCCCCAGGGCGCTGCCGGGCGCCGCGGGGATGTGGAGCCCCGCCTGGTGCATCAGGGCGAGCAACCCCACGGTCTTCAGGGTCACCGTCTTGCCGCCGGTATTGGGCCCGGTGATCACCAGGGCGTCGAACCCGGTCCCCTCGCCGAGCCACACGTCGATGGGCACCGCGCCCGGCCCGAGCAGCGGGTGGCGCGCCCGCTTGAGGTCGACCCGCGGCCGGTCCAGGGTCTCGGGCCGCTCGGCCCGCATGACCAAGGCCAGCCGGCCCCGGGCGAAGATGGCGTCCAGCTCGGCCAGCTCCTCCAGCGTGGCGGCCAGCTCGTCGCCCACCGCCGCCACCCGGCGGGTGAGCTCGCCCAGGATGCGCTCCACTTCCTCCTGCTCCTCGGCCTCCGCCTCCCGCAGGCGGTTGCCGAGTTCGACCACCGCCATCGGCTCGATGAACAGCGTGGCGCCGCTGGCCGACTGGTCGTGGACCACGCCGGGCACCTGCGCCCGGGCCTCGGCCTTCACCGGCAGGACGAACCGGCCCCGCCGCTGGGTGACCAGCGGCTCCTGCAGCGCGGCGGCCCACTGCGGGGAGCGCACCATCGCCTCCAACCGCTGCCGGATGGCCGCCTCAAGATCCGCCAGTCGTCGGCGCAGGCTCGCCAGGCGCGGGCTGGCCTCGTCGCGCACGCGGCCGTCGTCGCCGATGGCCGCTGCCACGGCTTCCTCCAGTTCGGGCTGGGGCACCAGGCGAGCGGCTCGGGCAGCCAGCCGCGGGCAGGCGTTCTCGCGGTTGAGCAAGAAGGCCCGCAGCCGCCGGGCGCCCCGCGCCGTCGCCGCCACCGCCAGGAGTTCGTCGGGGGCCAGGGTGCCGCCCTTGGCCGCCCGCTGGAGGGAGCGGCGAATGTCGGCCAGGCCGCCCAGGGGCACCTCGCCTTCCCGCTCCAGCAGGCGGGCGGCCTCTTCCGTCTCCGCCTGCCGCTCGCGCACGGCGTCGGGATCGGTCAGGGGCTCGAGGGCGCGGCAACGCTCGGCCCCCAAAGAAAAACTGGCCTGGGCGGCCAGACGTTCCAGGATCTTCCCGTACTCCAGCCGATCGAGACTGCGTGGATCCATCTCGGTCTCCCCGGGCGGCGTCCGTGGCCCGCGGCGGACCCGTCGCCCCGCGCTCCACCGCCCCCTACCGAACCATAGTCCAGCGACCCGCGGGCTGGCAATCCGCCGGGCCCGCCGCGCGCCCCCAACCACATGGGAACCGGACGGCGCGCGGTCCGGCGCGCCCCTCCCCTCGGCGCCGGTCGACACCCGCCGCCCCCGTCGCCCATCCTCGGCCCATGTCGCCCAATCGTCGGGCGTCCTTCTCCCCTCGGCCGGCCCGTTGCCTGAGGACCCACGGGCTACGGTCGCCCCCCTCCCGCCCCGGGGCCGGCCCCGCGGCCGCCGGCGGCATCCGCCCGCGGCCGCGGTCGACTCCCCTTGGGGGCGGTCAGCCAGCGGAACAGGGCCTCGGGCTCCAGCCCGTTGAGCACCTGCCCGGGTCCGATCTGACCGCGTCGCGCCACCTTCACCCCGAGCACCACCTGGGCGAGCTGCTCGGCGGCATGGGCATCGGTGTCGATCACCAGCCACGCCCCGGCCTCCGCCGCCCGGCGGGCCCAGGCGGCCGGCAGGTCCAGGCGCTCCGGTGAGGCGTTGATCTCCAGGGCGGTGCCCGTCCGCGCCGCCGCCTGGATCACGGCCTCCAGGTCGACCGCGTACGGGTCGCGCAGGCCGAGGCGGCGTCCCGTGGGGTGGGCGATGATGTCCACGTGGGGGTGCTCCACCGCCGCCAGCAGGCGCTCGGTCATGGCCTGCCGGTCCAGGTGCAGGTGGGTGTGGACCGAGGCCACCACCACGTCCAGCCGGGCCAGGATCTCATCGGGGTAGTCCAGGCGCCCGTCCTTGAGGATGTCCACCTCCGCGCCCTTGAGGATGCGGAAGCCGGCCCCCTCCTCGGCCAGGGCGGCGTTGAGGGCGTCGATCTCCGCCCACTGGGCCTCTAGCTCCGCGATCTCGAGCCCGTGGGCCACCTTGAGCGAGCGGCTGTGGTCGCAGATGGCCAGGTAGCGGTACCCGCGGGCCCGGGCGGCCGCGGCCATCTCGGCGATGGAGGCCGCCCCGTCGCTCCAGCGGCTGTGGACGTGCAGGTCCCCCCGCAGGTGGCCCACCGTCACCAGCTCCGGGAGCCGACCCGCCTCGGCCCACCCGATCTCGCCCGCGCCCTCCCGCAGCTCGGGCGGGATGGGCAGAAGGCCCAGGAGCCGATACAACGCCGCCTCGTCGGCCGTCATCCCCTCCCGCGCCGCGCCGGCGGATGCGCGGCGGCCGCCGCCGGCTCGGACGGGACCGGCCGCCGCCGGGGCCGCGGGCTTCCCCGCAGCCGACGGCCACAGCCCGGCCGGCTCCAGCCGCCAACCCCGTCGCGCCGCTCGCTCCCTCAGCTGGGCCCAGTGGGTCGCGCTCCCCGTGGCGTAGAGCAAGGCCGTGGCCCGGGCGGCCGGATGCGCCACCCACACCCGCACCGGCCAGCCCCCCGCGGCCACGCCGTCGACCACCGGCAGGGAGCCCTGGTCTCCCTCGCCCGGGGCCGCCTCCACCGCCCCCGATGGCGGGGTGCGGGGGGGCGCCGGGCGTCGCTCGGCGGCGGCCGCGGGTCGGCCCGAGCCGGGGACTGCGGCGGCGTCGTCCCCGCCGCCCGCCGTCGCCCCGCCGCCCTGCAGCCACCGGCCGACGGCGCGGACGGCGGCCGCCGGCTCGTCGGCGAGCACCACGACTTCGACGGCCTCCACCTGCTCCACGCCGCGGCGCGCCTCCCCCGCCGGCAGGACCTCCGTCACCCCCGGCAGGGCGGCCAGTTCCTCCGCCAGCGCCTCCGCGGCCGCCAGCGCCTCGCCCAGGGTCAGGCGGCGGCCTTCCCGCTCGAGGTGCGCCAGCGCCTCCCGCAGCCGGCGGGCCCGCGCCTCGCCGAAACCCGGCAGGGCGGCCACCCGACCGTCCTCCAGGGCCTCCCGCAACGACGCGACGGAGTCGATCCCCAGCTCGTGGTACAGGCGGCCGGCGGTGCGCGGGCCGAGACCGGGGATGGCCAGCAGGGCCTGGACGCCCGCCGGCACCCGGGCCCGCAACTCGTCGAGGAGGCGCGTGGAACCGGTGGCGTAGAAGTCGCGGATCTTGGCGGCGATGGCGGGGCCGATGCCGGGCAGGGCCTGCAGGCGGTCGCCCTCCAGGTACGCGCGCAGGTCGTCCCGCAGGGCGGAGACGGTGCGGGCCGCGCGGCGATAGGCGCCGGCCTTGCGCGCCTCCGTGCCGTCGATCTCCAGGAGGTCGGCGATCTCCTCCAGCAGGGCGGCGACCCGCTTGTTGGTCATCGGGGGATGGGCCGGAGGCGTCGTCTCGCCGGGCGCGTCGCCCGGGACCGCGGGGGTCACCGACCATCCCCGCCGAAGGGCGTGGCGTTGGGCGGCAGGCCCGCAGACCCCCCGGCGGAGGCTCCGTCGGCGGGCGTCGTGCCGCGGGCGGTCCCGCCGCCCCCGCCCGCCGCCCCCGCTGCGCCTGTGCCGCCCGGGCGGCCGTTGAGCTCCCGCTTGCGGCGGTCCCACTCGCGCTCGAGCATGCCGAGCACGCGCTGGTACTGGTCTTCCAGCTTGCTGAGCTCGTCGGCCAGGTTGATGGCAGCCAGGACGGCGATGCGGGTGATGCCCAGCCGGGGGTGGCGCTTGGCGATCTCGTTCATCCGCCGGTCGACCATGTCCGCCAGGCGCTCCATGTACTCGGGGCGGGCGTCCCCGCGCAGGACGTACTCCTCCCCGAAGATCTTCACCGTCACGCGGTGGATCGTCCCCTCGCCCTCCCGGCTGCCGGCCGGTGGCACGTCACGCATGTCCGGGCCCCTCCCGCGATAGTGCTTCGGGCATCGACCGCCGTTTCCTCCCCCCATCTTGCTGCCGGCGCGATCCGACCTCGGGCGATCCGCCCTGCCCGGGTCCTCGGGCGATCCGCCCTGCCCGGGTGCGGCGAGGCGGCGCCCCCGGCCGTCGGAGGCGCCGCCTGCCCCGGTGCGCTGCGCCTCGACGAGGAGGGGCGCATCGGGGACACCGGCCGGGCCGGCCTCGAGCCCCGCCCCGTCGTGGGCTCCGCCCCGGCGCAGGCCCCGACGCCTACGAGCGCAACGTCAGCCCCATGCCGGCCAGCGCCTCCCGCACCCGTTGGTGCACCCGGTCGACCTCGGCGTCGGTCAGGGTGCGGTCGGCCGCTCGATAGACCAGGGCGAAGGCGAGGCTCACCTGGCCCTCCGGGACCGGCTTGCCGGTGTACCGGTCGAACAGGCGCACCGCCTCCAAGAGCGGCCCCGCCGCCTGTCGGATGCGGCCGGCGATGGTGGCCGCGGGCAGGTCGCCGGGCGCCAACACGGCGATGTCGCGGCGGATCGCGGGGAACCGGGGGATGGGCCGGTAGGTCGGCACCGGACGGACCGCCGGCAAGAGCGCCTCCAGATCCAGTTCGGCCGCCACCGGTCGCTCCCCCAGATCCCACGCCGCCGCGACCCGGGGATGCAGCTCGCCCAGCCAGCCCACCCGGCGCCCGTCCACCTCGAGGACCGCCGCCCGTCCCGGGTGCAGCCAGGGCTCGTCCGTCCGCTCCCAGCCCACGGCGGCCGCATCGACCCCCAGTTGCTCCAGCAGCGCCTCGACGACGCCCTTCACCGTGAAGAAGTCCACCGGTCGCCCGGGCTCCGCCCAGTGCAAGCCGCCCAGCTCGCCGTAGCCCGCCACGCCGATGCGCACCGGCTCCTCGGGCAGGTCGGCCAGGGGCAGCGCCTCGGGGACGAACACGGCCCCCACCTCATACACCAGGGCCCCCGGCTGCTGCCGCCTGGCGTTGTAGGCCAAGACGTCCAGCAGCCCGGGCAGGAGGGTGGTGCGCAGCAGGCTGTGTTCCTCCGCCAACGGATGCAGCAGGGGGATGGCCCGGCGCCACGGGTGATCCGGCGGCAGCCGCAGGGCATCCCACGCCTGGGGGCGGGTGAAGGCCCAACTGACCACCTCCTGGGCACCGGCCTGCGCCAGCGCCTCCCGGGCCTGCCAGGTCAGGCGCAGCCGGGGGGAGACCTCGTCGCCGGCCGGCCGACCGGCGGGCAGCTCCGCCGGGATGCGGTCGAGCCCGTAGACCCGGCCCACCTCCTCGGCCAGGTCGACCTCGCCCTCGATATCGGTACGATAGGAAGGGACATCCACCGCCCCCGCCGCCGCATCGACCCGGAAGCCGAGCCGCTGCAGGCTCCCCGCCAGCGTCGCGTCGTCCAGGTCGACCCCCAGCCACTGGCGCAGGCGCTGGGGACGCCAGGGCAGCCGCCGGGGCGGGAAGCGCCGGGTGCGGACGACGGCGGCGCCGGGCAACGGCCGCCCCGCGCCCACCGCCGCCAGCAGGGCCATGGCCCGGGCCGACGCCCGCTCCACCGCGGCCGGGTCCACCCCCTTCTCGAACCGCTGGGCCGCCTCGCTGAGCAGGCCGTGGCGGCGGGCCGTGACCCGCACCCGGCGCGGGTCGAACCAGGCGGACTCCAGCAGGACGACCCGCGTGGCGGGGGTGATGGCGGAGTTGGCGCCGCCCATCACCCCGGCCAGGCCGATGGCGCGGCGGGCGTCGGCGATGACCAGGTCGCGGGGCTCGAGGACCCGCTCCCGCCCGTCCAGGGTGACCAGGACCTCGCCCGCCATCGCCGACCGCACGATCACCGTGCGGTCGGCGATGGCGTCGCCGTCGAAGGCGTGCAGCGGCTGGCCCATCTCCAGCATGACGTAGTTGGTCACGTCCACGATGCGGTCGATGGGGCGCAGCCCCGCGGCCACCAGCCGCCGCCGCACCCACAGGGGCGAGCCGCCGGCCCGCACGTCCACCAGCACCCGGGCGACGTAGAGCCCGCACCCCTCCGGATCGGCGACCCGCACCCGGACGGGCCACGGGCCGCCCAGGGCGGCCTCGGCCGGGGCCGCGGCACCGGGGGCGTCCGTCACCGGTTGCGACGAGCCGGGGGCCGGTTCGTCGGTCCGTCCCGTCCCCGGTCCTGACGGCTCCTCCTCCCCCGGGCCGCCGGCGCCGTGCTCCCCGGGGTATCGCCACCGGCGCCCGGTGGCGGCCGCCAGCTCCCGGGCCACGCCCAGGATGCTCTGGCAGTGGCTGGCGTAGTTGGGGGTCAGGCTGAGCTCCAGGACCTCGTCCCGCCAGCCGAGCCACTCGGCCAGGTCCGTGCCCGCGGACGGCACCGCCGCCGGGTCGCCGGCCAGCGCCGCCAGGTCCGCCAGCCCCTCGCGGTCGGCGGGCTGATCCCCCAGGCCGAGCTCGGCCAGGGAGCACATCATGCCCTGGGACGCCAGGCCGCGCACCTCGCGCACGCCGATGGTCGTCCCGTCCGGCAGGACGGCGCCCGGCAGGGCCATGGCCACCGCCATCCCGGGCCGGGCGTTGGGCGCGCCCGTCACCACCGTCAGCCGTCCGGCGCGCGGGCCCGCGTCGACCCGACACACCTTGAGGTCGGCGGCCTCGGGGTGGGGTTCGACCGCCTCGATCCGCGCGGCCACCACCCCCGTCGCACCCGGAGCCACCGTCGCCACGGCCTCCACCTCGAGCCCCAGGTTCGTCAGCAGCTCGGCGACGGTGCGGGCGTCCTCCTCCAGCTCGATGCACTCCCGCAGCCACTGGATCGGCACGCGCACGCTGCTGCTCCTCCCCTTCTGCGTCCCCCGGCGGCGTCGAGGATGCGCCCCCGGCCGGACGCCCGGCGCCAGCCGGTCCGGCACCCCGGTCCGGCCCCGGTGGGGCCCCCGACCCCGCCGCTCAGGTGGACCCGCCTCCGGCCAACGGCCAACGAGCCCCGTCGCCGGGCCCGGCGGGTCCCCCGACCCCGCCCCCGTCCCTCCGGCGCCTCACCGGAACTGGGCCAGGAAGCGCAGGTCGTTCTGGAAGAACAGGCGCAGGTCGTCGATGTCGTACTTGATCATGGCGATGCGCTCGACGCCCATGCCGAAGGCGAAGCCCGAGACCTGCTCGGGATCGTAGCCGCCGGCCCGCAGCACCGCGGGATGCACCAGACCCGAGCCGAGGATCTCGATCCACCCGGTGCCGCCGCAGGTCCGGCACCCCCTCCCACCGCACAGCGGGCAGGACACGTCCATCTCGGCGCTGGGCTCGGTGAAGGGGAAGTAGCTCGGGCGGAACCGGTAGCGGGTGTCCGGGCCGAACATCCGGCGGGCGAACTCCGCCAGGGTGCCCTTGAGGTGGGCGAAGCCGATGCCGCGGTCCACCAACAGCCCTTCCACCTGGTGGAACATCGGCGAGTGGGTGGCGTCGTCATCCCGGCGGTAGACCCGGCCCGGTGCGATGATCCGCACCGGCAGCCGCGGCGCCTTGGCCTCCATGTACCGCACCTGGACGGGGGAGGTGTGGGTCCTGAGCAGGATGTCGCCCGCTAGGTAGAAGGTGTCGTGCATGTCCCGCGCGGGATGGTCGGGCGGGATGTTGAGCGCCTCGAAGTTGTAGTAGTCCCGCTCCACCTCCGGCCCCTCCGCGACGGTGAACCCCAGCCCGCGGAAGATCTCGATGATCTCCATCTCCACGCGGCGCAGCGGGTGGCGGCGCCCACGCCACACCGGTCGACCGGGCAGCGTGACGTCGATCCGCTCGGCCTCCAGGCGACGCGCCTCCTCCTGGGCCGCCAGCTCCTGCCGGCGCCGGGCCAGGGCCGCCTCCACCGCCTCGCGGGCGGCGTTGGCCCGCTGGCCGAAGGCGGGACGCAGCTCGGGGGGCAGGCTGCCCGTCTGCCGGAGCAGCTGGCTGATGCGCCCCTTCTTGCCGAGCCACTCCACCCGCAGTCGCTCGAGTTCGGCCAGGTCGTGGGCCGCGGCGATGGCGGCCTCCGCCTGGCGCTGGAGGTCGGCGATGGAGGCGAGGGCCTGTCCCTCCCTCACCGCTTCGGAAGACCCCTGACTCACCGGCTGGTCACCCTCTCCATGCCGTGGCACCCTTCGCTTCGCCCTGGCTCGATGCCCTGGGAACAAAAAACGCCGCCCCGTCCGGGGGCGGACTGGATGCCGCGGTACCACCCTGGTTCGCGCCGGCCTCGCGGTCCGGCGCCTCGGCGGGTCGGGCCCTGGGGCCGACCCCGGGGCGCTAACGGGCCCCGCCCGGAACGGCCTACTGCGGACGAACCGGCCCCCGCCCGACCTCAGGCGCCGCCAGGCGTCGCCCCGGCGGCGGGTCGGACCGCTGTCCCCGGTCGTCCGGTTCAGCCGTCGGCTCCCGGGGGAACTTCGCCCGGCCGTCCCCTGGGCGGGCTTGCAGCCACGACCCGCCCTCTCTGGAGGGTCCTGCCGGGGTACTCGCCCGGTCATCGCCCTGCGCCCTTCGCGCTTCGCCCTGCTTCCTTCGCGCTACCGCGCTCGCGAGCCTCCGCGCCTCGCGCCGCCGAGCCCCGGCCATCCTGCGGTCGGTCGGTCAGCGGGAGCGGTCGGCCCGCGCCGTCTCGCCACCGTCGCCGGCCTGCCGACCCCATCGTGTCGTGGCGGCGGCTTGCAGCGCATCGTGTCGTGGCGGCGGCTTGCAGCGCTCCGGTCGCCCGAGCCTCGCGATCGCGCTCGGTGGGCGTGATCGCGCTCGGTGGGGTCGCTGGGGATGGGTCCGCAGGGCTGACGCTGGCGCCGATGGTCCCCGCCGCGGGAGGGGCCGGGTGCCGTCCGCCCCGGACCCACGGCGATGACCCCTGGCGGTGCCGGGACCGCGGGGCGCCCGAGTTGGAGCCGACGTCCCCGCCGGGGTTCCCCGGCAGCTGCTCCCAGGCCGGCGCCGCCCCTGTCACCTTGATCGCTCCCCGCTGGCCGCGCCCCGATTTTCGCCGCGCACGGTGCGGGGGCGGTCCACGGCGCATGCTGCGGGGCAGTCCGCGGCGCGCGGTGCGGCCGCCCGCCGCCCGGCCCTCGGCGGCGCCCCGGCACGGTCGCCGCCCTCGCCGGCTCCGTCGAGGGAGCCGGCTCGACGGGGCCGGCGTCCCTCGCTGCTGGCGCCCCCCCGTCCGGCTCACCCGGCGCCTCAGCCGTCGGCACCCAACAGCAGCCGGTACAGCAGAAAGGCCACCACCGAGCCCGTGCGCTCGAACAGCTGCCAGAAGACGTCGGCCGTCAGCGGACCCATCGCGGCACCTCTCCCTGCCTGGCGGCCGCCTGCCAGTGTGCCGGCATTATAGCACGGGCCCGCGCGCACCCACAACCGGCGCGGCGACGGTCCCTTGCACGCCGCCGCCCCCGTCCGGGCGGCGGCGCCCGCCGCAGGCCGGCATCCTTGCGGTGGCCCGCCGCCGCATGGCACCACCGGCTGGCGGCCCGTCGGCGGCTGGGTTACCATCGCGGAGGAGGTGAGGCCGCCCATGCGCTGCCCGCTGTGCGACGTGCCCATGAAGGAGGTCGACCGCCGCGGCGTGCTCATCGACGTCTGCCCGGAGTGCCGCGGCGTGTGGCTCGACCGGGGCGAGCTCGAGAAGCTGCTGGCCGGCGCCGAGCGCTGGGAGGAAGAGGATTTCCGGCACCGCGGCGATCCCCGCTACGAGTCGCCGTACCCGCACCACCCGTACGGTCGCAAGCGCCGGAAGCACTTCCTGGACGACCTCTTCGACTTCGACCTGCCGTTCTTCGGCGACGACTGACCCGCCGCCCGCGGCGGCCCCTCGCCCGCCGCGGGCGAAGGCCGCGCCCCGACCCCGCTCCCGCGCCCTGGACGGGCGGCCGCCCCCAAGGCCGCAGCGGCACGACGGGCGGGCGATCCCGCTGCGCTCAGGCTCCGTCGGTAGCGCGGGTCGCGGCGGCGGACCGCAGGGCCCGTTGCCGGGCCGCCTCATAGAGCAGGATGGTGCCGGCCATGGCCACGTTGAGCGAACCGATGCCCCCCGCCAGGGGGATCGCCACCCGGCCCGTGGCGTGGCTGGCGACCTCCGGGCTCACCCCGCTCCCCTCGTTGCCCACGACCAGCAGGACGGGCTGGCGCCAGTCCACGTCCCAGCAGGCGGTGGACCCCTCCGCCTCGGCCAGCCACACCTGGAGCCCCGCCGCCCGGGCGGATGCGGCGGCCTCCGCCGCCGCATCCGCCCGGGCCAGGGGCAGCCGCAGGCACGCCCCCGCCGAGGCCCGCACGGCCCGGGGGTGGTAGGGGTCCACCGTCCCCGGCACCAGCACCGCGCCCGCAGCCCCGAGCCCCTCCGCGGCCCGCAGCAGCGTGCCCAGGTTGCCGGGATCCTGGACGCCGTCGAGCAAGAGCACCAGCGGCAGGTGCGCCGTCTCCACCCGGCCCCACCACGCCCGCCCGACGGGGGCGGGTTCGTCCACCGCCACCTCGGCCACGATCCCCTGGGGGGTCTCCGTCGTCGCCACCGCCTCCAGCAGCCGATCCGGGACCTCGGCCAGCTCCGTGCCGGCTGCGGCGAGGGCCCGGAGCAGCGCCGCGCCGGCCGGTGAGGCGGCGAACGCCTCCGTGTAGACCGCCTGGCGCACCGTCCGCCCGGCGGCCAGCGCCTCTTCCACGAACCGCCGCCCCTCGACCAGGGTGGCGCCCAGCCGCCGCCGGTGGCGTCGGTCCTGCAGCTTGCGGAGCCGCTTGATGCGCGGGTTCTGGGGCGAGGTGATGCGCATGGCCGACGACCCGTCCCCTCCTCCCGGGAGCCCCGGACCCGCCGGCGCGGGTGCGCCCCCCGCCGTGGCGCCTCGACGCCGGGGCCGAGGCTCCGATGCGAGGCTCAGATGCCGAGTTCCTCCTGCATGCGGCGGATGTCGGCGTTGGAGCCGATGACCACCACCACATCCCGCGCCTCGATGACGGCCGACGCGCCGGGGGAGACGACGACCTCGTCCCCGCGCCGGATGGCGATCACCGTCACCCGGAACCGGTTGCGCAGCCGCAGCTGCTCCAGGCTCTTGCCCACCATGTCGCCGCCGGCCTGGAGCTCGACGACGCTGACGTCGGGCGAGACCTCGATGTAGTCCAGGAAGTGCGCCGACACCATGCGCTGGGCGACCCGCGTCCCCATGTCCCGCTCGGGGAACACCACCCGGTCGGCGCCGATGCGCTGCAGCACCCGCCCGTGGTGTTCGCTGACCGCCTTGGCCACCACCCGGCGCACGCCCATCTCCTTGAGCATCAGCGTGACCAGCACGCTGGCCTCCACGTCGCCGATGGCCACCACCACCACGTCGAAGTTGCGCAGCCCCAGGGACCGCAGCACCTCTTCGTCCGTCGCGTCGGCGGCGACCACGTGGGTCGCGTGCGGGACCATCTCCTGCACGATCTCCTCGTCGACGTCGACGCCCAGTACGCTGAAGCCCATGTCGTACAGGGTGGTCGCCACCGCGCGACCGAACCGGCCGAGGCCGATGACGGCGAACTCACGGACGGGCATGGTGCCCCTCCCTCCCCCTTGGCGCGCCGGCGACCGAACCGTCCCCGGGGCCGGCCGCCGCCCGGGCTCCATCCGCGGCGGTCCGCCCACCCCCCGGCCCTCGGTCCCCGCTCCGCCGCGGTCCCGCGCGGCGTCCCCACCACGGTCCCCCGCGCGCGTCGCCGGCGCCGGCTCCCAACCCCGCCGACCCGGCGGGACCCCGCCGGGTCGCGGCCTCCGCCCCTCTCCCTCAGCCGACCAGCACCCGCTCCTCGGGGTAGCGCAGCACCCGGGGCCGCCGGCCGCGGCGGGTGAGGGCCACGGCCAGGGTGAGCGGCCCGACCCGGCCCGCATACATGGTCAGAAGGATCAGGACCTTCCCCACGGGCGTCAACTCCGGCGTGATGCCGAGGCTGAGGCCCACGGTGCCGAAGGCGGAGACGACTTCGAAGACCGTGGCCTCCAGCGCGTGACCGTCCCAGAGCAGCATGCCCATGGTCACCGCCAGCACCAGCCCCGCCGCCAGCACCGCCAGCGCCAGCGCCTTGGCCGCCACCAGCGCCGGCACCCTCCGCTCCATCAGCACGAGTTCGTCGTCGCCCCGCACCGTGGCCCGCACCGTCGCCACCAGCAGGGCCACGGTGGTCGTCTTGATGCCGCCCGCCGTGCCCGCCGGCGACCCGCCGATGAACATGAGGAGGATCGTGGTCAACACCGTCAGGTTGGTGAGCTCGGCCATGGGCAGCATGTTGAACCCCGCCGTGCGCGGGGTGATGGCGTGGAAGAGCGCGGCCCACAGCTTGCGGTCCAGGGGCAGGGAGCCCAGGGTGGCCGGGTTCGACCACTCGCCGAGGGCGACCAGCCCGGTGCCCACGGCCAGGAGGACCGCCGTGGTGACGAGGACCAGCCGCGAGTGCAGCGACAACCGGTGGCGGCGGTGCCGCAGCCGACGCCCCAGGTCCGCCAGCACGGTGAAGCCCAGGCCGCCGGCGACGATCAGGCCGCCGACGACCAGCGTGATCACCGGGTCGCCGGCGAAGCGCTCCAAGCTGGGGCGGCGGCTGTCGAAGAGGTCGAAGCCGGCGTTGTTGAAGGCCGAGACGGCGTGGAACACGCCGCGGTAGGCCGCCAAGCCGAAGGGCACGTCGTAGGCCAACCACCAGTACAGCGTCAGCAAGGTCGCGCCCAGCAGCTCGAAGGCCAGGGTCACGGTGGCGACGTAGAGCACCAGCCGCACCATGCCGGCCGGCGACAGCTGGCCCAGGGCCTCCTGGATGATCAGGCGCTCGCGGAAGGTGATCCGCTTCCCGACCAGCAGGGCGAAGAGGGTCGACATGGTCATGACGCCCAGGCCGCCGACCTGGATCAGGCCCAGGATGACCAGCTCGCCGAAGGTGGAGAAGGTCTCGGCGGTGTTGGTCACCACCAGGCCGGTCACGCACACGGCGGACGTCGCGGTGAACAGGGCGTCGAGGTAGCTCACCCGCCGGCCGGGCTCCCACGCCGCGGGCAGGCTCAGCAAGAGGCTCCCCACGACGATGACGCCCGCGAACCCCAGGGCGAGGATCTGCGCCGGGTTGGGCTCCCGCGGCGGTGCACCCGAAGGGCGGGTCGGGCGTTGGAGCGGGTCGGGGTCTGCGGCGGTGCGGCCATCGCCCGCGGTGGGCCTGTCCATCGTGGAGCCGGTTCCTCCCGAGGGGCGGACGGCGTCGGTCCCATCGTGCGCGAACGCCTTGGGGGCGCCCCGCCGCAGCGGGCCGCCCCCAAGGCGGATCGATCAGGCCCCCAGCGCCTGCCGGGCCCGCTCGACCACGGCGCGGAACGCGGCGTCGTCCCGCACGGCCAGATCGGCCAGCACCTTGCGGTTGAGGGCGACCCCGGCCTTGCGCAGGCCGCTCATCAGGCGGCTGTACGAGAGGCCGTACTGGCGGGCGGCGGCGTTGATGCGCTGGATCCACAGCCGGCGGAAGTCGCGCTTGCGCGCCCGCCGGTCGCGGTAGGCGTACCACAGGGAGTGCAGCACCTGCTCGTTGGCGGCCCGGAAGGTCTTGCTCCGTCGGCCGTAGTACCCCCGGGCCAGCTTCAGGATCTTCTTGTGTCGACGGCGGGTTCGGGGACCACCCTTGACCCGTGGCATCGCGTCTTCCTCCTCGTCGCAGACCGGACCGTCCCGTGCGCCGGGCGCCGAACCGTCCCGCGCCGGCGTGCTCCCGACCGCCGGACCGCGCGACGCCGCCCCGGTTCCCGCGCCGGATGCGTCACGGCCCCGCCGCCCTGGGCTCCTGGGGCTGGTACCCCGGCGGCCCCAGGGCTAGCCGTAGGGCAGCAGCCGGCGGACGGTCCGGGTGTCGGCCGCCCCCAGCACCGCCGGACGGCGGAGCCGGCGCAGCCGCTTGGCGCTCTTCTTCTCGTTGAGGTGACCGCGGTTGCTGCGCTGGTGCTTGTAGCGACCGCGCGCCGTGCGGCGGAAGCGCTTGGCGGCACCGCGGTGGGTCTTCATCTTGGGCATCCTCGCCGCCTCCTCGACACCGGATCGCGCTGGACGCGATCGCCGAAGTTCGTGCCCGACCACCCGTGGGCGGTCGACCCTGCGTGCTCGGTCGGGTCGCGGCCGGACCCGGCGAGCCACCCGGCGAGCCATGGGACGCGGGGTGGACTCACGTGCTGCGAGGCTCCCCGCCGCCCGGGGCCGATGCAGGACCGGCGTCGCCATCCGTCGGCCGGGCCTCGGTGGCCTCCCGCCGAGCGGCCGCCTGCACCTGGGGGCGCGGGGCCAGGACCATGGTCATGTTGCGGCCTTCGACCACCGGGCGCCGCTCGATGGTGGCGATGTCCTCCACCGCCCGGGCGAGCCGCTCCAGCACCTGGCGCCCGAGGTCCGCGTGAACGATCTCGCGCCCGCGGAACATGATGGTGGCCTTGACCTTGTTCCCGTCCTGCAGGAAGCGCCGGGCGTTGCGCAGCTTGACCTCGAAGTCGTGCTGGTCGATGCGGGGCCGCATCTTGACCTCTTTGACGTCGACGATCCGCTGGCGCTTGCGCGCCTCCCGATCCCGCTTGGACTGCTCGTACTTGTACTTCCCGTAGTCCATGATGCGGCACACGGGCGGACGGGCCTGGGGCGCCACCTCCACCAGGTCCAGGTTCCGCTCGTACGCCATGCGCAGCGCCTCGTGGGTCGGGAAGATGCCCAGCTGCTCGCCCTCGGGCGAGATCACCCGCACCTCGCGCACGCGAATCTGCTCGTTCACGCGCAAGTCCCTGACGATTGCGCGTCACCTCCGCCCCATTCGCCCGGTGCCCCTCCCGGGACGCGCGTCCCATGCCCGCAGGAGCCCGCGCGCAGAAACAACAAACGGGCGCAAGCGGCGCCCGCGATCCCCCGCGCGGCATCCGTGGGCTCGCCCTGCCGCGACGCCGCCGCCGAAGCCGCCCGCCGGCGGCCCGCCATCCCACAGCTGCGCTCGGCGCCGCCGATGTCCGCCGGATTGCCGGGGGGCGCGCGGCGACGCCCGCGCGACGCGCGTCCTCACGGCGAGGCGATCTCGCAGGATGCCGCCCGGTTGCGAACCCCAGCGGCAGCCCCTGGCGCCCTGGGGTGGGAAGCCCGCGCTTCCGCTTGCTCGGCCGATTGCAAATCGCCAGCCGTCGGCATGCGGCGGCTGGCCGGCTGCATTGTAGCACCGGTGCCAGCGACCGTCAATCGGTCGGGTCCCGTCGCGCGTCACCCCTGCGGTCCTGCCTGGGGGCCCGCCCTGCCGCGGGGGCCGGCGGCCGTCGGCGCGGGCGCGGGGGTCCGGCTCCCCGGCGCCCCTCGGTGCGCTCGGCCCGCGGCAAAGCGGCGTCAGTCGTCGCGGGCGCGGGGGTCCAGCACGTCCCGCAGGCCGTCGCCCAGCAGGTTGAACCCCAGCACCACCAGCATGATGGCCAGCCCGGGGAAGGTCATGTTCCAGGGCGCCACGCGGAAGACGGTGCGCGCATCGTTCAGCATCCGGCCCCACTCGGGGGCGGGCGGCTGGGCGCCCAGACCGAGGAAGCTCAGCGCCGCCGCGTCCAGGACCGCCGTGCCGACCCCCAGCGTGGCCTGCACGATCAGGGGGGCCAGGGCGTTGGGCAGGATGTGACGCACGATGATCCGCGCGTCGGAGAGGCCTTGCGCCCGCGCCGCCACGACGTAGTCCTGCTCCCGCAGGGACAGCACCTGCCCCCGGACGAGGCGCATGTACTGCGGCACCGAGACCAGGGCCACGGCCAGCATGGTGTTCTCCAGGCTGGGCCCCAGGAACGCCGCGAAGGCGATGGCCAGGAGGATGCTGGGGAAGGCGAGCATCAGGTCCACCAGCCGCCCCGAGATCAGGTCGAACCAGCCCCCGTAGTACCCCGCCAGGGCCCCCCATGCGGTCCCCACGGCGGCGGCCATCAGCATCGCCATGACGCCGACCCGGAGGGAGATGCGGGCCCCGTAGAGGATGCGGCTAAGCACGTCGCGACCCTGGTGGTCCGTGCCCAGCCAGTGCTCGGCCGACGGCGGCTGCAGCCGCCGGCCCAGATCGGCGTCGTCGACGGGATCGTAGGGCGCGAGCAGGGGGGCCAGCAGGGCGATCAGGACGAAGGCCGCCACGATGGCGCCCCCCAGCAGCGCCGAGCGATGGTTCAGCAGGCGCCGCCCCAGTCCGCGCGCCGGCGGAAGGGGCGCGCCCGGGGGCAGGGGCGTGGCGCCGGGCACGTCGTGGGCTACGGCTGCCATCGGCTTCCCTCCGTGTCTCCGTGTCTCCGTCCCTCGCCCGGTGCGGCAGCGCCAGCCGGCCCCGCCGACCGACGGGCGGCGGCGCCACCGCGGTCCCGGGTCCGCGGTCAGTCGTACCGGATGCGCGGGTCGACCAGGGCGTACAGCAGGTCGACCACCAGGTTCGTCAGCACGAACAGGGTGGCCACGACGAAGACGGCCCCCTGCACGGCGGGGTAGTCGCGGGCGCCGATGGAGTCGACGATGTATCGGCCCACCCCGTTGATGGAGAAGATGGTCTCCGTCAACACCGCGCCCCCGAGCAGCATCCCGACCTGCAGCCCCGTCACCGTCAGCACCGGCAGCAGGGCATTGGGCAGGGCGTGGCGCAGGGTGACGACGCGCTCGAGCAAGCCCTTCGCCCGTGCGGTCCGCACGTAGTCCTGCTTGAGCACCTCCAGCAGGCTCGAGCGGGTCATGCGGGCAATCAGCGCGGTGGGGATGGTCGCCAGGGCCAGGGCCGGCATCACCAGGTGTCGCACGGCGTCGACGAAGGCGGGCCCGTTGCCCACCAGCAGGGTGTCGACCAGGTACATGCCGGTGATGAAGGGGACCTGGGCCTCGTACTCCACCGACAGCCGGCCCGACGGCGGCAGCCACTTCAGGTCCACCGCCAGGAAGTACATCATGACCAGGCCCAGCCAGAAGATGGGCATCGAGACGCCCACCAGCGACCCCGCCATCACGCCGTAGTCCAGCACCGTGCGCCGGCGCACCGCGGCGATGACCCCGGCCAGCACGCCCACCGGGACAGCGATCGCCATGGCGGCCAGGGTCAGCTCGATGGTCGCCGGGAGCCGCACCGCGATGTCATGGGCCACGGGAAGGCCGCTGCGCAGCGAGCGGCCGAGGTCGCCGTGGAGCAGCCGCCCCGCGAAGCGGGCGTACTGGACCCAGAAGGGATCGTTGAGCCCCATCTCCTCCCGGAGCTGCGCGAGGAGCTCCGGCGAGGCCCGCTCGCCCAGGATCGCCTGGGCGGGATCGCCGGGGATCAGGTACATGAAGCCGAAGACCGCCACCGAGATGCCGAAGAGGGTGGGGATCAGGAGCAGCAGCCGCTTGACCACATACCGCAGCATGCTCTCGCCTCGCACCTGGCACGCGCGCGAATGCGGACCCGCTCCGCGGTCGACCCCTGGGGACCTCCCGCGGGGGGACCACCCGCGGGCGAGGCGGCGCGGGACCTCACCCCGCGCCCGCACCCGCTGCACCGGCACGGGCAGGCCGGGGCGGCACCGCCGCCCCGGCCTGCCCGGCGGGCCGGCGAAGCGCCGGCGCTGGCACCGGCAGCCCCCGGCGGGCGGGGCCGCACCGGTCGCGGTGCGGCCCCGCCCGCCACGGTCCTCGCCGCGCTAGCGCGTCACCGACACCTTGTGGAGCTTCTCGCTGCCCAGCGGGCTCGGCACCAGCCCCTCCACGCCCTTGCGCACGATGATGGGTGAACGGGCGTGGGCCAGGGGGATCATCGGCACGTCCCGATGGATGATCTCCTGGGCCTCCTTGTACAGCTGCTCCCGGACCGACTGCTCCGGCGTGCGCTGGGCCCGGATCAGCAGCCGGTGCACCTCCTCGCTGCGGTAGAAGGAGATGTTGCCGGCCCCCGGCGTCTTCGCGTTGTCCTTGTCCAGCAGCACGTAGAGGAAGTTGTCCGGGTCGCCGTTGTCGCCGATCCAGCCCAGGAGCGCCATGGGATGCTCGCCGTTGCCCGTCTTCTCCAGGTAGACGTCCCACTCGTGGGTGACGATCTCCGCCCGGATGCCCACCGCCGCCAGGTCCTGCTGGATCGCCTCGGCGATCTTCTGGGGCTCCGGCATGTAGGGCCGCGGCACCGGCATCGTCCAGAGCTCCGTCTCGAAGCCCTCGGGGTAGCCGGCCTCCGCCAGCAGCTGCTTCGCCTTCTCCGGGTCGTACGCGTAGTCCTGGATGGCGTCGTTGTAGCCCCACATGGCCGGCGGCAGCGGGTTCTTGGCCACCTGGCCGAGTTCGCCCCAGAAGGCCTCGACGATCTCCTGCTTGTTGATGGCGTGGGCGATGGCCCGGCGCACCCGCACGTCGTCGAAGGGCTCCTTGTCGTTGTTCAGCGCCAGGTAGCCGACGTTGTTGGCCTCCCGGTAGAGGATCTCGAACTGGCTCGTGTCCACCGTGGCCAGATCCGCCGGGTTGGGGTCCTCCATCACGTCGATGGTGCCGGCCATCAGCTCGGCCAGCCGCGCCGAGTTGTCCTTGATGGCCCGGTAGACGATGCGCCTCACCTTGGGCTTGGGCTCGCCCCACCACTGGTCGTAGGCCTCCAGGGTGATCTGCTGGTCGGGGATCCACTCCACGAACCGGTAGGGGCCCGTACCCACGGGATGGCGCCCGAAGTCGGCGCCGTACTTCTTGATCGCCTCCGGGCTGGCGATGGCGAAGCACGGCATGGCGAGGTTCTGCAGGAAGGACGCCAGGGGTTCCCGCAGGGTGAAGCGGACGGTGTACTCGTCCACCGCCTCGACCTTCGCGATGATCGACTGCTCGTCGAACCCGCCGAACATGTAGGCGTAGTACTCGAAGTTCTCGCCCTCGTGGCGGTGCGGGTTGTCGGTGTTCATCCAACGCTCGAAGTTGAAGACCACGGCCTCGGCGTTGAAGGGCGTCCCGTCGTGGAAGGTCACGCCCTGGCGCAGCTGGAAGGTCCACACCTTGCCGTCGTCGCTGACCTCCCAGTCGGCCGCGAGCCAGGGCTCGACCTCGGTGCTGCCCTCTTTGAACTCCACCAGGGTGTCGAAGATCTGGTGGGTCACCTTCAACGACTCGCCGTCGGTGACGTTGGCCGGATCCAGGGACACCGAATCGCCGCCTCGCCCCCAGACCAGGGTGTCCGCCGGCTGGCCGCCGTCGCCGCCGCCGGCGCCGCCCTCGCCCGCGCTCTGGGGCGGCGCGCCGCAGGCCGTGGCCAAGATCGCCACCGCCACCACCATGGCCGCCATCCCCAGCCGTCGCCGCCAACCGCTCACCATCCCAGCCCCCTCATCGCAAGCCCGGCCCGGCGGCGGTCGGCCTGACGGGGCACCGTGCCGCGGCGGGCCGGGCTGTCGTGCACCGCGAATCGCTTTTCGCCGCCCCCCAGCCGGTTCCTCCCCGCTGGCGGCCGGCCGCCGACCGTCGCCCTCACGCCGGGTTGCCGCGCCGCTCCCGGACCGCCGCCACCACCTGCTGGACGAACGCCTCCAGCGGCTGGCTGCCCAGGTCGCCGCGGTCGCGGCTGCGCACCGCCACCGTGCCCTCCTGGGCTTCGCGATCGCCCACCACCAGCATGTAGGGCACCTTCTCCACCTGGGCCTGGCGGATCTTGTAGCCCAGCTTCTCGTCGCGGGCGTCCACCTCGACCCGCAACCCCTCCTCGCGCAGGCGCTCCTCCACCCGCCGGGCGTAGTCGCGATGCCGCTCGCTGACCGGCAGCACCCGCACCTGGACCGGCGCCAGCCAGACCGGGAACGCGCCGGCGTAGTGCTCGATGAGGATGCCGATGAACCGCTCCAGCGACCCCATGATGGCCCGGTGGATCATCACCGGCCGCTGCTCCTGGCCGGCGGCGTCGACGTAGGTCAGGTCGAACCGGATCGGCATCTGGAAGTCCAGCTGGACCGTGGCGGTCTGCCACTTGCGGCCCAGCGAGTCGATGACGTAGAAGTCCAGCTTCGGCCCGTAGAAGGCGCCGTCGCCGGGCGCCAGGGCGTAGGGCCGGCCCGCCGCCTCCAGCGCCCGCGCCAGGGCGGCCTCGGCCCGCTCCCAGAGGGCGGGGTCGCCCATGAAGTCGTCGGGCCGGGTGGCCAGCTTGATCTCGTAGGGCATGGCGAAGGTGCCGTAGACGGCGTCCACCAGCTCCAGGACGCGGCCGATCTCCGCCTCGATCTGGTCCTCCCGGACGAACAGGTGCGCGTCGTCCTGCTCGAAGCCCCGCATCCGCAGCAGGCCGTGCAGCGTGCCCGACCGCTCGTAGCGGGCGAGGCGGCCGTACTCGGCCAGCCGCAGGGGCAGGTCGCGGTAGGAGCGGATGCGGCTGCGGTAGATCAGGCAGTGCCCCGGGCAGTTCATCGGCTTGACGCCGAAGTGGGCCCCCTCGCGCTCGATGAGGAACATGTTCTCGCGGTAGTGGTCCCAGTGGCCCGACCGGTGCCAGAGATCGACCTTGAGGATCTCGGGGGTGCGCACCTCCTGGTAGCCGTGGCGCGCCTGCAGCTCCCGGGAGAACTGCTCGAGGAGCCCGTACACCGTGGCGCCCTTGGGGTGCCAGAAGACGTACCCCGGCGCCACCTCCTCGAAGTGGAACAGGTCCAGCTCCGGCCCCAGCTTGCGGTGGTCGCGCCGCTTGGCCTCCTCCAGCCGCTGGAGGTGCTCCTCCAGCTCCTTGCGGGAGGGGAACGAGGTCCCGTAGATGCGGGTCAGCATCGGCCCCCGCTCGTCGCCCCGCCAGTAGGCGCCGGCCACCCCCGTCAGCTTGAAGGCCTTGATCCGGCCGGTGGAGGGCAGGTGGGGCCCCCGGCACAGGTCGACGAACTCCCCCTGTTCGTAGACCGTCAGCGGCTGGTCCTCCGGGATCGCCTCGATGATCTCCACCTTGTACCGCTCGCCCCGCGCCCGGAACAGGTCCAGGGCCTCCTGGCGTCCCACGGCCCGGCGGCGGATGGGCAGGTCCTCGGCGACGATGCGGGCCATCTCCTTCTCGATGGCCTCCAGGTCCTCGGTGGACAGCGGCCGCGGCGTCTCGATGTCGTAGTAGAAGCCGTCCTCCAGCGGCGGTCCCACCGCCAGCCGCGCCTCGGGCCAGAGGCGCTTGACCGCCTGGGCCATCAGGTGGGCGGTGCTGTGGCGGTACACCTCCCGGCCGGCTTCGTCCGCGAAGGTCAGGATCTCCAGCCGCCCGTCCTCCTCCAGGGGCCGGTTGAGGTCGATCACCTCCCCGTTCCAGCGGGCCGCGACGGCGTCCCGCGCCAGCCGCGCCCCGATCTCTTGCGCCACCTCCAGCGGCGTGGTCCCGCGGGGGACCTGGCGCTTGCTGCCGTCGGGCAGCTCGATCTCGATCCGGGCCGGTTCGTCCACCGGGATCACCCTCCTTCACGGTCGGTGCGCGGTCGGTGCGACCGGGGTCCGCTCTGCGACCGGCGTCCGCTCAAAGAAAAGGGCCCCGTCCCCAAGGGACGAGGCCGTCCTGCCTCGCGGTTCCACCCTTCTTGGCGCACCCGCGCCCGGTGGCGCCGACCCCGGGTCCGCGCGGGTGCGCCCGCTCGAGGCCCGTTAACGGGGGCGACCGGCCGGCGCTCGGAGGGAGACGGCGGCGGGTTCTGGACGCCGCGGGTCGGTGTCGGCCGGCGCCTTACCTTGGCCGGCCGCCGGCCCGAACCGCCCCCCGGCAGGGCCCTCCTGGCACCGGCGGCTCCGGGGTGGTGACCGGGGGCGGCGCTCCGGGGCGGGCTCCCAGCCCCCATCGCCCCTGGGTCGCGGGGCATCTGGGGACCCGCCCTCTCTGGCGGGGCCGGACCCCCGGCCGTGTCCCCCTCCTCGCCGTTGGTCTCGCCGAATCATAGCGAATTATAGCGGAAACGTCATAGGGAGCGGAAACGTCATAGGGAGACGAGCAACGCCTGCAGGAGGCCGACCAGGAATCCCAGCACCGCCCCCGACCACTCCACGAACCGCAGCTCCCGCCCGGCCAAGCGCACGACCAGCGCCTCGACGCCCGCCGGATCCAGCTCCAAGAGCTTGCGCTCCACCACGGAGCCCAGGCGCAGCCCCTCGCCGGCCGCGGCCAGCAAGCCCTCCGCAAGCTCGGGGAACCGGCGCCGGACCTCGAGCCCCGCGGCCTGGGCGACGCGGTCGGCCAGCTGGGTCGACCAGCTGCGGGGCAACCAGGCCGGCATCCGGGCCAGCACGGCCTCGCGCGCCATCTGCGCGACGGCGTCGGCCGCGGCGCGGTCCAACGGCAGGCGCCGCAGATGATCGCGCACGTCCGCGGCGGTCAGCAGATCGCGCTCCACCGCCTCGGCCAGGGCCCGCGCCAGATCCGCCTGGCGACGCGGCAGGAGGCCCTGGACCGTCCAGCCGACGACCGGGACCCGCCAGGGATGGACGGGACGGAAGAGGGCCCAGAGGGCCAGCCGGTTGGTCACCCAGCCGATCAGGCCGCCGGTGACGGGCAGGGTCAACCACGCGGTGTCCAACGGCCTCCCTCCCGGCCGCCACTATACCACGGCCGGCGGGGAACCCCCTTCCCGGCCGGCGCCACCGGGACGAACCGGCCCGCGAGTCGATCCGGGCCGGCGGGGATCGCACCGTCGGGCACGGGCTGCGGGGCGCTGCCTCCCCAGCGGGCTGCTGCCCATGACCGCCGGGGAGACCCGCGGCGTCTCTCGCGGGAGGGGCAGGCGCCCCCGGAGCGGCCCCGGATTGGAGAGAGGCCCCCGCAGCGCCCCGCCCCGGGCCGGCCGCGCCGGGACCGCCGCCGGGGCGCCGAGGGTGGCCGGGGGGCGGGCGGGATGCTGCGTGGAAGCCGGTGGCCTCTTCCGCCGGCCTCATGGGGAGGCGGGGGCTCAGCGCGATCCCGGGGCCGGCGCCGCGGGACGCCGCGCCCGGGACCGGCAACGGGCACAGCCCGGACACAGCTCCACCCGGTCGCCGAAGACCTGATCCAGGAGCTCCCTGGTCTCGCGGGAGAGGCCCCTGGCGCGGCGCCGCACGTGGACGACGAAGCGCCGCGCCCCCACCATGACCAGGGCGCTCAGGAGGGCGTCCCCGGCGTCCGCGGCGACCCCGGGCCCGGCGTTCGGCACCGGCCCCTCGCCGGTCGGTGCGGCCAAGGGCCGGCCGGCCTCGTCGGTCAGGATGAAGCTGCCCGAGGGCTCGACCAGCACGTGGACCACCGACAGCCGCGGCACCTGCAGATCGACGAACTGGCGCAGCAGCTGGACGAACTCGCGGTACTCCCGGTCCAGCAGGTACTCGTCCACCGCCCGGTCCGCCGCCAACTCCAGGGCCTCGACGTACTCGCGGCAGCGGAAGCGGAGGAACCCGTCGATCAGCAACAGGCGGGCCCCCTGGACGTACTCGGCCACCCGGCGGGTCAAGAGGTGGCGGAGCCGGGCGTCCCGGGCCGCGGCCGCCGCCATCCGCCGGCGCACCGCGTCCACCACCTCGAGGCGCTCGTCGGGCGCCAGGTGGGCGTATCGCCGCTTGAGGAACCGCTGGACCAGCAGCCAGCGGTGGTCCTCGTGCACGTAAGCCACCACGGCGCGCACCACCCGGGCCTCCCAGTCCCGCTGCAGCGGCGCCATCGCGTCGCCGGTGGCGATGTCCGCCGCCGCGGCCGCGCCCGGGGAGCGGGCGCGGCCGCGGGTGCCCCGGGACGCCCCGCCCGGGCTGGCCGCCGGGGCCGCCGCGTCGTCCCCGACGCCCTGGCTTCGCCCTGGGTCGCGGGCAGCCCGGGGAGGGCGCGGGCCGCCGCGCCCGTCAGCGGGGGCCGTCGGCGGCGCCGCGTCGCCGCGCCCGTCAGCGGGGGCCGTCGCCGGGCTCGCGTCGCTCCCATCGGCAGGGGCCGCCGCCGCAGTCAGGCCGGTACGTGCCGGGGCAGCGGGCCCGGTCGGGGCCGGCCGCCCCGCCTGCGCCTGGCGGGGCGCTCCCGGGGATTGCGGGGGCGCGAGGCCGCCCTCCGCGCGGAACGATCCCATCTCCCCCGCCAGACCGGCCAGCACGCTCCACCAGGCGGGATGGCGCCCCGTCGAGAGGCTCGGGGCAGCCGCCGACGGGATGCGGCCCCCCGCCGGACCCGGCACCGGGTCCCGCTCCCGCGGCTCCCGTTGGCGCTGCGGCGGAACCGGTCCGTGGACGGCCAGGAAGCACCAGCCCTCTCGGCGGTGTTCGACCACCTGGGGAGGGGACAGCCCCAGGGCAGCTGCCAGCGGCGCGTAGTCCACCAGCTCCCGTTCGAGACGCTCGCGCAAGGGATCGGGCCGTTGCGCGATCCCGATGACCAGGGGATCCATCATGGGCTTCGCCCCCTTCCCGCCGGCCTCCGCGGCCCGCCACCGCCCCGCCGGCCGGCGCCGTCCCCGCCCTGTCCCGGGCCGCCGCCGGAGGGCGACGGCTCGCCGGCCCTCTGCCCTCCCGCCGGCCCTCTGCCCTAGTGTGGGACGGACCGGTTTCCCGCAAACGGACCCCACGGGTCTGCCATGGCATATGGAGCATATGGATCGGCTGACCGGGACATGCCGTGGCCGGGAGCCCTCGACCCGCCCCGCGGCGCCCGGCGTCGGCGGTCACGGCGGCACCCGCGGGGGATGGGAGGAGCACAACGGCGCGCGGCGGGGGAAGGGCTCCGGGGTTCGCAGCAGGGGCAGCCGCATCCTCGTGCCATCGGGACATCGGGACCAGGCGGCGGGCTGGACGCCGGCAGGGGACGCGCCGACGGCCGTCGCACCCCCGACGCGGCCCCGAGGCCTCGCGGGGAGATCGCCACCAAGGACGAGACCGCCTCCGGCCCGGCCGGAGGCGGTCTCGCCGCAAGGTCGCGAGGTCGCCTCGATGACGCCTACGCGCCGTCGCCCGGGTCGGCCGCCCCGTCCGCGGCCTCGCCCCCGAGCTGGGCGCGGATGGCGGGATCGGTGGCCGCCCACACCTGGGGCGCCCGGGCCCGGATGGCCTCCCCCACGGCCCGGCGCTGGGCGGCGGTCAGCCCGCTGAGGTCGACCACGCCCTTCATCGCCCGGGACATGTCGTTGACGTGACCCGCCAGGTGCTTGTACCCGACCATGGCCTGGCGGTCGATCCACATCGGGCTCGCCACCGCGCCGCGGATGCCCCTGCCGCCCGCGCCGCCCTGGGCGATCCAAACCACCCAGTACTGGCGCCCCGCCGGCACCTGGGCCGGGTCGTCCACCCAGCGCACGCCCTGTTCCACGCGGGACTTGGCGTGCAGCGCAGCCGGCGCGACCTCCGCGCGGTCGCCGTCCACCAGGATGGCCGCAAGCCCCCCCATGTGACTGTGGGATCCCGTGCGGCTGCCCACCAGCGGCAGGCGCATGGGCCCACCGGCCGCCGGGGCGGCCCCGGCGGGCACCCGGCCGCTTCCTTCCCGCCCGCCGGCCTGCACCGCCAGGCCGGGTTCGTCCGGACGGTCGGTCCTGGGATCCATCGGCGGCGCCAAGGGCTTCACCCTCCTCTCCGCCGGCCACGGCGCGCCCGAGGGCGCGCTCGCCCGTCCGCGCGGCTCAGTTGTCCCGGGTCGGGCGGCGCGCCGGCATCTCCTCCAGTCGGACGGGCACGCGGAACAGCTCGGCGCCCCGCAGCACGGTGACCTCCACCTGGTCCCCCGGGCGACGCCCCACCAGCCGCTTGCGCACGTCCCCGATGGTGTCCACGTGCTCGCCCTGCACGGCCACGATCATGTCGAACACCTGGAGCCCGGCCTTGTCCGCGGGGCTCGCAGGCACGACGCGGGTGATGACGATGCCCCGGTCCGCGGGCAGGTCGAAGGTGCGCACCCAGTTGTCGTCGATGACCTCGGCGTACCCCTGGATGCCCAGCCAAAGGTGCCGAACCGCCCCTTCCTGGAGGATCTGGTCGGCGATGGCCTCCACCAGGTGGATGGGCACGGCGAAGCCCAGGCCATCGCCCTCCAGCTTGGCGGTGGTCAGGCCGACCACGCGCCCGTCCAGCAGCGCCAGCGGACCGCCCGAGTTGCCCGGGTTGATGGGCGCGTCGGTCTGGATCAGGCCGTCCAGGGGCGTGCCGTTGGGGGTGGGCAACGACCGGTCGACCGCGGAGACGATCCCCATGGTCACGGTGGTGCCCAGGCCGAAGGGATTGCCCACGGCGATCACCGCCTGGCCCGGCCTGAGCTGGCGCGAATCACCGGTGCGCACCGTCGGCAGCGACCCGGCGGCGACCTCCACCACCGCCACGTCGTACAGCAGGTCGCGCCCCGCCACCTTGCCCACCAGGCGTCGCCCCGAGGGCAGCAGGACCGTCACCTCGGTGGCGCGACCGACCACATGGGCGTTGGTCAGGATCAGGCTGCGGTCGGGCTCGGAGCGCCAGATCAGGCCGGAACCCACGGCATCGAGGAGTCGACGGCCCCCGCGCCGGTGCTGGCGGGCGATCTGGACCACCGACGGGCTGACGGCCTCCACCGCGCGGGTGATCCACTGCGACAGCGGGTCCATCCAGGGCTGGGTCACTCCGAAGCCTCCTCTCCCTCGCGCAAGGCCGGGAGCGCGGGCCGCCGGCCCGCGCTCCCGGCCGGGCCGGCGCGCCCCCGCGCCGCCGCGTGGGGCACGCCGGGACACCGCACGCCATGGAGCCCTTTCGCCCCCACGGCCTGCGGCTCCTTCGCCGGACGGCTTTGACCATCATTGACGTTTGTCTTCATTCTACGCCTGGGCTGGCGCCAGGGTCAACGAGCCCCCGAACCCCGCCCGTCCCGCGGCCGCCCGTGGCCCAGCGGCCCTCCAGGTGGCCCCCTCCGACGAAGGGTTCCGAGACGACGGGACGACCTGGACCGGAGCGGGCCGGCGCGCGCAAGGCGGACCGGACCGGCCGGCGGCACACCGCACCCGCCACCCGGCGCGCCGGGCCGGAACGGCACGCCGCCCGGAGCGCCGTCGCGGGTCGGCTGCGGGAACGGAAAGCGGGCACCGGAGCCATGCCGGTGCCCGCGGTGGGCGGTAGTGGACTCGAACCACTGACCCCGTCGACGTCAACGACGTGCTCTACCAGCTGAGCTAACCGCCCATGCCCTCCGCTTCCGCCGCCGGCTGCGACGTCCGCTGGCCGCCGGTCGGCAGGTCGCATTATAGGAACGCCCGTCCGGCGCTGTCAAGGCGACCGCGGGATGCGGTGGATCCCGCGGCCCTGAGGCCGCGGCCGGATTCGAACCGGCGAGTAAGGGCTTTGCAGGCCCCTGCCTTACCACTTGGCTACGCGGCCATGCGTATCGCGTCGGTTGTCCCCGGCCCTGCACCCCGGCAACGTGGGCCTGCGTGCGGGCAGGTCTCGCATCGAGGCCTCGTCACCGGCGTCACCATCGCGCGCTATGATTATACCCGCCGTCCGCAACGGCTGTAAACGCGGCCTCCCCGCGCCGCGCGCGGGGCGACCATCCCACCCCCCGACGCCCGACGGCGCCCAACCGTCGCCCATGGGACCCAACCGCACCGGACCCTGCATCCCCACGGCGGCCGGCCTGCCTCCGGCGCCGATGGCGTCGGCGCACCCGACCCTGGCGCATCGGATCGGACCAGCGCCCGGCGGACCGTGGCGCGTCGGACCCACTCCCTTCACCATGGGGCATCGGCTCCGACCACCGGACCGGCCGCGCGGGGATCGCCCCTAAAGTCACATCGGGGCAGGTGCCCCTGCCCCGACGCGAATCGCCGAGCGGGCTTGAGCGGGAGACGGGATTCGAACCCGCGGCCTTCTGCATGGCAAGCAGACGCTCTACCCCTGAGCTACTCCCGCATCCTCATCGACCCGCCCATGCGCCGCCCGTGCATGCGCCGCCCACCGGGTGGCGCATGGACCGCAGCACCAGGGGGGACCGCCAGGCGCCACCCCGCCCGCGGCGCGGACAGGGGTGGCGAGGCGGACCTTCCCGACCGCGTCCCGCGGTCCCTTAGTTTACTCGCGGCCCCGCGGTCGTCAACGTCCCCGGGGCCGGGGTCCGTGTCACGTTCCGGTGGGTGCCCCCAGCGGTGAATCGGCTGTCAAGCCACCGGTGCGTGGACATGGGCCAGGTCGCGCAGCACCTGAACCCAGGGTTTGGTCGCATGCGGCCCGGTGAGCGCTGGGATGCGGGCACGCAGCCAACGGGCTGGGTCCTCCTCGAGCTGGCGCATCACGCGCTGAACGGCCTGGCGTGTCGCCTGCCGCACGCCGGGCGAAATCTGCAGGGGCCGGCCGCCGAGGACCGCGCGCCAGTGGGGGTCCACGCGTTCGCTCAAGAGCCGCGCCAAGTGGTCGGCGCCGCGTTCACTCCAACGCGCCCCATGCCGTTTCATCCGTCGTGCAAGGACGTGAAAGACTTCTGCTTCGATCGCCCCCAGCCGCGGCGCTTCCCCAGAAGCCACAATCCCGTCCCAGTGCTCCCGCAAGTAGCCGCGCAGCCGCAACAAGCGCTCCCGCGCCGGACCACGCCGCCCCCGTAGCGCCTGGCGAAGCGCCGACTCCACGCCCGCCCAATCCCCCGCTTCGATGGCCCGGCACACCTGGGCGTACGTCTCCTCGGAAGGCGATAACGCCTCCCGCAGGGCTCGCCGCAGGTGGAACGGATCCAGCCGGTAACACGCGCGGGGGAAGTACTGCAACCCCTGCTTGACCCAATGCGCCCCATCGCCTCCGAGGTAACAAGCCTGGACCGCGCTCAGATCCCAGTGCGTCCCCCAATAGGCGCTCGCCTGCTCCCAAAAGGCCGTACCCGGCATCACCCCCGCCACGACCCGCCGCTCCCGCAGCGCTTGCCGGTTCGAACCCACGGCTTGCTTGCCTTCGTACGCGACCCCCAGCTTCAACACCACCGGTTGCCCTCGACCCCGCAGATAAACCTCGTCCGCTTCGGCATGCAGCTGCGCACTCCGGCGCCGGCCTTCCGGCACCTGGCCCTCCACGAACACCGACCGCCGCAGCCGCTCCGCCGCCTCCTTCAACCGGCGCCCCGCCCGTTGGGACGCCCGCCACACCGTCATCGCCCGCGCCGGTGCCTGCCCCGCCGTCAACTCCCGCAGGACCGCCGCCGCTCGGTGATACGGCATCTCCGTCGCGAGCCGCCGGCACAGCGCTTCCAGCCGCGGCGACAGTCGCCGCCGCGATTCCAAGCCCAGTGCTTCATCCAGCAAGAACACACCCTGGCCCGTCGCCCGGTCCCGGTAGTAACGTCGCTTCACCTGCAACTCGCCCAGCGGCGTGTCCAGGACCCGCTCCCGCGTGTCCAGGCACTCATATCGGCTCGGGTCCCGCTCCTGCATCAGTCGCTCATCGATCCCGGCCAACACCCACTCCAGCAGCCGCAGTGTCAGCCGGCCGCTGAGCCGCTGAACGGCTTCCTCCAGTTCGCCAAACGATCGGTCCTCCGTCACCAGCTCCGCCAGTTCCCGCAATGTCTGGAGGAAAAGTTCGCGCACAGCGTGTATGCTGAGCATGGGGCCTCACCCTCCGACTGCCGCTGGGGAAGCCGTCCCGATGCAGGGACAGCCTCCGGGTGAGGCCTTTTCTATTTGCCTCGACCCTCACCTACCGAAACGTTACACGGACGGGCCGGGGCGCTGGGCGGCGGCGCACCCGACCGGGAGGCCTCGGGGCCTTGGCAGGCATTCTCGCCCCCGCTTCGAAACATAAGCCGAGGTGCGGCTCGCGTCCCCCGACGTGCGGCTCGCAGCCGCCGACGGGCCATGCGCGCCCCAAGGGCTGCGGCGCGCCGCCCGGTCACGACGGGACGGGGCTCTCCCCGTGATGCCCGTTCGGGGTCGGGACGCCGGGCCTAGGGTGGTCGCCTCACGCACCCCTGCCCCATCCCGGCCCGTCCCCCGCCAGCTCGCGGCGGGGACGCGGCGGCCGCCAGGGGCGAGCCGGGGGGCGAGCTGCCCGGGAGAAAGGACGGTGGATGTCGTCGTGGCCGTCGGTTCCCGCTACAACCCCACCTGGGATCTGGACGTGTTCTTCCCCGGAGGAAGCCGATCCCCCGAGTTCGCGACCTTCCTCACCGCGCTGGCCGCGGACCTGGAGCGCCTCCAGGAGGAGCTCCGTCGTTTCGACCCCGCCAGCCCGGCGGAGCGCTGGGCGACGGTGGTCGACGCCCTGCAGGACGCCGGCGCCCGCCTGGGCCAGGCCGGCGCCTTCACCGTCTGCCTCGCGTCGCAAGACACCACCGACGAGCAGGCTCGCCTCCTGATCACCCGGGTCGGCGAGCTGCGTGCAGCCTACGCGAACCTCTGGACCGAGCTGGACCGCCACCTGCTGGCCGTGACCGACGAGACCTGGCGCACGCTGCTGGCCCATCCCCGGCTGGAACCGCTCGCCTTCCCCCTGGACGAACGCCGCCGCCGCGCCAGGGAGCGGATGACCCCGGAGCTGGAGTCCCTGGCGAGCACGCTGGCCGTGGACGGTTACCACGCCTGGGGCGACCTCTACGAGCTCGTGGCCGGTCGCATCCGCGTCCCGGTCGAAGAGGGCGGTCGGACAGTGGAGCTCTCCGTCGGGCAGGCGGCGAACCGGCTGGAGGACCCCGATCGCGCGGTGCGCGCGGCCGTGTTCGACCGCTGGGAGGAGGCGTGGGCCGCCGAGGCGGAGGTCATCGCCGCCGCGCTGAACCACCTGGCGGGGTTCCGCTGGCAGTGGTACCGCCGCCGCGGTTGGGACGACGTGCTCAAGGAGCCGCTGGACGAGAACCGCATCCAGCGCACCACGCTGGAGGCCATGTGGGACGCGGTGGCGCGGCGGCGAGGCGCCCTGCTGGAGTACTTCCGGTGGAAGGCGGCGCGGCTTGGCGTGGAGCGGCTGGCGTGGTTCGACGTCGACGTGCCGGTCTTCCACGCGCGGGCCAGGGTGACCTATGACGAGGCGGCGGACTTCGTCATCGAACAATTCGGCCGCTTCAGCGAGGACCTGGCGGCCCTGGCCCGGCGCGCCTTCACCGAGCGCTGGATCGAGGCCGAGGACCGGCCCAACAAGCGGGCGGGTGGCTTCTGCACCGGCTTCCCCCTGAGCCGGCAGTCGCGGATCTTCATGACCTTCGGCGGAACCGCTTCCAACGTTGGCACCCTGGCCCACGAGCTCGGCCACGCGTACCACCAGTGGCTCATGGACCAGCTGCCCGTGCTTCTGCGCGACTACCCCATGTGCCTCGCCGAGACGGCGTCCACCTTCGCCGAACGGGTGGTGACCGATGCGGCCATCCAGCACGCGCCCGACGATCCCACGCGCCTGGCGTTCCTCGAGCAGCAGGTGCTGGACTGCGTCTCCTTCTGCATGAACATCCACGCGCGGTTCCTCTTCGAGACCGCCTTCTACCAGGCGCGTCGCCAGGGCCCGCTGAGCGTCGCCGACCTCAACCGGCTGATGGAGGACGCCCAGCGCCGCGCGTATCACGACAGCCTGGGGCGCTACCACCCCTATTTCTGGGCCTCCAAGCTGCACTTCTACGCCACGGACGCGCCGTTCTACAACTTCCCTTACACCTTCGGGTTCCTGTTCAGTTCGGGCCTCTACGGCCGCGCCCAGGAGGAGGGGCGCTCCTTCGCCCGGCGCTACGCGGCGCTGCTCCAGGACACGGGCCGCATGCCCGTGGAAGAACTGGCCCGGAAGCACCTGGGCGCCGACCTGACCAAGCCCGCCTTCTGGGAAGAGGCGCTGGACATGGCACTGGCCCCGCTGGATCGGTTCCTCCGTCTCGCACGCCAGGGGGAGGAAGGGCGCTGACGGCCGACGGGGGAGCGGCCCGCCCCGCCTCCCCTCCCGCCCCATGGCCCCGACGGGTGACCATCGACGCGTTGTCCCCCGGCGGGCGGGAAGGGCCCGGTTCGACGGACGGCTGGTTCCGGACGAGACCGCGGGATCCGATGTCTCCCTGCCCACCCTCCAGCGCGAGGCCGCCGACCGGATGGACGCCCTGCCCTCTGGTCGCTGAGGTTTGGCGGTACATTGGCGGCACGGAACCCCAATCCCTGGAAATCGGCCGGGCAACAGAAAACCCGCGAAGCCTTGCGCCTCGCGGGTTTCTTGGTTGTGGCCCAGGGCGGATTCGAACCGCCGACACGGGGATTTTCAGTCCCCTGCTCTACCAACTGAGCTACCGGGCCGCATCGCACCTCCTGGCCGGTTCCCACCCGCGCACCCGGCGGCGCTCCGCCGCGTCGCATCGCATCCGGACGCGCGCCCACCGAGCAGCGGCGAGCCGACGAGGGAACCGCCGCTACTATACTCCATCTCCCTCCCGCACCGCAAGCCAGTCCTTGCCGCGCCTCGCGGCACCCCCAACGGCCCCTCCCGGCCCCGCGCCTCGCGCAGGCGGCGACGGGGCGGCGGCCCAAGCCCAGACCGGTCTGGGCGCCGAGGAGCCGCGACCCAGCCCTTCCCAGGGCGCTCTTCTGGTGGGCGAACCAGGAATCGAACCTGGGACCCCTCGCTTGTAAGGCGAGTGCTCTGCCGCTGAGCTATTCGCCCGCGTGACGCCCTGGGCTCCGCCCCCTGGGATGTTCGGCCTACCGTGACCGCGCATCAAACCCGCGGGCCGGCCCGCTGCCCTCGCGCATCCCGCGCCCGGACCCGCCTGCGCCCCCTCGGTGCAGCCTCACCCATGCCGCCACGGAGGGCCGGCTCGCCCTGGGCGGTCGTACGAGTCGGTCGCTGACCGGCGCGGGTCGGTCGCCGGCCAGTATACCACCGCCGCCCAGCCGGGTAAAGCGCACCGCACCCACCCGGGTCAAGCGGAGGACGACCGCGGAGGACGACCGCGGAAGGCGCTTCGCGCCCGCGCCGCCCCTCCCGGGTCCCGGTATGGCGACGCCAGAGGGCCTCGGAGGCTCAGGCGCGAGGCATCCTGTCGCGGCTCGACCCACGCAGCCGCCTTCGCCCTCCGCGGCCCACGCCTCCGGCCCCGCCGCGACGCCAGCTCCGGCTCCTGCCCCGGACCGCCGGGCGCGGCGCCCGTCGCCTCAGCCGGGTTGCCACAGCTTGAGGCCCGTCTCCGCGTCCGGATGGCGCACCAGGGATGGACCCTCGAGCACCCAGATGGCGTACTCGCAGGCGAAGACCCGCGTGCCCTCGAGGACGTGCCCGCCCCACGCCCGCCCCTGGCGGTCGCCCAGCGTCAGGTGCAGGTGGACGAAGGGTGACTCGCTGCCCGCCGTGCGACTGATGTTCCCCGTCCCCGCGAGGATCTCCGCCGGTTCGTCCAGGGTGAACTCGCGATAGACCCGTTCGCTTTGATCGTAGAAGGCCAGGCGCGCCCGCTCGACCGCCCCCAAGAGCTGCACCCAGCCCACGGCGATGGCGTGCTGGGCGGCCACCCCACCCAGTGCGGCCAGGATGTCGTCACCGCGCCGGAGGCGCCCCACCAGCACCCGGCGGACGCCGAACTCCGCCACAGACCTCCCCCTCCTCGCCCCGCATTCCGCCGGCGCCCGGATCGGCATGCCGACCTGCCGGGATCCATGGGGCCCCGACCGGGCCCCGCGGGGGCTACGCCGCCCCCGCGGGGTGGCCCACCCCGGCGTCGTCATCCCGTGACCGATGGGCCTCCCGCGCCAGCCGGTGACCGCGATAGAGCAGCCAAACCCCCAGCAGGTTGGCCACGGGCAACACCACGGGTGCGCCGAGGCGCGTCAGGCTGCCGCCCGAGGCCAACACCAGCGTGCCCGCGACGAGCCAGAGCGCGTACGGATGGCGCGTCCGCCACCACGACGCGACGGCGCCGCCCAGCAGGAGCAGCGAACCCGGGATCGTCAACAGCGGCGAGAAGACGCGGACGGTGGCGTCGGTCCAACCCTCGCCGCCCACCGGTCCGCCACCCGCCAGGGCGGCCAGGTCCACCGGCGTCGCGGCCGCGACCCCCAGCATGGCGAGGCCGACCGCCGCCAGGAGCCCGAGGATCGCATGGGCCCAGGGCCGCGGCAGCACCAGGTACGCCGTCCCCGCGCCGAAGGCCGCGACCAGCCACGCCGCGCCGACGTACCAGAG
This sequence comes from Thermaerobacter sp. FW80, assembly GCF_004634385.1. Lineage (NCBI taxonomy): Bacteria > Bacillati > Bacillota > Clostridia > Eubacteriales > Clostridiales Family XVII. Incertae Sedis > Thermaerobacter > Thermaerobacter sp. FW80. Next base: position 1,854,315 of record NZ_CP037895.1, on the reverse strand, counting down.
CCGGTAAAGCCACGGCGTCCAGCCCACGACCGCCGCCGCGGCATCGGCCAGGGCGGTCAGCGCGAAGAGCACCAGGGCGACGAACCAGCACAGCGAGCTGGGCGCTCGCCGCCGCCGGAAGCTCTGTCCCACTTCGCGCGCGAAAAGAAGGGCCACGATGCCGCTTGCGGCATGCAGCCCCGCCGTCCACCAGATCAAGGGACGTCCTCCCCATCCCGCCCGCCGGACCGCGTCAGCGCAGGAGCCCCCGGCGAGGGTGGCTCAGACGGCCTCGACGTCGGTCACGCCCGGCACCCGTTCGCGCAGGATGCGCTCGATGCCTGCCTTCAACGTCATGATGGACATCGGGCAGCCCACGCATGCGCCGACGAGGCGCACCCGCACGACGCCGTTCTCGTCCACGTCCACCAGCTCGATGTCACCGCCGTCCATCTGGATCGCCGGACGGATGGACTCCAGCGCCTGCTCCACCTGCTCACGCATGGTCGTCGTCCTCCCGTGAGGGTGGGCGACCGCGCCCGGCGCGTCGCCGCTACACCCTGCCGATGCCCCCGGCGGCGCGGTCCGCCCTCCGCCGGCCGCCGGCGCAGGCCCCGACCCTTCGCCGGCCCGCGCCGCCGGCCCTGCGCGCCCAGCCGACGCTTCGCTCCTATTATAGAAGACCCGGCCGGCCCGCAGCCATGGCCGGCGCCGGTGGCTGCGATTGACGGCGTGGACCGCCCGCCGGAGGCAGCACACTACCCTCAGGCCCTGCCGCGAAGCAGGGTCGGGAGGGATCCTCCATGGGCCGACGGCGCCTGATGTCCGACGCCCTCCGGGCGGACCTGGCGCGCGACCTCGGCATCGACCAGGTGGTCGCCCGCGAGGGTTGGGGCGCGGTGTCCGCCCGGGAGTGCGGACGCCTGGTGCAACAGGCGATCCTGCGGGCCGAACGGATGCTGGCGCAGCAGCCGTCGGCAGCCGGCCCGGGGATGCGTTCCCCGGGGAGGCCGACGACGCCCGCCCCTCCCGTCCACCCGCCTTCTACGCCGACCCCCGGCCGCGTATGGTAAGGCGGGTGGGCGGGAGGTCGTGGCAGATTGGGGCAACCGGATCTGGTCCTGCTGGCGATCCTCGGGCTTGGGGCCTTGGGGCGCAACCCCCTGGTGACCGCGGCGGCGGGGATCCTCTTGCTCCTCCGGCTCCTGGGGCTGGCGTGGGTCCTCCCCCTGGTCGAGCAGCACGCCATGTCCCTGGGCCTCATCCTCTTGATCGTCGCCGTCCTCATCCCCTTCGCCGACGGCCAAGTCACCCTCCAGCAGACCGTCCAGAGCTTCACCCGCGGCGGCCTGGCGGGCTACGCCGGGCTAGTGGCGGGCTTCGTCGCGGCGGTCCTGGGGGCGCGGGGCATCGCGCTGCTCGAGCAGAATCCCCACGTCATCATCGGCCTCATCTTCGGCACGCTGGTCGGCGTGGCCTTCTTCCAGGGCATCCCGGTCGGCCCGCTGACGGCGGCGGGGTTCGCCGCCGTCCTGCTGGAGCTGTTCACCCTGTTGCGCCGCGGTTTCTGACGGCCGGGCCGTCCGACGGGCGGACCGCCCGCCGCCCGTGCCCTCCCCTCCCACCGCGGACCGCGGTTCATCGGCGGCTGCGGTACAGGGCGTACATGCCGATCCCCACCAGGTAGAGGCCGAAGAGGCGGCGCAGCAGCTCGCCGGACACGTCGACGGCGAGCCTCGCGCCGAGCGCCGCACCCACCGCGCTGCCCGCCGCGATCCGCAGCGCCAGCCGCCAGCGCAGGAAGCCCTGGCGCCAGTGGACCCACGCAGCCACCGCCGCCACCACCGGGAAGGTGGCGAGGACGACCCCCTGCGCCACGTGCTGGGGGACCCCGACGACGAGCACCAGCGCGGGGACCAGGAGCGATCCGCCGCCGATGGACATCCCGCTGAGGATGCCCGTGGCGACCGCGATCAAGCTCGGCCAGGGAACGCCCAATCGACCCCACCCCTCGCCCCGGCGACGCGGCGGGGACCCTGCGTGAGTGCGCGCCCGCGCGGTGCGGGGGCCCCGTGGCCCGTCCCCGCCCCTCTTCACGCCCACGCCACGCCCCGCCGGCAGTGCACCCTGTGGCACACCCCGTCGGCGCCGCACCCCGTCCCTCTAGCCCCAGATCAGCATCCGCAAGCCCAGCGCCAAAAGGAAAGCGCCGTACAGGCGCCGCAGGCCACGGGGTCGCAGGTACGCCATCCAGCGGGCCCCCAGGGCCGCCCCGATCACCCCGCCGGCGGCCACTTGCGCGGCCAGGGACGGGTCGACCATCCCCCGGGTCGCGTAGACGCCGGCGCTGATCAGGGAGGTCAGCCCTACCACGAGGATCGACGTGCCATGGGCTCGGTGGTCCGGGACCCCGAACCAGTACACCAGGGCCGGTACCAACAGGGTTCCGCCGCCCACCCCGAGCAGCCCGTTGACGCCACCGACGACGACCCCGGCCACCCACGGTGCCCAACCCGACAACCGTCGGCGGGTGGGCCGCTCCCGGCGGTCGAGCCGGTCGGCGCCGGCGGCCTGTCGCGCGCCCTCGCCGCCGGCCGGCGCCCCGCGACGGCCACGGCGCCTCCGCGCCTCCGCGCCCGGGCCGGCGGCCGAACGCGGCGCACCGATCCACCCCGGCCCCCCACCCGACGCCGTCGTCGGGGCCGTCCGGGCCGAGGAGGTGAAGGTCCGTGGCGGCGTCAGCGGTGGGGTCGATGCGCCCGACCTCCTGTGGTCCCTCCACCCGCTCCTGGCGTCCCGCCCATCGGGGGCCATGCCCGGTCTTGCCCCCCCAATCCTTACCGGACGAACCGGCGGGCCCTCCGCCGGCCGAACGGGCCGCGCGGCCCTGCGGGCATCCACCGCCGGGTTTAATTTGCGCCCATCGGCATCGGGAGGTGCGCGGCTGCTCATCCGTCGTCGAGCCCCTGCACGCGCCCTGCGGCCATGGCACACTGGAACGGGAGGACGGATCGCAGGCGTGGACCGGCCGCGCCCGGCGCGGTGGACGGCGGTCCACCCAGGAGGTGAGGGACGCGGTGACGCAGGACGGCGCATCGAGCCGGTCGGATCGGCCCGCCGACATCGCGGGCGATGCAGCCCCGACCGACTTGGCTCGGGTCGAGGTCACCGTGCACGGGCAGGTGCAGGGCGTCGGCTACCGGGCCTTCGCGCGCAGCCGTGCCCTGGCCCTCGGGCTGCGAGGGTGGGCGCGCAACGAACCCGACGGCACCGTGACCGTTCTCGCCGAGGGCGAGCGCGCGGCGCTGGACGCGTTCATCGAGGCGTTGCGCCAGGGCCCACCCGCCGCACAGGTCCAAGGCCTCGAGGTGCGCTGGGGCGCCGCCCGCGGCCTGTCAGCGGGGTTCGGCATCCGGTGAGCGGAGGGGCCGGGCCCGGGACAGACGCCGCGGCCACGATCCGGACCTCACCGCGGGTTCGGCATCCAGCGAGCCGAGGGGACGGGCCCGGGGTACACGCTGCAGCCACGATCCGGCCCCCCGCGGGGTTCGGCATCCAGCGAGCCGAGGGGCCGCGGCGGCTGCTGCCCACCGGTGCGCATGCAGCGCCCCGCGGGCACGCCAGCCCCTGGACGGCCGCTGCCGGGCGTGGCATGGCGACTCAGGGGCGGCCGGTGACGGGGCCGGCGCGCCGTCCCCGCCACCGGCCCCCGGGCCGTCCCCCGGCACCCTTGGCATCCGGCCGGCAGGCCCGGCGGCGTGGCGATCCATCCCCCGGGCCGCGGCCGGTGCACGGCGGGCACACATCCCGGGCCCCCCGCGGGCAGGCTAGGAGCGGGGGGTGATCCCGTGTCCAAGCCGCGGCATCGCGACGGCGGACAGGCCGCGGAGCGGCAGCGCGAAGAGGGTCGGCCGGCGTCGTCCCCCAATCCGGCGGCCGACGGCGGGCTGAACCCGCTGACCACGGGGGCCGCCGATGGCTGGGGCCCGGCGTGGGTCCGCCCAGGCGAAGGGGAGGGGGTCGACACGCCGGCACCGTACAATCCACTGTCCAACAGCGCGGGCTTCCAGCCCTTCGCCACCCGTGCCGAGCGGTTCGGGGCCGCCCCGCAGGCCTCCCGGGACGACCCGGAGGGGGCCGGCGTGGTGGCACCCGCCCCGTCGACGCCGCCGGCGCCCCGGCCGCCGCGTCGCCGCGAAGCCGGCGACGCCCGCCGCGGGCCCTCGGCGCCGCGCTGAGGTTGGCGTGGGGGACCGGCTCCGCCAGCGGCGGAGCCGGTCCCCTATCGGTTCGTGCCGCCCCGACCGCGGGGTCGTCGACGATGGGCTGTCCCCAGGGCCTCGGGGCCCATCCGCCAGGGCTTCGGCCCACCGGACCGAGACCGCTTCGGCCCATCGGACCGAGACCTTGGATCATCGCTGGGCCATCGGGCGATCCGTCCGGGATGGCTTCGTGGACAGCGCGCGGGCTTCGGCGTGCAGGGCGCGGCCAAGGCTCCAATCCGGTCCGATCTCGACCCTATTCCTCGCCCCTCCTCGGGGTACGCGGGTTCACCGTCGAGCCACCGTGGGGCTCGACCCGGCCGGTCTCCAAGGCGCCCGGGCGGGTTGCTCTCGACGCGGCGTTCGGCCCCGATCGGAGGATGCTCACCCGCAGCACGCCCGAGGGGGTCCAGGCGGGTTGCTCTCGCCGCGGCGTTCGGCCCCGATTGGAGACCGCCCGAGGGACATGGGGATTGAGTGAAGGCCCACCAGATCGGCGGGGCATGGCGGACGGGCGCGGCGAACGCGGCCTTGGACGCGGCGCAAGACGGCCAGCCGCGCGGAACCGTGCGACGGTGACCTCCTGCGGGGGCTCTGGACGCGGCGACCGAGGGCCACCCGCGGAACCGTGCGGCGGTCTCCTGCGCAGGGCCTTGGACGCAGCGAAGGACGGCCACTCGCGCGAGTGCGGCGGCCTCCTGCGCTAGCCCCCGCCACCTCCGCCGCCCCCGCCGCCGCCCATGCCGCCTCCTCCCGCGCCACCGGCCCCCCGCCGGCCCCGCCACCCCCCGCGGCACCGCTCAGCATCTGTTGCAGCTGCATGGTCACCGCCTGCCGGATCAGCTGCTGCCCCTGGGGCGACCGCAGGAACGACTGCACACCCGTCTGCATCGCCGCCTGGCCCTGGGGCGAGGCGGCCACCGTCTCGAGCTGCTCGACCAGCTGCTTCTGCCCCTCGGGGGTCAACAGGACCTGCTGGGCCGCCAGCGCCTGCACCTGCTGGGTGATGATCTGCTGGATCTGGGCCTGCATCTCGGGGCTCTGCAGCTCCTGGCGGACGGCGGAGCGCACCTCCTCGGGCGACGGCTTGGCCTGGGCACCACCTCCGCCGCCACCCCCCATGGCACAGCCGCCCAGCCAGAGCCCTGCCAGGACGACCCCGGCCATGGCGGCGGCCCGGACGCTGCCGCGGGAACCGACGACCCCCCGCAGCTGCCCTCGTCCCGCGCGGTCCCGGGCCCGTTTCCCGCCCCATCCATCCAGCCCTTGGCGGAGCGCTTCCGTTGCCCGCACGACGGCGGAATCCCCCCTCGCGCGCTGCGCACCCCTCGTCCGTCGGCCCCTTGCTCGCCGCCCGCCCCCCGGCACAGCCATGGGATGGAACCCACGGGTGCGATGGACCGCGCCGGTTCGCACGGGTGATGAAACGCATCGGGTCGGCGGATCGCTCCGGCCCGGTGATCCGGGATGCGCTTCGCCGATGCGCTTCGCCGGATGCCCCATCGCGGGCGCTGCCCGCCCGGCGCGGGGACGACCGGCCCCCGCCCGATCCCCGGCGGCTCCGGTGCTCCGCGGCGCCGGCCCGACCCGGGGCACCGATGCTAACCTCTCTGCGGGAGCCCAAAGTATGCGCGGGCGGAGGGCCGCGCCGGTGCGGCGCCCTGTCGACCCGTCGATCGACCCCCGGTGTCTTCGCAGCCGGCGGACAACCCGCCGGCTCCTGGGGTGCGGCGCCAAGTCGCCCTGTCGACCGACCCCGGTCGCCCGCGGCTTCGGCGGCGCCCCGCGGGTACACGATCTCCGCGGGAGGCCACCCGCGAGGGGATCCCCCACCGCCACCCATTGCCCTCGCGCCGGGTGCAGCCCACCACCCGCGCCGGGTGCAGGGTCACCCGGCGCGGCGTGGGCGCCGGCCTCGGGGACACGGCGACGGCCTCGCCGGCGGACAGGGGCGGCAGCCGTCCCGGGCGGCGGGGCCCAGGCGGGTTCATCCCGGGCGGTTCCCGACAGGCGGTTCGTCCAGGGCGGTCGGTGAAGGCCGGTTCGTCAAGGCCGGTTCGTCCCGGGACGAACGCGGCCCCCGGCCGAGGGGCGCGGCCCCCGCCCGAAGGGGGGGACGGACCTCCGGCCCGGGAACCGTCCCTCCTCCCAGGAGGCGGCGGTAGGCGGGTTCGAGGTACCGGGTGTAGAGGTCGGGCCGCAGGTACGCCGGAAACGCGACGCGCTGGCGGTACTCCCGCAGCCGCACCAGGTCGAGGTCGGCCCAGACCACCTCGGCCCGGTCCCAGGTACGGGCCTGGGCGAGGACGCCGTCACCCGCGGGGGTCAGGGCGAGGGGGGCGTAGACGGCGGCGCGACCCGTCAGCTCGAACCCCAGGAGCCGGCCCACCAGGGCGGGGACGATGCCGTAGACCGGGGTCTCCTGGACCCGCGCCCAGGTGCCGCGCCGGGCATGCCACTCGTTGTAGGGCTCCGGGTTCGCGATGGGCACCACCACGATCTCGGCGCCCTTGAGCGCCAGCAGCCGGAAGGTCTCGAAGTAGGTGGCGTCCATGCAGACGGGGATGCCGATCTTGCCCAGCAGGGTGTCGTACACCTCGAGGGCGTCGCCGGAGCAGAGGCCCCACTCCGCCTCCAGCGGCAGCAGGTGGACCTTGGCGTGGCGTCCCACCAGCCGCCCGTCGGGACCGTAGAGGAAGCCGACGTTGTAGAGGTCGCGGCCCTGGGGCAGCATGACGCTGCCTGCGTGGACGAACACGCCGTGGGCGCGGGCCAGGGTCGCGAAGGTCGTGTGGTGGATGCGCGCCACCGCCGGCCCGAGGAAGCGCAACACGTCGGCGACGGCCACGTCGCCCAGCTCCGCGAGGGCCGCCTCGGCCGACGGCGCCTGGGCCAGGCGATCGAAGCCGGGCAGCAGCCCGAGGAGCGCCAGCCCCACGTCCTCCGGGAACGCCACCAGCTGGGCGCCCTCCGCCACGGCCCGCGCCAGCGGGTCGGCCACCCAGCGGACGAACTCCTCCGGGCGCTGCACGGGGGAGAGCTCCAGCTGCACGGCCGCCACCCGCACCCGCGCCGGGTCAAGCTTGTGCAGATTGGCGCTGCGGCGGATCCCCATGGCGGCGATGGTCCGCCGCAGGGGACCGCGCCGGGCGGTCCAGCGCAACACCAGCCGGAACGCCTGCTGCTGGAGGATCGGCCAAAGACCGCGGGCCATCGGGTGTCCCTCCTCCCGCCGCTCGTTTCAGCGCCAGCCGGTCGTATCGCGTTGCCTGGGCCGGGTCAGCCGGTCGTCTCCCGCTGGGCCGGCCGGGGTCAGCCGGTCGTCGATCCCCCGTTCCCCGGCTCCACCGAGGGGTCACCGGACGGCCTGCGGCGGCGACGGCGCCGCCGGCGCCGTCGCCGCCGGCCGCCGGCGGGCCCCACCACCGTGGGCTCATCGCCATGCCCCGCATCGCGGGGTTCGGGATGGCGCCGCCGCCGGCCGCCCGGCCCCGAGCCGCCGGGGCCCGGCGGCTCGGCCCCCGAGGACGGCCCGACGTCCCCCGCGGCCGCCCGGGAAGGCTCGGGAGGCGTCTGCGGGGAGGCTTGCGGGCAGGCTGGCCCGGAAGCCTGCGAGGAAGTCGACGAAGCCCTCCAGGAAGCCGACGGGGAAGCCGACGAGGAACCCGAGGAGGAACCCGAAGGGGAACCCGTCGGTGGCGCCGCCTCCTCCGACGCCCGCTTGGACGCCCCGTCGGCAGCACCTGAAGCCCCTTCGGGAGCACCCTCCGCCGCGGGCACCTTCCCCGAAGCCCCCGCCGCCGCCCCGCGCCCGCCCTCTCCGAGGATCCCGCCGGGGGGGGACGCCGGCCTGGGCGGTGGGGACGTCCCGGCCGGCCACCGCGTGCCGGCCTGGGAGGACGGCGCATCTTGGCTGGACGTCTCCTGCCCGGACGGCGCTCCCGTGCCAGGCTCCCGCTCGCCCGTCGGCCGGTCTCCCGCCGGCCGGCCTCGCGCCGGTCGGCCTCCTGCCGGCGAGGACGCTGCGCCTCGCGGCGGCCGTCCACCCTGGGCGGGTGCCCCCTCCACCGCCTCCGGGCCGTCGGGCGCCCCACCGTCCCCAGCAGCCGCCGCCAGCCCGGGGCGACGGGCGTCGTCCGGCCCAGCGCCCGCCGGCGGGGCGCTGGCCCGAGCACCCCGCCCGCGGCGCCGACGACGACGGCGCCGGGCCGGTTCGTCCGCTGGGGACCGGCCGTCGGCCGCCTCCCCCGGGACGAGCGCCGGGCCCGAACGCGCCGCCCGCTGGACGCCTCCGTCCCCGGCCGGCGGTTCGGCCCCCGTCGACCGCGACACAGCGAGCGCCGCCGCGGCCGCGCCCGCGCCCGCACCCGCGCGGCGTCCCGCCTCCACCCCCTGCGGTCGTCCCGCCGGCGTCTCGCGTCCCGCCCCTACAGCCTCCGCTCCTGGCTCCGCCGCACCATCTCCGTCCGCCACGGACGCCGTCGCCAGCCGTCGGTAGGCGGGCAACAGGTCGCGCAGATAGAGGGCGGGGCGGAGGTGGCGATCCAGGGGATAGGCGGCGCGGATCGCGTCCAGCGGCCCGGGCTCCAGCACCGTCGCCACGGGCCGCTCGCCGTCCTCGCGGGCCAGCCAGCCCCGCCCGCCGGGCGTGATCTCGCAGGGGGCGAAGACGGCCGCCCGGGGGACCAGCGGCTTGCCCCCCAACTCGCCCGCCGGCGTGACGTGGATCCAGTAGATCTGGGTCTGCTGCACCACCTGCCAGGGACCTGCGATGGCGTCCCAGGACGAGGCGGGCTCCAGCCGGTGGCCGGGGTGGATCACCAGGCGCGTCCCCTGCAGGCTCGCCCAACGCCCCACCTCCGGCACCCAGCCGTCTTCGTGCACGACCAGCGCCGCCGGCCACCCCTCGATGGTGAAGGGGTTCCAGTCGTCGCCGGGGACCAGCTGCACCGGCGCATCCGCGGCCAGGCGGTGCAGCTGGGGCTGGCGCGCCAGCCGCCGCCCGTCCGGGCCGAAGCAGAGGCCGACGTGCTCGATCCCGTCGGGGTGGGGGAGCACCACCGTCCCGGGGCAGAGATAGATCCCCAGCGTGCGCGCCACCTCCGCGGACCAGGCCTCCCAGGCCTCGGCCGCATCTTCGCCGTAGCGCCGCGCCAGGGCCGCCAGCCGCCCGTCCCAGCGCGGCGGCTCCCCGGCCAGGGCGGCCAGCGGCAGCAGGCCGGCCAGCCCCGGAAGCACCACGAGACCCGCCGCGCGGCGCCCGGCGGGAAGGAGGGGACGCCCCTTGCCACCGTGTCCCGCGGCGATTCGCACCGAGGCGGGGGTGCCGGCGGAGGGACCGCCGGCGGCTCTGCGGGCACCCGTGCCCTCCGGGGCGGCGCTTCCCCCCAGGGCCCGCTCCGCTGGGGCGGCCTCTCCCCCGGCTCCGGCGGCCCCGGTCGTCGCCGGAGGACGGGGTGGTGCCGCGGCTGCGCCGCTCGGCGCCGATGCCCGCTCCGACCGCCCGGCGGTCGGCGGGCCGGGATCCGGGGAGCGCGCCGCTGCATCGGGCGCGTCGGACGCGGTCAGCAACCGGTAACCGGTCAGCGCCGCGGCCCACAGCCGCTCCCGTGCTGCCTCCAGGTGCGTCACCGCTTCGAGCCGGAGCGGAACGGCTGCCACGCGCAGCGGGCGCATCCTCGGCCCCCTCCTCTGGCACGTCGACCGGAAGGCCCTCGGGGCGACGACCGGAGCCCCTGGCGCCGCTGCCGGAGGAGGCCCCCTCCTCCGGAGCGCGGCCCGCGGCTGCCAGAGGAGGTCCCATCCTCCGGAGCGCCGCCCCCGGCTGCCGGAGCGGCCGGCGCCGCCTCCCCGGGAGCCTCCCGCACCCTGGGTGGGACATCCTCGCCGCCGACGCCCCCACCTCGGCGGACCGACCGCGCCGACCACCTTCGGTCTCCCGGCCGAGACCGACGCTGCCGGTGGAGACGTCTCCACCCCGGCGAACCGACCGCGCCGACCACGGCCCTACCCTACCGGGCCGACCAGCCCGGCGACGCGTCCCCTTGGCGGGATGGCCGTCTCCCGGCGGGTCCGACCCGCCAGATCGCCGCCCCTCGGGGTCCTCGCCGCGCCGCCAGGTCGGGGAATCGCGGACGCCGCCGGGGGAGGGCGCCCGCCGCGGGGTGCATCCGGCCGCGGCCGGAGCGCCGCCGGTCCCTCACACCAGGCCGGGGAAGCCGTGCTGCCGATACGCCTCGTAGAGGACGAGGGCGACGGTGCTGGCCAGGTTGAGGGAGCGCAGGCCCGGCCGCATGGGCACCCGCAGGACCGGGCCCGGCCGTTGGCGGATGAACTCCCGCGGCAGGCCTCGCGACTCGCTCCCGAAGACCAGGACGTCCCCGGGCGCGAAGGCGAGATCGCTGTAGCGGACCGGCCCGTCGGGCTCCAGGTAGCAGAAGCGCGCCTCCGGCAGCGCGGCCAGCAGCTCGTCCCACGTGTCGTGGACCCGCCACTCCACGTGCTCCCAGTAGTCCATGCCCGCCCGGCGGAGCATCCGGTCGCTGAGGCGGAAGCCCAGGGGCCGGACCAGGTGCAGCCGGGCGCCCGTCACCGCACACGTGCGGGCGACGTTCCCCGTGTTGGGCGCGATCTCGGGCGCCACCAGCACGACGTCGAACATCCGGAACCCGTGACCCCCCGGTCGGCCGGCGGCGGGGCATCGTCCCGTCTCCCCACTTCGCCAGCAGCGGGGCGGCTCCTCGTCCCGCGCCGGCCGGCACGCCCGGCGCTGCCGTCCGCGTCCCGCCGGCGATCCCCGCCGGCGCACGGGCCCGCGGGGTCGGTCCCGACACATCGGGCACGACGGGGCAGCGGGCAGGCCCCGGGAAGGGGCAGGACCACCGGCCGCCGGCGGGCGATGGCGCGGTACAGGGCCGGCCCGAGGCCGAGTCCCTGGAGGACGGCCAGCAACGGCACCGTCGGCCAGAGCAGCGGCAGCCGCTGGGCGATGGCCCGGACCGCCGCGAAGCCGTGGTACCACCGGCCGGAGGGGTGCGCGCGAGCCAAGAGCTCCTGCTCCGCCTGGGCCATGGCCACGGCGTCCACCGGAGGCGACCCCCCGGGGACAGCCCCGGCCTCCCCCCGACTCCCAGCCGCGGCCCCCGGGTGGAGGGAGGGGCGATCGGGGCGGAAGGACCGGAGGTCCAGGCGGCCCAGCCAGTCCAGGCGCCGACACCACGCGGCGGCCCGCACGCACCACGGGCACCATCCGTCGTAGTAGACGGTGAGCCGTTCCATGGGCACCGCGCCCCCCTCTGGAGGCTCAGCCGTTACCTGAAACATCATCCTCTGTTTCAGGCAGCCGATCCTTGCGGATCGGCGGTGCCGGTCTTACCCGGCCATGCGCCGGTGCCGGCTTCCCGCTTCCTCCGGGATCGCCTGCCTTGTGGCAGGTCTTCCATCCCGTCCACGGGCGTTTTGCGTCTCCGGGCCACTCCCGGCGACGGCGGCCGCCAGGGCCGCGAGATTCCGCGCCGCGTTTTCGTCCCGGTCGAGCACAAGCGCGCATTCCTCAGAGCGGAAAACGCGCTGCGAAAGCGGCAGCGACGGCTTGGCCGCGCCACACCGCGAACAATATCGACGCCGACGAGCTTCCAGGGGAACCGGGGGCGGCCTGGCGGCCGCTCCACCTCGCAGGTGAAGCTGACGAACCACCGGCCCCCTTCCCGGGCGACCGTGGCCGACAGGATGCGGGCTGTCCCCGCTTCGATGCGTCGGAGCAGGGCCGTGGTGGTCTCGTGGGTCTTCACCCGCCCGATCCGGGGCAGCACGAAGTGGCTCTTGTCGTCCACCCGGATCGCGCCGGTGGTGAACCGCACGGACTCCCGCCCCCGCCCCTTCTTCCGAAAACGCGGGAATCCAACCCGGCGCCCCTTGCGTTCACCCTTGCGGCTCTTGGACTCGTTCTGAAGGGCCCGGGCGAGTCCGTCCAGACCGCAGGCGTAGGCTTCCTTCGAGTTCTCCCGCCACCAGGGGGCGACGCGGTGCTTTTGCCGGTTCCACTCCCGTCGCAAGGCGGGGAGGGTCCAGGGCACCTCCACATCCTCGCCCCGGGCACGGGCTTCCAGGCGCTCCTTCACCAGGGCGAGGCCCCAGTTGAAGGCGACGGCGGGCGCCCACGTGGGAGGCCAGCGCCCGCTGCTGGCGGGGCGTAGGATCCAACGCGAAGCGGTACGCTTGAAGAACCTTCATTCGGCGTCGCCCCGACGGGCTGCAGCCAGGGCCCGCGCTAGGTGGTGGTGGAAAAGTTCGCGGCCGGACCGGCCGGCCCTGGTAACCCTTTACAAAAGAGGTCACCGGTGGCCCCCCTTCCGGTTGGACAAGAGCTCTAAAGACCCCTTGAAGGGAGGGCAGCCACCGGTGACCGCTGACTTCACGATGGCACTTCTCGAGCTTTTGCGCAAACACCGATGCGAGCCCGCAGCCGATGCCTTGCGGGAAAGATTGCGCTGGCTGGCCCAACCGCTCATGGAGCTCGAAGTGGGCGAACTCGCTGGCGCTCAGCGGTACTAGCGGACGGAAATGCAGAAGGCGTACCGAAACTGCCATCGCTTCTGGCCCTAGATACCCGCGTGGGCACCCTCGAGCTACGAATTCCAAAATCTTGCCAGGACAACGACTGTTCCAGCCTGCTGGAGCCGCGCCGGCGGGCGGAACGGGCCCTGGGCGCCGTGGTGCAGGGGGCCGATGTCCAAGTTGTCAGCACCCGGAAGGTACATGAGCTGGCCGTACATGACCTGGCCGTACATGACCTGGCCCCGGCTTTGGACCTGATCGAGCGCTTCCAGAACCGCCTCGAATGTTGCCGGATTGGTTCCGGATGCCTACTCGGTTCCCGATGGTGCTCCTCGTCAAAACAAACCTGCAACGAAGCCGACCGTGGGTTCACGGCGGATCTTAGGCTTTCTTTATGAGCATATACGCTGTAGACGGCGATGGCCAAGGCGCAGTAAACAAGGGGTCCGTGTCACGCTCCGGTGGGTGCCCCCAGCGGTGAATCTGTTGTCAAGCCACCAGTGCGTGGACATGGGCCAGGTCGCGCAACACCTGAACCCAGGGTTTGTCCGCATGCGGCCCGGCGAGCACCGGGATGCGGGCACGCAGCCAACGGGCGGGGTCCTCCTCGAGCTGGCGCATCACGCGCTGAACGGCCTGGCGTGTCCCTGCCGCACGCCGGGCGAAATCTGCAGGGGTCGGCCGCCGAGCGCACCAGTAGGGGTCCACGCGCTCGCTCGAGGGCCGCACCAAGGGGTCGGCACCGCGTTCACTCCAAGGCGCCCCATGCCGTTTCATCCGTCGCGCAAGGACGTGAAAGACCTCCGCTTCGATCGCCCCCAGCCGCGCGGCGCTTCCCCTGAAGCCACGATCCCTTCCCCGTTCGCCCGCAAGGAGCCGCGCAGCCGCACCAAGCGCTCCCACGCCGGACCACGCCGCCCCCGGAGCGCCTGGCGAAGCGCCGCCTTCACGCCCGTCCAATCCCCCGCCTCGATGGCCCGGCACACCTGGGCGTACGTCTCCTCGGAAGGCGATCACGCCTCCCGCAGGGCTCGCCGCAGGTGGAACGGATGCAGCCGGTAACACGTGCGGGGGAAGGACTGCAACCCGTGCTTGACCCAATGCACCCCAGGCGCACTAGACGGGGCACAGCCACCGGACGTTTAAATCATTCTTTCTCTTGGCTAGGAGATTTCACTCACATTAGGATGTAGTTGGCAATGTCCAGCAGGAGGTGCTTACCTTGGAAGCAAGGTCCTTGAGGGAACAACTCCTCACAGCCTGTCACCGTGGTCCTTCGGCCCTGCGCTCTGAAGTGCGCCTGCTCCCGCCGGCCGAGGGCACGAAGGTGTTCCCCCCCACCTACGCCCCTCCCCCGGGCAGCCAAGGATCCCCCCGTTATGCCGAGGAACCTCGCTACATTGACGGCGAACCGACCCCCACGGTCCTCCTGGACTCCGTACCATCCCAGGCGAACCGGATGGAACAGGCCCTCTTGGCCGCCTGCCGGCGTGGTGCGATCCGCCTCCCCCTCTTGCAGGTGGAAATCCCCGGCCACGGCGCCGTGACGTCCCTGGACGCCCCCCACCGCGTGTTCGATGCCATCTTCCGGGACAGCTTGCTGGACGGTGAACCGTTCCCCACCAGCCGTATCGGCCGGGCATTGCGCGAGGCAGGACTGGGTAACGCAACCGCGCTGTTCCGCTACGCCCCAACCGCGCTGCTGTTTGGGGCATGGGACTCCCACACCGGTCGCGGGACCAAGGGGACCAAGATCCCCCGTGCGGTGGTGTCGGAGATCGTCGGCGTCGCGGCCCAGCGGGGTGTCAGGACCCAGGGGCGCATCGACCCCCTTGGCATTGAGCGTGATGTGGCCGAGATCTACAGAACCGAGCAGGCGGACTGGGGTTTCTCCGAAGAGGACGTCAAAAAGGCCGCGGCGCGTGCAGGGCGGGGGGACGTGAAGGTCAAGAAGTCACGGCCTTCAGAGATCGGCCACGGCAACATCGCCCCCACCGTTCAGGAGGATGCTGGCGGTGTGAGCATCCGGTATGCCCTGCACACCACGGTCATTTCCGTAGCCCAACTCCGGCAACTGCGCTTTCCCGATGGGACGGGCAAAACCAGCGCAGACCGGGATGCGGCAGGTCGCCTGGTCCTCCTCAGTTTGGCTCTCTACGCCACGGCTGCCCTGCACGAAGAGGGCTACCAGCTTCGCTCCCGCTGCCTGTTGATTCCGGAATCCGAGCCCCGCTGGGAACTGGTCGGCCCCACGGCCGGCGAGCGGAAATCCTTCGCGCTCGACACGTCCGGAGCCAGAGCCTTGCTGGATGAGGCGCTCGAGATCGCAGCGAGCCACGACCTGAACTGGGAGACCGAGCCCGTCATCCTCCAGCCAAGCCCCAAACTCGTCCGGCTGGTGGAGCTCAACGACGCAACGATGGGTCGCTGACGGCCGGGGGTGCAAACGTGCTGGCGTTTCGCGTGCGCTACCTGACAGGCCGGGTCTACGCCACGGACGCTACCGATCGGAACCGGGTGGAGTGGCCGCCTCACCCCGAGCGGTTCTTCTCGGCCCTGGTGGCAGCCGCATTTCGCGCGGATATCCCGCGAGCGCGAGAAGCCCTGGAGTGGCTGGAAGCTCAAGAGCCTCCCCACATCGCCGCCCCGCCCCTGGCCGGTGAGCGGCGAGTCCATGCCTACGTTCCCGTCAACGACGTGGATGGCATGGACGTTCTACCGCTCCACCGGCCCAAGCAGCCCCGCCCGTTTCCATCCGGAACCATCACGGGCGATGCGACCGTTCATTTCGTCTGGCCGGCGGCCCACCCGCCCGCGTCGGTCCGGGAATGCCTGGCGGAGATCGCCGCCCAAGTCACCTACCTGGGGAGCTCCATGTCCCTGGTCGCTGTGGACATGGTCGAAGACGCTCCCCCGCCGAACTACGTCCCTCATCCCCAAGGCGACGTCGTGCTACGAGTGCCCTTCCGTGGCCGCCTGGCCGAGCTCGACCACCGGTTTCGGCTGGGCGAGCGCCCCGTCCCGGGCCGGCGCATCCGCTACCGGCGACTCGACGACAACCCGCGCCTTCCCGAGACGGCGCGGTCCGTCTTTGGGGAGTTCTTCCCGTTTCGCATCCGCGGGCGCTGGCCCCTGGCTGCAGCCCTCACCCTGACCGCGACGGTACGGGCGGCGGTCCTGAGCCTCGCCGACGAACCCGTGCCGTCGATCCTCCACGGGCATGACGATCGCGTGCACTGCGCCTATGTGCCGCTGCCCTTCGTCGGAGCCGATCATGCCGACGGCTCCGTCCTCGGCTTCGCCGTCGTACTGCCCCGGGGCGTGAGCTGGCCGGAACGACAGGCCGTGTTCCGCGCCCTGGGCAAGCTCCGATGCCTGGAGTTGCCCGGAGGACGCGTATTGGAAGCCAAGCCGGTCAACGCCTTCGCGACCGCACGCACGCCTTCTACGCTCACACCCTGGCGGTGGTGCCGGCCGGCCCGCGTGTGGGCTAGCGTCACCCCCGTTGTCTTCGACCGCTTCCCACGGCGGCGTCACCGGGCGGCTGAAGTCCTCGCAGACAGTTGCCGGTTTGTCGGGCTGCCGGCCCCCCGGCAAGTCACCGTCAGCCAGGCCTCGCCCCTTCGCGGCGTTCCTCGCAGCCGGGACTTTCGGGTACGGCGCCAGCCGGACGAGCCGCTGCGCTATGTGGCTCACGTGATCCTCGAGTTTGACCAGCCCGTGGATGGGCCCGTGTTGCTCGGATCGGGCCGCTATTTTGGATTGGGTTTCTTCGCGCCCGTCGTGACAGCCGAGGAGGCCACGCAAGCATGAGGGAGCTGACGGCCAAGGACTTTGCTGCCTTTTTCCACGAGGTCACGGGCCTTCAGCCCTATCCCTGGCAGGAACGGCTCGTCGAGCGAATTCTCGCCGAGGGATGGCCGGAGGCCATCGAGGTGCCGACTGGCTGCGGCAAGACCGCCGTGGTGGAGATCGCCGCCTTCACGCTCGCCGCCCAGGCGGGGCGCTCCCCCTGGGAGCGCACGACCGGCCTGCGGTTTTTCTACGTGGTGGATCGGCGCCTCATCGTGGACCAGGCCGCGGAGCGGGCCCAGGCCCTGGCACGCCTCCTGTTTCGGCGCTGGCAAGAGGGTGATGACGGCCCGGTGGGACGGGTGGCGAAGGCGCTGATGACTTTCGGTGGACAGGTGCCACTGCACGTAGCCGTCCTGCGGGGCGGCATGTATCGCCAGTCCCGCTGGGTCGACATGCCAAACCAGCCGACCCTTTGCATGACGACGGTGGATCAGATCGGATCGCGCCTGTTGTTCCGCGGCTACGGCGTGTCGGAGTACCAACGGCCCATCGACGCGGCCCTGGCGGGTGTGGATGCCGTGTTCGTCCTCGACGAGGCGCACCTGTCCTGGCCCTTTCTCGAGACCCTCCGGACCATCCAGCGCTATCAGGCGCTGGCCGAACAGCCCGTGGCCCCGCCTTTGCGCGTGGTCGCCATGTCGGCCACGCTGCCACCGGGCGCCGGCGAACGCCCTGTGCGCCTCGACGCCCGCGACCGCACGATCCTGCAAGCACGACTGGGAGCGCAAAAGGTTGCCCGGCTTGTGGAGATCAACGCTCGATCCTTCGAAGCGCAGCTGGCCAAGCTGGCCCAAGAGCTCGCGAGCGACCTGGCCGGGCAATCGCCTGCACCGGTGGTGGGCGTCGTCGTCAACCGCGTGGGCGGTGCGCGCCAGGTCTTCCAGCAATTGCGGGAGCAAGTGGGTGACGAGGCCGACGCGGTGCTGCTCACGGGACGAATCCGCCCCTACGATCGGGACCGGTTGCTGGATCGGATCCGCGGCCGCGTCGTGGCCGGCCAACGACGGCAGGACGCCGACCGTCCGCTTTTCGTCGTCGCCACGCAAACGGTGGAGGTGGGGGCGGATTTCGACTTCGACGCCCTGGTCACAGAGCTGGCACCCCTCGAGGCTCTGCTCCAACGCTTCGGGCGATTGAACCGCACCGGCGCGCCCCGCCCGGCACCGGCGATCATCGCCCGCCGCAAGGCGCGCAACGACAGCGTATACCCCGCCGACGTCCTGGACGCCTGCTGGAATTGGCTGGTGGCACGGGCAGACGATCCGCGCCGACCGCAGGTGGATTTCGGATATGAAGGATTCGAGCGGATGAAGCAGGGCGATCCACCACCCGTCCTGTCGCCGTCGCCCCCTCCCCTCTTGTTGCCGGCCGTTCTCGAACGGTGGGTCCAGACGAGTCCGACGCCGGACCCCGATCCGGACGTCGCACCCTACCTGCATGGGCTCGAAGCCCTTTCCCCAGCCGACGTGCAGGTCGTCTGGCGGGCCGACATCGATCCGGACGACCTGCGGGCCGCAGCCGAAGCCGCACAGAGGGCTCCGCAATCGGGTGAGGGCGAGCAGCAAGACTGGACAGCGTACTTTGACAGCTTACTTACCCTGGTCCCGCCACGGCTGCATGAGGCCCTGGCGTTGCCGGTGTGGGTGGTGCGCCGCTGGCTCGAGGAGCGCGCGAGCGACGCGGATCCTCTGGGCGACGACGAAGGCGCCCCGGCTCCCGATCCGGCCACCGGGCCCGGGAAGGGCCGGCCGGCCCTGCGCTGGCAGGGTCCGGCGAACGTCCAGGTCGTCTGGCCTCGCCAGATTCGACCCGGGGATACCGTGGTGGTGCCCGCTGCATACGGCGGTGTGGACGAGTATGGCTGGCACCCTGCCCGCACCACGCCGGCCCGGGATGTATACGAGCTCGGGGCCGCTCGCGATTCGTCCCCTTGGGGGATTCGCCTGCGTCTACACGAAACGGGCTTGCGCGCCGTATGGGCAGGTGAACGGGACGATGCCGGTTTTGCGGGAGGAGCCGGTGGTTTTGCCCGGACCCGACCGGACGCGAGACCAGCCGGCGCTGTCCCGTCCAACGCGCGGGCGGCCACTGCCGGCGCGCCGGAAACGGCCGATGCGACCGCACCGGATGAAACCGGGGGTCACGCACTCCCTGATGCAGGTGGAGCGGCCGAGGAGACCCCGGCGCTGGAACGGGCACTGAACCGCTTGCGCCAACTCCTGGATGCCCTCAATCAAGAGGACACGGGTGTCGACACCGGGAACGATCCCAATCTGCTCTTAAAGGAGCTCCTTCAAATCTTGCGAGACTCCGCCCCCGAGCCGTGGCGATCCCTCGCCGAGCACGCCTTGGAAGGCCGTTCGAGCTGGCACCCCTATCCTCGCCACCCGCGCCGTGGCGTGACAGGCGTGGTCGTCGAACTGCAAGGTTGGCACGGTTCGCCCCGCGATGAACTCGCCGCCTGGGGATTCGCCACGGCCCCTGAAGATGTCGTGGCCGAGGAAGAGGAAACCGAGTCCGCTTATGCGGGCCGTGCCGTCCCGTTGGCGGAGCACAGCGAGCACGTCGCCGGCAAAGCAGAAACCTTTGCCCGTCAATGCGGGTTGGCGGAACGACTCGTAGCCTGTATCGAACGCGCTGCGCGGCTCCACGACCTCGGGAAGGCAGAGCCGAGAATGCAGGTGCTCCTCCACGGCGGCGATCCCTTCGCGGCGGCCGTCGCGCCCGAACCCCTGGCCAAGTCCGCTCGCGTTCCCCGGGAGTGGACAGGTCGCGTGCTGGCCGCCGAGTTGGCTGCTTTCCCCCGCGGCCTGCGCCACGAGTTCATCGCAGCACGCCTGGCGGAACGGCACCCGGCTCTGCTCGCCGGGGTAGCGGACCGGGAACTGGTGATCTATCTCATCGGCTCGCACCACGGTCGCGGCCGCCCGTTTCCGCCCATCCCCATGCCGGACCCCTCTCCGACCACCTTCAAGCTGCGCTGGGAGGGGCTGCGCCTGGAGGGCTCGAGTGCGCACGGTTGGGAGCGGCTTGGCAGCGGTTGGGTGGACGTGTTCTGGACGCTGGTGCGGCGGTATGGCTACTGGGGGCTGGCCTACCTGGAGGCCATCGTCCGGCTGGCGGACCACCGGGCTTCGGCGGAGGAGGTGGGCCGATGAAGGCGATACGGCTGACCGGGTTGACCGAATCCCACTTCCCCTTGAGTGCTCTCGCAGCTTTCGGCCTTCTCCGAGTATGCGGGGACATCGAAACCCTGGAAACGGCGAAACTCGGCTGGGAACCCGACCCCGAATGGACGGCGGTGCTCTACGTGCCGGAGGGACAAGACGCCGACCGCTTGGTGAACGCCTTAGCCACTTACGCGGCGAACCGCCTCGCCGCCCCCGAATTCAACTTCGCCGAGGAGCTCAAGCGGCTGCGCACCGATGAGTTCCGCGGGTTCGCGGAACAGGCGCTCCAACAAACCCTGGCGGGGACCGCTGGCGCGCGCATCACCGCCGATTTTGCCGCAGCATATGCGACCGAACGGCCGCCCGCGGGCGGCAGGCGCACAGCGAGCGGCGCGGGAGCGGCGCTGCAGCCGACGTTGTTTCATATGGTGGCAGGGCAGCAACGCTTTCCAGGAGCAATTCGGCAGTTGCTTGAGGGGCTCGGTCACGCTACCGGCCGGAAGGTGAAGCCGGCTAATGAGCGACGCCGGGCCATTCGGGAGGCCCTCTTTGGCCCCTGGACGTACCGAGACAAGCAGTCCTCCTTCGGGCTCGATCCCTCGGCGGAACGACTGCATGCCCTTCGCGCCATCCAGCCGACCCGGGAAGGCACCCCCCCTGGGGTCAAGGCAGCCATTTGGCTCGCCATCGAGGCCTTGCCGCTCTTCCCCTGCTACGTAGCGGGCGGTCGTTTCCGCGTGGCCGGGTTCGACCGGGACGGCACGGCCTTGTACTGGCCCGTATGGCGCGAGCCGATCGCGCTCGATACGCTTCGCTCCCTGATCGCCTTGGGGGTGCACGGGGGAAGGCAGGCAGCAAAACGCCTTCGAGACAGCGGGGCAGTGGAGGTGTTTCGCTCGGCCCGGGAGGCAACCACCGGGCACGGTTATTTCACCTTACGTCCAGCGACGTTGTGGACGAGGCGGGATGAGGAGGCCGCCACGGACGTGCAAGCGGTGTGAGGCGATCTCCTGGCGGTGTCTCCGCCCTGGGCCGTCCGTCCGGCGGTCCGCGCGCGAACCTCAAGTGGACATCAAGTCCCTGGGGGGTTCGCGCTGTGGCGCAAACCGCATGGATGCTGGGTTCCTTGACAGCCGGTCCGGGCAATCGACGCCCCGAGCCCACCGCGCAGCCGCGGTTCGCGCACGAGGGTTGGGAAAGCCTTGTGGGAAGCAAGCTGGTAGGGTGAACCGTTGCATCCACGGTGAACACCGTGGCTACGTTGCAGCTCCAGCCGCCGGCGGGCCATGTCGCAGTAGTCACGGTTGCATCCACGGTGAACACCGTGGCTACGTTGCAGCATCAGCCGCAGCTTCAGCGTGGTTTCGCTGTTGCAGGTTGCATCCACGGTGAACACCGTGGCTACGTTGCAGCTCCGTGCTGGCCGTCGACAGCAACGACCCGGCCATGTTGCATCCATGGTGAACACCGTGGCTACGTTGCAGCGCCGCCCGGGCTCGCTACGACGGCGTGGACCTGGGCTGTTGCATCCATGGTGAACACCGTGGCTACGTTGCAGCCACTGCTGCGACGGCGCGTCCCATCCCTCGACCACGGGTTGCATCCATGGTGAACACCGTGGCTACGTTGCAGCCGTGAACTGCACCGGCGGGTCGGTCTCCCTGTACGGGCGTTGCATCCATGGTGAACACCGTGGCTACGTTGCAGCCCCTGGCCACATGTGCGGGTGCCCAAGGATCCCTTGTTGCATCCATGGTGAACACCGTGGCTACGTTGCAGTGCCGAGCCACGAGCCGGCCATGCCGCCGAGAATGCTAGTTGCATCCATGGTGAACACCGTGGCTACGTTGCAGCTCACGATGAACATCTACGAGGCCATCGAAGCCGCCAGTTGCATCCATGGTGAACACCGTGGCTACGTTGCAGCAGCGTCCGCATAACCATCTTGGTGTTGCCGTCGAGAGTTGCATCCATGGTGAACACCGTGGCTACGTTGCAGCATCTCCTCCTTTTTCTCGGCCGGTCACCGACCCGGCCGTTGCATCCATGGTGAACACCGTGGCTACGTTGCAGGGCCCTCGCCAAGCGTCTCCGTGACCGCATCCTGGAGAACGTTGCATCCATGGTGAACACCGTGGCTACGTTGCAGGGCGGTGCTGGTGGCATTGTTGGCATGGGCGGATGGTTGCATCCATGGTGAACACCGTGGCTACGTTGCAGGATCCGCCGCCACCATCGGCACCACCTGCCTCCGCAGGGTTGCATCCATGGTGAACACCGTGGCTACGTTGCAGCCGGTTCCCCAATTCATGGTTGGCGATGGTGCCGGGTTGCATCCACGGTGAAAACCGTGGCTACATTGAAGGATCATCAGTCAGCAGGCGGAGAGTCGCTCGGCTTAGCCGCCCTCGACCCGGGATTTGGCGTCTGCTTCACGCCGATGCACCGCGTCATCGAGGATCTCCGCAACTACTTCGCAGTGCGGGCGACCGGCAACAGGATGAGTGAAACAAAAGGAGCATGAACACCCCCACTGGAGAGCGTTGGCTGGGAATTCCTCTCGTTGGGCAACCTAAGCCGCAGCGGCCCACCTAGCGCTTGTAGACGTCGCCGCGCGGGCCGATGGTCGTCACGATGAACAGCTTGCGCTCCCGGTCGGGGATGAACAGGATGCGGCGCCCGCCCACGCGCAGCTTCCACTCCGGGCGACCGGCCAGCGGCTCGGGGCGAGCCTGTTCGGGGTTCTCCTGCAGCCGCTCCAGCGCTCGCAGGATGCGCTCCTGCTCGGGCCGTGGCAGGCGCTTCAGATAGCGCTCGGCGGGGCGCAGGAGGATGACGCGCCACTCACTCACGGCTCGCCTCGAGTTCGCGGCGCAGCTCGTCCAGCGACCGGCCAGGGTCCCGACCCGCCAGGTATTCGAGCCATGCGCGCCGGGATTCCTCCAGCTCCTCGGCCGTGGGCTCGTCGTCCTCGTCGTGGTCCACGCCGCCCGGACGCCAGGCCGGGGCGTCCTGCTCGCCGGCCAGGAAGCGGTCCAGGTCCTCCGGGCGAATCCGCCAGAAGGGCCCAGCCTTCAGGCCCCGGAGCCGGCCGGTGCGCAGCCACTCGTACACCGTCCGCCGGGTGACGCGCAGGATGTCGGCCACTTCCTCCGGCGTCAGCAGTCGCTCCACTTAGGCCACCTCCTACCCATACAGGTCGTTCTTCGGGGTGTAGCGGACGGTGGACGCGTGCCACCGCCTGCCCTTCTTCGCGGGAATGCGGCGCCGGTTCAGCTCCTCGGCGATGCGGCGCAGGCTCCACCCTTGCGCGCACCACGTCCGCACCATCATGAGCACCCGCTGTTCGGCGGGGTTTTCGACCAGCACCTCGTCGTCGCGGTCGAAGCCGTAAGGGGTCGGGGCGTAGGCCTTGCGGTCAGCCTTCTTGCGCGAGAGGGTCGCCTGCGTCCGCTCGGCGATCAGGCTACGCTTGAGTTCCGCAAAGGCGGCCGTCATGCTTAAGAAGAACCGGCCCATGGCGGTGGCGGTGTTGACGGCCTGGCCGCCCACGTCTACCCGATGCAACGCCACGCCGGCCCGGTCCCAGGCCTTGGTCTGGCGCAGGGCGTCCTCGGCATCGCGAAACAGGCGGTCCCGCTTCAGCGCCACGAGGTGCTGCACCCACCGGCCGCCCACCAGTTCCAGCAGCCGCTTCCCGCCGGGCCGCTCTGCGAGCGGCTTGGAGGCCGACACGCCCGCCTCCCGGATCTGCTCCACGAGCTCCAGGCCCTGCAGGGTGAAGTAGGCCCGCAGGCGCTCCTCCTGCCCATCCAGCGACACGCCCTCGCTGGTCTGCTCGGCGGTGGAGACCCGGACATAGGCGACGGCTCGGGCCGGCTTCATCCCGCTTCCCTTCTCCTGCACATAGGATGCCATGGGAAGCAATTAGGAAGACAAAGGGCTCTGCACCGTGCGCCGGCGACCGCTGCAACCCGCCTTCCGGCGGCCGTCCTTTCCCGAGGGTCTTCGCTTTTTCCGCAGGACCGCTCAGAACCGGCGGGCTCGCCGCGCACTTGCAAGCCTCCGAAAAACGGACAGCCGGAGCGGCAGGCGACACAGGTCTTCTAAGGTCCCGATTTGGCCCG
Organism: Thermaerobacter sp. FW80; assembly: GCF_004634385.1. Classification (NCBI taxonomy): domain Bacteria; kingdom Bacillati; phylum Bacillota; class Clostridia; order Eubacteriales; family Clostridiales Family XVII. Incertae Sedis; genus Thermaerobacter; species Thermaerobacter sp. FW80. Next base: position 1,830,366 of record NZ_CP037895.1, on the reverse strand, counting down.
TAGACGGGCGTTTGGCAGGCGGCGATGCCTACGGTCGCGTCCACAACAAAGCCCTCTCTGGAGGCCTCTACAGGCCTCTACCAACGAACCGTTACGTCCTCGCCCCGGGCACGGGCTTCCAGGCGCTCCTTCACCAGGGCGAGGCCCCAGTTGAAGGCGAAGCGCCGCCGCCAGGGGGATCACGCGGTGGGCCAGCACGGCCCGGGCGCCGTCCCGGTCCTGCAAGACCCCCTCGACGGCCAGGGGCACCGGCGGGTCGGTAAAGATCCACCGCCCGTAACGCTGGTATACCGCCTCGAAGACGGTCACGTCCACCAGGCCGGTCTCGTCCTCCAGGCTGAGGAACACGATGACCCGGCCGCTGCGGGTCGGGGGGCGATGGGGCCGGACGGGGATCCCCGCCGCCCGCACGGGCGCGCCCGCCGGCAGGTGGCGGATGGCCGCGGCCGCCCGATACCCCTGGGCGTCCAGCACCTCCCGCAGCATGGCCAGCAGGTGGCGGCGGTGGACGTCGATCCCCAGCACCTCCCGCTCCATGGCCCACTTCTCCAGCTCGGGGAAGTCCGCCACCACGGGCGGCGACCAGCTCGCGGCCAGGGCCCGGGCCAGCGCGCCGTCGCCGGCGGCGCTGCGGGCGGCCGCCAGGGCTTCGTCGAGTCCCCACAACAGGGCGCGGCGGTTGGGGTGCAGGCTGTCGAACGCCCCGGCCCGGATCAAGGCGGCCACCTGGTCCCGGTCGAGGACCGGCCCGCGGGGCGACCCCCTCCCCCGCCGGTGCCCCCTGCCGTCGGGCCGGCCCGTCCTTCCGCCGGCCTGCGCGACAAGCGCCCCCCTCGGTGCGCCCGGCTCCCCCTCCGGCTCGGCGCCCGGCCCTCCGCCCGCCGGCCCGCCCGCCGCTTCGCCGGATGTCGTCTCCGCTGCCCCGTCCCAGTCTCCGCCGCCCGCGCTGCTCCCTGCCATCCGCAGCAGGAAGTCCATGAAGTGGCGGAAGGGACCGCCCCGCTCCCGCTCCGCCACGATGGCGGCGGCCGGTTCGTCCCCCAACCCCTTGACGGCCCGCAGGCCGATGCGGATGGCGCCGGGGGTGGCGGTGAAGCCCACCTGGCTGGCGTTGACGTCCAGGGGGAGGATGCGGATGCCCCGCCGCGCCGCCTCGACGCACAGGGTGTTGGGCGGGTAGTAGCCCATGGGCTGGAGGCTGAGCAGGGCGGCATACCACTCCGCCGGGTAGTGGGCCAGGAGATAGGCCGTCTTGTAGGCGGTGACGCCGAAGGCCGCGGCGTGGGCCTCGCAGAAGCCGTAGCTGGCGTAGCCCTGGATCATGCGGAAGATCGCCTGGGCCACCGCCTCGTCGACGCCCTGCTGCCGGGCCCGGTGCAAGAAGTGCCGGCCGATGTCCTCCATCTCCTCGGAGGAACGGGCGTGGGTCATCACCCGGCGCAGGCGGTCGGCCTCCCCCGGGGTGAAACCGGCGATGGCGGTGGCGATCTCGATCACCTGCTCCTGGAAGAGGACCACGCCCCAGGTCTTGCGCAGGATGGGCTCCAGCTTCGGGTGCAGGTAGGTGACGGGCTCCCGGCCCCGTCGCCGGGCCAGGAAGGGCTCCACCATGTCGCCCTTGATGGGCCCCGGCCGGATGAGGGCCACGCTGGCCACCACGTCTTCCAGGTTCTCGGGCTTGAGCCGCGGCTGCAGGGCGCGCTGGGCAGGCGATTCCAGCTGGAAGGCCCCGACGGTCTCGCCGCTGCCCAGCAGCGCATAGGTGGCCCGGTCGTCCAGGGGGATGTGGTCGTAGTCGAAGCCGGGGTCGCGGCGGCGGATGACCCGGACCGCCTCCTCCACCGCCCCCAGGGTGCGCAGCGGCAGGAGGTCCAACTTGACCAGCCCCAGCTCCTCCACGCCCCGCTTGTCGAACTGGAGGATCCGGCACCCCTTGGCCGCCCGCTGCAGCGGCGACAGCTCGACCAACGGCCGGCGGCTGATCACCAGGCCGCCCAGGTGGGTGCCCATGTGCCGCGGCAGCCCCGCCGCGGCCTCGCACAGGGCCACCAGCCGGCGGAACCGCTCGCGGGGCAGGTCGAGGTCCCGCAGCTCCGGCACCTCCTGAAGCGCCCGGCCCAGGTGCCGGGACAGGTAGTACGGCACCCGCTTGGCGATGCGGTCGATGACCTCCGGCGGGAAGCCCAGGGCCTTGCCGAAGTCCCGCAGGGCGCCGCGGGCGTGGTAGGTCTGGTAGGTGCACACCGTGGCCACATGCGCCGGGCCGTAGCGCCGCTCGACGTAGTCGGCCACCTGATCGCGGTAGCGGGCGTCCAGGTCCAGGTCGATGTCCGGCTGCTCCGCCCGCTCCAGGCTGAGGAAGCGCTCGAAGAGCAGCCCCCGCTCGATGGCGTCCACGTCGGTGATGCCCAGGCAGTAGGCCACCGCCGAGTCGGCCGCCGATCCGCGACCGGCGCAGCGGATGCCCCGCTGGCGGGCGTAGCGCGCCACGTCCCAGACCAAGAGGAAGTAGTCGGCCAGCTCGAGCTTCTCGATGATGGCCAGCTCGTGCTCGAGCCGCTGCCGGATGCGGGGGGTGATGCGGCCGTAGCGCCACAGGGCGCCTCGCTCCACCTGCTCCCGCAAATAGGCCGCGGCGCTCACCCCCGGCGGCAGGGGATAGGCCGGCCGGGGCACGGCGCCCTCCGGCAGCACGGGCCGGCAGCGCTCGGCGATGGCCAGGGTGGCCTCGAGGGCCCGGGGGTGGTCGGCGAACATCCGCGCCATGGCCCGGGGCGCCTTGAGGTCGTTGTGGGCGTTCAGGTGCCGCTGGGGATGGGGCTCGTCCACCGGGATGCCCAGGCGCACGCAGGTCAGGAGGTCGTGGACGGCGAAGCGGTCGCGGGTGGCGTAGTGGACGTCGTTGGTCGCCACCACACCGACCCCCAGGTGTTCCGCCAGGTCCGCCAGCGTGCGGTTGAGGGCGCGGTTGCCGGGCAGCCACCCGCCCTGCAGCTCGACGTAGAAGTGATCCCGCCCGAAGGCGTCCCGCAGCTGCCGCGCCCGCCGGAGGGCAAGCCGGCGGTCGCCTTGAAGCAGGGCCTGCAGCACGGGCCCTCGACGACAGCCGGAGAGGGCGATCAGCCCGTGGTCGGGGAGGGGCTCGCCGTCCGGCGCCACCTCTGCGAGCAGCGCGGACCAGGGCAAGGCCGGCCGCCCGCGGGGCTGCTCCAGGTGGGCACGGGTCAGCAACCGGCACAGGCGGGCATATCCCGCCGGCCCGGTGGCCAGCAGGATCAGGTGGGCGGTGGCCGACGCCCCGCCGGGTCCCGGCGCCGGCGAAGCCCCGGCGGCCTCGGCCGCGGAGCCGGCGGCCGGTTCGTCCCCGTCCAGGAGCAGGGTGAGCTCGACCCCCTGGATGGGCTTGATCCCCGCCGCGCGAGCGGCCCGGTCGAACTCGACGGCGCCCGCCACGTTGTCGTGGTCCGTCAGGGCCAGGGCCGGCATGCCCAGGTCGGCGGCCCGCTCCACCAGCGCCTGGACGGGGCTGGCGCCGTCCAGGAAGGAGTAGGCGGAATGGCAGTGGAGGTGGACGAACATCGCGCACCGCTCCTCCGCCAGGCTGGGTCGGGGCCCTCCCGCGGAAGCCCGGGGTGGACCGTCGCCCGGTCCGACCATGGACCATGGCTCCGTCCCTCGCCGCCCGTGCCTAGTCGTAGACCTTGTAGAGCACCCAGCGGGCGCTGCCCGCCGCCCGCTCCAGCTCGAACACCCCGCCCTCCTCCGTCAGCAACCGCACCACCCAGCGCTCCCCCTCCCCCTCCCACCACGCCCCCGCCTCCCGCCACTCGTCGAGCACGCAGCGCACGCGATGCCAGCGGCGCCAGAAGAACTGGCGCGGGCGGCCGCGTTCGTCGGTCTCCACCGGAACCGGCTTGCCGATCAGCGCCATGCCTCTGCGCCTCCCGCCGCAGGCGGCCCAAGGGAACCGGTGGGCGACGCGGGGGCGGGGCCGACGGAAACCGGTGGGCGACGCGGGGGCGGGGCCGACGGGCCCGCCAACCGGCGCCGGCGGCACCCGCCGGCGCCAGGTCGGCCCGCCGGCTCGAGGCCCCAGCCCGCCGGGTCAAGGCCCCAGCCCGTCGGCTCGAGGCCCCAGCCCTTCGGGCGCCCCGCGCCAGGGATCCCAGTAGGCGAGCTGGCGCTCCCGCCGCGTCGCGGGACGTTCGCGGCCCCAGAAGACCCGCCCCGGGTAGCGGCGGGCCAGCTCGTCCACCAGCACCGGCAAGGCCGGCACCGACAGGGCCGGCCCTGCCGCCCCCCGGCCCGCCGACGCCGGCTCTGCCGGGCCCCGACCCGCCGACGCCGGCTCTGCCGGGCCCCGACCCGCCGGGGCCCGCGCCGCCGGTGTCCGCTCCCCGGGAGCGGCGGGGACCGGCTCCCGCCCCTGTCGGACGCGGTGCCCTCGCGTCGGCTGCGTTGGCTCCCCGGCCGGCGGCCGCCCTCCCATGGCAGGGGTTGCGCGGTCTTGGGTGGCCAGGGCCGCCGGGTCGCCCAGGGCGAGCTGGCGGGCGACCGGCTCCAGGGCGGTCACCGTCAGCGCCAGCCGCGCCGGGGCCGGTTCGTCCCCCAGCAGGCGGCGGTACAGGTCCAGGGCGGTGCGAGCCAGCGCGTCGCCGTCGGCCACGGCCTGGGGCAGGTAGCGGCGGACCCGGGCCCGCTCCCCCTGCAGGACCACGAGCCGTCCCCCTCGGCCGGCGGCCGCCAGGCGGGACGCCACTTCCCGGGCCAGGTGCGGCAGGCGCCCCGGCCACCAGCCGGTCCGGCGATCTTCCGGGAGCTCCGGGGGCGCGGCGAGGGCGGCGGTGACGCCCGGCGGCGGGAAGCCCGGCACCACGGGCCGGCGGTCGTCGCCGCGGCACCAGGCTTGCAGGAGGGGGGCCAGGTCGCCCACGGCCCGGGACACCACCTGCTGGGGCGCCGCAGCCACGTCGCCCAGGGTCATGAGGCCGAGGCGTTGCAACCGGCGGCGCGCCGCCGGCGGCACCTCCTCCTCCAGGACGGTCACGGGCATGGGGGCCAGGAAGGCCGCCTCCTGGCCGGGAGGAACCCGGCAGCTCGCCACCCCCGGGGATCCGCCGGCGTCGGCTGCCGGCATGGCGACCCTCGGGGCGGCGGTCCCGCTCTCATGGGCCGGTCCGGCACGCATCCCGGCCGGCGCGACGCCTCGGGAGGCCGGACCGGCACCGCCGGCCGGTCCGGCGACCCCGCTGCTCCGCTGCGCAGCGGCCCGGCCGCCTGCCGAGGCGGCGCCCCCGGCCGCTTCGTGCCGCTGCGGGCCTCGACCCCGCCGGCCCACCGCCCGGCGAGCCGGCGGTCCCGGATCTCCACCCAGGGCCTCCTCGCCGGCGATGGCGGCTCGGGACCGTGCCGCCACCCGCGCCGCCAGGCGCGCCACCAGCCGGCCGTGGCCGATCCCCAGGACCAGCCGGTGTCCCCGTCGCCCCAGGCCCGCCGCCTGGAGGACGGCGACCACCTCCTCGACGGTCGTCGAGGCATCCAGCTCACAGAGGGCCGCCAGGCGATCGACCACCGGCTCGACCCGCGGGGAGACGCCCAGCAGCGCCTCGTAAAGGGGCTCCAGGGCCGCCAGGGGGTCGATGGCATCCCGCGGCACCACCACGAGGCCGGGGAGCAGTCGCCGCGCGGTCCGCACCCGCATGCCGGGACGCACGCCCTCGGCCCGGGCGAGCGGCGCCACGTCGACCACCACCGGCCCGGCGGCCACCACCGCCGGCCGATCCCCCACGCCGGCCGCCGTCACCCATGCCCCCTCGAGCCGCACGAAGGCCAGGGGCGGCCTCGACATCGAACATGTGTTCCCCATGGTGAGCCCATTGTAGGGAGGACGGAGCCGGGGCGTCAAGAGGGACAAATCGCCTTTCTTAGAATTAAATGGTGATGGGGCTGGCGGGGGCGCTCTACCCCAGGAGGTCCTACCCCAGGAGGTCCTACCCCAGCAGGTCCTGGCGCCGGATCAGCCCCACCCGCAGGGCGAAGAGCACCGCCTGGGTGCGGTCCCGCACCCCGAGCTTCTGCATGACGTGGCTCAGGTGGTTGCGCACGGTCTTCGGGCTGATGTAGAGCTCCTGCGCCACCTGGGCCGTGGTCTTCCCGCAGGCGATGCGGCTCAGCACCTCGATCTCCCGCTGGCTCAAGAGCCGGGCCCGCTCCACCTCCTCCGGGGCGGGGACATAGCGGTAGAGCGGCGAATCGTGGGCCAGCTCCGACATGATCTCCGCGTCGATCACGAAGATGCCCGCCGTACAGGCGCGGATCGCCTCGGCGAGCCCCGCGGCCTCGCGGTGGGCCAAGAGGTAGCCCCCGAGCCCCGCTTGGACCAGCCCGAGCAGCGCCTCCGGATCACCCCGGTCGGTGATGCCGACCACCACCGGAGCGTTGGGCATGCGGCCGAGCCGGCCCACCACCTCCCGCGCCCGGTCCTCGACCAGGTCCAGGTCCAGCAATACCACGTCGGGCTCCAGCTCCCGCACCCGTTCCAGCAGCGCCCCGGCGGTCGCCGCGTGGCCCGCCACCTGGAGCCCCGGAGCCCCCTCCAGCACCCGTTGCAGCCCCTCGCGGATCAACGGCCTCCCGGTGGCGATCACGATCTTCACCATCGGCCTCTCCCCTGCGTCCCGGCGCCGGCCGGCGGCAACCCCCGGCCGCGGGTGGTGTCATCCCATCCTACGAAGGAGCGGCCCAGGGGGAACCGGCGACAGGCGCCCAAGACGGCGGGAAGCGGCGGACGGGAACCGACGAGGGCGAGACGGCGGTGCGAGGGCCGGGTCCTGGGGCAAGTCCCCCACGCTGAAGGCGGACGGGGTGCGGCGCGGCGGAGGCGGCTCGATGGCGCCGTCGCGGCGCAAAGGGCGGGGTCGCACCACGTGGAGGCGACGGCTCGATGGCGCGAAGGGCGGGGGCCGCGCGGTGACCCCGGGGCCCGTTGGTCCATGGCATCCGGGGCCCGTGAGGGTCGCCGCCACGGGGCGAGGCGCAAGGCGCGGGGCGCAGGCGGGAGATCCGATGGCGGCGTCGCGGTGCGAGGACCGGCCCCGCGCGCGCGACGCGGCCGAGGCATCGGAGGGGGGCAACCCTGATCGCGAAGGCCGTCCATGGAGCGCGGACGAGGCGCCCCGCCGCACCCTGAAACGGCCCCAGGGGCGCCAGGGCCAGCGTCGCACGGTGGCCACGAGGGGACGCCGCGAGGCCCCCACGGTGGCACGACGCGCCGCGGAGGAAGCCCCGCCACCGGGCCGGCGGATGCGGCGGTGGCGGGGCAGGGCGGCGTTGCGGCGGTGCGGCGGCGGTGTGGCGGCGGTGTGGCGGCGGTGTGGCGGGACACGCTCGCCCGTACCCACCGACCGCAGGGGGAGGCGCATCGACCGCAGAGGGAGACTCGACGATGCGGTGGCGGGGCAGCGGTGCGGCTCGCCGAGCCCGGGGGTCGGCCAGGACGGCCGCGGCGGAGGAGCCGGCGTAGGCGAGGGCTCAGGCGGGCGGGGCCGCGCCGAGGGTCGGGGGCGCCCCGCCTCCGGTCAGCCTCCGGTCCCAGGCACGGTCGAACGCAGCGGGCTGACCCGGCCGAGGGCATGGCCGCCCGGGATCGCGGCATCGGACACGGGGCGGCCCCGGTCCAGGTCGTACGGGACCTCGACCCGGGAACCGTCCTCCACCGCCACGGTCAGGACGGCGCGGTCGCCCTGGGCTTCGACCCGCCACCCCAGCGGCCTGGCGTGGTAGAGCACGTCCAGGACCACCACCCGTCCGGCTGGGCGGACCTCGGGGTCGTCCAGGGACCAGGGCCAGAGGGCCACCAGGGGGCGTGGGCCGCGGGTGGTCAGGAGGATGCCGCGGCTGCCGGCCAGGGCCACCGGGCCGAAGCCGTCGCGGCTCACCTCCACCGGCACCTCCGGCGGCCCGCCCGCCGGGGAGCCGTGGCGGGGCAGATCCGCCAGGCCGAGGCCGGGCTGCCATGGGCCCGCCGGTCCGCGCCACAGCAGGCGATGGCCCCGGACCGTCACCTCCACGACCCGGCGCCCCGAGGCCGCCACCAGCCGCGGATGGGCCAGGGTCGGACGCCAGACCAGGTCCTGGACGAACCGGCCGGCATAGCCCGCCGCGGGGATCGCCACGTCGAGCACGGTCGCCACGTGGATCCGCCCCGCCGCATCGGGGCGGGCGGTGCCGATGGCGTAGCCGGTCAGGGCGACGGCCGGGGTCGGGTCCCCGCCCCCGGCTTCGCCGACCGGCGGTGTGCCCGGAGGGGCCAGAGGAGGAACCCGTTCCGCCGGATGGCCGGCGAGCCCGGCCAGCCACGCCCCGCCCGGCGCGGCGGCCGCCGGGGCCACCCAGGCCCCGGCGGCCGCCGGCGAGCCCTCCTGCCAGGCGCCGAGCAGCCCCCCGGTGGCCGCCACGGCCTGCGCCGTGGCGGCCACCGGGGGGGCGTGCCGCTGGAGGCCCGCCAGGGGCAGCGCAAGCCCTGCGGCCAGCCCAAGCCATGCCAGCGCGGCCAGCGCGCGGGGCACCGGCCCCCGCCGGTGCCCCGCGCGGCGTGCGTCCTCGGCCATGCCTCCCTCGTGTGCCTCCCGTGCCGTTGGCGGGAACATCGTCATCGGCTCCAGGTAGCCGATCCCCGCGGGGTGGCGGTGCCGGTCTCACCCGGCCGTGAGCCGGTGCCGGCTTCCCGCTGCCTCCGGGACCGCCTGTGGGGTCGCAGGTCGTCCGCCCCGTCCGCGGGCGCCTTCCGTCGCCGGGCCACGCCCGGCGACGGAAGGCCACCAAGGTCGCGGGATGCCGGGCCGCGTTTTCGTCCCGGTCGACCACGTGCCCGTCACGTGCCCGTAAACCTCGCAGCGGAAGGTGCGTTCCGAGATCGCCGGCGCCAGACGCCCCGACGGGCTCCGGCGGCCGGATCCCCTACTCCACCAGCACGCGCCCCGCCGGCCCTTCCTCCACCCGGCCGATGACCCGCGCCTCGCGGACCCCGCGGCCGTGCAGCTCGTCGAGCAGCGCCGCGGCTCGGGCCGGTTCGACCACGAGGAGCAGCCCGCCCGAGGTCACGGCATCGAACAGCAGGCCCTGCTGCCACTCCGGCAGCGCGCGGCGGAAGACCACCACCGGCCCGTAGTGGCGGCGGTTGGCCCGGCTGCCGCCGGGGAAGACGTCCTTCTCCGCCAGCTCCCGGGCGCCCGGCAGGACGGGCACCGCCTCCGCCTCGACGACCAGCGCCACCCCGCTCTCGCGGGCGATGTGGCTGGCGTGCCCCACCAGGCCGAACCCCGTCACGTCGGTAGCCGCGTGGACCCCGCCCACCGCCTGGCCGGCCTCGGCGGCGGCCCGGTTCAGCGTCCGCATCATCGCGACCATGGCCGCCACCGCCTCCGGGGGCGCCAGGTCGCGCTTTAGGGCGGTGCTCACCACGCCCGTGCCGATGGGCTTCGTCAGGATCACCACGTCGCCGGGCCGCGCACCCCGGTTCGTCCAGATCCGGTCCGGGTCGACCACGCCCGTCACGGCGAGGCCGTACTTGGGCTCCGCGTCGTCGATGGTGTGCCCGCCGACGATCACCGCCCCCGCCTCCCGGACCTTGGCGGCGCCCCCAGCCAGGATGGCCGCCAGGGTCTCGGCCCCGTAGCGGGAGACGGAGAAGCCCACCAGGTTCAGCGCCGTCAGCGGCCGCCCCCCCATGGCGTAGACGTCGCTGAGGGCGTTGGCCGCGGCGATCTCCCCGAACAGGGTGGGATCGTCGACGATGGGCGTGAAGAAGTCCACCGTCTGCACCAGGGCCAGCCGGTCCGTCAGCCGGTACACCCCGGCATCGTCGCCGCTCTCCAGCCCCACCAGCAGGTGGGGATCGGTTCCTCCTTGCGGGGGTAGGTGGCGCAGCACCTGCGCCAGCTCGGCCGGGCCGAGCTTGCACCCTCAGCCGCCCTTGCCGGTCAGCTGCGTCAGGCGCAGCGCATCCACGGCGATCCCCCCTCTCCTGCCGGAGCGCGCCGCCGGCAGCCAGCCCACGCCAGGAGCCGTCCCACCGCCGGCAGCCGTCCCCACCGCGCGCAGCGCCCACCACCGGCAGCGACGCCTCCGCCCTTCGAGGACGGTCCCTGGCGCGAACCCGGCACGGTCCGGCCGGTCCGAGGAACCGGCTCGCGCGGACCGGCTCACGACCCGCACCATGGGCCGGCGCACCGGGAGCCGGGGGCGCCGCCCCGGTGGCTCGGAAGCGCGCCGCGCCCCGGTCCCACCCAACGGGCGCCGCCCCCTCCCGCCCCGATCCAAGGGCAGGCGTCCCGCGCCCGCGGGCTCGTCCGCCTCGACCGCGCCAGCGCCGCCCCGCTCCTTTCCCGTGCGCGGACGGGCACCGTGCGCCGACGCGGGAAGGGGCGAACGGCGCGGGCGGCGGCCCGGCCGCCCGCCTACCATTCCTTGGAAAACCAAACGCGATCGTAGCCGCCGGCGGGGTCGGGATCGGGGTCGAGGCGGTAGGGACGGTACCCCACCCGGTACCAGAACTCGATGGCCGGTGCGTCCCGCAGCCCGGTCTGCAGGTGAACGGCCCGCACGCCCTGCCGGCGCAACCGGTCCTCGAGGGCCCGCACCAGCGAGGTGCCCACGTCGAGCTGCGAGAACTCGGGATCCACCGCCAGGTCGTACACCTCGTAGGCGTCGCTCCGGCCGCCCAGCGGCCGCGCCCGCACCGCGCCGATCACCCGCTGACCGCTGCGGGCGACCCAGACGCGGCCGCGGGCGATGTCGTCGCGCACCTGTTCCAGCGTCTCCTTGAGCGGCTCGGGCGCCACGGGGTACTTGGCCTGATAGGGACGGAAGGCCCTCTGCGTCACCGCCCAGACCTGGTCGGCGTCGGCTGGGGTGGCGGGCTCCACGCTCCACACGGCATGACCCATCCTTTCCCGCGGGCTCCCGGCGGGCGCCCCGTGGGCGGGCCCCGCGGCGTCGCGGCGCGGTGCGATTGGCGGTACGATTGGATTGTATCGAATCGCCGGCGGCGAATCCAAGGATGCCCAGGGACGGGCCGCCGCGGCCCCTCGTCGGGGTGCGGCGTGCCGCGATCCGTGGAGCCGTGGGCGGCAGCCGCTCGCCCCCCTCCTCGGGGGGCGGCGTGCCGCGATCCGTGGGGCCGTGGGCGGCGAGCGCCTCGGCGGCAGCCCGGTCGCGGCGGGTGCCCGCCCCCGCTGCCGGCGCGAAGAGGCACGGCATCGCATCGGCGCGGCGTCCGCCCGCGCGAGCGCGCTTCCCTGCGCGGCCGCGCGGAGGCGCCGACGACCGTCACCGTGCCCATGGCCGCTCGCGGGAGGGTGGTCCCATGCCCGTCTATCGCCTCGGCTCCGTGACCCCCCGCATCGCCGCCACCGCCTACGTGGCGCCGGGGGCCCACGTGATCGGCCGGGTGACCCTGGACGAACACAGTAGCGTCTGGTTCGGCGCGGTCCTGCGGGCGGACCTGGACGCGATCCACCTCGGTGCCGGCAGCAACGTGCAGGACAACGCGGTGATCCACGTCAACGCCGGGGAGCCGTGCCACATCGGCCGCGACGTGACCGTCGGCCACGCCGCCGTCGTCCACGGGTGCACGATCGAGGACGAGTGCCTGATCGGCATGGGCGCCATCGTGCTCAGCCGCGCCCGCATCGGCCGGGGGAGCCTGGTGGGCGCCGGTGCCCTGGTCCCCGAGGGCAAGGTCATCCCGCCGGGAAGCCTGGTGCTGGGCGTGCCGGCGCGGGTGATCCGATCGCTGACGCCGGACGAACAGGCCGCGATCCGTGCCGCGGCTGCCCGGTACCGCGAGAACGCGCGGCGGTATGCCAGCGGGCTGGGCCTCGCGAGCGACGACCCCCGCGGCGACTCGTAGACGACGCCGACGCACCCTCCGCCCTCCACCACCCGTACGCCGCGCGGAAGCGATCGAGCCCCCGCCCGGCGTGGTGCCGGTGCGGGGGCCCCGGACCTGCGTGTTCGTCCGTGCGGGTTCGCGATGGTCCGATTCCGTTCGCCTCCCAGCCGTCGGCTGGCGGCTTCACCCACGGCGAGGGATGCGCGCCGCTCGCAGACTCACCCACCGCGAGGCCATCGCCCGGCGCCCCGCCGCGGCTTGGCTCGCGGCCAGGCACCCGCCCGCCGCCCGCGGCGGCTTCGCGGCCGGGCATCGGCCCGCGGCCCGCGCCCGCGCGTGCGGGTCCGGCGCCCGCCTCAGGCGCCGGACCCCATGAAGGCGTAGTGGGCGATGAAGATGGCCGCCAGGATCCACATGGTCACCGAGACCTCGCGGATGCGGCCCGTCACCAGCTTCAGCACCACGTAGGAGACGATGCCCAGCACCATGCCGGTGGCGATGCTGAAGGTCAGGGGGATGCCCAGCACCGTCAGGAAGGCGGGCAGCGCCTCGGTGATGTCGTCCAGGTTCAGGCGGCGGATCGGCTCCATCATCAGCAGGCCGACGATGATCAACGCCGGCGCCGTCGCCGCGGCCGGGATCACGCCGGCCAGCGGCCAGAAGAACACGGCCAGCAGGAACAGCAGGCCCGTCACCACGGCCGTCAGGCCGGTTCGACCGCCCTGGCCGATGCCCGCCGCGCTCTCCACGTAGGTGGTCACCGTGGAGGTGCCCAACACGGCGCCGATCATGGTCGCCAGCGCGTCGCTGACCAGCACGCGGCCGACCCGCGGGAAGGTGCCCGTTTTCTCGTCGATGACGCCCATCTTGGTCCCCAGGCCCACCAGGGTGCCGGCGGTATCGAACATGTTGACGAAGGTGAAGGTGAAGATCACCGTCAGCAACCCGAGCTGTAGCGCGCTGCGCACGTCGAGCTGGCCCGCCACCTGGGCCAGCACGCCGAGGTCGGGCGCGCGCACCACGTCGCCGAGGCTGCGCGGCAAGTGGGTCAGGGGCTGCATGACGCCGTTGGCGTCGGGTGCGTGGAAGAAGGCGCCCAGGGCGGTGGTGATCAGCACGCCCCAGAGGATGGCCCCCTTGACCTGGCGGGCCATGAGCAGCGCGGTGATCACCAGGCCCAGCAGGCAGAGCACCGCCGGCCCGGAGCGCACGTCGCCCAGGGCCACCAGGGTGGATTCGTTGGCCACCACCAGGCCCGCCGACTTCAGGCCGATGAAGGCGATGAAGAGTCCGATGGCCGTGCTGGTGGCCAGGCGGATGTTCAGCGGGATGTCCCGCAGGATGCGCTCGCGGATGGGCAGCAGGCTGATGATCAGGAAGATCACGCCGTCCATGAACACGGCGCCCAGCACCGTCTGCCAGGGCACGCCCTGCCCGAGGACGACGGTGAAGGCGAAGTAGGCGTTGAGGCCCATGCCCGGCGCCAGCGCGAAGGGCATGCGCGCGAACAGTCCCATGATCAGCGTGGCCACCCCCGAGGACAGGGCGGTGGCCATGAGGACCGCGTTGGGATCCAGGCCGGCGGCCCCCAGGATCTGGGGATTGACGAACAGGATGTAGGCCATGGTGACGAAGGTGGTCAGGCCGGCCAGGATCTCCGTGCGCAGGTCGGATCCACTGGCCTGGATGGCGAAGAACCGGTCCAACCAGCCGCCGCGGCGCGGCGCCGGTGCGTCCCCCGCCGGCTGGGGCTGAACCGCAACCGACATGTGGTCGACCCCCTTGGGTGCGATGCAGCCGCGCGGCTCGCCGGCGGCCCGTTCGCCGTGGTCGCTCCCGCGGCTTCGCTGCTGATCCCGCGGTTTCCGCGAGCGACCCGGTGGAATGGGCCGACGGGTCGCCGGCCGATCCCGGGAATGCGCCGCCGTGCCGCCGGTCGAGCCGGTCAACTCTGGCGTACCACAGCATTGCCCGGCAAGCAACGGTGAAAGTTTGCTCCTATTGAAACGTTGAATATTAATATGGCTTAATCGTTCGGTAACTGATAGTATCGATCGGGTCGAAGACCTTCCGCGCCGGATCGGCCCTGGCTCTTGATAAACGTGGTGCAAGCCGCCAGGACCCGCCCCGCCCCGTCGGGTTGCGGCCCGGACGTCGCGCGGCCCTGCGGCCCCCGGCGGGCCGGGCACCGGACCGCCGGCCGGCGTGGTTCGCCGTCCCGCACGACCCCCAGGGGAGCCGCGGCGGCCCCAGCCGTGTCGAACCTCGGCCGTCGGCCCGGGGATTCACTGTGGGCCCCGGATTTGCGAGCCTACCCCCCGGCGCCGGCGCGCACATTAGGCCGTGGGAACGCCACCTGAACGGGTTCCGGACGAACCGGTCCCGAGCCAGCGGATCGGCAGCACGGGTCGCGGCGCGCAGGACCGCGAGGCGGCGGCAGCGGCGGCCTGGGCGCCGCCCGGGCGCCGAGGGCCGGCCCCGACGGCGGGTCCGGCGCGGCCGGCGGCTCCCGGGTCGAAGAGAGGCCGGGTCAGGGCGGCAGCCCGGGCAGGCAGCGTCGCGCCGCGCCGCGTTGGGGCCGCGACGCACCGCGAGCGGAACGGTGGCGATGCGCCGCACGGTGGGGCCGCGACGCACCGCGAGCCGGACGGTCGCGCCGCGCCGCACACCGCGCGCCGGACGAGCCGGGTGGGATCGGGCCCCAGGGCGGTGAGCCGCGAGGGCGCATCGGGACGGCACCCGATCCGCGCCGCGAAGCGGGCGACCGGGCTGAAGGCGGAAGGGCGGTGCGGTACGCGCCGCGGGCGCGCGGGTCCAGGTCGGCCCATTGAGGTGATCCCCATGGCGTTGGGACAGAAGACCAACCGGTTGCTGGTGAAGGAAGCCCACCCGGCGCTGGACAACCTGAAGTACGAGATCGCGGCGGAGCTGGGGTTGCCGGTCCATCAGGGATCCGAGGACTACTGGGGAGAGATCCCCGCGCGCCAGGCGGGCGCCGTCGGCGGCCGCATGGTGCGCCGGATGATCGCCCTGGCCGAGCAGGCGCTGGCCAGCGGCCAGGCGCTCCCCCCGGATCCCAAGGCGCCGCAGGGCTAGGGCGGGTCGGTGCCGCGGGTCGGAGCCTGGGTCGCGGGAACGCCGCGGCGGGCTCCGCAGTCGCAGCGCCCGTGCCGCCCGAGCGCTCGCCGGCGCAGCCCGAGCGGGACAGCGGCCCCGGGTCGAAGAGCGGCGTCAGCACCTGCAGCAGCACCTGCTGGATCAGGGGTCCAGGACGGTCGGGATGCTCAACGCGCCAGCGGACGGGGCCGGCGCCGACATCGCGGGCGCGATGTCGGCGCCGGCCCCTTGTGGCTTTTTTCGGAAGGAATGGCGGGATGCCCGCACGAATAGCGGGTAATCAAACGCCCTGCCGACCGAATTCCGGCGACCGTGCGCGGTCGGCGACCGGCCTGCGCCCGGCGCACGGCGCGACGCCGCCACCGCCACGCCGGTGGCGGCCCCCCGCGTCCCTCGGCCCGGGGGGCGTCCGCGCCGTGGACGGCGGGCGCGGCGCCTCCCCGACCTCCCGTCGGCGCGCCCGCCGCGGTGGGCGGCGGCAAGGCTTCGACCGCGCGGATCCGGCCGGTGGCCGGTTCGTCCCGCACCTCTCGGGAGGGGTGGCCGTGAAGGCGCTCAACTTCTACTCCACCGTCTATCAGGCCAACCTGCTGGCCGCGGAGAAGCGCTGCACCATCCGCCTGGGCGACAAGCGCGACAAGTATCGCGAGGGCGATCTGGTCTGGGTGACCTACGGCAACCGGTATGAACCCCGCCAGAAGCTGTTCACCGCGGTCATCGATCGCGTGGTGGTCAAGCGGCTCGGCGACCTCACGACCGAGGAGCTCCGGGCCGAGGACGCCAACCTGAAGGACCCCGCGGAGCTGGCCCGGTTCCTGGAGCGGATCTACGACCGTCCGGTGGCGATGGACGAGACCGTCAGCGCCATCTTCTTCTCCCGGGTGCTGGAGTGACCCACGCCGCCGGACCCGGGGACGCGAGCCGCGCCGCCGCCGCGACCCCCTCGGCCCGCGGAGGCCCGAGGCCGTGCCCCGTGGTCCTGCCAGGGGCCGATGGCCTAGGACCGCGGCCACCCGGCGGCCTGTCGCCGGCTGAGGATGTGGCGCACGATCCGCTCGCCGTGCCAACGGCCGTTCTCGATGAAGATCTTGTTGGCGTCGTACCCTGCGGCCGCGACACCGGCCAGATAGACGCCCGGGACCGGTGTCGCCATGGTCTCCGGGTCGTGGCAGGGCTCCCCCGTGGCGGGATCGATGGGGATGCCGAGCCTGCGCACCAGGCGGTGATCGGGGCGGTACCCCACCAGGAGGAAGACGAAGTCGGCCGGCAGCCGGCGCGGCTCGCCCGCCACCCTCAGCCGCACGGCCTCAGGTTCGATGGCCTCGACCTCGGTGTTGTAGAGCACCGTGATCCGGCCCTTGTCCACCAGGCTGCGGAAGGGCGGCAGCACCCACGGCTTGATCCGCTCCGAGAGGGCGGGGCCGCGGTACGCCAGGGTCACCCGTGCACCGCAGCGGTGCAGGTCCAGGGCCGCCTCGACGGCCGAGTTCTGTCCCCCCACCACCAGGACGCGCCGTCCGTAGAAGGCGTGGCCCTCGCGGTAGTAGTGGCTCACGTGGGCCAGGTCCTCCCCCGGCACCCCCAGGCGATTGGGGCGGTCGTAGTAGCCGGTGGCCAGCACCACGTGGTGCGCGCGATAGACGACGGGACGATCCAGCCGGCCCACAGGCGCCGCCGGTTCGTCTTGTTCCGCCCGTGGCGCCCCCTCCGGCCCCAGGGGCGGCCACCCCGCCACCAGGCGCGGCGCCCGTCGCGCCACCACGCGAAAGGGCCCGTCGGGCTCGCGCTGGATGTCGACGACCTCCGTGTACGTCTCCACCGCCAGGCCGAGGTGCTGGACCACCGCCCGGTAGTAGTCCAGGGCCTCGCGCCGGGTGGGGTTGGGCCGCTCGCTGACGAAGGGGATCCCCGCGATGGCCAGGTTGTCCGCCGTGCTGAAGAAGTTCATCTGCAGCGGGAAGTGGACCAGGGAGTTGACGATGGCCCCCTTCTCCAGGACCCGGTAGCGCAGCCCCGCCCGGTGGGCCGCCGCGGCACAGGCCAGGCCGCAGGGCCCGCCCCCCACGATCACCAGATCGAGGGGCGCCTCCTCCGCCGGGTGCGCCGGCCCGCCCCCGGACTCCACAGGACGCGGCCCGGTCTCGCGGGTCGGGCTCGCCCGGCCGGTGGGCGCGTGGGGCGTTGCCTGGGTTCCGTGGTCTTCGGGGATCTCATGGCTCTCATGGGTCTCGTGGGTTGCGGTGGCCATGCTGCGCGTCGGACCTCCCTACCCGCTCCGCCCGCGACGGGCGATCCTCCCTCCGACCCGCCAACCGGCGGCCCTCCAGCCCTCGAACGGACGGCGACCGGCAGCGGGGGCCGGGTTCGTCCGGTCAAGACGCAAGACGGTGTCCCCGGCCTCTGCGGCCCTGGCATCGCTCCGGCGTCGCCCCGCCGCCGGCTCGGCTCCCGGTGAGGGCCATGGGTCGCTCCGCAGCCTCTTCCCGCGCCCGCGGGGCGGATCCCTGCCGGCGCCGCATCACTGCTGGTCGGCCGGCACCAACGGGCGCATGATCACCGTGCCGTAGATGACCCGGCGCGGCGCCGCGGCCACCTCCAGCACGGTGTGGGCCACGTCCTCGGGCCGCAACGCGTAGTCCCGCGGCGGCGTCCCCCCGAAGTGGGTCTGGACCGAGCCGGGGCACACGGCGGTGACCCGCAGCTCGTAAGGACGCACCTCCTGCCGGAGGGTGTCCGCCAGCGCCATCAGGCCCCACTTCGAGGCGCAGTAGCCCGCCCCGTTGACGAAGGTGGTGGTGCCGGCCACGGACGAGATCATGATGATGTGGCCGTCCCGCCGCTCCATCATATGGGGGAGCACGGCCTGGGACCAGAGGAAGGGCGCCTTGAGGTTGACCGCCATCATCTCGTCCCAGGCCGCCTCCGAGAGCTCGGTGACGGGCGCGAAGTGGCCGACCCCGGCATTGTTGACCAGGATGTCGATCCGTCCGAACCGCTCCAGCGTCTCCCGGACGACGTCGCGGGCCGCTGCCGCAGAGGTCACGTCGGCGACGCGCGGGACGAACCGGCTCGCGGCCTCGTCCAGCGCCGCCCGCAACGTCTCCAGGGCGTCGCCGGATCGGGCCACGCCCACCACCTGGGCGCCCTCGGCCACGAAGGTGCGCACGATGGCGGCGCCGATGCCGCGGCTGGCGCCGGTGACGATGGCCACCTTGTCCTGAAGCCGGCCTGCCATGCTCTTGCCTCCCTCGTCTGGCGTCGGGTTGCGGGTTGCTCGCACCCTTCCACTTTAACCCGATTCGACCCGAGCGTGGGTAGCGCCGCGGTGCGGCGCGGGAGCACCGCGCCACGGCGACCGCGGGGACCGGCGGGCGCCGACCGGTGCGGGCGGGCGCCGTGGGTCGGCATGGCGGGCCGGGATCCCCGCCGCCGGGCGCCTGCGCACATCGGCATCCTGGGGCGGGGTGGCGGTATGGCCGCGGCGGCCGGCCAGCCGGCTTACGGAGGAGGGCCAACGCCTGCACCGTGGGGCGGGGTGGCGGCGTGGTCGCGGCGGCCGGCTTGCCGGTCGCAGGGCGCCGGTGCTATCGTGGTAGCCGCCGTGCCCCCCTCCGCCGCGAGCTCCGCGGGCCAGGACGGTGCGGGGTCGCAGCGGCGGAGCGACGCCGGCCCGTCCGGCCGATCACGGCCCATCCGGCAGCGGACGCCCGCGGGCCGACGGGCGGCGAGGGCCGGCGGTCCGGACCCCGGCGCAGTTCCGGGTGCCTGCGCCGTTCTGGGGCCCCGGTGCACCGGGGCGGCAGTCGGGCGGTGCGCCGGGCTGAGGCCGGCGCCGGTCGCGGGGCGGCGATCCCACGGAAGGACGACGATCGGTTCCATGGATCCCCAACGTCCCGTCCAGGTCGAGGCCGACCCATCGTCGCCCGGGGAGACGACCCCCGCCGCCGTCCGGGGCGGCGACGACGCCGCGGGTGTCCGACCGGCGTCGGTCGGCGACGCGCCGGCCGGGGGTGGCGCCACGTCACGCCCGCGCCCCCCGGCGGGCGGCCTCCGGCGGCTGGCCCGGTTCTATGGGCCGCTGGCCGCCAGCGACCTCCTGATGGCCGCCTCCGAGATGGCGGTTAGCGCCGGCATCGCCCGGCTGGCGGCGCCGGACCTGTCCCTGGCGGCGTACGGGGCGGTGATCGCCACCTGCCTGCTGATCGAGAGCCCCGTCATCATGTTGCTGCATGCGGGCAACGCGCTGGCGACGCATCCCCAGGCGCTCCGCCGCCTGCAGCGGTTCACCCTCCTGCTGGCCGGGGGGCTGACCGGCCTGCACGCCGCCCTGGCCTTCACGCCGCTGTTCGATCTCTACTTCGGCCGGATGCTGGGACTGGATCCGTCGGTGCTGGCCCTGGTGCGGCCGGCCTTCGCCCTGATGCTGCCCTGGACGGCCGCCATCGCCTGGCGCCGGGTTCATCAGGGGCTCCTCATCCGGCACGGACACACCGTCGTGGCCAGTCGCGGCACCTTGCTCCGGTTGACCACCCTGGCGGCGGTCATGACCCTGGCGGGGGTCCTCGGACGGCAGCCCGGGGCGGTGGCCGGGTGTGCAGGACTGGCCGCGGCCGTGACGGCCGAGTGCGCCTACGTCGACGCGTACGCGCGGGGCTGGCTGGCCCGGTCCGGATGGCGACAGCCGGCGGCGCACGCCGCGACGTCTGCGGGATGGCCTCAGGCCGGGGTCGCCGCCGGGGAACCCCGGGGTGAGGCCTCTCCACGGCCTGCCGAGGCGAATCCGGAACCCTTGAGCTGGCGGGGGCTCTTGGGGTTCTACGTTCCGCTGGCCCTGACCAGCGTCACCACCTTTGCCGCCCGGCCGGTGCTGACGGGCCTCCTGGCCCGCTCGGCCGACGCCGCCCGCGCCCTGGCCGCATGGCCGGTGGTCTGGGGGACCGTGCTCCTGTTCCTGTTGCCCATGCGCACCGTCGAGCAGGTGGCCATCGCTCACGGCGAGGCGGAAGCCCAGCGGCTGGTGCGGGCCTTCGCCCTGCGCATCGGCCTGGCGGGAGCCGCCGCCCTGGCGCTCCTGGCCGCCACGCCGCTGGCCGGGGCGTATCTCACCGCGGTGATGGGCGTCGGCGGGGGCGTGGCCGAGGCGGCCCGGGTCGGTCTGCTGGCCATGGTCCCCGTGCCGCTGGTGGTGGCGCTGGCCTCGTGCGAGGCCGGCCATCTGGTGCGGGCGCGGCGCACCCTCTTCATCCACGGCTCGGCGCTGGCCAACGTGGCGGTCCTCTGCGTCACCGCGGGGCTGCTGGGCCACCTGGCACCGCACTGGCCGGGCACGCGCCTCGCGGCGGTGGCCCTGGTCGCCGCCTATCTGGCCGAGTGGGCGGTGGTGGCCGCCGGGACCCTGCGCGGTCCCCATCGCCTGCCCCATGGCCCCGGCGTGCGTCGTCAACCGCCGTCCGAGGCGTGGGCTGCGCGGTGATTGGGTCACCCGCCGCCGGTGGGCGCACCTTCGTCGGAGCGCCGGCCGTCCCCCGCGCCGCGGGGGTTGCCGGGGCCGCGGGCGATGCGGTGGGCCGCCCGCACCGACTCCGTGGACTGCCGGGTCGCCTCGTAGTCCGTCCCGCTCTCCGGATCGGCGCCGTAGGTGGCGCCCCACAGCCGGGCGGCCTCGGGCGACCGCGGTCCCGGGACGCCGCCGTCCACGGGCACCACGGGGCCACCGGCCCCCCGACGAACCCGGCCGGGGACGCTGCCGTGGGGGGCTGCCCCCGCGCCCTCCCGCCCTCGCCCGTCGGCCTTCGCCACCGCTCGTCCCTCGGCCCTGCGTCCTGCCGGTTCGTCCCGATCCGCTCCCTCCATGACCGTCACCCCCTTGGCGGCTAGTATGGCTCGTGGGGCTTGCGTCGCCGTCCCGCCGGCGGCCGCGGCCGGATCGGCCCGGCCGCGATGGGACCGCGACGGGACCGAGGGACGGGCACCGGCGAACCGGGGAGCCGCTCAGGGATCCCGGCGGGGCCGAACGACCCGCTCCGCGTCACCGTCGCCCGTCGGTCCCGTCGGCGCGACCCGGTCGGCCGGGATCAGGGCACCGGCACGGCGGCTCCTGCGGCCAGGAAGACGAGGTAGGCCTCCTTGACGGGGCGGCCCGTGATCTCCCTGAGCGCCCGGCGGTAGAAGCGGACCTGCCCCGCGTAGAGGGCGGCCATCGCCTCCAGCGTCCGCCCCCGCGGCTCGTCGGTCTTGAAGTCCAGCAGGAGCAGGCCGTCGTCCTCCTCCACGAAGCAGTCCACGACCCCCTGGACGACCACCACGTCCGCATCCGCGCCGGTGCCCCCCTCCGTCCCGCCGGCCGCCAGGTCGGGGTAGAGCTCCGTGGCGGGCACACCCAGGGTGAACATCCACTCCCGCCGCACCCGCTCGGGCGCGCGGCGGAGCCGCCGCCCCAGGGGACCGGCGAAGAAGCGGGCCAGCGCCTGCCGGTCGACGACCTCCGCCTCCGCCGGCGTCAGCAGGCCCCGTCCCACCATGGCCTCGATCTGGCGGGCGACGTCGTCGACGTCCAGCGGGCCCGTCAGGTCCAGGTGCTGCAGGACGCGGTGGGTCGCCGTGCCCCGCTCGGCGCCGCTCAGCGGGAGGGCTGCCCCGACAGCCGGCGCCGCCGCGGCGTCCAGGCGCGGCTGCCGGAGCCCCCGGCGCAGCTCGGCCGGCAACGGGTAGGCCTGCCACTCCGGGTCGGCACGGCCCTCGAGTTCGCTGACGGACCGCTTGGCGAAGCGGTTGGCCAGGGCAGCGAAGGGATACCGCCACGCCAGGCGCCGCCGCAGCGCCTCCACCGCCTCGCGGTCGACGGCGCCCGGCGGTAGCGGCTCCCCGCGCAGCAAGGGCTCCAGCCACCCGGGGACCGGGACACCTTCCACCGCGCCCGGCGTCGCCTCCTCCGCCTCCCGATCCCCGGTCCCATCCGAGGCGGCCGGCTGCGACCTACACGATCCGTCCGCCGGCGGTGCAGCGGAGCGGTCGCCGGGACCGCCGTCGGCCGGTGCGGGCGCGGGTCCCGTCGCCTCCCGGGGCGCGGGCCCGGCGGGGTCGTCCGGTGCCGCCGCCGGCATCGCCGGCCGCAGGAGCAGCGCCCAGGCCCAGCGGGACGTCCACCCCGGGCCCGGCGGCGGCTCGACCGCCCCGCGCCCCGGGCCAGCGGGGGAGGGCGCGCCGGGAGGGTCCGGGTCCTGGGGCCGGCCGCGCCCCTGGCCGCCCAGGGCCAGCCGGCGCAAGGGGGTGGCGTCGGGATGGTGGATGAGGGCGGTCCCGATCCAGTCCAGGAAGCTCCTGGCGCCCTCGAGGATCGCCGCCGGCAGGGGCTCGGGCCCCCGCCCGTCGCCGGCCCAACCGCCGGCCGCCGCCCACCACGCGGCCGCGGCGGTGGGCAGGTCGCGGACGGATCCGACCAGGATCAGCCGCTCCCGCGCCCGCGTCAGGGCGACGTAGAGGATGCGCAGCTCCTCGGCCAGGGTGTCCAGGCGCTGCCGCGCCCGGACCGCCTCGTAGGCCAGGCTGGGATAGCGGATCCGCAGTTCCGGGTCCGCCACCTTGAGCCCGAGCCCCAGCTCCCGGTGCAGCAGGGCGTGGCCCCTCTCCTCGGGGAATCGCGCCCCCAGGTCCGCGACCACCACCACCGGGAACTCCAGCCCCTTGCTCTGGTGGATGGTCATCACCCGGACCACGTCCTCGTTCTCCCCCAGGGCCGGGGCGGTGCCCAGGTCGTCACCCCGCTCGCGCAGCCGCTCGATGAACCGGAGGAAGCGGAAGAGCCCCTGCCGGGCGAACCGGTCGAACTGGCGGGCCCGGTCCCGCAGCGCCTCGAGGTTGGCCCGGCGCTGTTCGCCCGCCGGCAGGGCGGCGACGAAGGTCAGCAGGCCCGTCTCGTCGTAGATCGCCTGGATCACCCGGGAGAGCGGCCAGCGGCGGGCCAGGCCCCGCCAGCGGGCCAGGTCGGCCAGGAACGCCCGCAGACGCTCCGCCAAGCCCTCGCCGGCGGCACCGGCCCAGCCGGTGCCGCCGGCGGCCGGCCCCCCGGGGTCGCCCCCTGCGGCCCTGGGGTCGCCCGGGCCGGAAGTGCCCCCCGCCGCTCCTGCATCACCGAGGCCGCCCGCCGGTCCGGCATTGCCTGCGCCCCCCGCCGGTCCCGCATCGCCGGTGCCCCCCGCCGCTGCGGCATCGCCGGGGCCGCCCGCCGCCCGGGGGCTCAGGAGGGCGGGCGCCACAGCGGCGGCCGGCGGCCCCGGGCGGGCGTCCGAGGCCGCCGCCTGGCACGCCTGATCCCGCGGCGCAGCCGGTTCCTCCCGGTCGGGATCCCAGCCGGCGACGCGGCAGACCGCCTCGTAGAAGGGGACGTCGCGGGCGGCCACCCGGATCCGGGCCAGGTCGTCCGCGTCCAGCCCCACCACCGGCGAGCGCAGCACCGCGGCCAGCGGGATGTCCTGGCGGGGGTTGTCCAGCACCTGCAGCAGGGCGAGGACCATCTCCACCTCCGGCGCGGTGAGGTAGCCGGTCCGGGAGCGGGTGTAGACCGGCACCCCGTGGCGGGACATCACCTCCACGAAGGTGGCCGCCCGCACCTTGGCGCTGCGCAGCAGGACCACCACGTCCCGGTACCGCACCGGCCGGTAGCGCTCCAGGTCGGGATCCCAGACGTGCAGCGGCGGCTGGCCCGGTGCCCCCTCCACCAGACGCCGGATGCGCCAGGCCACCAGCCGGGCCTCCCGCTCGAGGACGGTCGGGTCGACCTCCTCGTCCTCGCTGCCCTCCTGGTCCCCCGTCCCGTGGGACCCCGGACCCGCCTCCCCATCCCCCTCCTCCGCGCCGTCGCGCAGTTCCGGTCCGGGTTCCCCGGCACCGCGCCCACCGGGTTCCCCTGGGCGGAGCCCAGCCTCCGCCTCGGGATGCGACGGTCCGGCGGCCGGCCCGCCGTCCGCCGCCTCGAGGCCCGGGACGGGGATGGAGCCGGCGGCCAGGGCGTCGGGGAGGTCGTCGTCCAGCGCCTCGGGCTTCCGTTCCAGCACGTAGACCTCCACCGGGGCCTCGCCGGCCGCCGTGCCCGCGGGCGGGTCGGGGAAGGCGGCCCGCGGGCGGAGCCGGGCGGCCTCGTCGTAGGCGAGACCCCCCAGGTCCTGCACCATGAGGCGCGCGAAGAGGTCGTTGACCGCCGTGAGGATGGCCGGCCGGCTGCGGAAGTTGGCGTTGAGCTCGATGCGCCAGCCCGGTGCCGGCGCGGCGTCCGCCGGCGCCGGCACCGGGGGCGCCGGCTCGTAGGCGCGGTAGCGGCCGAGGAACAGGGCGGGTTCGGCCTGGCGGAAGGCATAGATGCTCTGCTTGACGTCGCCCACCAGGAAGAGGTTCGGCGCTCCGTCCTCGCCGTCCCGCGCCACGAGGCGGAGGATGGCGTCCTGCAGCGGATTGATGTCCTGGTACTCGTCCACCAGGACCTCCTGGTAGTGGCGGCGGAGCTCGCGGGCCACGGCGGACGGCACCAGGGCACCGGGATGGGCGGGGTCGGCCAGGAGCGCCAGGGCGTAGTGCTCCATGTCGGTGAAGTCCATCAGGCTGCGGTCCCGCTTGGCGACTTGGAGGGAGGCGGCGTACGCCTTGACCAGATCGACCAGGGTGGCCACGTGGGGCGCGAGGCGTTCGAGGTCGGCGGCGACGTCGGCCGCCGGGCGGGCCCATAGGCCCTCGCGCAGCCCGCGGAGGTCCCGCTTGATGTCCTCCCGGCGCCGTTGGATCCGTTTGTGGAACGGGTTCGCCTTGGCCTCGGGGTTGCCGGGGAGGCGGGGCCACTGGGTGGCCGCCTCCAGGATCTGCCCCAGCCCCTCCCACCCCACTCCCGCGGCCTCGGCGGCCAAGGATGCCAGCCGACGGGCGTCGCCTTCCAGCGTATCGGCCCAGACCGCGGGTCCTCCCGGCCGGCGACACTGGGCGGCGAGGCCGGCCAGGGCCATGGCGTGGCGCTGCAGGCGGCGGGCCACCCCCTCCCGCGCCGCCTGCAGCCACCGCGCGCCGTCCAGGTCGGCGCCGGCCTCCCGGTACATGCGCACCAGCGCGTCGAGCCAGGCCTCCGGCCAGGGCTGCGCATAGGCGCTCTCGTAGAGGGCCAGGACCAGCTGCCGCAGGTCCTCGTCGCCGCGGCGGCCGCCGTACGCCTCCACCAGGGCCAAGAAGTCGGCGGCGGCGGCCGCGTAGCGCCGTTCGAAGAGGTCGTCCAGCACCTCGTGGCGCAGCAGCTGGGCTTCGTGCTCGCCGGCCACCTTCGTCGCCGGGTCGAGGCCGAGGCGGTAGAAGTACTGTCGGATGATGCGCAGGCAGAAGGCGTGCACCGTCGAGATGCTGGCCCGTCCCAGCAGCGCCAGCTGGCGGCGCAGCCGCCGGTCGTCGGGGTGCTGCGCCAGGGCCGCCTCCAGCCGCTCGCGGATCCGCTCCTTCATCTGCGCGGCGGCCGCCTCGGTGAACGTCACCACCAAGACCCGGTCGACGTCCAGCGGATCCGCGGGGTCCAGCACCCGGCGCACGACGCGCTCCACCAGCACCGAGGTCTTGCCGGCACCCGCGGCGGCGCTGACCAGCAGGTTCGCACCGCGCAGGGCGATGGCCTGCCACTGTTCCTCGGTCCACCGCGTGCCCGTTCGCGCGCCGCCCTCGGCCGCCACCGGGCGCGACGCCGCGCCGCCGGTGGCTGCGGCCCGGGCCGGCCCCCCTCGGCCGCCTGCGGGTTCACCGACGGTCATCGTCCGCCCCTCCCTCCGCGGCAGCGGGGACGGGCCCGGCGGGTCCGCCCCCGTGGGATCCGTCGGCGTCCGCCGGGGCGGGCCGGTCCGGCGGCCGCGGGGCCGCCCGGCCGGCCGGCAGGCCGGTGGACGCCCCACCGCCGCCGTCCGGGGCGTGGGCCTGCCGCACCCGCTGCCAGACCTCTTGGGGACGCAGGGGCCGCATCACCCGGTAGCGGTTGCCCGGCAGGCGCGGGTCGAACTGGCAGAGCGCGCGGAAGGCGCAGGTGCCGCAGGGCGAGCGTTCCTTGAGGCGGTACGGCGCCACCTCCACCCGCCCCGCCAGGATGGCCGTCGCCATCGCCTGGACCCGCGCCTCCACCAGCCGGAAGAGATCCTCCATCTCCCCCGGCTGGAGGACCCGCGCCCAGGCCGTGGGCGTCCCATCCCTCCTGAGCTCCACCGGGATCAGGGTCTCGGGCTTGAGCTCGCGGTCATGGGCCCGGATGACCTCCGCGTCGTCGACCACCCAGCCCTGGGCCCGCAGGAGCCGGCGCGCCCGCCGCCGGGCGGCCTCCTCCGCCGGCAACGGACCCTCGGTGTCGAGGAACGGGTCGTGGACCGGGAAGTACAGCAGCGCCGCCGGCTCCACCGCGGCCGCCGGGACCGGGCTCCCGGGCGGGCCGCCGTCCGGGGCCGGGACCGGCGATCCGGCTCCCGGCCGCCCGGGCGCCCCCCCGGGGTCGATCCCCAAGGCGGCGCCCGCCCGGACGGCCACCAGCAGGTACAGCGGCAGTTGCAAGGCCAGCCCATGGTAGACCTGGTCCAGCGGCAGGTCGTGGGCGCTGCTCTTGTAGTCGACGACGCGGACGAGCCAGCGGCCCGACGCGGTCCGGGCCCCGTCGATGCGGTCGATCCGGCCTTGCAGGGCCAGGCGCTCGCCCGAGGGCAGCCGCCACGGCTCGACTAGCAGCGGCGCGTCGGGATCGGGCCCGAAGTCCACCTCCACCGCCAGCGGCCGGAAGTCGCCGCGACGGGCGTGCTCCGCCAGGCGACGGGCGGTCTGGCCGAGGATGCGCCGCGTCCGCTCCAGCAGGTGCGCGTGGTACGCCGTCTCCACGGCCAGCTCCTGGGCCAGCCGGGGCCCGATCTCGTCCAGGCACGCGGCGACCATCGCCTCGAGCCGGGACTCATCAAGGTCCTTCCAGTCCAGTCCCTCCTCCCACACCTTCCGCGCCAGGAGGCTGAGGGCGGCATGGTGGATCCGGCCCAGGCGCGGCGCGTCGAGCCGCCCGACCACGCGCTCCCGCAGCCCGAGCCCATGGGCCGCGAAGTGCTGGAACGGACAGGCGGCGAACCGCTCCAGCCGGCTGACGCTGGTCCGCAGCAGCCATCCGGCCGCGGCCGGGCGGGCATAGAGCTGCCGCCCCAGCTCGCGGCCCAGGGGACGAGGCCGGTTGGCATGGGCCAGGGCGGCCAGCGAGTGCAAGGCCCGGGGCCGGACGGCGGGGTCGGTGACGGCCCACTGATAGAGCACCGCCCAGGTGGGAGGCGGGTCCCCGCGGCGCGGGGCGGGCGGAGCCCATGGCCCCGCGGAGACCCCCATTGCATCCCGGTGGCGGGCCAGCAGCCGGGCCAGCCGGTCGATGCCCTGCGCCGGCGTCGCCACGTCGTCCGTCCCGTCGGCCGTCGCGGAACTCACGGCGAGGCCGGGCAGGAGGACCCGAAGCCGCCGCGTGAGCCAGGCCGGCGCCACCGCCCGGCCCTCCTCGTCGCCCAGCGGGTAGCTCACCCAGAGGCGGTCCCGCGCCCGGGTCAGCGCCACATAGGTGTGGTACTGCTCGTGCAGCGCCCGCACCCGCCCGGGCGGCCCCAGCTCGACGCCGCGCTCGGCCAGTTCGTCCCGCTCCTGATCGGTGAAGATGGCATCCTCCTCGACGCGGCGGGGGAAGGCGTCGTCGGTGGCGCCCAGGACGAACGCGGCCCGGGCGCTGGGGTGCCGCGAGCGCTCCACGCTGCCCGCCACCACCTGGTCGAGGCCCGGCGGGATGAGGCCGACCCGCAGGCCCTCCATGCCCGCCTCCAGCACGCGCAGGAACTCGGCCGCCGTCAGGGCGATCCCGGGCAGGCTGGCTCCCACCTGCTCCAGCAGCTCGGCGACGCCGTTCCAGACCTGGAGGTGCTCCTGGGCCGCCTCGAGGTCGCCGGCCCCCTCGGCCTCCTCGCTCCACCCCTGGAGCCGGGCGGGGACGTCGAGGTCGACCAGCAGCTGGTACAGGGCCGCCGCCAGCTCCGCCGCCGGCACCGGTTGCCGGCGGGCCGGCGCCACCCGCTGGAAGAACCGGCGCAGGTGCCCGGTGGCCTCGTCGCGGATGCGGTTGATGGCCTCGAGCTCCGCCTGCTGCACCGGCGTCGGCTCGACGTCCGCCTCCAGGGCCTCGCGGCGCCACCAGCGCCACGGGCCCCCTCGATACCACCGCGAGCCCCGGATGCCGAAGGCCAGCACGTAGTTCTCCAGCCGGTCCACTTCCCCCCGCGGCACGGGCACCAGGTCGGTCTTGAGGTAGCGGAAGACCGCCTCGTAGGGCCAGTCGCCCGCCACCACCTCCAGCGCCGCCCGCACCAGCTCCAGCAGGGGGTGGTGGGCCACCGGGCGACGGCGGTCGACGAAGAGGGGGATGCCGTGTTCCGCGCAGGCGGTCGCCAAGAGGTCGTGGTAGGTCTCCAGATCCCGCACGATGACCACCATGTCCCGGAACCGGTATCCCTCTTCCCGGGCCAGGCGCAGCATCTCCCGCGCGGCCGCGGCCACCTCCGCCCGCCGGTCGGGCGCGGCCACCAGCGTGATGCCCTCGGGCGGACCGGCGAAGCGGCGGCCGGGGAACTGGAACAGCTCCCGCTCCAGGTGGGCCAGGGCCGGGTTGCGGAAGCGCGGCATGCCCCCGCCCGCTTCCGGGAGGACCCGGGCGGGGGCGACGGCCACCCCCGCCCGCCGTGCGATGTCCAGCAACTGCCGCGCCGTCACCGCCGTGGGGTGGAAGAGCGCCGACTCGTCGTCCCCTTGTCCCGCCTGGCCGGCGCCGCCCACGGCCCAGGGCGCCTCCTGAGGGTCCAGGCAGAGACTGACCTCGACGCGGTCCGCCACCCGCAGGAGGGCCTCCAGGACCCGCAGCTCGCCGGGGGTGAACCCGGTGAAGCCGTCGACCCAGACGCGGGCCCCCTGCAGCCAGGCGGCGTCGTGGATGCACCGCGCCACCCGTTCCAGCACCTGGACGGGGTCGTACAGGTGGTGTTCGGCCAGAAAGTCTTGGTACGCCTCCAGGATCAGGGCGAGATCGTGCAGCTTGACGGCGAGGAGGCCCTCGCGGCCCTCGCCCACCAGGGCCGCATGGCGGGCCCGCAGGGCGTCGGCGTCGATCCCGTAGGCCGCCAGCTCGCCGAGGGTGGCGACCAGTCGCTCGATGAAGCCGGGCCGGTCGGCCACCTGGCCGAACAAGGCGAGCCGCGGGGCCTCGCGGGCGACCAGCGCGCGCAGGATCAGCCGCTTGCCCAGTTCGGTGACGGTGGGCGTCGCCGCCCCGCCGGCCTCCTGCTGCACCCACCAGGCCAACCGCTGGAAGCTCGCCACCCGCGCCCGGGCGAACCCCCGCCGGCCATGGCGATGGACCGCGGCCAGCAGCGCCTGCTCCATCTGGAACGTGGCCTGCTCGGGCACCAGGAGGATCAGGGGCGGTCCGGCCGGACGGGCCGCCTCCTCCCGCGCCACCGCCTCCAGGCAGTGATGGGTCTTGCCGGCCCCCGCCCGGCCGAGAATCAGCCGCAGGCTCACGAGCCCTCGCCCTCCCCTTCCCGCGTCGCCCCGCCACCCGCCGCATCCGTCGGCCCCGCCGGCGCAGACGGCGCCGACGCCACGGCGACCTCCTGCGCCGTGGCCGGCAGCGCCCCGGCCAGCTCCACCGGTTGCCCCCACGCCGCCAGCGCCGGCCGGTGCGACAAGACGACCACCTGGCGGTCCTGGGCCAGGGCGGTCACGATCCGCCGCCCCTCCTCCAGACGCCGGTCGTCCCAGTGGACGAAGGGGTCGTCCAGCACGAAGGGGAGGTTGACGTCGCCGGCCAGCAGGTCGGCCACCGCCACCCGCAGCGCCCAGAACAGCTGGTCCCGGGTCCCCTGGCTGAGCTGCTCGGCCACCACCGGCGTGCCGTCGGCTTCGCGCACCGACAGGCGGAACCGGGCATCCAGCACCACCCGCCGCCCCGGTTGGCCCGTGATGCGGGCGAAGTAGCGGCTCGCCGCGTCCTCCAGCCGCTGCCGGTAGGTGGCGTGGAACTCCTCCAGCGCCTCCCGCAGGTGTCGGTGGGCCAGCACCAGGGCGTCCAGCTCGTCCCGCAGGGCTTCGCGCCGTGCCTGCAAGGCGACCAGCTCCAGCTCCGCCTGGGCGATGTTCAACGGCGCCTGCTGCAGGAGCGCCGCCTCCTGCGCCGTCAGGTGCTGGAGCTCCGCGTCGGCCTGGCGGATCGCGGCCTCGATCCCGCGCCGCTCCTCCTCGAGACCGGCCAGGGGGTGCGCCGCCTGGGCCGGGTCGAGGTCCTCCCCCGTCGGCAGCTCGGGGAAGCGCTTCGCCAGGTCCTCGATGGCCCGCAGCTCGACCAGGCAGGCATCGCGCCACTGCTCGAGCCGCACCGCCAGCGCCTCCGTGTCGGGCGTCTCCCAGGCGCCCAGGACTCCCTTGAGCTCGCCCTCGCGCTCCCGCCGCCGCTGGCGGTGGGCTGCGTAGGCCTGCCACTGCTCGCGGGCCTGGATCGGATCGCCCCCGCAAGCCTCGAGGAGGGCGCGGCACCGCGCCCGCAGGGCGGCCTCCTGCGCCGTGAGGGACGCCAGCTCCTGCGCCAGGGTCTCCGCGCGACGAGCCGTCGCCTCCGCCTCCTGGGCCTGCTCGACCTCCAGCCGCTGCAGGTGTTCGTAGACGGCCGGCGGCCCATCGGGCACGGCGGCCGGCTCGGGGTCGCCGCCAGGGGACCAGCTGGCCTCCAGCGCCTGCAGCCACGCGGCCTCCCGCTCCTCGAGCCGCCGCCACCGGTCGGCCTCCGCGGCGGGTTCCTCCCAGGACGCGGCGTCCCACCGACTGAGCTGCTCCACCAGGCGCCCCACCGTCCAGGCGCCGGAGGGCGCGCCGTCCCCCAGCGCCTCCCGGGGGTCCGCCGGCGACGCGGACCCTCCAGGGTCCGCGTCGCCGGCCACCACGATGCGAGCCATGGCACTCCACGACGGACCGGTCTCGGGCAGCACCAGCTCCGCCACCTCGTCCGCAGACGGGGGCGGGCCGGAGCGGACGCCCCAGAGCTCGGCCGCCAAGCGGGTCCGCTCCTCCTCCAGCCGCCGCCGAAGGCTGCAGACGGCGTCCCACCAGGTCGTGACCCGATCCACCGCCCCCGCCCCGCCGGTGAAGGAGGCGACCCAGCGGCGCAGATCTTCGATGGACGCCTCCACCGCCTCCAGCCGCCGCCGGACGTCGTCACGCGCCGCGGTCTCGCGCCGTCGGCGCTCCTCCAGGCTCGCCTGCCGCGCCTGCCACTCCCGGAAGCGGCCTTCCAGCTCCCGGAGGCGCGCGGGCGCCTCGTGCGCCCAGGGCCCGAGCCGCGCCCGCACCGCCTCCAGGCGCTGGCGAAGCCCCTCCTCGACGGCGGGAGCGACGCGCTGGGCCCCTGCGACCCCTCGCCACGCCAGCCACCCGACCCCCAGCGCGGCGAGGCCCACGGCCAGGGCGAGCATCCACCCCGGGGCCTCCACAGCGCGGCCCAGGGTCGCCGCCGCCACCCCGGCCGCGGCGGCCACCGCCAGGGCGACCCGGCGGCCCAGCCTGCGCCGCTGCACCATCTCGGCCCGTCGCCGCTCCGCCTCATGCTCCCTCCGCTGGATCTCCTCCTGCAGGGCCGCCGCCTCGGCGGCGGCAGCGGCGATCTCCGGCGTCCACCGTTGGACCTCGGCAAAGGTCGCCGCCAGTGCCCGCCCCTCCTCGGCGAGGGCCTCGAGCGCCTGCTCCCGGGCCCGGAGCTCCCCAGCGAGGGCCGCCGCCTGGCGCTGCAGCTCGGCCTCCTGGCGCGGCGCCGCCCGCAAGCGTTCGAGCTCGTCCGCCGACGCCGCCGCCAGCCGCGGGGCACGCCGCCCCAGCCGGTCCAGCGTCGCCAGGGCCCGATCGAGGAACCGGTAGCGACACCACGCCGCCCACAGCACCCGCGCGGCGGCCTGCCACCGCCGGCGCTCCAGGACCGCCAGCTGATCCCGCAAGGCCGCGGCCGCCTGGCTCACCTGCAGCAGCCGGTCCAGGGCGGCCGCCAGGCCGCTCTCGTCGTCGCCCGCCCAGTCCTCCCAGCCCGGCCAGCGACGGCGCTCCTCCTCCCGGAGGGCCGCGACCTCCGCCTCCAGCACGGCGGCCCGCTGCACCGCCTGCTCGATGCGCCGCCGCTGGACCAGCCGGTCCCGGTACCGTTCCACGCGGCGACGCCACTCGGCCCAGGCGTCGTGGCGCTCCCGGCACCGCTCCAGCCGCTGCTCCAGCGCCTGCCGTTGTGCCGCCACCTCCGCCCGGCGCCGCCGCACCCCCTCGAGGGCATCGGCCGCCTCCCGGTCGCGGGCGATGGCCTCCTCCAGTTGGCGGATCCGCTGCTCGACCTGCTCGATCGCCCGATCCTGCCGCAGGTTCTGCCCCGAGACGCCGAGCTCGCGGGTCCAGCGGGTGAGCGCCCGGATGGCCTCCTCCAGGGCGGCCAGCGCCTGGGCGGGCGAGCGGGCGCCGGCACCGGCCAACAGCTCCTGCACCTCGGGGGCCAGCCCGGGTTGCCGGTCGGCGGCCGCCGGCGCGGGCAACGGCTGCTGGAGGCAGAAGGTCTCGAGCAACACCGCCCGGGAGCCGATCCCCACCAGCCGCCGGATCGCCTCCTCGTACCCGGGGGCGGGCCGGTTGGCGGCGGGGTTGTGGGTCCCGGCCCACTCCTCCACCGGACCGCGCGGGTCGAGCCGCACGAGCCGCACGCGGTGGGTGGCGAAGTCCCGCTGGATGCGGTAGCGCCGCCCGTCGACGGCGGTGAACTCGAGCTCGCCCTCGAAGCGCGCAGCCCCGCCCCAGTGCCGGTACCGGGCCTGGCCGTAGCGCGACGGGTCGGACGAACCCGGCAGACCGAAGAGGATCGCCACGAGCCCGGCGACCAGGGTGGACTTGCCGCTCTCGTTGGGCGCCACCCAGTGCCCCAGGCCGTCGGGGAACCGGAACTCGACGGCCTCCCGGAAGGGTCCGAAGCCCTGCAGCCGCAGCCGGTGCCAGCGCACCCGGCCGCCCCCCGGGAGCGGGGATCGCCCCCCCGCCCCGCCGGCCCCGCCCCCCGGACCGCCGGCACCGGCGCCCTCCGCGGGGACCGGGGCGCGGCGGTCCCTCGCACCACCTGCGCCCGTCACGGTCGGGGTCCCTCCCGCAGCAGGGCGCGGACCCCCACCCGCAGGGCCCGCTCGGCGACCTGCCGCCGGCGGGGGTCGGCTGCCGCGTCGATCTCGCCCAGGAGCCGCTTGACGAACAGGCCCAGGATCGTGGGTTCCGCCGCCCAGGCCGCCAGCTGCTCCGGGCTGACGGGATCCGTGGCGTCCTCGATCTCGAGGTGGAAGAACCGGTGGCCCAGCGCCACGGCCAGCACCTCGGCATCGACGGGGAACGCCGGCACCCCCTCCAGGCGCACCCGCAGGATGGCGTCGGGCGGGGCCACGTCCTCCAGGTGGGACCGCAAGCGCTCCACCGAGGGGAATCGCCCCGCGTCCACCGTGACGGTCACCACGGGCTGGACCTCCACCGGCTCCCGTCGCAACCCCACCACGCCGCGGCCGGGCTCCACCTCCACCAGCGTCCACGCCCCGGTCCCCGGGTCGTCGAAGCCCTTGCCCTCGACGGCGCCGGCGTAGGCGGCCAGCGTTGGCCCCAGCCACTCCTCGTGGGCCTGGTGGATGTGCCCCAGGGCCACGTAGTCGTACCCCGCCCGTCGCAGGCCCTCGCGGTCCAGGGGCAGGCTGCGGTCGCCCCCCCACCGGCCCAGCGTGCCGTGGAAGACGGCCACGTGCAGGCCGGGTTCGTCCGCCCGGGGGAAGTCCGCGAGCGGGACCCCCGCCGGGGTGATGCCGCCGGTGTAGGCGAGGCCGTACAGGTGGACGGGGGTACCCGCCACCGTCAGGGTCGCGACCCGGTCGGGGAGGGCGTTGCGCACCAGGACCCCCGGCCACGAGCTGCCGTAGAGGCGGTACACCGAGTCGTGGTACGTGATCTCGTCGTGGTTGCCGGGCACGGTGACCACCGGGATGCCGGCGGCCTCCAGGCGACGCAGCTGGCCGATGACTGCCGTCACCAGCGCGGCTTCGGGGCGGTGGGTCTCGAACAGGTCGCCCGCGATCACCACCAGGGCGACGCGGTGTTCGGGATCCAGGGCGTAGTCGACGGCCCGCTCCAGCAACCGGTCCCGCCGCTGCCGCCGCTCGGCGGCCCGCGGTGGCGGCATGAAGGCCGGTTCCCAGCCCAGGTGCAGGTCCGCCAGGTGCAGGATGCGGAACAAGGCTCGTCCCTCCTGAGGGCGCGGGCGGTCCCTGCCGCCGTCCCGTGTCGCGTCGCCGCCTGCCGACGGCCGGCGGTGCGCCGGCCGCGGGGCGACGGCCGCCCTAGATCCACCGCCCGCGGTGGCGGGTCCACTGCAGATACCGCAAGCCGACGGTGACCATCGCCGCCACCGCGGCGGCCACGCGGATCCCCGGCGTGTGGGTCAGCAGCATCAGCACGAGCCCGAGGGGAAAGCCGACGATGCCCACCCACGGGGTGCGCCGCCGCCAGAGCGCCACCCCGCATCCGACCAGCAGGGCGGGGATCAGGGCGGTCGGGGCCAGGTAGACGGTCACCCCGATGGCGCTGGCCAGCCCTCGCCCGCCGGGACGGAACCCCCGTTGCAACGGCCAGTTGTGTCCCGCGACGGGAGCCACCGCCGTGGCCACCAGCAGCCAGCCGCCGGCGCCCAGCCGGTCGGCGAGCCAGATGGGGATCAGCCCCTTGGCGAAGTCGAAGGCGAAGACCGCAAGCCCGGCGGCGGCCCCCGCCTGACGCCAGGTGCCCGCCGTGCCGGGTTCGTCCCCCAGCTCGCGCGGCGAGGCGCCGCGACGCCAGCGCACCAGGTACTCCCCCGGCAGGATGCCGCCGAGGAGATAGGCCGCCACCGGCAGCAACACGACCCCGTCCATGGACGACCTCCGATCCTCGAAAGACTGACCATCGGCCCGCAGGCCTCGCGGGGCACCCGTGCAGCCGGCACCGAGGGGCGCCCCAGGACCCCCACCCCAGCGGCCGCCCCGCCCGATGCACCGGCCGACCTCGTTCGGTTGCGCCTGGAGACCGCCGCAGACGCCACCCCCGCGGTCGCCCCGCCCCCCGGCCGCAGGCAGGATCATCCTACCCAAACATGTGTTCCCTGTCAATGGGCTACCAGGAGGGACCGATCCATGGAAGGCGGCCGGACCCGCACCCGCGACCGTCCCGGCCTCGGACGGCGCGGCCTCGTCAACCGGGACGGGTTGCGTCGGGATCGTCGCCCGCCTCCTTCGCCGCGGTGCCGTCGGCCGCGACCACGCTCCCCGCCGGCATCGACGCAGGTCGGGCGGCGCCGGCCGCGAGCCCCCCGTCCTTCTCGGCGGCCGTCGCCACGATCTTCCGGACCCGTACCGCGGTCACCCGCAACCCCTCGCGGCGCTCGACGGCGATGTGCCAGCCGCGGTGCTCGAACCCCTCCCCGACCTCCGGCAGCCGGCCCAGCGTGTAGAGGACGAACCCGGCCAGCGTCTCGTAGTGGGGACTGGCCGGGATGCCCAGGTTCAGCCGCTCGTTGGCATCCTCGATGGGCGTGTCGCCCTCCAGCACCCACTCCGTGGCCGCCACCTGGCCGGTGGCGGCCGGTCCTCCGCCCACCTCGCCCACGATCTCCTCCAGGAGGTCGTCCAGCGTCACCAGACCCGCGACGCCGCCGTACTCGTCGACCACCACCGCGAGCCGGAAGTGGTCGCGCTTCATCTCCTTCAGGAGATCGAGGGCCAGCTTGGACTCGGGGACGAACCGGACGGGCTGCATGCAGCCCTCGACCGTCTTCTCGCCCTCCCCTGCCAGCGCCGACAGGAGCAGGTCCCGGGTGCTGACCTGGCCGACGATGTCATCCGGCCCCTCGCCGGTCACGGGGTAGAAGGCGTGGCCGAGCTGCACCGCCCGCTCCACCGCCTGGCGCAGGGGCAGGTGACGCGGCAGGGTCTTCATCTCGGGCCGCGGCACCATGAGCTGGCGGACTACCCGGTCGCCGAAGTCGAAGACCCCCTGGATCAGCTGCTTCTCCTCCGAGCGCAGGTCCTGGTGCTCGGCGACGTAGAAGCGGATCTCCTCCTCGGTCAGACCGCGCTCCTGGACCTCCTCGACCCGCCCCCCCAGGGCGCGCACCACCAGGTTCGTCGAGCGGGCGAGCAACGCGGTGAAGGGGCCGGCCAGGCGCGCCAGCGCCGCGATGGGGCGGGCCACCCGCAGGGCGAGCGACTCCGGGTTCTGCAGGGCCAAGCGCTTGGGGACCAGCTCGCCCAGCACCAGGCTGACGTAGGAGATCAGCAGCGTGACGACGGCCACCGCCGTCGGACCCGCCACCTGGGCACCGAGGCCCGCCCCCTCGAGCCACCCGGCCAGCGGGCGCGCCAGGGTCACCGCTGCCGACGCGCTCGCCAGGAACCCGGCCAGGGTGATGCCCACCTGGATGGTGGCGAGGAAGCGGCTCGGGTCCCGCATCAGCTGCAGGGCCACCTGCGCCGCCCGTTGGCCGTCCTCCGCCAGCTGGTGGATGCGGGCGTCCCGGGCGGCGATGACGGCGATCTCGCTGGCGGCGAAGAAGGCGTTGAGCAGCACCAGGACGGCGATCCAGACCAGTTCCGGCAACACCTCGGCCAACGTGGGTCGTCCCCCCTCCGCCGCGACCGGAGCCGATGCCCGCGGCACCCCCATGCGGCGGTTCGTCGAACCGGTTCTTCCACCAATATAGCGGCCCCGGCCAAAATCGGAGGTGAACGGTGGGCGTGACCGATCCGGGCGAGGGCGCCGGCACGCCGGACCCGCGGGCGCCGCGCCCAGGGGACCCGGATGCGGGAGGTGAGGCCGCTTGGCGAGGTTCCAGTACCCCACCCATCCCCGGCCGTCCTGCCACGCGGTGGTGAGCGACGGCGAGCGCCTCGTCCTGGTGCGGCGAGGGGGCGAGCCCTTCCGCGGCTGGTGGGGCTTGCCGGGCGGGGCGGTGGAGCTCGGCGAGACGGTGGAGGAGGCCCTGCGCCGCGAGGTGCTGGAGGAGACCGGCCTGGAGGTGGAGGTCGAGGGGTTCCTGACCTACAAGGACGCCGTCAACCGCGACGAGGCGCAGCGGGTGCGCTTCCACTACGTGATCCTGTTCTTCGCCGCCCGGCCGGTGGGAGGCCGGCTGCAGGCCAGCGACGACGCCGCCGAGGCGGTCTGGGTGCCCTGGAGCGAGGTCGACCGCTACCGCCTGGTGCCGGGGACCCAGCAGGTGCTGGCGGCCTGGCGGGCCGCCCGGGCCCGGTCGCGGGGCGAGGGGTAGGGCCCGCCCCCGCCTCACGCCCCGGCGCTCGCCTGCCGGAGCAGCGCCACCAGCTGGTCGTGGATCCGGCCGTTGGTCGCCACCACCGACGGCTGCCAGATGTCGAAGGGGCCGCCGTCCAGCCGGCTCAGCCGCCCGCCGGCCTCCCGCACCACCAGCGCGCCGGCGGCCAGGTCCCACGGCCCCAGGCGCAGCTCCCAGAAGCCGGAGAGGCGGCCGGCGCCCACGTAGCACAGGGACAGGGCCGCCGAGCCGATGGCCCGCACGTTGCGGGCCTCGTTCAGCACGACCCGGAACAGCTCCACGTTCAACCGCCGACCTTCGACGGCGTCGTACTGGAAGCCCGTCGCCAGCAGGCTCTCGGCCAGGACCTCCTCCGTCGAGACCCGCAGCGGCCGGCCGTTGAGGGTGGCCCCGTGACGCCGGACGGCGACGAAGAGCTCGTCCTGCATCGGGTTGAACACCGCACCCGCCAGCACCTCGTCGCGGTACATCACGGCCACCGACGTGGCCACGATGGGCAGCCCGTGGATGAAGTTGGTCGTGCCGTCGATGGGATCGATCAGCCACTCCCACTCCCGACCCTCCGCGGCCTGGGCCACGGCCCCCTGGCGGGAGGCGGCCTGCCCCGAGAGGACGCGGCGGGAGACGTCCTCCTCCCCCACCACCGCATGGTCCGGGAACTGGCGCCGGACGTAGGCCGTGAGCTCCGCCTCGATGGCCTCGTCGGCCTCGGTCACCAGGTCGTAGCGCGAGCTCTTGGTCCGCACCCGGCTCGCCGAGCCGAAGCGCTGGCGCAGCATCTCGCCGCCGCGCAGGGCGACGTCGATCACGGCATCCCGCAATGCCTCCACGTCCAGGTCCATCGACCGTTCCCTCCTCGTCGCCGGGCGGCGTGCCGCCGGGGCACCCCGCCGGCATCCCGGACCGGTGCAGCCGCAGCCGGCCCCACGTCCGCCGCGCGGACGCGACCACGAAGAACCCGCGCCCTGGGGCGCGGGTCGACGCGGGCAGCCCAAGCGGCGGCCCGGGTCGCCGGGACACCGGCTCCATTGTCGCAGATGGGGCAACCGCGGCCAAGCCGGTGGGAGCTCGCGGCCGGAGGCCGGCCGCCGGCCGTGAGCAGGCTCCCGGCTGCGGGCCGGCCACCGGCGGACCCGCCCCGGCCCGTCGCGGCCGCGTCCTGACCGTCGGTCGGTGCGGCGGATCGCGCCCCGGTCGCCGGCCCGCGGCTACGCGGCCACCGGCCCGCCCGGCGCGGCCGGTTCGCTGCGCCCCCGGCGCCGCAGGCCCACGACCAGCACCCCCACGGCCAGGGCCAGGAACGCCCCCGCCAGGGGGCGGCTCACGAAGATGGCCGGCGAGCCGCCCGCCATGGTCAGGGACTGGCGGAACGACTCCTCCATCAGCGGGGCCAGCACGTTGGCCAGCACCAGGGGCGCCACGGGGAACCCCAGCTTCCGGAGCCCGTACCCCACGGCCCCGAAGGCCAGGGCGACGCCGACGTCGAACAGCGAGTACCGCAGGCTGTAGGCCCCCAGGGCCGAGAGCACCAGGATCGCCGGACCGAGCACCGCGAAGGGCACCCGCGCCACCCGCACCCAGAGCCCGATCAGGGGCAGGTTCAACAGCAGGAGGATCAGGTTGCCCACGTACATGCTGGCGATGACGGTCCACACCAGGTCGGGGTGCTGCCGGAACAGCTCGGGACCGGGGTCGAGGCCGTACATCATGAGGCCGCCGAGCAGCACCGCGGGCACCGGGCCGGCCGGCAGCCCCAGGGCGAACAGCGGGACGAACCCGGCCGTGGACGTGGCGTTGTTGGCCGCCTCCGCGGCGGCCACGCCCTCGATGGCGCCCCGGCCGAACCGCTCGGGCCGCCGGCTCAGCCGGCGCTCCGCATCGTAGGCGACGAAGGTGGTCACCGACGGGCTGCAGCCCGGCAAGAGGCCCAGCAGGAACCCCAACAGGCTCGCCCGCAGCATGGCCGGCGTGGCGAGCCGCAGATCGCGCCGGGTGGGAAGCCAGCCGCGGACCCGGGTCTCGTAGAGGTGGCGCACCCGCTCCTCCGCCGCCATCAGCACCTCGCTCACCGCGAAGAGCCCGATGATCACCGCGACGAAGGGGAAGCCGGCCGTCAGGGGCAGCCAGCCGAAGGTCCAGCGGGCGACGCCGGTCACCGGGTCGAGCCCGACCATGGCCACCAGCAGCCCCAGCAGCGCCGCCGCCGCCCCCTTCAGCCCGTGCCCCCCGGACAGGCTGGCCACCAGCGCCGCCGCCAGCACCGTCAGGGCGAAGTACTCCGGCGGACCGAAGGCCAGGGCCACCGTCGCCAGGGTCGGGGCGAAGAAGGTCAGTCCCACCAGGCCCAAGGTGCCCGCCACGAAGGAGGCCACCGCCGCCACGCCCAGGGCCGCGCCCGCCCGTCCCTGCCGGGCCAGCGGGTAGCCGTCCAGGGCCGTCGGCACCGACGACGCCTCCCCCGGGATGTTGACCACGATGGCCGTGGTCGACCCGCCGTACATGGCGCCGTAGTAGATCGCCGCCATCATCACCAGCGCCGGCCCCGGCGGCAGGACGGCCGTCAAGGGGAGCAGCATGGCGATGGCCGAGGTGGGCCCGATGCCGGGCAGCACCCCGACCAGGGTGCCCAGGAGGCACCCCGTGAGCCCGTACAGCAGCGTCTGCGGCTCCAGGGCCATCGTCAGGCCGTGTCCCAGCCAGTGGAAGGCCGACACCCCAGCACCCCCTCTCCGGGCGGCCCCTCCGGGCCACGCCCGCCGCGACGGCGACACGGGGGACGAGCGGCGCCCGCGGGCGGGCGCCGCGAGGTGCCGCGATGCCGTGCCGCGGAGGGCCGGCTGGTGCCCCGTTACGGGCGGGGGGACGCGGGCCGCCGGGTGACGCGATGCGACGGCGGCGGGGGACGCCCCCTGGTGCCGGGCGGCCGCCTGGGGCCGAAGCTTCAGGACGCGGGCCCCGGTACGCCACGGGGGGCGACGCCCCATGGCCTAGGCAGCCGCCTGCGGCCGAAGCGGAGGGACGCAGGCCGCCACGCGGCCCGGTGCGACCGCGGCGAGGGACGACGCAGGGCGGCTCGGGTCTCCCCACCCCCGGGGCTCCCCGCGCCGGGGACCGCGCGGTCAGGGGCGCCCCAGCGGCCCCAACGGCAGCGGGACGCCAAGCCCGCGGACGAACCCGGCCCACAGGGCTGCGGCGAACAGGCCGCCCCACAGGACCGCCACCGTCACCCGGCGCTCGCCCAGGTACCAGCTCAAGCCGGCCACGAAGAGCGCGCTGGCCAGGGGGAAGCCCAGGTCGGGCAAGGCCGCCGCGTACGCCGTGGTGGCGAGGGCCGTCACCAGGAGGCGGACCCGCCCCCGGTGGGGCGCGCCGGCCGCCCTGGCCGCCGGCGGATCCGCCGCCGGCGGATCGGTCGCCCCCGCCTCGGAGGGCCGCGGGTCG
Source organism: Thermaerobacter sp. FW80 (assembly GCF_004634385.1). Lineage (NCBI taxonomy): Bacteria > Bacillati > Bacillota > Clostridia > Eubacteriales > Clostridiales Family XVII. Incertae Sedis > Thermaerobacter > Thermaerobacter sp. FW80. Next base: position 1,789,489 of record NZ_CP037895.1, on the reverse strand, counting down.
GCCTGGATCGCCGCGGGGCGTCCCGGCACGGACGGTCCGTCGGCCGCCCGGGCGCGGCAGGCCGGGTCTGGCCCGGCTGCTGCGGCGGCGCCCCGCGCCGCGGTCGCGTCACCAGCCCCTCGGCCCCTCCGGCGCCTGCCCGTCGGCGGCCGCAGCGCCGACGCCACCAGGCCGAGACCGCAGAGCACCAGCCCCAATGCCACCAAGGAGGGCAACACGCCGGGTCCCATCACGCCGGCGACGGGATCGCGGGGCGGCGCCCCGGCCAGCGCCACCGTCCCCAGCACGGCGAGAGCGGCCCCTGCCACGGCGTCGCGGTCCACGTTCCGTACCCTCCCTTCGTCGGATCCGGGGAGCCCATGGGGATCCCGTGCCTTCGCTTCGCGCGCCGCCCGCCGCCCGCGTTGGTCGGGTCCGGGGAACCCATGGGGATCCCGTGCCCCTCCCCCTGGTCGGCGCGGACCGACTTCATCGGCGCGGATCGACCTCATCGGCGCAGATCGTCCAACAGGCTCCGGTAGGTCGCGGTGACCTGGCGGATGTAGGCCTTGCTCTCCTGGTGGCCCATGGCCAGGGGGACGAAGCCCTGCTCCTCCATCTGGGCGCGGGTGGCGGGGTCCTCGGCGATGGCCAGGAACGCCCGCTCCAGCTCGGCGAGGATGGCGGGCGGCGTCCCGGCCGGCACCCCCACGCCCCGGTCGATGCGCTCCACCAGGTGGATGCCCTGCTCCTTGAAGGTGGGCGCGTCCGGCAGACCGCGAAACCGCTGCTCGGCGGCGATGCCCAGCACCCGGATGCGGTCGCGGTACCGGACCAGGTCGTTGGAGTTGGCGAAGACCGCGTCCACGTGGCCGCCCAGGAAGGCGGTCATCTGGGGCGCCGCGCCGCTGAAGGGCACGTAGGTCAGGTCGATGCCGGCCAGCTTCTCCAGGCGCACCGTGGCCACGTGGTGACCGGAGAAGGTCCCGGACCCGCCCACGGTGAGGGCCCCCGGCCGGGCCTTGGCCGCCGCGATGAACTCCGCCAGCGTGCGGTAGGGGCTGGACGCCGGCACCGCCAGGCCCAGCGGCGTCGACTGGAAGAGCACCACCGGCTCGATCTGCTCGGTGCGGTACCCGGTCTGCTGCTGCAGCGGTTGCAGGACGATGTGCGGCACGTTGATCCCCGCGACCACGGAGCCGTCGGGCCGGCTGCGGACCAGCTCGCTCCAGCACAGGGCGCCGCCGCCGCCGACCTTGTACTCGATCACCACCTGGCGCCCCAGGAGCCGCTCGAGACGGGGCTGCTGGCGGCGGGCCTCGATGTCCGACTGGCCGCCGGGGTCGAAGCAGACCAGGTAGGTCAGCGGCCGCGCCGCAGCCGATCCGGTGCCGCCGGCGGCCGATGGGGACGGGCCGCCCGGGGCCGTCGCCTCCCGGGGGCCGGCGGGGCCGGTTCCTCCGGACGAACCGGCCGCGGCGCCGCCCCCCGCCGAGGCGTCGGGGGACCCAGGGCCGGGGCCGCACCCAGCCGCCGCCAGCACCAGCAGCGCCACGCCCACCAGGGCGAGTCCCCGCCGCCACCGACACCCCGAGCGACTCCCCCCGTGCCGATGGTCGCCGTGGTCCATGGTCTGTTCCCTCCCCGCCCGGCGCCCAGGGCCGGCCGCTCCCCGCTAGCGGGGCCGTCGGCGGACCGTGCGCGGTGGCGATGGTCGCCCGCAGGGCCCGGGAGCCGCGACCCAGGCGGGTGGGGCCGGCACCCAGCGTCCCTGGGCACCCATCCCTTCCGGGCTAGGCGTACTCTATGCCCGCCGGGGCCGGAGGGTGCCCCCGCGTCGGCCCAGGTAGGAAGGGATCCCCGCCCGAGCGCCGCCCGGGGCGGTACGGCCACGTCCCCATCGGCCCCCGGGCCGGCGGGGCGGCGGGGCGGCCACGCGCCCCCCGCGGTGACCGCAGCGGCCGTCGGTGGGGTTGGGTGCGCCCAACGACCGATGCCCCTCCCCGCGGGGTCCGACGAACCACCGGGCAGCGGCCGTGGGCGGGGGCGCGCACCCGAAGACCGCTACCCCTCGACCCGAGCCCAATGAAGCCTCGGACGCCGGTCGTGGGCGGGGGTTGGTGCGCCGTCAGGCCCGGGCGCCCTTGCGGCTGCGGGCGTAGAGGCGCGGCGTGCGGGCGCGGGGGGCGGCCATGGTGGCCGGCGGGTCGCTGGCCGGGAACGTGCCCTCGACCACGTCGTCGTAGTCGAAGGCGAATTCCTCGAGGCCTCGCTCCAGCTCGGCCCCCAGGCCGGCGAGTCCCTCCTCCAGGTGGCGGCGGGCGAGGGGGAACAGCTCCTCTTCCTCCCGCTGGACGTGATCCGCCAGGGCCTCGGCCAGCCGGTCCAGGAGCCGCTCCGGCGTCCCGTCCTCCCGGCCGCCCGGACCACCGGGGTGGCTGGGGCCCCCGCTCCCCTCCACCGGGAGGCCGGCGCCCGCCGTTCCCGACGATCGCGCCGCCGCTGGCCGGGCCGCCACGCCTCCCGGCCGGGCCACGGCGGGGTCCGGTCTCGGGCCGCCCTCGCCGGCGAGCCCCTCGGTCACCGCCCGCCCGAGGCGGTCGGCCAACCGCTCCAGCTGCTGGTGCTCCGCCAGGCGAGCCGCCAGCCGGTCCGACACCGTGGCGTCGCCGGTGCGCCGCAGCGCCGGGTAGAACACCTCCTGTTCCAGACGGCGGTGGGCATCGAGCTCGTCCATCAGCTCCACCACCAGGTCGGGGCGGTGCGCCGCGCCCGCCTCGCGGGCGTCGGCGAGCAGGCGTCCCAGCCGCCGGTGGCGATCCGCGAGGATCTGCAGGGCGCGGGGGCCGGTTCGTCCGGTCTGGTCGGGCAGGCTTCCGCTCGGCGGGGTCCGTCCGGTCATGCGGGTCCCTCCTTCGGGTCTTCGGCCGTCCCTAGTGTGTCCGCCGTCGGGCCGCGGGGCGGCCGGGACGCATCTTGGCCACTTGCGCTCACCCTTCAGAGCACACCCGGGTGTCCGCGGTGGGGCCGTGGCTGGCGCCGCGCGGAGTGGGTCCCGGGCCAGTCCACCGCTGCGTACGCAAAGCAACGGTCTGCGATGGTGCCGCAACGCACCGGGCGTGCCCTCCGCAGGTATGAGCGGGCGTCGCAGCGGCCATACTGATGGCTGCCCGGGCACCAAGAAGGAGGATGCAGGTTGGTCGGCAAGGTCAGGCCGCGGCGCGTCATCATGCCGTCGGACCTGGTCGGGCCTCGGGGCGCGAACCGGCCCCGATCCGGTCCGGTGGTCCACTACCGACTGGACGATCCGGCCGCAGCGGCCGCGGATCGTCGCGCCGCGGGGGGTCGGCCGCGAGCCGACGCCCCCGCGGAGGGGTCGCAACCGGCCGCCGGTCCATCCCCGGCCGCCGGTTCCCCGATGCAATCCCTGGGAGGAGGACGGATGCCGATGCAGGAGCCGATGACCCACGCCGGTGCCAGCGGCTACGGCCAGGGGGTGGGCGCCGCCGCCCCCGCGGGTCCCGCCGCCAGCGCCGCCGCCGGCGCCTCGTCCACCGGGTCGAGCCCGGGCGGGGCGGCGCGGCGCATCGACTTTCACCGCCTGAGCCCGCAGCAGCAGCGGCAGGCGCTCTTGGAGCTGGTCCGCGACGGCCGCAACGACGAGGAGATCGGCGAGCTGTTCGGCCTCAGCCAGTGGCAGGTGCGCAACCTGCGCTACCGGTTGGGGATCAAGAAGGACCGCGGCGGCAACGTGCACCTCGAGCCCATCCGGCTGCGGGGCGCCGACGTCGCCGACGGCGTGGAGGCGCTGGAGTCCGGGGACGGCCGCCCGCGCCTGGCCCTCACCCTGGAGGGCGAGTTCAGCGGCGCCACGTTGGCCAGCTACCTCGAGGGGATCACCGGCTTCGTGAGGGCCGCCGGGTCGCGCCCCTTCCGGGTGCGCTGCTTCGTCTGCGAGGCCGAGGCCGACGAACCCGGCCCGTCCGGCCGGTAGCCGACCGCCCTCCGCCGGCGTCGCCCCATCCGCGGGCGGCGCCGATGACCGAAGCGAAGACCTGGTCGAACCGGGGCGCGCCCGCTGCCGTTACCGCCCTTCGCCGCCCTTGGGCCCTGGCCTGGGGCCCGGCGCCGGGGAGCCGGCGGTCTCCCCGGCGCCGGGCCCCCGGGCATCCGGCCGCCCTCCCTGGGAGGCCACCGCCCCCCGCCCGTCGTCCCCACGGACAGCCGGCCCGTCCTCCCGCTCGTCCGGGAGACCGTCCGGCGGACCGTCCGCCGGTTCGTCCCGCGATGCGCTGGAGGGAGGGGCCGTCGCCGGGGTCGCCCGCGGAGCGCCCGATCCCGTGCCGGCCCCCTCGGGGGCCGCCCCGCCGCCCCCGGCCCGCCGCACCGGCTCCCCCGCCTGCCCGGTGGGGCATTCGGGCCGCAGGGCGCAGAGGTCACAGCGCGGGTTGCGGGCATGGCAGATGCGGCGACCGTGCCAGATCAACCAGTGGTGGGCCCGCGACCACTCGGCCTCGGGGAGCTTCGCCATCAGCTCCTCCTCGACCCGTTCGGGGGTGTTGCCCGAGGCCAGGCCCAGTCGGCGGGCCACGCGGAAGACGTGGGTGTCCACGGCGATAGCCGGGATGCCGAAGGCATTGCTGAGGACGACGTTGGCCGTCTTGCGGCCGACGCCGGGCAGCTGCATCAGCTCCTCCCGGGTCCGCGGCACCTGGCCGCCGTGGCGTTCCACCAGGATGCGACAGGCGGCCAGCAGGTTGCGGGCCTTGTTGCGCCAGAGGCCGATGGTCCGGATCATGGACCCCAGCTCGTCCTCGCTCAGCTGCAGCATGGCCTCCGGCGTGGGACAGCGCGCGAACAGGGCGGGGGTGACCTGGTTCACCGCCGCGTCGGTCGTCTGCGCGGAGAGGATCGTGGCCACCAGCAGCTCGAAGGGCGTGCGCCAGTGGAGGGCGGTGGTGGCGTCAGGGTACATGCGGACCAGCTTCGCCCGGATGCGGGCGATGCGGGCCGCTTCGGCGTCCCGGTCGGTCTTCGTGGCCGGGGCGCTCCCCTCCGTCACCGGAGCCGCCGTCGCCGGGGTCCCTGCCCGGGCGGGGCGCGCTGGCAGCCCGCCGGCTGACCCGCTGGGGTGCCGTCGGGCCGCTTCCTTGGGCAGCGGCGTGGGCTTCGACCGCTGGGATCCCCGCCGGGGGTCCTGACCGTCTCCGGGGCTGTGCACTCCGCGTCACCGCGCCTAGCCTATCACGTGTCGCGCTAGCGGGGTAGGGTGGCGTCGCGTGCCGCACCAGCGGGGTGGGGTGGCGCTGCCTCCGTTCTACGTCGCCGGCCCGTCCCCCGGACCCCCCGCGGACGGCCGAGCCGGTTCGTCCAGCCGCCGCACCAGGGTCTCCGCCAGCTCCCGGGCGATGCCGGCCGGATCGGCGGCAAGCCGTCGGCAGGGGCACCACCAGGGCTCGTCGGGAGCCCACACCGGCTCCGCCCCCGTGCGGCGCGGCAGCCGATAGCGGGGGACGAACCCGGCCGGAGCCTCCGCCAACCGGCGGTACGCCATCCCGCTGACCCCCACCTGCAGGAGCCACCCCGACTCTCCCGCACCCGCCGAGGGGCCGTCGGGTCCGTTGCCTCCGTGGCCGTCGGCCGGCCCCCGCCTTCGGTCAAGGCGCGGCGGTGCCGCCCCGCCGGCTTCGACGCCCGGCGTCGCGGTCGCGCCTCCCGTGCCGGCGGCAGGACCCGGGCCGCTCCGGCAGTCCGTCGCCAGGGGCTCCAGCAAGCGGCGCAGCTCCGCTTCCACCCGGGCCGGGGGAATGAAGAAGAGGGCCAGGGGATCCCGCGGGTCGTTGGGGGCCGTCAAGCTGGCCGTCGCCACCCGCACGCCGTCCTCCATCGCCACGTCACGCCGCTCCCTTGCGGAGTCCACCCGGACCGCCACCAGGTGCAACCACGCGTCGAAGCCCCCCGGCGGCGTCACCCCGCGGCGGACGGCTTCCAAGGCGTGGCGGGCTTCTTCCTGGCCGCGTTCGTCCGGCGGGGACATCCGATCCCGGTCCTCCGCTGCCACCGGCAGATCCCCCTTCGCCATGTCGTGCCCGAGGGGCGTTCCCACGGCCCACCCGTCGCCTGTTCCCGCGCATCAGGAAGCTCCAAGATCATCCAAGGCCACCGTACCAGAGCGTCCGTTCTCGGGCAACGAGCGGGCCGAGGCCGGAGGGCCGTACGAAGCATTGGCCGACGGCGATTTGACGACGGACCAGGGAGGAACGATAAGACGCGCACGAGCCGTGCTCGGCCCCCGCGGAGATGGCGTCGCCGGGGGGTGCTGGCCGGCGCAGGACGGGGTGGGTGCAGACACCTGTGACCGGTGCGTCCGGTCTCGCCACCCTCTTCGCGGTCACTTTGGCCGCGGTGCTGGTCGGCCTGGCCAGCGCCATCCTCAGCCTGTGGGCGGTGCGGCGGAGGCTGCTGGACCGCACGGTGGATGGGGCCGTCCGCCGGCTGCTCAGCGATCCCTACCCGGAGAACCTCTGGGACCTGGCTGTGGGGATGCAGCGCGTGCCCCCCACGGTCCTGCTCGAGCTCGAGCTCCGGGCGCACAAGGGTGCGCTCCTCGAGCGGCCCCTGGGCAGCGTCACGCGGCGCAGCCAGTGGGAGGACATCGCCTTCAACCCGGCCCAGCTGGTCCGCCCTCCCTTGCCACCGGACGCCCCGGTGGACACCTCCGTCGTCCTCGGGCCCGAGGCGGGCCGCCCGTTGCGCCTGGAGACCCCCTTGCTGGTCGGTGCCATGGGGTACGGGGTCGGCGTCAGCAGGGCCGTGGCGTTGGCCCTCGCCCGGGGCGCCCATCAGGTGGGGACGGCGTACAACGCCGGGTCGGGCCCCATCCTTCCGGAGCTCCTGGACGGTCGCGGTCCCCTGATCCTCCAGTTCACCGGCGGGGCGTGGACCCGCGACCCCGCCGTCCTGGCGCGGGCCGACATGGTCGAAATCCGCCTCGGCCACGGGGCGCGGGGTGCCCTGGGGCGGCGCTTCGACGCGACCCGCCTGCCCCCTGAGGTGCGCCGCCTGCTGGGAAGGGGAGCTGATGCACCCCCGGTCCTCGAGGCCCCTCTGCCCGAATCCCTCGACCCGCAGGCCTTCCGGCAGCTGGTCGACCGGCTGCGCCGGTGGACCGATGGGGCCCCGGTGGCCGTCAAGCTGGCGGCGACCCACGACCTGGAGCGGGAGCTCCTGGCGGTGGTCGACGCCGGGGTCGACGTCGTCGTCCTGGACGGGTCCGAAGGGGGCACCCACGGGACGCCCCCGGTCCTGGCGGACGACTTCGGCATCCCCACGCTCCACGCGTTGGTGCGGGCGGCGGCCCTGCTCGAGGCCACGGGCCTCCGTCCGCGGCTCAGCCTGGTCATCGGCGGTGGGCTGCGCACCCCGGGTGAGGCTCTCAAAGCCCTCGCCCTGGGCGCTGACGCCGTCTACCTGGGGACCGCCGTGCTGATGGCGGCCACCCACGGCCAGCTCAGCAAGGCCATCCCCTTTGAGCCCATCACCCAGCTGGTGTGGGCGACGGGGCGGCGGGCACGCCGGTTCGACCCCGAGCGCGGGGCACGGACCGTCGCCAACTTCCTTCAGGCATGCACCCTGGAGATGGCCGAGGCAGCCCGGGCCCTGGGCAAGGACAGCCTGCGGGCCGTGGACCGGTCGGACCTGGTGGCCCGAACCCCCGAGGCCGCCCGGATGCTGGGGCTGCCGCCGTCGTGGCGTCCTCCGGGGTCCGGGACGCCGTGAGCGGGCCGCACGAGCGCTCGGGTGCTCCGCAAGCGCTCGGTTGGTCTAAGATGGGGTCGTGACCCGCACCGCGCGTCCCGCGGTTGGCCGCAACCGGAGGAGGGTCCCCCATGGCGTCTCCCGTCTGGTCCCCGGGGTCCAGCCCGCGACGCGCTGCGGCGGCCGCCGTCGTCGCCGCCGGTCTCGTCGCCGTCGCCGGGCTGGCCTACGTCAAATGGCTACCATACTACCATCGCCTCCTCGCCGTCTCCCTCACCCACGCCCTCGGATCGTCGCTGTTCGGGCCGGAGGGCTACTTCACGGCAGTAAACCTGGGAGTCGCCTGGAGCTATGCGGTCGAGTACTTCCGGAGCGTGTGGCAGGCCGCTCTCCTGGGCCTCGTCCTCGGCGGGGCCGTGGAGGCTGTCCTACCCGCAACGTGGATTCAACGACTGCTGGGGGCACGTCCCCGGGCCGTGGCCTTGGCAGGGCTCTTCGCCCTTCCCGGCATGATGTGCAGCTGTTGCGCCACGCCCGTGGTGGCGGGGCTCCGGCGGCAGTCCGCCTCGGCAGGTGCGGCCGTGGCCTTCTGGTTGGCCAATCCCGTCCTCAATCCCGCCACCCTGGCCGTCCTGGTGATGGTGCTGGGGTGGCCCTTCGGCCTGGTCCGCCTGATCTTCGGGGTGCTGATGGTGTTCGGGATCGGCCTTCTGGTCGATCGGCTCTTCCCCGAGGAGCGCCACCCGCCCCAGGCTGCGACCACGGGACACCCGGCGACCCGGACGCCGCACCCGGCTTCGGCGTCCTGGCCGGTCCGGTGGCTTCGAAGCACCCTGCGCCTGGCGGCGTGGATCGTGCCCGAATACCTCGTGATGGTGTTCCTCACGGGCCTGCTGGGGGGTGTGTTCTTTCCTGCCGGCATCGGGCAGTGGGCCCATGCGCCCCTGGCCCTGCCGCTGATCGCCCTGGCGGGGACCCTGTTCGTCATCCCGACCATGGCCGAGATCCCCATCGTGCAGGGGCTGATGGCCGTCGGACTCCCGACGGGACCCGCCGCAGCCCTGCTGCTGACGTTGCCGGCCGTCAGCCTGCCCGGCTTGGTGATCCTGGGTCGGTCCTTCCGCGCACGAACGCTGGGGGTGGTCACCCTGGCCGTGACGCTGGTAGGCGTAGCCGGCGGGCTGGTGGCGGCGGCCCTGCTCTGAGCTGAAGGCTGTCATCGATGCGGGACGGTCGCGGCATCCCGCCGTCCACGGAGGGCGGTCCGTCGCCCTCAGCCCGCGGCGGAGGGCGCCTCGGCCGGAAGGCGGACGGTCACCGTCGTGCCCCGGCCCGGCGCGCTGTCGATGGCGATGGAGCCGCCGTGGCGGTCCACGATCCAGCGGGCGATGGACAGTCCCAGCCCCGTGCCGCCGGGGTCGCGGCTGCGGGCGGGATCGGCCCGGTAGAAGCGTTCGAAGACGTGGGGCAGATCGGCGGGAGGAATGCCGACCCCGGTGTCGGCCACGGTGAGGGTGGCACCGCCATCGGGACCGGCGCGGAGCCCCAGGGTGATCCGGCCGCCGGCGGGCGTGTACTTGATGGCGTTGTCCAGCAGGATCAGCAGCAGTTGCTTGATCCGATCCGCGTCGCCGCGGATCCGCACGGGCTCCAAGGGGTCCAGCACCAGCTCCTGGCCGCGGGCGAGCCCGCGTGCCTCCTGGAAGGCCTCCAGGACGACGGCGTCCACGTCGACGGGCTGGATCGCCAGGGGCACCCCCGCGTCGGCCCGCGCCAGCGCCAGCAGGTCGGCCACCAGCCGGCTCAGACGCTCGGCCTCCCGTCGCGCCTCGGCGAGGGCCTGGGCCTGTTCCTCCGGGGGGAGGTCGGGCCGCCGTCGCAGCAGGTCCAGGTTGCCCAGGATCGCCGTCAGGGGCGCCCGCAGCTCGTGGGAGGCATCGGCGACGAACCGCTGCTGCAGCCGGTAGGCGGTCTCGATGCTGTCCAGCATCTGGTTGAAGGTGGCGGCCAGCATGGCCAGCTCGTCACGCCCGGCGGCCTGCACGCGGCGGGACAGGTCGCGGGAGGCGGCGATGGCGCGGGCCGTCTCCGTCAGCCGCGCCACGGGGCGCAACGCGCTTCCCGCCACCGCCCAGCTGCCGACGCCGGCCACCACCAGTCCCAGCGCCCCGAGCCCGGTGAGGAGCACGCGGAAGTCGGCCATGGACGCGTCCAGGCCCCCCAGCGGCGAGAGGGCTACCACGTAGCCGGGGCCCTCCCCCGCGCCCTCGCCACCGTCGTCCACAGGCCGGACGAACACGCGCCACCGCTGCCGGCCGTCGTGAAGGGTGCCGAAGGCGCCCTTCGCCACCGGCGGCATGTCCACGATGGAGCGCGCCAGGGTTGGGAAGAAGCCGTAGGCGGGTCCGGATGGGCGAGCCAGCACCGATCGCGGGTCCACCGCCGGCGCCGCGTCGTCGGGCGAGCGCTGCAGGAGCCGGCCGTCCGCGGCATGCAGCCGCAGCGCCATGGCCACCCCCTGCTGGGCCGCCAGATGCCCGAGGTGGCTGGGAGCAGCCGGGTCCGCCACGGCGGCGGCGGTGGCGGCCAGGAGGGCGCGGTCGATGGCCTCGTAGTGGGCGCGGGCGTGGAAGGCGTAGCTGGCCATGGAGCCCACCAGCACCACCACGGCCATCACGGCGCCAAACCACACCACCAGGCGCCAGCGCAGGGGCAGCGCTCATCCCTCCCGCAGCACGTAGCCCACGCCCCGCACCGTGTGGATCAACCGGGGCTCCCCCTCCGCCTCCAGCTTCTGGCGGAGCTGTCTGACGTACACCTCGAGGACGTTGGCGTTGCCGCCGAAGTCGTAGCCCCACACCCGCTCCAGGAGCTGGTCCTTGGGCAGCACTTGCCGGGGGTGGCGCATGAACTCGTGCAGGAGCTTGAACTCCAGGGCGGTCAGGTGGATCTCGCGCCCACCGCGGCGGGCGGTGTAGGTACCGGTGTCGAGCACCAGGTCCGCGAAGCGCAGGACCTGGGGCCGCTCCGCCTGGCGTCGCCGCAGCAGGGCCCGCACGCGGGCCACGAGGACCTCGAAGGTGAAGGGCTTGACCACGTAGTCGTCGGCGCCGGCCTCCAGCCCCCGCACCTGATCGGCCGGCGCGTCCCGGGCCGTCAGGAACAGCACCGGCAACTCGGGGTCGGCCGCCCGCAACCGGCGCAGGACCTCCATCCCATCCATGCCGGGCATCATGATGTCGAGGATGACCAGGTCCGGCGGTTGCTCGCGGGCGATCTTCAACGCCTCTTCGCCGGAGCCCGCGGTGTCCACGGTGAACCCCTCGTACGACAGGCCCCGCTTGAGCAGGCTGGTGACGGCGGGGTCGTCGTCCACCACCAGGATGCGCTCCACGCGCTCTCCCTCCGCCCCTCGGAGCGGTACCGCCGCGGCAGTCCCCGGCTCCCATTGTCGCCGCGGGCCGTGATGGCGGTCAATGCGGCGGGGCGCCTCGGCGGGGGCATGATCCGGACACCCTTCCGGCCGCTGGGGTCGCCGTGGCCTCCGCGCCCGTGCGTTGCACAGCCGGGTGCACGCCGGGCAGGCCGTCCCCGGCCCGCGCGACGGCGCCGGCCACTGGCCGGCGCCGTCGCGGACTTCGTCGCCACCGCCGACTGCATGGCGACATCGCCGCCTTCCCCGCCTGACCCCCCAGGCGGAAAGGGCGGAGCCCCGGCTGCCGCCGCCCGGCGCCACCGCCGGCGAGCGCCGGGGCTCCCTCGACGCTGCCGATCGGTCGCTACCGCCGCCGTCCCGCGAACACCGCACCAGGCTGCCAGGGCGTACCCAGGGCCGGCAGCACCCAGCGGTCGGCCCCATACCAGCCGGCCACCCTCCAGGCGAGCACGAGCCACGTGGCAACGATGAACATCACGGGGTTGCTGCTCACGGTGCCAGCGAAGAGGAAGTTGGCGTTCATGAAGCTTCCGGCGAAGGCCGCGATGCCGGTGAACAGGCCCAGGATCAGCGCCACGCCGATCAGGACCTCGCCGTACGCCACCAGGTGCCCGAAGAGTGGTGCATGGGGCAGGGCCACCCGCTCGATGAACCAGGCGTACCAGGCGGGCACGTCCGGGTGCTCGCCGGCGGTCTTGGCCAGCGCCCCCTTCAGGAACCCGGCCACCGCCGCCCCCGCCTGGTCGCCCGTCCAGGCCGGGTTGCCCACCTTGCCGAGTCCCGCCTCGAGCCACCGCCATCCCAGCCACACCCGCAGCACCAACCAGATCCAGGCGGAGCGGGTGTCGCTGAAGAGCCACCGCACCACGGGCGGCTCGGTGAACACGCCGTGCTGCTGCTTGATGCCCTCCACCGTCCGCGCCGGTCTCACGGCGCCCACGCTTCCCGTCGTCGCCATGGCCGTCGCCTCCTTCCGGTTCCAGGATGGGAGGCAAGGCTGAGGCCCACATGAGCGCCATCTGAGCGGTCGCTGAGAAGTCCGCTCAGCCGGCACGCACGAGCCTCGTCGGCCTGCGCCGGTGCTGTGAGAGGGGAAGGAGGAGGGATCCGACAATGCCGACGACACCCCAGCGCCCTCAGGAGGCGGAGGCACGAACCGGCCGGACGAACCGGCTGCCGCTCACCGCCGGGAAGGCGAGGTCTGGCGCAGAACCACCGGTCCACCCGAGGCCCGAACGGCCACCTTGCCCGGCTGCATGCCCGACGCCGGCCTGCGCCCCACACCTCATCGCCTGGGGTCGACCGCCGCCTCCAGCACTTCCCCGCGCTGCTGATCGAAGAGGGGCTGACACGGCGGGTCATTCCACGTCCACCGCCGCCGGCGTTCGTCGGAGGATCACCAGGAACCATCCTCCCGGCCCCGAAGTTCCCAACGAGGGGGTCGTCCATGACGTCGCACCGCGGACCCGACGGCCGGCGCGTCCCCGACCCGCGCCGGTGGCGCAGCACGGGGGCACCCGCCGGGAAACCCGGACCGTGGGGCCTGGTGGCGGTCGCGGCCATCCTACTGGTGGCCGCCAGCGCGCTGGCCTGGCTTGCCCATACGGCTGGGGCACCCGAGGACGGCGGTGCGGGACCGGCCTCCCCTCCGGGCGGCAGCGCCACCGGGACGGTGCCGGGTCCGACCGCGGAGGAACCGGCCACGCCGCCGGGCGACGACACCCAGGCGGCCGGCGGCGCCCAGGGAGGGGAAGGCGAGCCGGGATCGCCCGCGGGGCGAGGCGACGGCACCGGTCCGAGCACGGGGGACGCAGGGGGCGGCAGGGTCGTCCTGCGCGTCGAGGAAGTCGCCGCGGGCCTCGAGGTCCCCTGGGACATGGCCTTCGACCCCGAGGGCCGGATGTTCTTCACCGAGCGGCCGGGCCGGATCAACCTGCTGGACGGCGACCGGGTGATCCGCCTGGCCTCCCTGCCCGATACCCTGGCCATCGGGGAGGCCGGCCTCCTCGGCATCGCCCTCCACCCCGGGTTCCCGGACCCGCCGTACGTCTACGTCTACCAGACGTACCAGACCCGCGGGCGCGGCGCCGCGGTGAACCGCGTCCTGCGGTTCCGGTTCGACCCTGGCGCCGTGGCATCGGGCGGCGCTTCGGGCCCCGGCGCCCGGTCCCCGCGGCTGGTGGCCCGGACGGTGGTCTTCGACGGCATCCCCGCCTCGTCCATCCATGACGGCGGACAGCTGGAGTTCGGCCCCGACGGCAAGCTCTACGTCACCACCGGCGATGCCCGCGCGGCGGCGCAGGCCCAGAACCCGCGCTCGCTCCACGGCAAGATCCTCCGCCTCAACCCCGACGGCTCCGTTCCCCCCGACAACCCCCTGGGGCCCGACAACCCCGTGTACTCCTACGGGCACCGCAACCCGGAGGGGCTGGCCTTCGACCCCGTGACGGGCCGCCTATTCGCGGTCGAACACGGCCCCGACGCGGGGGACGAGATCAACCGCATCGAACCGGGCGCCAACTACGGCTGGCCCGATGCCGTGGCCCCCGCGAGCCACCGGGGCCGCTTCACCCCGCCCCTGCGAAGCTACGACCCGATCATCGCCCCGGCGGGGGCCGCCTTCTACCGCGGGCCCGTCCGCGCGTGGGACGGCAGCCTCTTCTTCGGAACCCTGGGATTCTCGCCCGACAGCGCGGGGCGGCACCTGCGGCGCGTCCGCCTCGATTCGTCGGGGGTGCGGGTGGTCGAGGAGGAGGAACTCTTCAAGGGACGGTACGGACGCATCCGGGCCGTGCAGATCGGCCCCGACGGCTGCGTCTACTTCGGAACCAGCAACCGCGACGGGCGCGGCGAGCCGGGCCCCCGGGACGACCGCATCCTCCGGGCGTGTCCGGTCAGTTGAGGGTCGGGCCGGGATCCGCCGGTGCGCTCCGCCCGCAGGGTGTCGCGTCGCCGCCCCCACCCCCCAGCCGTCGGGGAGCGGGCCACGGCGCCGCCGCACGCCATGGGCACCGGGGGTGCGCCATCGGTACCGGGGGTCGGGCGGGTTCGTCCTGCGTCGGGCGGGTTCGTCCGCCGCAAGGCCGCCCGCAGGCCCGTCGTGCGGGACGTGGCTCGGGGCCCCGCCCTTCGGGGGCCGGCTCATCGCCCGGCGAGGGGCGCCCGGGACCGGTCCTGGAGAGCCTGCCACAAGGCCTCGGCCGCCGCCTCGCCCTGCCGGATGCAATCGGGGACGCCGACCCCGAAGTACCCCGCACCGGCCAGGACCAGCCGCGGGTGCTCCTGCAGCGCCGCCCGCACCGCCGCCATCCGCTCCAGGTGCCCGACGGGATACTGCGGCATGGCCCGCGGCCAGCGGTAGACCCGCACCAGCGCCGGCTCGCCCGCCACCCCGGCCAGCTCGGCCAGGTCGGCACGCACCCGCCCCACCAGCTCCTCGTCGGGAAGAACCAGCGGGTCCTCCCCCGGCCGGCCGACGAAGGCCCGCAGCAAGGCCATCCCCGGCGGCGCCGTGCCGGGCCACTTGCTGGAGACCCAGGTGCAGGCCGTGACGAACCGCTGTTCGTCCAGCGGCACGATGAAGCCGCTTCCGTCCAGCCGACCGGCCCGCTCCTGCGGGTAGGCCAGCGCCACCACCGCCGTGGACTTGTACGGGATCGCCGCCAGCCGCTCGGCCACCGCGGGGAGGAACGGCTCGACCAGCGCGGCCGCCGCCCAGGCGGGGACGGCCAGCACGACGCCGTCCACCGTCTCCCGACCGCCGTCGGCGGCGTGCACGCGGTATGCGGCCGGACGGCCGCCCGCCGCACCGGCCGGCACCGCTTCCATCGCGACGACGCGCGTGGCGGGGACGATCCGGCCCCCCAGCGCCACGATGCGCCGCGCCACCTCGACGGGCAACCGGCCGAGTCCCCCGCGCAGGGTGACGAACGGCGAAGGGTGCGCAGCCGCAGGCCGACGACCCCCTTCCCCATCCGGCGCCGTGCGCGACGCGGGGTCCCGGTCCGGCCCGTTCGTCCCCGCGCTGCGCTGCCGGCGGGCTATCCCCCGCATCAGGCTCCCGAACTCGCGTTCCAGACGGACCAGTTGCGGGAACGTCGCCTGGATGCTCAAAGACTCCGGATCGCCGCTGGCCACGCCGGCCAGGAGGGGAGCGGCCAGCCGATCCGCGATCTCCCGGCCCAGGCGCCGCCGGAGGAACGCGGCGATGGACTCGTCGGCCCCGTCTCGCCGTGGGGGCAGCCAGGGCTCCAGGCTGGCCCGCACCTTGCCGCCCAGGCTGAAGAGCGACGCCGCCCAGAGGGCCCGGACGCTCTGGGGAACGCCCAGGGAGAACCCCTGCGGCATGGGCCGCAGCCGTCCCCGGTGGACGATGAAGGTGCGCCCAGCCGCCGGACCGGGCGCCACCAGGTCGTCCTCGAGCCCGAGGTGGCGCACCAGCTGGAGGCCGTGGGGCTTGGACGTGACCAGGGAATCGGGCCCCTGTTCGATGACGAAGCCGCCGACCCGCTCGGTCTGGATCTTCCCGCCCACCCGCCGCGCGGCCTCGATCACCCGCACGTCCAGGCTCGCGCCGTGGGACCGGGCGAGCTCCAACAAGCGGAGGGCGGCCGCCAGTCCGGCGATGCCGCCCCCCACCACGACGACGCGAAGTGCCGCGGTCCCTGGTCGCAGCGGCGAGGCCATGGGCGTCACGGCTCCCCCCCGTCTTCCGCGCGCGCTCCCGCCGCCGCGGCCTCGTGCCGGGTCGCGCCCAGGCGGTCGAGGACCAGGTCGGCCAGCACCTCGATGAAGTCGCGATCGGCGTTGAGCGACGGCGTGCGCGCGAAGCCCACGCCCGCCTCCTCCGCCACCTGCCGCGCCTCGATGTCCAGGTCGTAGAGCACCTCGAGGTGGTCCGCCACGAAGCCCACCGGGCAGGCCACCACCGCCCGCGCCCCCTCCCGGGCCAGTTCCCGGATCACGTCGGTCACGTCCGGGCCCAGCCAGGGGTCGGCCGTCCGGCCCGCGCTCTGGTAGGCCACCCGCCAACGCTGGAGCCCTGCTGCCGCCGCCACCTTGGCCGCGGTCTCCTCCACGTGGCGCGGGTAGGGATCGCCCCGGTCCACCACGGGCTGGGGGATGCTGTGGGCGGTGAAGACCACCACCGCGCCGTCCCGTCGGTCCGGCGGCAATGCGGCCAGCGTCGCCTCGACCCGCCGGGCCAGGGCGGCGACGAAGCCGGGGTGTCCGTGGAAGTGGTCGATGAAGTGCACCGGCGGTGCGCCGGCGTGCCGCGCCAGCGCCTCGCGGGCCGCCTGTTGGTAGAGGGCCACGCTGGCCGCCGAGTACTGGGGGGCCATGACCAGCGCCACCGCCTCGCGCGGCCGCGCCCCCACCAGCCGCTCCACGGCCTCGGCGATGAAGGGCTTAGCGTGCAGGTAGCCGACGAAGGCCGACACCGGCCGGCCCAGGCGCTCGGCCACCGTCGCGGCCACGCGGCGGGCCTGTTCTTCCGTGATCTCGTGCAGCGGCGACCGGCCGCCGATGGCCTTGTAGCGGTCGATCAGCTCCTGCAGCAGCTCGGGCGTCGGCGGACGCCCGTGACGGATGTGGGTGTAGTAGGGCTCCACCTCGTCCAGGCTCTGGGGCGTCCCGTAGGCCATGACCAGCAGGCCCAGCAGGCCCTCGCCCCGCACCCTCCCCTCGGCCGCCGCGCTGGAGGGCGGCGACCCCGGGGGCCGGGGGGCGTTGTCGGTCGTCCTCCCGTCCATCGCTGCTCCCGCCTCCCAGGCCACGTTAGCACACGCAGCGCGGCGTGGGCGTCGGGTCAAGGCCCGGGGACGCCCACGGGCATGGACCGGAGCCGCGACCTGCCAGGGGCCCCCGCCTCACTGGAGCCACGTCTCCACCAGCCCGCGGTTTTCCTCGAGCCAAGCCGCCACGCCCTTCGCCGGCTGGTCCGCGCCGTGCTCCTGGATGGCCGCCTCCAGCGCCGCCAGCTGGTCGAGGGTCAACTCGAACCGCTCCAGCCAACGGGCGACCTCGGGGAAGTCGTCCCGGAAGCCCTGGCGCGCGATGATCTGGATCTTCTCCGCCCCCTCGGGATTCATCAGCCCCTTGGGATCGTCCAGGTAGCGGATGTCGTACTTCGCAAACGCCCAGTGGGGGCGCCACAGGGTGACCACGATCCACTCCCGGTTCTGGATGGCCCGCTCGAGCTCCGCCAGCATCGTCGGCGTGCTGCTCTGGACCAGCTCCCAGTCGTCCAGGCCGTATCCTGGCATGGCGCTCTCCCGCGTCACGCGCATGAGGCCGGCACCGGCCTCGATGCCCACGATGCCCTTGCCGAACCGGTCGGCGTAACGGGGCAGGTCGGCGATGCTGCGCGCCTCCACGTAGTCCGGAACGGCCAGCCCCAGGTCGGCCTGGTCGTACCAGGTGCCCAGGACCTCCACCCGATCGCCGAACCGCTCCATGTACTGGCCGTGGGTCGAGGGCATCCACACGTCCAGGAAGAGGTCGATGCTGCCGTTGGCGACCGCGGCGAAGAGCGGCGCCACCTCGACCTGCGTCAGTTTGACCTGGTATCCCTGCTCTTCCAGCAGCGCTTTCCACAGGTAGGAGACGGCGATGTCCTCGTCCCACGGGATGTAGCCGATCTCGATGGTCCCCTTGGCCTCGTTCCCCGCCCCGTCCGAGCGACCCATCCCGCCGCAGGCCGCCAGCAGGAGCGTGGCGAGGACCACCAGCCCGGCCAGCCATGGACGCCACCCCCCGCCGCGCCACCGTCGTGGACGAATCCGGTGATTCCGATCGCGATGCATCGTGCCACCTCCCGCTCCTTCGTGGCCCGCGCCGCCGGTCCCCGCCGCGAGCGACCACCGGCGGCTTCCCACAGGACCAGCCCGCCCGCGGGTGCCAGGCCGCCCGCTGGCGCGCCGCGGCCTCCGGACCGTCACGCCGCCCGGACGCCGGCGTCCCGTGCCCGACCGCCCGCGCGTCGAGACACCCTGCCGGCCAACCCCTCCGTCACCCGGTCCAGGTATACCGCCAACAACACCACGGCCAGCCCGGACTCCACGCCCAACGGGATGTCCAGCGCCGTCAGGCCGCGGACCACCTCGGCCCCGAGGCCTGGCGCACCGGCCATGCCCGCGATCACGACCATCGACAGCGCCAGCATGATCACCTGGTTGACACCGGCCATGATGGTCGGCAGGGCCAGAGGTAGCTGGATCTTGCGCAGGATCTGGTTCGGGGTGGATCCAAAGGCGCGACCCGCCTCCACCACGTCGGCCGGCACCTGGCGGATCCCCAGGTCCGTCAGGCGAATCGCCGGCGGGACCGCGAAGACCACCGTGGCCAGCAAGCCCGGCACCACGCCCGCGCCGAAGAACAGCACCGCCGGCAGCAGGTGGACGAAGGCCGGCAGGGTCTGCATGAGGTCCAGCACGGGCCGCAGGACCGCCCGCAGCCAGGGGGACCGGCTGGCGGCGATCCCCAGGGGGATGCCCAACGCGACGGCGATCACGGTGGCCGCCAGCACCAAGGCCAGGGTCTGCATCGCCGGCTCCCACTCGCCCATCGCCGCGACCAGGACGAACGCGGCCGCGGCGAACAGCCCGAAGCCCCGTCCCCGCAGCCACCAGGCCAGGGTGGCCAGCACGGCGATCACCAGCAGTGGAGGGCTGCCGACCAGTAGCGTGGTGGTCGCATCCACCAGACCGCTGACACCCTGCGCCAGGGCGTCCCAGACGGGGTCCAGGGCGTCGAGCAACCAGTAGATCCCGGCCTCCACCCACTCCCCCAGCGGCACGTCGATCTCACCGATCCCCACCGGCAACGGATACATCCCCTCCTTCCCGCGTCTGCCCGGCGCCGCCGTCGGCGGACTGGCTCCGCCCTCCGGCCGTGGAGGCGCCGTCGTCGCGACCGTGGGCCTGCGCCGGCTCGCCGGAGCCCTCGGGCGGGTTGACCGCCACCTCCCCGGCCATGCCCGCGAGGACCTGCACCCGGGCGACCAGGCCGACCAACCGGCCCCGCTCGTCGACGACGGCCACGGGCCACGCGCTGCGGGCGATGACCGGGATCAAGTCCCTGAGGGTGGTCTCGGGGGAACACGTGGGGACGTCGCGCCGGACCACCGCAGCCAGGGTCCGCTCCCCTCGCCGGGCCGCCTCGAGCGCGTCGTCCGCCGTCACCAGACCCCGCAGGCGCCGCTCCCGGTCCACCACGAAGACCGACGAGAGCTGCAGCTCCTCCATCTTGCGGAGCGCCACCCGGGGGCCATCGCTCTCCCGCACCGTCTCCGGCCGCCGCATGACCGTGCGCGCCGTGAACACCTTGCTCCGGTCCACGTCTTCGGTGAAGGAGGCCACGTAATCGTCGGCCGGTCGCGCCAGCACGCCCTCGGGCGTGTCGACCTGGACGACGCGGCCGTCTCGCATGATGGCGATGCGGTCCCCCAGCTTGAGGGCCTCGCTGAGGTCGTGGGTGATGAAGACGATGGTGCGCTGCAGCTCCGCCTGCAACTGGAGCAGTTCGTCCTGCATCTCGCGGCGGATCAGGGGATCCAGCGCGCTGAACGCCTCGTCCATGAGCAGGATGTCCGCATCCGTGGCCAGTGCCCGGGCCAGGCCCACCCGTTGTCGCATGCCGCCGGACAGCTCCCCCGGGTAGCTGTCGGCCCACTGGGCCAGGCCCACCGTCTCCAGCGCCTCCAGGGCGCGTTGGCGGCGCCGCCTCGCGTCGACGCCGCGGACCTCCAGGCCGTACTCCACGTTCCCGAGGACGGTGCGATGGGGGAGGAGGGCGAAGTGCTGGAACACCATGGCGAAGCGCTCCCGCCGCAGCTGCAAGAGGGCGCGCGGCGGCAGCGCGGTGACATCCTCTCCGTCCAGCAGGATGCGGCCCGCCGTGGGCTCGACGAGGCGGTTGAGACAACGCAGCAGCGTCGACTTGCCGCTGCCGGAGAGCCCCATGATGACGAAGATCTCGCCCTTCTCGATGGCCAGGCTGACCCCCGCCACCGCCAGGGTGTGGCCCGTGCGCCGCAGGATCTCGTCCTTGGAGCGGCCCGCGCGCGCCAGGGCGAGGGCTTCGTGGGGGCGTGGCCCGAACAGCTTGTAGACGTCGTCCACCACGATCTGGGCCACGCGTCGGCTCACCTCCCCGTGGCTTGTCATGGTGGGCCATTCCGGCGAGCAAGGCAGGGCAGTGCCGGATGGGGCGCGACCTCGCATGGAGAGGAGGCGACTGGGAGCGGGCCCCTCAAGGCCCGCATCGGAGACCCTGGGGTTCCAGGGGGAAACAAAAAACCGGCCTGCGGAGCCTGCCGGTTCCAGTTGTGGGCACTCGCCGGAACGATGGGCTGCAGCCTCCTCCTTGGTAACACAACAGCGCGCCGGTCTGCAAGGCCTGCTCGGCGACGTCCCCGCGGCGCCCGGTCGTGCGCCGCATTTCCGCGGCATTTCGGCGGTATTCTCTCCCCGCCCCTTTCCCCTATACTGGGGGCGAGGTCCTCGGACCGCCGGGCCGCGCCACCGCCACGGCAGGAGCCCAACGGTGCTCGCTTGGGCCGAAGAGGAGGCCGCCCACCATGGAAGTCATCAAGATCTCGCCCCGCGGCTACTGCTATGGCGTGGTCGACGCCATCGCGCTGGCGCGGCGGGCCGCCGCCGACCCCACGCTGCCCCGGCCCATCTACATCCTGGGCATGATCGTCCACAACCGCCACGTGGTGGAGGAGCTGGCCCGGGAGGGCGTCCACACGCTCGACGGCGAAGACCGCCTGTCGCTGCTGGAACAGGTGGACCGCGGCACGGTGATCTTCACCGCCCACGGCATCGCGCCCCAGGTCCGGCGGCGGGCCATCGAGAAGGGGCTGACCTGGATCGACGCCACCTGCCCCGACGTCACCCGCACACACGAGCTGATCAAGGACCGCGTGGCCAAAGGGTTCGAGATCATCTACATCGGCAAGAAGGGCCACCCCGAGCCCGAGGGCGCCATGGGCGAGGCGCCCGGCCACGTGCACCTGATCGAGACCGTCGACGACCTCGACGCCCTGCCCCTGGACCCGGCGACCACGCCGCGGGTCGCCGTGGTCACCCAGACCACCCTGAGCAAGTGGGACACCGAGGCGCTGATCCGCGCGGTGCTGGAGCGCTACCCCCACGCCGAGGTCCACAACGAGATCTGCCTGGCCACCCAGCTGCGCCAGGAGGCCGCCGTGCGCCAGGCCCGCGACGCCGACGTGGTGATCGTCGTGGGCGACCCGCGCAGCAACAACTCCAACCGCCTGGTCCAGGTGGTGCGGGAGATCGCCGGCAAGCCGGCCTACCTGGTGGACAGCGCGGAGCAGATCGACCCCGCGTGGCTGAAGGGCGCGCGCCGCGTCGCCGTCACGGCGGGTTCGTCCACCCCGAGCCAGATCACGCGGCGGGTGATCGAGTGGCTCGAGGCCTACGAGCCGGACGAACCGGCCGGGATGACCGCCTCCGGTTGACCCCTACACCGACCCCAGCCCCGCCATGCGCATGATGCGCTCCCACAGCGGTTCCGGGACGGGCATGACCGAGAGGCGCGGGTTTCGCACCAGCTCCCAGTCCTTGAAGGCCGGGTCCGCCTTGATCTGCACCAGGGTCACCGGCCGCGGCAGGCGCAGGCGCGCCTTGAGATCCACGGCCACCCAGCGCCCGCTGGGGTCGGTGGGATCCGGATACGCCGCGCGCACCACCTCCGCGACCCCCACCGCCTGTCTCTCCGCACCCGTGTGGTACACGAGCACCAGGTCCCCGGGCTGCATGGCCTTCATGTACCTCTGCGCCAGGTTGTTGCGCACCCCGTCCCAGTAATCCGTCCCCTCCCGCTCGAGGTCGGCGTAGCTGTAGACCGCCGGCTCGGTCTTGACCAGCCAGTAGGCCATCGCGCACCGGACACCCCTTCCTCCGCAGACCCCATGGGCCCGGCCCCGTGGTACATTGTTGCCCAGCGGCAACCGCGCCGCCGCGCGGCGACCGCGCCCCGCAACGGCCCTGGCGCCGCGCGCCGGCCGGGCCTGCCGTCGCGGGCGGCCGTGGCGTCCCCGTCGCGGGCCTCCCGCCGCTCCGCGCATCCCCGCCGCCACGGCGGGCGAGAACGCCATCCCGGGAGGGGGAACCGGCCGTGCTCCGGACCTTCATGCGGGCCAAGCTGCACGGGGGCACCATCACCGAAGCGAACCTGCACTACGTGGGCAGCCTGACCGTCGACCGGGAGCTGCTGGCCGCCGCGGACATCCTGCCGGGGGAACTGGTCCAGGTGATCGACGTGACCAACGGGGCCCGCCTGGAGACCTACGTGATCCCCGGTCCCGCCGGCTCCGGCGTGATGGCGGCCAACGGCGGCGCCGCCCGGCTCGTCCACCCGGGGGACCGGGTCATCGTCATCGCCTATGCTCACCTGACGCCGGACGAGATCCCCGGCTTCCGCGGCCGCGTCGTGGTCCTGGGCGAGGGCAACCGGGTCCTCGAGGTCCGGGAGCAACCGGCTGCGTTGTGACAGGCCGTCGCGGCCTCAGAGCCAGAACCGCCGTCGCCGCCGCACCGCGGGCCGGGGCAGGTCGATCCGCTCGCCGGCCAGCACCGCGGCCGTGGCCCGTTCGACCACCGCCAGGGTCTCCATACCGCCAGGCAGGCGCCCGAGCTCCCGGTAGGCCTCGGCCAGCTGCGGCGGGCGATGGGCATTGTGGGCGTCCGAGCCGATGAGGTGGACCATCCCCCGCCGCACCAGCCACTCCGCCGTCCGTCGAACCGGGTCCCGCCGCGGTCGCAGGAGGGCGGACGCCGTGATCTGGAGCCACACCCCCCGCTCCACCAGCGGAACCAGCCACTCCGGCCGTCGCTGCACGGGAAGGTACCGCTCGGGATGGGCGACGACCGGAACCGCCCCCGCCGCCTGCAGCTCGAAGAGCACCCCCTCGACGTAGGGCGGCAACGCGATCATGTTCCACTCCACCAGCACGTACGGCCCCTCGCCGCCCAGCGGCACCAGCTCACCCCGCCGCCACGCCCGCGCCGTCTCCGGCACGAGGAAGACCTCGCTGCCCGGCCGCACCCGGAGCGGGACGCCCGCCGCGTCGAGGCGCCGCTGGAACTCCGCGGTCAGGCCGCGGATGGTCTCGGGCCGGTTGTCGTAGACCTCGGGGTAGACGTGGGGCGTCAGGATCAACTGCGCCGTACCGTCGGCGACGGCCGTGCGGGCCAGGGTCAGGGCCTCGTCCCAATCGGCGGCGCCGTCGTCCAGGCCCGGCAGCAGATGGCTGTGGACGTCGACGCGGGCTGCTGCGGTCACCCTCTCCCTCCCGGATGCCCAGTCTGCCCACCGCATGCCGCCGCCGACGATGGCGGCTCAGGGAGGCAACCGCCACGGCTCGGCCGCACGGGGAACCGCGCTTCGCGGCGAGGCCCGGGTCGGCCTGGGCCGGCCCCGGCCGGTGGTCCGGGCCATCACCGCGGCCGTGGGACCCGTTCCTACGCGGAGGCCGGGGTCGCCGCCTCGGCCGCCGTCGCGCCCGAGGGGTGCGGGAAGGCCCGGGCCAGCTCGCGCACGCGGTCGGCGAGCCGCTCCAGCTGGGCCGGTTCGTCCCGGTGCCGCAGGACGGCGGCGATGAGCTGGCCGATCTCCCGCATCTCCGCCTCCCCCATGCCACGGGTGGTCAGGGCCGGGGTGCCCAGCCGGATGCCGCTGGTGACCATGGGCGGCTGGGGGTCGAAGGGGATCGCGTTCTTGTTCACGGTGATGCCCACGCGCTCCAGCACCTGCTCCGCCTCGCGCCCGGTGACGCCCAGGGGGCGCAGGTCGACCAGCACCAGGTGGTTGTCCGTGCCTCCGCTGACGAGGCGCAACCCCTCGGCGGCCAGGGTCTCGGCCAGGGCGCGGGCGTTGGCCACCACCTGCCGGGCATACGCGCGGAAGGCGGGCTGCGCGGCCTCGTAGAAGCACACGGCCTTGGCGGCGATCACGTGCATGAGCGGCCCGCCCTGCATGCCGGGGAACACCGCCTTGTCGAGCGCCTTCGCCTCGCCGGCGCGGCACAGCACGAACCCGCCCCGTGGGCCGCGCAGGGTCTTGTGGGTGGTCGAGGTGACGAACTCGGCGAAGGGCACCGGGTTCGGGTGCTCGCCACCCGCCACCAGGCCGGCGATGTGGGCCATGTCGACCATCACCTTGGCCCCGACCTCGTCGGCGATGGCGCGGAAGCGGGCGAAGTCGATGACCCGCGGGTAGGCCGACGCCCCCACCACGATGAGCTTCGGCCGGTGCTCCCGCGCCAGGCGTGCCACCTGGTCGTAGTCGATGCGCTCGGTCTCGGGGTCCACCCCGTAGGCCACGACGCGATAGAGCTGGCCGGAGAAGTTCACCGGGCTGCCGTGGGTCAGGTGGCCGCCGTGGGCCAGGTCCATCCCGAGGATGGTGTCGCCGGGCTGGAGCGTGGCGAAGTAGACCGCCATGTTGGCCTGGGCGCCCGAGTGGGGCTGCACGTTGGCGTGCTCGGCACCGAAGAGGGCGCAGGCCCGGTGGCGGGCCAGCTCCTCCACCTCGTCGACGAACTGGCAACCGCCGTAGTAGCGGCGGCCGGGGTAGCCCTCGGCGTACTTGTTGGTGAGGGCGGAGCCCATGGCCTCCAGGACGGCGGCGCTGGTGAAGTTCTCCGACGCGATGAGCTCCAGGGTCTCCCGCTGGCGGCGGTGCTCCTCCCGGATCCAGCGGAGGATCTCGGGGTCCGTGGCGGCCAGCGCGCTCATCACCGGGGCATCTCCTCCTCTCGGCGGCCTCGCGGCACCGGGGTGGCGTCCTCGGGGCGGCGCCTCCTGACGGCGGTCTCCGCCACCCGCCGGGACGAACCGGCCCGGGCCCCCGGGCACGGCGACCTGCTGCAAGTGTTCGCAGATCGCATCCGATCCCCTGCCCTCGCCGCCCCGCGGCGCGGGCGGTGCGCCACGGCCGCCGGTTCGTCGCGGTAGGGGGCCCCCCGGCGTACCCGGCGATGGCGTCGCCCGCCGGAGAACGGCACCGGCGGTCGGGCCTTGCGTTACCTTACTTTTCTAAAGTAACTTGATGTTCAAAAGGACCGGCGGAGGATCACCCTCCTGCCAGAAGCCCGCACGAGGGAGGGCTAGCCTTGGAGATCGGCATCTACAGCTTCGGCGAGCGCAACGTGGACCCCGAGACCGGGCAGCTGATCAGCCCGGCGGAGCGCATCCGGCGCCTCCTCGAGGAGATCGAGCTTGCCGACCAGGTGGGGCTCGACGTCTTCGGCGTCGGCGAGCACCACCGCCCGGACTATGTGGTCTCGGCCCCTGCCGTGGTGCTGGCCGCGGCGGCGGCCCGGACTCGCCGCATCCGCCTGACCAGCGCCGTCAACGTGCTGAGCTCGGACGACCCGGTGCGCGTGTTCCAGCAGTTCGCCACCCTGGACCTGATCTCCGGCGGGCGGGCGGAGATCATGGTGGGGCGCGGCTCCTTCATCGAGTCCTTCCCCCTCTTCGGCTACGACCTCAGGGACTACGACGCCCTGTTCGAGGAGAAGCTGGACCTCCTGCTCAAGCTGCGGGAGTCGGAACGGGTGACCTGGTCGGGGCGGTTTCGGCCGCCCATCCGCGACCGGGGCGTGTACCCACGGCCGATCCAGAACCCCATCCCGGTGTGGATCGCCGTGGGCGGCACCCCCGAGTCGGCCGTCCGCGCGGGGCGGCTGGGCCTGCCCATGGCCCTGGGCATCATCGGCGGCATCCCGGCGCGGTTCCGGCCGCTGGTGGAGCTGTTCCGCCAGGCGGCGCGCGAGGCCGGCCACCCCGTGCCGCGGCTGAGCATCAACTCCCACGGCTTCATCGCGGACACCTCCAAGGACGCGGCGGACACCGCCTTCCCTGCCTTCAAGGAGGTCATGGACCGGCTCGGGCGCGAGCGGGGCTGGGGGCCGCTGACGCGGGAGCAGTTCGAGTTCTCCCGGTCCCTGCACGGCGCGGATTTCGTCGGCAACCCGGAGGAGGTGATCGAGAAGATCCTCTACCAGCACGAGCTGTTCCACCACGACCGGTTCCTGCTGCAGCTGACGGTGGGCACCCTGCCCCACAAGAAGGTGCTGCGGGCCATCGAGCTCTTGGGCACCAAGGTGGCGCCGGCGGTACGCAAGGCGCTGGGGAAGGGCCAGGGAGCCGGTGAAGGCCACGGTGGCGGTGAGGGAGCCGCCGAGGGGTACCCGGACCTCAGGCCCGCTTCCCGTTGAGGCGGTCCCTGTCGACGTCCGCCCGGTGCTCGGGGCGGGGGCAGGAGGCCTCTCCGGACACCCCGGTCTGGCTGCAGGGGGGTGACGAGCCACCCCCCTTGGCGCCTCGGTACGTCGCCGGATCGAGGGCGAGCGTCATTGCGGCGGCAGCCAGGTCGTCACCTCCGCAAGATCAAACCCCTTGGGTAAGGAGGCGTCAGGATTTTCTTACTCAAAGCCTTCTTCCTTGCGATAGCGCGCCAGAGGCGATCTGTCGACCCCCTTCTCGCCACCGCGCCGACAGGCACCGTCGTGGCGGTGCGGCCGGTTCTTCCGGTTCGTCCCGTAGAGCACCTGTCCCCGCAAGGCATTGTCCCATTCTGGCCATACTCGGAAGGGACGGCAGGTCTGGTCTCCCACGCTTGCGCGCGGGGCTCCCAGGAGCCCAGGGCGGGGACTGCCGGGCGCGCCACCTCCTCTCGCGACCGCACCTGCGGCCGCAGCCGCGGTCGCGAGCGCCGACTGCAGCGCCGGAGATTACCAGGCGCAGGGCCGAATTCGTCAGCACCCTGATGGACTGCGGGGTGATCCGATGCCCCAGGACGGCGACCGTACCTCCGCGCCTCCCACCAACGCGAGCGACGGCAGGGACCGCCATGGTGACGGCCCAAAGGCAACGGGCCCCGGCACCCGGACCGCAGCGGGCGCCGGCGCCGAAGGCGGCCCCGGCGCCGCCACGGCTGGTTCCCCGGCTGGTCAAGGCAGCCGCGCTCCCACGACCCGTTCCACCGCCGATGACGGCTCCGGTGACCTCCGCGCCGCCGTGCGCCGAGCCGAATCCAAGCCCTACCCCACCCCCGTCAGCGGCCAGGGTGCCCGGCCTGCCGCCTCGGAGGAAACCCGGGAACGCCAGGCGCGGGCGCGGGCCATCACCGCCCAGAGCCCCGAGCCTGAGGTGACCGGCGCCCCGGCCGGCGAGGGGCCGCGCTTCTCCCAGGCGGACGAGCTGGAACCCGACGTGATCCGGCGCCTTGACACCCACCCCTCCATGCGGATCCCGGGGGTGTGGCAGTGGCTGCCCGGCATCGTCACCGCCCGCCTGCAGGAGCTGGTCAACTGGGGGCGGGCCAATTCCCTGTGGTATCTGCTCTTCGGATTGGCCTGCTGCGCCATCGAGATGATGGCCGCCGGCGGCACCCGTACCGACCTGGACCGGATCGGATCGGTCTTCCGCGCCTCGCCCCGCCAGGCGGACCTGATGATCGTCTCCGGCACCGTGACGGAGAAGATGGCCCCCGTGGTCAAGACCCTCTACGACCAGATGGCTGAGCCGAAGTTCGTGGTCTCCATGGGCGCGTGCGCCACCAACGGCGGGCCGTACTACCAGGGCTACAACGTGGTCGACGGCGTGGACAAGATCATCCCGGTGGACGTCTACGTGGCCGGCTGCCCGCCGCGGCCGGAGGCGCTGGTCCACGCCATCTTGAAGCTCCAGGACAAGGTGCGGAAGATCCATGTCCCGGCCGGAATCTGATTCCCCGCGGCGACCCCGGTCCCGGACCGGCCGGCCTTTTGGGGGGTCCACACCCGAATGGCCGGTGGGCTGGGTTCATCCCTGGCAGCGGTACGTGGAGCTGTTCCGGCGGCGGCTCCCACCTGCCGCCGAGGAAGCTGCTCCCGGGCTAGCCGCGGCCGCCGGCCCCTACCGCCCCCTCTGCCGCACGCGGGCCTGCTACTACAACCGGGAATGGGTCTGCCAGTTCGACCGGGTGGAACCGGCTCCGGTGGGGGTCATGGAGGCTGCCGTCTGCCCCCACGCGCTGTTCCTGCAGGAGGGCGGGCCTGGACCGAAAGAGCAACTCCAATGACTCCGGTCGCCCGTAGGACCCCGGCGGAGGAACCGGTCGGCGCCTCCCACGGTCTTGATCTGCCCGAATCCGGGCTCCACGGTCTGGCTGCGCTGGGCGTCGATCGCCTGCACTCGCCGGGTCCGCAGCTTGCGTTCCATCCACAGCAAACCCGAGGGTGTTCGGGCTTCCGCTGTGCACGCAAGTGCCGTTTGCGGCGGCGGCAGACTGGCTAGAGCGGATGAGCTGCCGCGACGTGACCGGCGCAAGATCACCCGCGGGGCCGGCCACGCGGGTGGAAACCTCACACGCGAAAGAACAGCCCCACAATGGTGCTGAAGAGCGTCACCCACGTGCCCAGGATGGCCAGAAGAACGACGCGGTGGTCACGGCGGTAGAACTCCAGGCTACGGGACATCTTATCGAGCTCCTGCCGCGTGTCCTGGCGAAGCTCCTTCATGTCCTGCCGGAGGTCTTTGACCTGGGCGCTCAGGTCCTCGAGCCTCTGCAGGATGAGCCAGGACTCCGATGGCGGCCCGGGATCCCGGGTGGCCGCGACCTCTGTCACCGCCATCACCCCCTACGGTGAACAGGAATAGAGAGGAACCGGCCGCAAGGGCCTACGCGTAGGGTAACATATCAGCCATTTTATGGCAATCCCGACCTGCGACCCCATGTCCCTAATCCGGTACCGCCTCCGGCCCCAATGGGAGTCGCGACCCTCGCCGAGGCTGGACACCGGTCCCACGGGGACTCCTGCTGCCCGTTCTTCCAACGGCGACGGTCGGCGCCCCGGATTGGAGCCCCGTGCACCTTTCCTATCCGAAGACGATGGACAGGACCATGAGGCCTGAGGTGGAGGCGGGGGCGCCGGGCCCGGTCCCGCCCGCCGGCCCGCCACCCATCGCGTTGCCGAACCCGGCCACCCGCGCCCCCGAGCGGGAGGCCGCCCCGGAAGCCGAATCTACCGTCCCGGGGCTGAAGCGGGGGACCACCCGACGCCTCGACTCCGCTGCCGCTTCCGGCCATGACCCGGCTGTCGCGCCGCCTTCCCGGCGAACCGGCAGGCCGGAGGACGACACGCCGGAGGGCATGGAAGTTGCCCTCCGACTCGAGCCGGCGCCTGCGCCGCTGCCCGGCCTTTGGCTTCCGTGGCAGCGCTCCGTGGCCGCGTCCGTCCGCAGCCGCCAGGCCCGAACGGCGGCGCGCCAGCCCCTCTGCACTGCCCGCGCCTGCCCCTACAACCGCCGGGGCACCTGCACCCTCAAGCGGGTAGAACCGGGCCCGGCCCCGGTGATGGACGCAGGCCTCTGCCCCCACGCCCTCGTCCTCACACAGGGACCCTCCTGAGCCCCGCCCTCAGACCGAGCCGCAGTGGCAAGCCGGCCGGGTACGGCCACGACGCGATGCCTTCACCTGACCGACCGCGATGACCGAAAGCGTGTTGGTAAGCGGGCCGTGTGGCTCCCTTGAGCTCAAGGCGCGCTGGGAGGCTGCACACAAAGAAGGATGCCCAGGCTCGCCCAGCGAAGGGCTTCCTTAAAGGGACCGGGACCCCGCTCCCATGCGGCGCAGGAAGTGGTGAGGTCGGTGAAACATCGCCTTGTGTTTGTCGTCTTCACGGCGGTGACTTTCTGGTCATCGGTCTATTCACCATGGTGTTCGTGCTGCTGCCGCTGTCCGTTGGCATCGTCCACTGGATGTTCCGTGTCATCCGCGAGGGCTCGTAGTCGGCGCGTGGCGGCGGGGTGAGCGCAGCCCAGAACTGCACGATCACCCGAGCGCAAGCGCAACGCCCCTTGCGGAGGGAGCGATCACGGCACCGTCCCGGTCCGCTGGAGCGCGAGGCTGCGGCGCTTCCAGGCCCCGGGGGGTTAGCCGGTGGCCATCCCCCGCTCCAGCTCCTCATCCCCCACGAGGTACCGCAGCGTCACCGCCAAGAGCGCGCGGCCCGCCACCAGCATGGCCCGCTCGTCGATGTCGAAGCGCGGGTGATGGTGGGGGTACGAGGCGCCCACCTCGGGATTGCCTGCCCCGGTGAAGAAGAAGCAGCCCGGCACCTTCTGCAGGTAGTAGGCGAAGTCCTCGCCGCCCATCACCGGCGCCACCCGCTCCACCGCCTCCGCGCCGGCGTAACGCTGGATGGCTTCGGCCGCGAAGGCCGTCATGTCCTCGTGGTTGCACAGGGCCGGATAGCCCCGCTCGTACTTGAAACGATACCCGGCCCCGTGGGCCTCGCAGGTCCCGCGCACCAGCCGCTCGAGCAGGGTCTCCATCCGGTCCCGCACCGCGGGGCTCAAGGTCCGCACCGTCCCCGTCAGGGTGGCGGTGGCAGGGATCACGTTGAAGGCCGTGCCGGCGTGCAGCGTCCCCACCGAAACCACCGCCGGCTCCAGGGGGTCGACCATCCGCCCCACCACCTGCTGCAGCTGCGTGACCACCTGGGCCGCCACCAGGATGGGGTCGACCCCCTGGTGGGGAGCAGCGGCGTGGCAGCCCTGGCCCAGGATCTCGATCTCGAAGCGGTCGGCGGCGGCCATGGCGTAACCCGGGCAGTAGCCGACCCGCCCCACGGGCAGCGGGGTCCAGAGGTGGGTGCCGAAGATCACATCGACCCCGTCCAGACACCCGTCCTCGATCATGGGCTTGGCGCCGCCCGGCGCGACCTCCTCGGCGAACTGGTGGATCAGCACCACGCGGCCCCGGAGGCGGCGGCGTTCTTCCATCAAGACCCGTCCCACCGCCAGCAAAGTCGCCGTGTGGGCGTCGTGGCCGCAGGCGTGCATGACGCCGGGCACCTGGGAGCGATAGGGCACGTCCTTCTCGTCCTGGATCGGCAGTGCGTCGAAGTCGGCCCGCAGGGCCACCGTCGGGCCCGGCCGGGCGCCCTCGATCACCCCCACCACCCCCCGCCCGCCGACGCCGGTGCGGACGGGGATGCCCGCCTCCCGCAGCCGCTCCGCGATGAAGCGCGGCGTCTCGACTTCCTGGAAGGACAGCTCGGGATGCTGATGGAGATGGCGCCGCCAGGCCACCATAGTGCCGAACAGGGCCTCCAGGCGCGGACCCCAGGGGGCAGGGAGCACGGCCAACGGACCTCCCTCCTCGGGTTCCAGGACGGGTGCTCCGTCCCACGACTCGGTTCCCTGGATTTCACCGCCGACGGGCGGTCATCCTGGCACGGATCGGAGGAATGGAAGCCTTGCCAAGGCAGCGCGGCTGGACCGGTGAGGCCGGCGACCCGGCCGGTGCGCCGGGAGGCGGGGCCGGTTCGTCCCCCGGCATGGGCGGACCGAAGGGCGCAGCCGGTTCGTCCGGACGAACGCGGCCGCGGACGGCCCTCGGTCCCTTGCGGGTGGCCGCCACCTATATCGGCACCGTGGTGGGAGCGGGATTCGCCTCGGGCCAGGAGATCTTGCGGTTCTTCACCGCCTACGACGGGTGGGGCACGCTGGGCCTCCTGGGGGTCGCCGCGCTGCTCGCCGCCTTCGGAGTGGCCATCATGCGGCTCGGCGCGGCCACGGGCGCCGAATCCCACCAGGAGCTGGTCCGGGCGGCGGGCGGTCGATGGCTGGGCGCCCTGGCCGACTGGGTGATCACCGGGTTCTTGTTTGCCGGCACCGCCGTGATGATCGCCGGGTCCAACGCCATCTTCCGGGAGCAGTTCGGGTGGCCCGGGTGGCTGGGCGGGCTGGTCATGGCGGCGGCGGCCACGGTGACGGTGCTCTTCCGGCTGCGGGGGGTGACGGCCGTCACCTCCCTGGTGGCGCCCGTCCTGATGGTGGGGGCGCTCGGCGTCAGCGCCGGGGTGCTCGTGCGCGAGGGCTGGCCGGCCACCCCGCCCGGCGGCACCGGCGTGGCCGGGGCCGCGCCCTTCTGGCCGCTGGCGGCCGTGCTCTACGCCAGCTTCAACCTGTTGCTGGCCATGCCGGTGCTGGCCCCGCTGGGCGCCCAGGTGCAGCGTCCGGCCACCCTGCATGCCGGCGGGCTGCTGGGGGGCGCGGGGTTGGGGCTCGCCGCCCTGGCCCTGCACCTCGCCGTGTGGGCCGGCCTGCCGGCCACCGCCCGCGTCGAGGTCCCCATGCTCGCCCTCGCCCGCGGCTTCGGCCCCGTCCTGGGCACGGCCTACGCGGTCATCCTGTGGCTCGAGGTGTTCACCACCGCCGTCACCTCCCTGTACGGGGTGGCGGCGCGCCTGCGCTCCCCCGAGCGGGCGGGCTACGCCACCACGGTCCTGGCCCTGGGAGGCGTCGCCTTCGCCGGCAGCTTCGTCGGCTTCGCCAACCTGGTGACGCGGGTCTACCCGCTGGTGGGGTACCTGGGCCTGCTGGTGATGGCCGCCGTGGCCTGGCGGGCCGTGCCCCTTCTTCTGACGGGACGCGAGTCGGCCCAGGTTCTGCGGCGGGCGGAGGGGCCGGACCGCGTCCCGGCGGGAGCACCGGGACGGCGGGAACCCGGTGGCGTCCCGGCAGGGGCGCCGGAATGGCGGGGGCCGGAGCGCAGGCCCGCGGAGGCGCCCGCGCCCCGTCCCCTGGGGGGACGCCGCCCGGCACCCGTGCCCGTCCCGGCCCTCGGCCGTGCCCTGGCCCGGGCGGCGGCCGCGGCCGGGGTGCTGTGGGGCGGCGCCCACGTGACCGGTGGCACGGCCACGGGCTCGAGCGTGCCCGAACTGGGCCTCTGGCTCGCCGCGGGCACCGGTCTCGCCCTGATCGGCGCGGTGGCGGACCGGCTGGGCTGGGCGGCGGTCCTTGGCGCCGGGGCCCGCACGAGCCTGGCCGCGGCGGCCATCGCCTTCCTGCTGGAGTTCGGTCTCGGCAGCCTGTGGCTGGCGACCACCGGGTCCGCTGCCGGGGCGTGGCTGGGGGGCGACGCCGGCAGCGGCAGCGGGGCGCCGGCCGCCCCCCGGCCCACGGACGCCGGCTCCGTCGATCCGGCTGGGGGCGCACCGTCCGGCGGTGCCGGGACGCCCGGCGCCGCCGACCCATCGGGTGTCGGGGGACCCGGTGCCGGCGGACCGCCCGGGCCGGTGGCCGGCGGCGATGGAATCGAGCGCGTCCCCAGCGTCTGGTGGTTCCAGGGACCGCCGGGACCGCCGCCGGCCAGCGGGACGGGCCGATGGCCGTGGACGGCCTCCGAGGCAGGCGCCGCCGCGGCCACCGCCAAGGCCGGCGACGCGCAGGCCGCGGCGGGTCTGACGTGGACGACGGCGCTGCTGGCGGCGGTGGCCGGCACGGCCGCGCCCGGACTGCTCACCGCCCTGGCCCGCCGACGGAGTCGGGGTGACGGGCCCGCCGGGCCGTCGCCCGGTCCGTCGACGCCGTGAGCCGGCGTCGCGCCTTCGGCCCACCGGCGTCTCTGCGGATGCGGCCCGGGCGCGGAGCCGGCCGACCGGACGCTTCACCGCGCATGAGCGCCCGGAAGGATCGTCCTCGACCCCCACAGGACCCAGCGTCCCCGCCCCCCTCACACCCGCAGCCGCGGATCCAGCATCTCCCGCAGCCCGTCGCCCAGGGTGTTCACCGCCAGGACCAGCACCAGCACGGCCAACCCCGGCAGGGTGGAGACCCACCACGCGGTGCCGAGATAGTCGCGCCCCTCGGCCACCATGGAGCCCCACGCCGGCACGTCGGGCGGGACGCCGATGCCCAGGAAGCTCAGGGACGCCTCCATCAGGATCATGTGACCGGCCCGCAGGGTGGCCACCACCAGGAGCGCGTGCACGATGTTGGGCAGGATCTCCCGCGCCAGGATGCCGGCGTGGCCGCGCCCGATGGCCCGGGCCGCCTCGACGTAGGGCTTGGCCTTCTCCGCCAGCACCTGGCCCCGCGCCACCCGGAAGAACTCGACCCAGGCCTTGAAGGTCAGGGCCAGGATCAGGTTGCCGATGCCCGGCCCCAGGATCCCCATCATCAGGATGGTGAAGAGCAGATACGGAAAGGCCATCAGCAGGTCGGCCGCGCGGGAGAGCACCTGATCGACCAGGCCCCCGAAGTATCCGGCCACCGCGCCGAGCACCGACCCGAAGAGGCCGGCCACCATGACCCCCACCGCCCCCACCAGCAAGGAGACGCGGGCCCCGTAGAGCAGCTGGGTCAAGAGGTCGCGCCCCAGCCGGTCGGTGCCCAGCAAGTGCTCCGGGTGGCCGCCGGGGAGGAAGGCCGGCGGTGCCAGCCGCGCGCTTAGGGTGAAGTCGTCGGGGTCGTAGGGCGCGAGCCACGGCGCCGCCACCGCCGCCGCCACGTAGAGCGCCACCACCAGCAGGCCGACCACCATCTGGGGATGCCGCCGCCACAGCCGGCGCCAGGCGCCAGGGGTCCCACCGGGCGCGGGAGCGCCACCGGGGACCCGGCCTGGCGCGACGACGGTGGAGGCCGGGCGGTCGGCGATCGGGCGAGCCCCCTGGGGCGCCGCGTCCGGCCTGGCCACCGCTCCCACCCGGTAGGCAGCGGTCGGGCCGGAGGAAGGGGCGGCGACGAATCCGGCGGCCGCGGCGACGACGGTCGCCCCGCCGGACGCCCCGGTCCCCCGGATCGCATCGCCCAGATCGCCCCCGACGCCACCCTCCGGCCGGAGGTGCCAGGCCCGTTCGTCCCGTCGCCCGCCCCGCACCGGATCCTGCCTCCCGTATGGCATGGCCGACCCTCCTCTCCAACCGGTCCCGCTCCCGCCGCTCGCAGCCAGCCGACGTCGCTGCCGCCCCCGGTAGCCCTCGTCCCCGGTTTCGCCCATGGGTTCGCGGTGCTCGCCCGCCACCACCCTGCGCCCGTCGTCCTCCGGCCGTGATGGTCCCGTCTTCGCCTGGGATGGCCCCGTGCGCCGCATCCCTCCCCAGGTCGGCCCGGCGGATGTCCGGTTTGACGGACCGCCCGGGCCGCCTCGGCGCGCCTGCGGGCAGGGACCTCGCCTGGCCCGGGCAGCGGCCACCGCGGGCCCGTGGGGACGGCCCCGGTGTGCCAGCACGCAGGGACCTCGCCTGGCCCGGGCGGCGGCCGCCGCGGGCCCGCGGGAACGGGCCCCGGCGTGCCGGGGCGCGGGGACTTCGCCTGGCCGCGGGCAGGGACCGCTGGGTGTCCGCGGACGCGGGCGCCGGCGTGACCGCACGCACGGACCACGGATGGTCGCGGGTGGGACCCCGGCTTGCCGCAGGAAGGAGCCTCGGTCGGCACCTCCCCTGGCCGCGCGATTGGGCCTCGATTGGCCCAGGACCGGGAGCCGGTCGCCCTCGCCAACCGCCCCGCGCAGCGTCCCCGACCTCGTCCGCCCCCTCGTGCGGGGTCCGTACCTGCCGCGCCGTCCGCACCCCCGCCGTCGGCACGCCCCAGGCCGCCCGGCTACGCCTCCCGGATGCGCGGATCGAGCCACGTGTAGGCCAGGTCGACCAGCAGGTTCATCACCAGGAAGGTCAGCGCGTAGACCATCACCGCCCCCTGGACCACCGGGTAGTCCCGGGCGAAGATGGCCTCGACCACCAGCCTTCCTAGGCCCGGCCAGCCGAACACCGTCTCGACGATCATGTTGCCGCCCAGCAGCACCCCCGCCTGCAACCCCACCACGCTGGCGGTGGGGATCAGGGCGTTGCGCAGGGCATGGACCAGGACCACCCGCCGCTCGTGGAGGCCCTTGGCCCGGGCCGTGCGGATGAACTCGGCCCCCAGCACCTCCAGCATGCTGGAGCGGGTCACCCGGGCCACCACCGCCGCCAGCTCCGCGCCCAGGGTCACGGCCGGCAGCACCAGGTGGGCGAGGGCGGACCGGAAGGCGGCCCCGTTGCCCGCCAGCAGCGTGTCGATCAGGAGGAACCCGGTCCGCCAAGGCACGGCGCCGGCGTACTCGGAGGCGATGCGGCCGGAGGTGGGCAACCAGCCGGTGCCCACCGCCAGCACCAGCATCAGCACGATGCCGAACCAGAAGGCGGGCATGGAGATGCCGAGGGAGGCCGTCGCCATGACCAGCCGGTCGAGCCACGAGCCGCGGCGCACCGCCGCCAGCACGCCCAGCGCCACCCCCGCCACCACGGCGAAGCCGAGCGCCGCCACGGCCAGCTCCACCGTGGCCGGCAGGGTCGCCAGCAGCACCTGCCCCACCGGTTGGCGGCTGCGGATGGACTCGCCCAGGTCGCCATGGGCCAGATCGGCGACGAACCGGCCCAGCTGGACGTGCAGCGGCTGGTCCAGGCCCAGCTCCCGGGCCAGGGCCCGCGCCTCCTCCTCGCTGGACATGCCGCCGCCGCGCAGCATGATGTCCACGGGGTCGCCCGGCATCACCCGCAGGAGGATGAAGCTCACCAGCACGATCCCCACCGCCAGGGGAAGCGCCATGGCCAGACGACGCACGATCCACGCGCCCCGCATCCCGTCACCTCCCGTCCCCTGCGGCCCGCGCCGCGCGGGTCCCCGGGCCGGCGCGCCCAAAGGGCGCCGACGGTCGCCCCGTCCCCGGCTGGCATTGGAGCCGGCCGCCGGGGGGCAGCGGCCCCGGCCGCAGGGCGGCCACGCCCGCCGGCGGCGCGGACGAAGCCATGCCGAAGCCACCTCCGGGAGCGCCACCGCTCCACGGCGGCCACACCCGCGGCCCGGGCGCCGCCACCACCCGCCGTCACCGCCCGCCGTTACCGCCCGCCGTTACCGCCCGCCGCCGCCCGCCGCCCTCGCCCGCCGCGCGCCCCGGCGCGGCCGCCGCGCGTCGGTCCGCCGGGCGAGGGTGGGCTCACCTGCCGCGCGGGTGCCGGGGAGGGTCCCATTCGTCCGCCCGGCGATGGCCGGGTTCGTCCCTCAGTCGACCCTGTAGCCCGCCTCGCGCAGCAGCTGCTTCGCCTTCTCCGGGTCGTAGGGGTACGGCTCGAGGCCCTCGTGGTAGCCGAAGCCGCTGGGCAGCATCGCCGTCGCCACGCGGTGGGCGTGGCCCTGGTACAGCTCCTGGAGGATCGCGTCCCAGTCGATGGCGTAGTTCAGCGCCTGTCGCACCCGGGGGTCGGAGAGCACCTTGTTGTTGAGCTCGATCATGTAGAGCCGGGTCCCCTGGGTGACCTTGACCTGCACGTTGGGGTCTCGCTCCAGGTCGGCCACCATGTCCGGCGGCACCTCCTGGACGATGTGGACCTCCCCGCTCTTCAGCGCCGCGATGCGGGTGGCTGGCTCCGGCATCATGCGGAAGACCACGCGCCGCACCTTGGCCGGGCCCACAGGCGGCAGCTCCGGCGAACCGCCGTAGTACCCGTCGAACCGCTCCAGCACGATCTGGCCGTCGAGGCTCCCCTCGACGAACTTGAAGGGACCCGCCCCCACGGGGTGCTCCGACAGCCCCCGGCTACCCACTTCCTCCACGTAGTCCTTGGGGACGATCTGGGTGTGCACCAGGAGCTGGAGGAACGCGGCCGACGGCTTCGCCAGCTTCATCCGCACGGTGTAGTCGTCCACCTTCTCGACGGACTGGAGCGGCTCCACCAGCCCCTTCCGCGGCGAGGGCTGGCCGTCCAGCCCGTCGTCGGCCAGGATCCGCTCGAAGGTGAACACCACGTCGTCGGCCGTCAGCTCCTCACCGTTGTGGAACTTGATGCCCCGGCGCAGCTTGAAGATGTAGGTGGTCGGGTCGGGCTGCTCCCACGACTCGGCGATCTCCGGCACCACCTCGCCGTCGGGCGTCCGGGTCACCAGACCGTCGTAGATGTTGCGGATCACCGTCTCGGTGTCTCGGTCCCGGTAGGCCGCCGGATCCAGGGAGAGGATGCGGTCGGCGCGCAGGCCCACCACCAGCGTGTCCCCGTCCTCCAGCTCCACGTCGTGGAGATTGACGCGACTGTCCATGGAGGGTTGCCAGTTCTTCACCCGGGTCGACGCCGCCTCGATGGCGTCCAGGTAGTAGCCGAAGATCCACGGCGCATCCCGGTAGATGATCTCCTGCGCCTTCTTGTAGGCCTCGAGGGCCTCGCCCTCGTCGGTGGTGGCGGCCGCCTGCCGGAACAGGGCGTCGACCTCGGGGTTGGAGTAGAAGGAGTAGTTGCCGCGCCCGCCGGTCTCCAGCTTGGGCACCGCGAGGTCCACGGGACTGAACGTGGAGCTGCCCCAGTCCGTGGCGTACGCCTGCCGCGTCCCCTTCTGGGCCTCGGCCACCAGGGTCTGGTACTCCCACACCCGCACCTGGGCGTCGATGCCCACCTGCTTCAGGTACTGGGCGATGACCTGCAGCTCCGCCTCCCGATTCTTCGCCCCGTCCAGGGTCAGGGTCAGCACCTTCCCCTCGGACGAACCGGCCTCCCCGCCGGCCGTCTCCTGCCCGCCACCGGTGCAGCCGGCCACCGCGAAGCCGAGCAGGACGACCACCAGCCAGCACAACCGTGGCCGGGCGCCAGGCCGCCGCGCGTTCCATGACGGCGGGCACCCGGTCCCGGCTCCACAGCCTTCTTCGCGAACCGCCCGGGGCCCGAACCACCTCGTCCGACCGACCATGCGTCTCCCCCTTTCGCCGGCGACCGGCGCCCCCGCGCCCGGTCGCAGTCCAGAAGGTCTCCGTCACCCCACCGGCCTTCGAGCCCTCGAACCCTTCCGCATCTTGCGGGCGTCCCGGCCGCGCTTCCGCGGGTCCCGACCGGGCCGCGGTCCCGGCGCCCCCGGGACCGGAGAGGAGACGGACCGCTCCCCGTCGCCGGCGCTCGTCGACGCGGGCGCCCCGGCGTCGCGCCGGGTCAGCGCGGGCGCCGCGGCGTCGCACCGGGTCAGCGCGGGCGCCGCGGCGCGGCGCCGGCCCGGTCGCCTGGCACGCACCCATCCCTCCCAGGCAGGCCAACGCACCGACCGGAGGCATGGCGGTGGGAAAAAGCCAGCGGGTCACAGGGACCGCGGGAGTCGGGGTGCACGAGCTGATGCGCGCACTGCGCATCGCGGTGCGGGCGTCACGCTGGGCACCGCGTCCGGGATTCCGATGGGTCGCCGCAGGGCGGTTCGATCCGGTTCGGGACCCCTGGGGGACGAAGGCTTCCCCGCCCCGAATCTAAGGGCATCGCAGGCTCCGCGCAAGAGGAGATGGCAGCGGCGGCCGCCCCGGGCGCTGGGCCCGCCCCGTGCGGCGGCGGGCACGGGGCCCATGGACGGGGATGCAGTCCAGAGCGGCCGCGCGGGGCGCTGGGCCCGCCCCGCGCGGCCGTCCCCTCGCCATCGCGGGATGCGCCGGGGGCTACGCCCCCTCAATCGCCGGACGCCCCGGTGGTCACGGGCTGCCCGCTGCCGGGGACCACCGGCTCCCGGCCCACCTCGAAGAAGCGCCGGGTCTCACGGACCACCACTCCGCTCAGGGCGAGGAGGCTGATCAGGTTCGGCACCGCCATGAGCCCGTTCATCACGTCGGCGAAGTCCCACACCAGCCCGAAGGTGGCCACCGAGCCGGCGAACACCCCGACCGTCCACAGGACGCGGTAGACGGTGATGGCGCGGGTCCCGAACAGGTACTCGAAGCACTTCTCCCCATAGTACGCCCAGCCGAGGATGGTCGAGTACGCGAAGAGGATCAGCCCGATGACCACGATCAGCCCACCCGGTCCCGGCAGGCCCATCTCGAAGGCCCGGGTAGTCAGCTGGGCGCCCGTCAGCGTCGCGGGGTCGGCCTGCTGCCACATCCCCGTCGCCACGATCACGAGGCCGGTGATGGAGCAGACCACGATGGTGTCGATGAACGTCCCCGTCATGGACACCAGGGCCTGCCGCGCGGGGATGTCCGTCTTGGCCGCGGCGGCGGCGATGGGCGCACTGCCCAGGCCCGCTTCGTTGGAGAACACGCCGCGGGCCACGCCCCAGCGGATGGCCTCGCGCACGCCGGCCCCCACCACGCCGCCGCCCACGGCCTCCCCGGTCAAGGCGTGGCCGAGGATCAGGGCGATGGCGCCCGGCACCGCCTCGATGTGCCGGACGAGGATGACCAGCCCCCCGATGACGTAGAACAGCGCCATGAAGGGCACCAGGAACGCCGTCACCCGCCCGATGGCCTTGATCCCGCCGATCACCACCAGCCCGGTCATGCCGGCCAGCACGACCCCCGTGATCCAGGAGGGTACGCCCCAATACTGCTGGATGTTGTTGGTGACCTCGTACGCCTGGACCGTGTTACCGATGCCGAAACCGGCGAGCGCCCCGAAGAGGGCGAACAACACCGCCAGCCACCGCTGCCCGAGCCCGCGCTCGAGGACGTACATCGGCCCGCCGGCCATCTCGCCACGGGCGTTGCGCACCCGGTAGGCGACGGCCAGGATCGCCTCGGCATACTTGGTGGCCATGCCGACCAGGGCCGTCACCCACATCCAGAACACCGCCCCGGGCCCGCCCAGCGTCACCGCCGTCGCGACGCCGGCGATGTTGCCCGTTCCCACGGTGGCGGCCAGAGCCGTCGTCAGCGCTTGGAAGTGGTTGATGTCGCCCTCGGACCGATGGTCCTGCCGCCGGCTGAAGGCGAGACGCAACGCA
The DNA here is from genome assembly GCF_004634385.1 of Thermaerobacter sp. FW80. Classification (NCBI taxonomy): domain Bacteria; kingdom Bacillati; phylum Bacillota; class Clostridia; order Eubacteriales; family Clostridiales Family XVII. Incertae Sedis; genus Thermaerobacter; species Thermaerobacter sp. FW80. Next base: position 1,748,788 of record NZ_CP037895.1, on the reverse strand, counting down.
TACCCCAGCTCGCGGAACTGCAGCCCGCGCAGGCGGATGGTGAGGAACAGGCCCGTGCCGACGATGAGGACCAGCATGGGCGGCCCCCACACCAGGTCGCTGGCCGCGTCGAGGAACGCAGCCAGCCCGTCCACGAACCCTTGCACCCGGATCCCCCCTCGTACCGGCATGGTCTCGGATCGCCTTCACCCGGCCCCGGAATCATCCGGAGGAGCCCGGCGTGCTGCGGGGCCATCCGATCGATACCGCCGGCGATACAGGCGAGCGACACGAGTCAACAGACAGGTTCGGTCGAAAGGAGCACGAATCCTGCCCAGGGCGAACCCGGCGCTCCCCCGGCGGGAACGAGGGCCACCGCGGCCAGGCACGCGCCGCCGCCGACGCGGGTGCGCCGCCGCCGACGCGGGTGCGCCGCCGCACCACCCGCGACCGGCGACTCGCGAAGGGGAGGGGGACTCGTGCACGACCGGGCGGTCCGCCCACCAGCGGGCGAGCCGCTCACGCGAACCCCGCAGGAACGGGTCGACGTCGCACGGAACCGCCCGAACCCCGGCGGGCAGACATGATGACGGATGCGATGGACAACCTGCCGGTGGGGCAGGTGGTGGTGACGGTGGGCGGCTGGACGGATGCCCAGGCATGGGCACGGGAGCATGGGACATCAGGCGCAGGCAGGAACCTCCCGAGCCGGTCGCGGCGGCATCCGGTCCGTATCCGCTGGCCGGGCTACCCGGCCAGGATGAAGCTGAGGATCATCCCCACGGCGGTGACCAGGCCGACCACGTTGCCCCCCTCCCGGTATGCCTCGGGGGTCAGCGTGTCGGCGGCCATCGCCACCACCCCGCCGGCCGCCAGGGAGAGGATCAACGCCTCCGTGACGCCGGCTAGCCGCTCGGCGAGGACGAAGCCGGCCGCTGCGGCGGGCGCCGCCACCAGGGCCACAGCGGCCCAGATCGACGCGATGAACCCGGGGTTGTAACCGGCGCGCCGCAGCCCCACGGACCCGAACAGGCCCTCGGGCAGGGTGCTGAGGAAGATGCCGGCGACCAGCGCGAGGCTCACCCCCCGGCCGGCGTACAGGTCGACGCCCAGGGCGAAGGCCTCGGGGATGCCGTCGAGCACCGCGCCGGCCAGGATCGCCCAGGCCGCGCCGGCCCGCGGCCCCGGGGCATCGCCAGCCCCCGCCCCTGGGGCGCCGCCGGTCCCGGCTGGGGTCGGCCCCAGGCCGCGCCCCATCGCCCGCTGGCGTGGACCCGTCGACGCCGGCGCCCGCGGCGCCGCCGGCTCGACGCCGCTGCGCTTGCGGCCCGCCGCCCCGCGGCGATCGAGGGCGAAGTCGACCAGGGTGAAGAGGAGCGCCCCCGCCAGGAACCCGGCCACCGCCGGACCCGGCCCGCCCCGGTCGTGGGCCGCGGGCAGCACGTCGAAGGTCACGGCACCCAGCAGGGCCCCGGCGCCGAAGGCCATGACGGCGGCCAGCACCTCGCGTCCCAGGGGGATGAACAGGCCGGCGAGACAACCCCAGAGCCCGCTGCTGGCCGCGACCAGCGCCCACAGGGCGGCTTCGCCCCATCCGGGCCACCCCACCGTCCCACCCCTTCAGGGCGCGTGCCGACATCAACACCCATCGACGCCCTGACATCCACAGGATGGCCAACAGGATGGCCCAGGCGCCGCGGCGCGGCCGCCCGCTGCGGGATACCCGTCGTCGGCCCCCTTCCGTGGTCGCCTACGGCAACCGGCTGGCCTGCATGAGGAGTCCCCTGCGGGCTGCCCGGCGTCGCCTCCCCCTCCGCGGGTCCTGCACCCCCGTCCCCCTGCCGGCAGCAAGCCCTGGCGGGGGGAGCGGCTGGCCCTGGCGCCCGGCTCGCCGCGGCGCGCGGCGAGCCGGGCGGGCCGGTTCGTCCCGAACCGCGGGAACGAGCGCGACAGGGACTCCCCCGACGGCTTCTCGGGGCTTCCCCGGGCCAGCGGCGGCAACCGCAACTACAGCGCCCGCATCATGCCTCCGTCGACGAACACCGCCTGCCCGGTCAGGTAGCGCGCCGCGTCGGAAACCAGGAAGGCCACCACGCGGGCGAACTCGTCGGGCTCCCCGTAGCGACCGAGGGGGATCTGCTGGCAGTAGCTCCGGCGCACCTCCTCCACGGTCCGGCCGGAGTGGCGCGCCAGGTCCTCGTCCAGGCTCCGGACGCGAGCGGTGTCGATGCGCCCGGGCGCCACGGTGTGAATGCGGATGTTCCGCGCCGCCAGATCGGGCACCAGGCTCTTGACCAGCGCGTAGACGCCGGCCCGCATCACGTTGGAGAGGATCAGTCGCGGCAGGGGGACCTTGATGGAGGTCGAGGTGATGGCGACGATGGTGCCGCCGCCCGACCGCTCCATCAGCGGCACGCACGCGCGGACCAGCCGCACCACCGACATCAGGTTCTGCTGGAACGCCCTCTCCCAGTCCGCGTCGGTGACGTCGAAGAAGTCGCCCGGCGGCGGGCCCCCCGCGTTGCAGACCAGCACGTCCAGCCGGCCGAAGGCCTGTTCGACCCGCCGGGCCAGGGCCTCCACCTGCTCCGGCACCGCCACGTCCGCCGGCCAGGCCTCGACTCGCGACCCGGGGCCGGCCCGCCGACTCACCTCGGCCGCCGCCTCGCGGATCCGCTCCGCCGATCGGCTGCACATCGCCACGTGCATGCCCTCTTCCGCGAGGCGGCCGGCGATGGCGCGCCCCAGCCCCTGGCTGGCCGCCGTGACCAGGGCCACCTTGCCCTGCAAGCCCAGCTCCACAGCTCGCACCCCCGATCCGCGGATGGCAAAAAGTTGCGCGGGACGGCAGGGACCGTCCGTCCCGCGTCCAATTCCTCTCAGCGACTGCCCCACCACGCGGATGGACCGAAGGCGGCCACGCCCCTCTTGGTGCACCGCACCGGCCCCTTCGCCCGCCGCGTGGTCAACCCCTGAGCCCGCCTTCGCCCTGGGCGGGCTCAGGTCCTCCTGGCACCCCTGCACGGCATCGCGGCGGCGATGGCCCGGCCGCGGGCCCTGCACGCCATCGCCGTGGCGACTCCCCAGCCTCGGCGGATCGGCCCGCCTGCCCCCGGCCCCCGCGCCCCCCGGGCGGCCCCGCGGCGGAGCCCCGCGGGCGATCAGGCGGCGCCTAGGGCCGTGGCCGGGCCCGACCCCGGCGCTCGGCCGCGGTGATCCCCGCCAGGGCCGCGGCCAGGGCGGCTTCGTGGATGGCGCCGTGGGATGCGTGCCAGCGCACCGTGCCGCGGTGCCAGAGCAGCACCTGGGGCGAGGCGTGCTGGACCCCCAGGCGCCGGGCGATGGCATCGGACAGGGCGCGCTGTTCGATCACGTGCACCACGCCGAAGCGGGCCGCCCCCGGCCGGCTGGCGGCGAAGCGCCGGAAGGCGCGATAGGCGGCGGCGCTGATGGGGCACCGCGTGCTGTGCTTGAAGATCAGCACCGGCTGCGAACCCGTCAGCATGCGGTCCAGGTCGGCCTCCGTCCGCAAGGGGACGATCACGGTCCTCCCTCCTCGGCGACGGGCGCGGAGGCGCCCGGCTTGCCCCGGCCACCGGACCGCGCCACCCGTCGCTTGCCGCGGCGCTTCGCGCCGTACATGGCCTCGTCAGCCAGGCGCAGCAGCTCGGTCCAGTCCCGGGCATCGGCAGGATACGCGGCCACGCCGATGCTCGCCCCCAGTCCCCGCCCGCCGGTGCCCGCGGCGAGGGGGTTGGGTTCGTCCGCCAGCCGCTGCTGGATCCGGGTGGCCACCGCCATGGCCCCCTCGGGTCCCGTCTCCGGCAGGACGACGACGAACTCGTCGCCTCCGTACCGGGCGGCGTAGTCCACCGACCGGCAGGCCTCCCGCAGCACGCGGGCCACCCGGACCAGCACCCGGTCGCCGGCCTCGTGACCCAGCCGGTCGTTGATCGCCTTGAGGTCGTCGAGGTCGATGAACAGCAGCGCCAGCGGCCGGCCGTAACGGGCGGCCCGTTCCCCCTCCTCCCGCAGCCGCGCCATCAGGTACGTCCGGTTGTAGAGCCCGGTCAGCGGGTCGGTGATCGCCTGCTGCTCGATGCGTTCCAGGAGCGACGCCCGCTCCAGGGCCACGGCCACCTCGTCGGCGATGGCCCCCAGCAGGCGCAGGTCGCGCCGGCTGAAGGCGGCGGGCTGCGGCGACTCCACGCTCAGGACGCCGACCACCCGCCCGTGTCGCGTCACCGGCACGGCGATCTGCGAACGCGCCCCCGCCAGGCCGGGGTAGTAGCGGGGATCCCGGGTCACGTCGTCGACGATCACCGGCTGGCCGGTCTCCACCACCGCGCTGCAGATGCCCTGGCCCTTGCGGAGCACCAGCCCCTGCACCTCCGGCGGATAGAGGGGCGCCGACGCCATCCGCAGCGACCCGTCGGGCTGGACCAGCAGGAGGGCCAGATAGGGGTAGCCGAGCCGGGCCGAGAGCAGGTCGTTGAACTCGCGGATCAGGTCGTCGAGGCTGGTGACCTTGTTCAACGCATGGGTGCAGGCGTAGAGCACCTGCAACTCGGATTCGTCCAAGGGGTCGCGTTCCGGTAACGGCTCGCGATCCGGTCCCCCCGACGCCACCGGCGGCGTCGGCCCCGCCACGGCCGCGCCCGCTGCTCCGGCGGTCGCGGCTCCCCCGCCCGGCCCCGCCCTGGCAGGTCCGCCCCGCCCCGGCGCCACGGCCACCATCCGCCCCTGCCCCTGCCCCGCCGCGACGGCCACCGCCCGCCCCTGCCCCTGCCCCGGCGCCGGCCCGCCGGATCCCTCTCCCGACTCCCGCGCCGCCGGTGGCACCGTCGGCCCCGGCGCGCGGGATCCTCTGGCGAGCGCCGCCGTGCCCGCCATGGCCGCCGCCTCCGCCAACCACAGCCGCCAACCGGCTCCGCCGCCCGGATCGAGCGCCAGCCCCACCGCCATGGCCGCCAGCACCACGGCGGCCGCGGCGACGCCCCACCGGCCTCCGCAGCGACGCTGGACCAGGGCCGCAACCGGCAACGCCAGGACCCAGACCTCGACCCATCCGGCGAGCCGATGGACCGCTGCCAGCGCCAGGACCAGCCCCACCAGGCCCACCGCCTCGGCAGCCACCCAGCCGCGCGTCCCGGTGCCCCTCCGGCCGGCGCGCCCGGGACCCGCCCCGCGGGCTCCCGCGCCCCCTTCCGCGGGGACCGCTGGCGGATGCCCGGTCCCCCGTCCCCCCTTGGCTGCCGCTCCCCCTGCCTCTGGCCTCATGCCCCCAACTCCCCACCCCACGGCCGCTTCCCCGGGCAGGACGCCCCGCACCCCGCGCCGGGACGAACGGCGCCACCGACCCGCCCCGGTGGACCACGCCACCGGGGTCCCCGAGCGCCTCGGGCCGGCGGCCCCACGCCGTCCCCCCGGCCCACGACGGGGCGGCCGGCGGGCCCTGGACGCCCTTCCTGCCGCTGACCCGTTCACGCCGAAGCCCGTGCGATACAATCGGGGTGATGTCCGACGACCCCGGGAGGACGGGGTCCCATTCCATCCACCGTGTGAACCGCGGGTTCTGTGCGTGTCAGGGAGAGGGGAAGTTTTTCCACTCGATACAGGGGAATTCGTGATGGTGGCCCCGGCTCCTGCCGGGCCCAAGGCGAGGGATTGCGAAATGGTTGGTTTTGGAAGAACGCGGCGCCGCCGTCTGCACCGCACCGTGCTGTGGGTGGTCGGCCTGACCGCCATGGTCTGCGGCCTCGCGGTCGCCTACTTCGCGGGGTCCGAGCTGACGGTGCCACCGGAACCCGTGGCCCCGGTCCCGAGCGAAGCGGGGTCCGGTTCGCCCGCCGGGCCGGGACCGGGCGGCGCGCAACGGGTCAACATCCTGCTGCTCGGCATCGACGCCCGCCAGGAGGGCGCCCAGACGCGGTCCGACACGATGATCCTGCTCTCCATCGATCCGGCCACGAAGGCGGTGGCGATGCTCTCCATCCCGCGGGACAGCCTGGTGGAGATCCCGGGGCACGGCATGGACAAGATCACCCACGCCCACGCCTTCGGCGGTCCCGAGCTGGCCACCCGCACCGTGGCGCAGAACTTCGGCATCCCCATCCACCACTGGGCGCGGGTCGACATGCCGGGCTTCCTCGAGCTGATCGACGTCCTCGGGCCCGTCGAGGTCAACGTCCCCTATGACCTCCGGCTCCAGGACGGCCGCTTCCTGGAGGCGGGCCGGCACACCATGGACAGCCAGCTGGCCCTGGCGTACCTGCGGGAGCGCTACAACGACCCCGACGGCGACTTCGGCCGGGCCGACCGGCAGCAGCAGTTCCTGATCGACGTGGCCAAGCAGCTCAAGGCCAACCTGACGTTGCTGGACGTGCCCCGGACCCTGGCCATCGTCAGCCGGTACGTGGAGACGGACATGGGCCTGCGCGACGCCGTCGCCCTGGCGCGCCTCGCCTGGGCCACCGACCTGGACGGCATCCGGCGGGGCATGGTGCAGGGGCACGGGATCATGCGGAACGGGATCTACTACTACGCCATCGACTGGCCGGCCACCCGGCGGGTGCTGGCGGATCTGGGCATCAAGGCCGATTCCCGGGCCGGGACGAACGCGGCCGCGGCCGCGGCCGCCCCCGGCTTCGCCCCGGCTCCGGCGGCCGGGGAGTAGCCACCGGCTCCCCCGCCTGGGGTGCGGTTCGCCCGGGCCGCAGGATCAGCGGCCGGTTCGTCCGCTGGGGGCTCCGCCTCGGGCGCGCTCCGCCTGGGGCTCCCCCTGGAACGCGGGATCCACGGCCGGTTCGTCCGCATGGGGCGCGGGGCTCGCGGCTGCTGCGTCTCGCCGCAGGGCGGGACGCGCGGCCGCTTCGTCCGCCTGCGCACGGGGGCTCCCGACCGGTTCGTCCGCCTGGGGGTTGTCGCCCTTGAAGACGGCGAAGAGCAGCCACAGCGAGGGGATCAAGATCAGCAGGCCCACGGGCGTCACCCAGAGGGCGAAGCGCAGGATCGGGTCGGGGGCGGCGGCGTTGAACACCGTCACATCGGGGTAGATCAGGTACGGCCACTGGCCCAGGGCCCAGCCCCACAGCAGCACCACCACCTCGGCCACCGCGGCCACCCGCGCCAGCAGGAAGCGGCGTCGCCAAACCAGCCACGCCGACAGCGCAGCCAGCGCCGCCCCCGCCGCTACCAGCGGCCGACCGCGCTCCGACAGGAGCTCCCACAGGTGGGGTGCCGTGCGCGGCGCCAGCGGGAGCAGCACCGCCGCCAGCACCGCCACCGCCAGGCCCGCCCCCAGGGCGCGGCGGCGGAAGTCTTCCTGCAGGGCGCCCCGCGTCTCCACCGTCAGGTACACGGCGGCCAGGTAGGCGAAGAGCGCCACCGTCAGCGCCCCCACCAGCAGGGAGAAGGGGCTGAACCAGGCGTTGACGGCGTCCACCGTCACCGTGCCGTCGGCATCGACCCGGATGCCGCCGGACGAGACGGCGGCCAGGGTGGCCCCCAACAGGAAGGGCGTGATGGTGCTGGCCGCGCCGAAGACGCTGGCCCAGGCCCGCTGCGGGCCCGCCGCCGTGGCCGCCGGGGCGCGGAACACGAAGGCGGCGCCGCGCAGGACGATGCCCGCCAGCACCAGGTGGAACGGGACGAACAGCGCCACCCCGAGGCTGCTGTAGGCGCGCGGGAAGGCCGTGAAGAGCAGCACCAGGGCGAAGATCAGCCAGACGTGGTTCGCCTCCCAGACCGGGCCCATGGCCCGGGCGATGGCCTGCCGCTGGGCCTCGGCCCGGGGCCCGCGGGCCAGCAGGTCCCACACGCCGCCGCCGAAGTCGGCGCCGCCCAGCACGGCGTAGGCCGTCAGCGCCAGCATCAGGACCACCGCCACCACCGTCTCGGGCAGGGGATCGCCCACTCCCACCGGCACGAAGACCACCTGCCTGCTCGGCCTCCAGGCGCAGCCGACCGGCTGTCACTCCACGCCGGGCATGCGACCCGGCCCGCCGGTGCGCAACGCGTCGCTCGCCCAGCGCCCCGTCGAACTCACTCCACGCCGGGCGTGGCGGCCCGCCCGGCCCCCCTCGCCCCGAGGGAACCCGACGGGCCGCCCGGCCCGGGGCCGTCGGGCGCAACCGCGGCCCGCTGGTGCAACCCCGCACCCGCGGTCATGGCACCCGGCACCGCCGGGCACGCTGACCGACCGGTGCCGGCGCCTGGCCGGCGCAACCCCGCCTCGATGGTCGTGGCATCCGGGACCGCCGGTGTCCCCGCCCGGCCGGTAGTGGCCTGCGCGGCCGACGCCGACGAGGGTGCGGCCCCGGACCGGGCCGGGCTTGCCGACGCCAACGCCTCCGTGGCCACGGCCGATCCGGACCCGCCATCGCCGCCCGCCCCGGGCGGCGCCGTCACCCCCGGCACCGGACCGTGACCGATGCGCCGGAGCAGCCACACCAGGGTCGCGCTCAAGAGGAGGTAGAGCAGCGTGAACGCCACCAGCGTGGTCACCACCCCGGGCGCCGGTGTCACCGCCTCCGCCGTCCGCATCACCCCGCGGATGATCCACGGCTGCCGTCCGACCTCGGTGACGATCCACCCCGCCTCGAGGGCGACGATCCCCAGCGGCCCCGCCGCCACGAGCCCGCGCATGAGGGCGCGGTGGTCCATCACCGCCCCCCGCCGGCGCCAGGCGATCCACCAGTACCAGGCGGCCGCCAGCACCATCAGCACGCCGGCGATGACCATGACCTGGAAGGCCACGTGGGTCACCGGCACGTTGGGCCAGAGGTCGCGGGGCACGCGGTCGAGGCCGGGGACCACCGCCCGGGTGTCGCCGTAGGCGAGCCAGCTCAGCATGCCGGGGATCTCGATGGCATACGGCACCGCGCCCGTCTCCGGGTCGGGCAGGCCGCCCAGGCGCAGGGGGGCGCCGGCCTCCGTCTCGAACTGGGCCTCCATGGCGGCCAGCTTGACGGGCTGGTTGGTCGCCACGAACTTGGCGCTGGCGTCGCCGGTGACGGGCATCAGCAAGGCGGCGACCGTGCCCAGGGCCATGGCCATGCGCAGGGCGCTGCGCCGCATGGGATCCCGGTGACCGCGGAGGGCGGCCCAGGCGTAGACCGCCGCCACCATGAACGCCGTGGCCGCATAACAGGCCAGGGTCGAGTGGATCGCCATCACGGGCCACGCGGGGTTGCCGAACAGAGCCCGCACGGGGTCGAACCGGTGGGGCTCGGCCAGCAGCGTCTCCACCGCCACGGGGTTCTGCATCCAGGCGTTGGCCGCAACCACCATGACGCTGGAGGCGGCGCTGCTCACCGCCACGGGGATGCCCGTCAACCAGTGCGCCCACGGCGACAGCCGGTTCCACCCGTAGAGGTAGAGGCCGAGGAAGATGGCCTCCGTGAAGAAGGCGAAGCCCTCCATCGTGAAGGCGGGACCCGTCGCCGGGCCGGCCAGTTCCATGAAGGCGGGCCACAGCAGGCCGAGCTCGAAGGAGAGGGCCGTGCCGCTGACCGCGCCGATGGCGAAGGTGATGGCTGTGACCTTGCCCCACGTGCGGGCCAGCTCGAGGTACCGGGGATCGCGCCGCCGCAGGTAGAGCCCCTCCGCCATCAACATCAAGACGGGCATGCCCACGGCCAGCGACGCGAAGATCATGTGAAAGCCCAGCGAGATGGCCATCTGCAGGCGCGCCGCCAAAAGCGAGTCCACCGCTCCGCCTCCTTTGCGCCCCCGGCGACGTCGACCGGATCCCCTGCCCTGGTCCCCAGACTAAACCGGGGGCGCGGTCTCCACCATCGGGCCCAGGGCCATCGGATGCCGCCCGGGGCCCGGTCCGGCAACGGTCGGGTCCATTGGCCCGGTCGCCCTCCCGGCGGCCGCCAAGCCTCGGGTCCCGTCCGCACCGGCCCCGTGCGGCCCTGTGCCGCCGCCGGATCCCGGACCGGGCCCTCGCCCGGCGGCCGAGTCCCCGGCCAGGCGGACGCACCGGTCCCCCGCCCCTCCGACCCGCGCCGGGCTTCGGTGAGGCACCCGGGTTCGCCGGTCCGGCCACGGCTCCCTGTCCGGCCACGGCTCCCAGGCGGGACCGGGGCACGGCTTAGGATGCACCTCCAAGCGAGGAAAAAGGCGAGAAAAAGAAAGAAACCCCGCGGTTCTCCCGCGGGGCTCCGTACCAGGTGCCGACGGTCTTTCGCGGCGCCGCACACCGATTGGGTTCCGGGGAGGGCGGGTGTGCAGCCGGGCCGGTTGGGTTCCCGGGGAGGGCAGCGGATGGGCAGTTCCGCTTGCATCCGGCCCGGGGCGCCGCGCGGCGGGGGTTCCGACCGCCGCACCGTGGCGATCACCTGGTCAGGATCGTGGCCGGCTGCATCGGCGGGGATGGACCGCATCAAGCCGATCAATCCGTCGGGATGTCCCGCCGCTCCGGCCACTTCCTACTCTAGGGGGGCGTTGTTGCCGGGCAAGGTCGGCCGGTTTGCAAAAGTGTTACGGTTCCCGTCGCTCTTGACAATCCATTGCAGCAGCTGACCCAGCGTCCCGCGGGGCGCGTCGACCGCGCCCGGCTCCCCCTCGTGGAGCACCAGTCCCTCCGCGACGTACACGGCCATGCCCACGGCCCGCGCCGGGGCGATGTCCTGGCGCAGGTCGTTGCCGACCATCAGGCACCGGCCGGGTTCGACCCCGATGCGGTCGGCCACCTCCAGGTAGTAGTCGGGCTGGGGCTTGCAGCTGTGCATGTTCTCCAGCACCGTAACCAGGTCGAACTGGCCGACATCGAGCCCGGCCCAGCGCAGGCGCTCGGCGATGGCCGCCATGGGGAAGATCGGGTTCGTCGCCAGCACCACCTTCCATCCCCGGGCGCGGGCCGCCTCGACCAGCGCGGCCGCCTCCGGTCGCCGTCGGGCCATGAACTGCAGTTTGGGGAACTCCTCTCGGTAGAACCGCTCGAAGCGCGCCAGCGCCTGCTCACGGCGATCGGGGCGCGCGCCGGGGTGGCGCGCCGGGTCGAGCCCCGCCCACAGCGTCTCGTAGAGCAGCGCCGCGTTGGTGCGGGAGCGATCGCGGTTCTCCATCACCGCCGTCGTGGCGCGGATCAGCTGGCGCACGAAGTCCTCCGGGTCGAACAGGTCCGCCACCCACGCCGCCAGCCGCCGCAGGTACACCGGCAGGAAGCGGTCCATGTCCAGCTCGAGCAGTGTCCCGTCGAGATCGAAGAGCACGGCCTCCACGGGGCCTCCCGGCCCGCTCGGGATCGCCGTCTCGGTGCCCGCCGGCCGCACGTCCGCCAACGGCCAGCCTCCCCCTTTCCCCCGTTTCCTCGCCCGTTTCCGCGCCCCTTGCGTGCCGGGACGCCCGCCGCCCCTGCCGCGCCGGAGGGGCTCGGCCGGCGACGGCATCCCGGTGCACGGACGCGACGGACCAACACGAACCCTGACGCAACACCGAACCGCTTCTTTCCAAGGATTGTACCGCTGCGATGGTACCGCTGCGGCGAAATCGCGCCGTCACGCCTCCTCGCGCCGGGCCCCCCACGACGCCTTGGCTCCCCTTTCGCACCGCGCCGCGCGCATGACACCCTCCTGCGCAACCCAGACTATCCTGGGCAAGACCGGCGACCCCAGGAGCCAAGACGATCCGCACCGCAGGGGTAAGACCCGCGCCCGCCGGAGGCTGCATCGGCCGGAGCCTGCATCGCCGGACGGGCCGCGGCGCAGGAGGTGGAGTCCGTGGCAGCCGAACCCCGGGGCGGCACCGGCCGGATCCTCCGACACCCCGCCGGCAGCCGTGCGGCCCCGCGCCGCGCCGACCCGGCCGCGCGCCTGCCCGGCGAGCCCTTCCCCTTCCCGGGCCACGAGCCGGCGACCCTGCCGCGCCGGGAGGTCGGGCCGGACCGGTGGCCGCGGGAAGAACCCGAGACGGTGGTGGCGCCGACCGAGGTGGTGGAACCGGCGGTCTACCCGAAGCCGGAGCCGGCCACGCCCGTCGACCCCTATCCCGACACGGACCGGGACGACGGCCGCGACGACCACGGCGACGGGGAGCGGTCGACCGGGCGCGAAGACGAGCGGTGGACGGCCGGACGCGGCGGGGCGTGGACCGTCGGCGGCGAAGCCGCGGGGGTCTTCATCAGCCGGGTCAAGGTGGGGCCGCACGCCTTCGAGCGCGTGGTGGTGCGCACCCACTGGTTCCAGCGGGGGGAAGACCTGGCCGCCGCCCTGCGCCGGTACCTCGGGCCCCACCTGCGACCCGGCGACCACGCCATCATCAGCGAGACGGCGGTGATCGCCGCCCGCGGGCGGATGATTCCCGCCCACCAGGTGCGGCCGGGTCGTCTCGCCCGGCTGCTGGCCCGCCACGTCCGGCCCACGGGGTGGGGGCAGGGGCTGTCCGTCCCGGAGAAGATGCAGGTAGCCATCGCGGAGACGGGCCGGCTGCGGATCCTGGCGGCGGCCGCCGCCGCAGCCCTGACGCGGCCGCTGGGCATCCGCGGCGTGTTCTACCACGTGGCGGGCGACGGGGCGCGTTGCCTGGACGGGATGCGGGCCGGAAGCCCCTACGAGGGGTGGGTGCTCCCGCCCCTGCGCCGGGCCGAGGCGGTGGCCATCGCCCGGGAGCTGGCCCAGGCGTTGGGCGTGCCGGTGCACATCGTCGACATCAACGACAACGGGGGCACCATCCGGGCCAGTTCGCACCCCTTCCCCCCGCGCCTGCTGCTGGCCATCTTGCGGGACAATCCCCTGGGACAGGGCGCACGGCGCTGTCCTGTGGGGCTCATCCGGCGTTGGGAGGGCGCCTTCGGCCTGCTCGGGGACGAATGACACTCCCGGCAAGTACCTCCTGCCTCCTGCCGTGTTCGCACTCGAGCGCCAAGCCTCCGGAGCGGCACCGTTTCCCGACGCCTACCTCGCCTGCCGCTGCCAGGAGAACGGCGTCCACCTCTTGACGAACGTGGAGGGGTAAGATCGGGGTCGACCCCCTCCCCGAGCCTGGTCCTAGAAGGCCCCCAGGCCCGTCACGTCGCGGCCCACGATGAGCGTGTGGATGTCGTACGTCCCCTCGTAGGTGTCCACCGTCTCCAGGTTCAGCATGTGGCGGATCGCCGCGTACTCCAGGGTGATGCCGCTGCCGCCCAGGATCTCGCGGGCCGAGCGGGCCGCCCGCAGCGCCGCCCGCACGTTGCTGCGCTTCGCCAGGGACACCTGGGCGTAGGTCAGCTTGTCCTCGTCCTTGAGCTTGCCGAGCCGCCAGGACATCAGGAGCGCCTGGGTGTGGGACTCCACCATCTCCACCAGCTTCGCCTGCACCAGCTGGCGCTCGGCGATGGGCCGGCCGAAGGTGATCCGGTGCCGGGCGAACTCCAGCGCCTCGTGGAAGACGGCGTCGATCACCCCCGCCGCGCCCCAGGCGATGCCGTACCGCGCCTGGGTCAGACAGCTCAGGGCCGCGCCCAGGCCGCGGGCCTCGGGCAGCATCTGGGCCGCGTCGACCCGCACCTCATCGAGGATGAGCTCCGAGGTCACGGAAGCCCGCAGGCTCATCTTGTGCTGGATCTCCCGCGCCCGGAACCCCGGGGCGTCCGTGGGCACGATGAACCCCCGCACCACGCCCTCGTCGTCCTTCGCCCAGATCACCGCGATGTCGGCGATGTTGCCGTTGGTGATCCACATCTTCCGGCCGGTGATCACGTAGGACGAACCGTCCTTCCGGGCGCGGGTCTTCATGGAGCCCGGGTCCGAGCCGCCGTCGGGCTCCGTCAGGCCGAAGCAGCCGACGATCTCGCCCCGGGCCAGCCGGGGCAGGTACTCGCGCCGCTGCTCCTCCGAGCCGTAGCGGTAGATGGGGTACATCACCAGCGAGCTCTGCACGCTGACGAAGCTGCGCAGGCCCGAGTCGATGCGCTCCAGTTCGTACATGATGAGGCCGTAGGCCACGTTGCTGGCGCCGGCTCCGCCGTACGCCTCGGGCAGGTTCGACCCCAGGAACCCCAGCTCGCCGAAGCGGGGGATCAGGTGGCGCGGGAAGGTCCCCTCCTCCCACCACCGGGCGATGTGGGGCGCCGCCTCGGCCTCGAGGAAGCGACGCGCCTCCTCCTGGATCAGGCGCTCCTCGGGGGAGAAGAGCTCGGCGACGCGGTAGTAGTCAAGTCCTGCCAAGGGGAATACCTCCTCACGGGCCGGAGGGGGCGGGCGGCGCCCCGCGGCCCGCTACGCGCATCGAAGGTCGCGGCCTCCGTTACGATTCGTTGCCGGCACCGGGCGACCCTCCCCCCAAGCGTTTCCGCCGATCCAGCAAGGCCTCCAGCTCCCGGCGCACCGCCGCGGGCAACGGCTCGAGCAGCAGCCGGCGCACCCGGTCTGGTGCGGCCCCGTGGCGGCGAAGGTAGCCGGCCAGAAGGTCCGCCCGGTCGTGGCGGTTCATCAGCCGGTAGGCGACCAGCCACACTTCGGGGCTGGCGGTGGGGACGCCCTGCCGGGTCCCGCCCTCCAGCGCCGGCAGACGGCAGATCCCGCCGTCGGTGCGGATGGCGAACCCGCCGATCAGATCCACAGGGCGGCGGGGTTCAGAGCCCGGGACCGGCGTCAATCGGAGGAAGAACCGGCTGGCGTAGAGTCTCGGCGCCCGCAGCCGAAACGAGCCGCTCCATCCGTTACCTGAAACATCGTCATCTGTTTCAGGCAGCCGATCCTTGCGGATCGGCGGTGCCGGTCTTACCCGGCCATGCGCCGGTGCCGGCTTCCCGCTTCCTCCGGGATCGCCTGCCTTGTGGCAGGTCTTCCATCCCGTCCACGGGCGTTTTCCGTCTCCGGGCCACTCCCGGCGACGGCGGCCACCAGGGCCGCGAGATTCCGCGCCGCGTTTTCGTCCCGGTCGAGCACGAGCCCGCATTCCTCGCAGCGGAAGATGCGCTGCGAAAGCGGCAGCGACGACTTGACCGCGCCGCACCGGGAACAACGCTTGCTGCTGGGGTAGAAGGGCGGCGCTTCGACCAGGACCGCCCCGTGCCAGGGGCACTTGTAGTTGAGCTGGCGGCGGATTTGCGCCAGGGCCGCATCCGCCAACGCCCGGGCGAGCCGGCGGTTCTTCAACATGCCCGCCACGTGCAGCTGCTCAACCACCACCACGCCGTAGGTGCTCGCCAGGTGGTGGGTTAGCTTGTGAAGGGCATCCTGGCGGAGGTTCCGGACCCGCGCATGGAACCGGGCCAGCCGGCGGCGGGCCTGTTGCCACCTTCGGCTGCCCTTTTGGCGGCGGGCCAGGGCGCGACTGGACCGGGCGATCTTCCGGAGGACTTTTTCAAGGGGTCGCGGGTTCGGCCACACCACGCCCGTCGAAAGGACCGCCAGGTGCTTCACCCCCGCGTCCACGCCCACCACCCGCCCGGGGAACCGGGGGCGGCCCGGCGGCCGCTCCACCTCGCAGGTGAAGCTGACGAACCACCGGCCCCCCTCCCGCGACACCGTGGCCGAGAGGATGCGGGCCGTCCCTGCTTCGACGCGCCGGCGCAGGGCCGTGGTGGGCTCGTGGGTCTTCACCCGCCCGATCCGGGGCAGGACGACGTGGCTCTTGTCATCCACCCGGATCGCGCCGGTGGTGAACCGCACCGACTCCCGGCCACGGCCCTTTTTCCGGAACCGGGGAAACCCCACCCGGCGCCCCTTGCGTTCGCCCTGGCGGCTCTTCGACCAGTTCTGCAGGGCCCGGGCGAGTCCGTCCAGACCGGAGGAGTAGGCTTCCTTCGAGTTCTCCCGCCACCAGGGGGCGACGAGGTGCTTTTGCCGGTTCCACTCCCGCCGCAAGGCGGCGAGGGTCCATGGCACTTCCACGTCTTCACCCCGGGCGCGGGCTTCCAGGCGCTCCTTCACCAGCGCCAGACCCCAGTTGAAGGCGAAGCGGCGGGCGCCCACGTGGGAGGCCAACGCCCGTTCCTGGCGGGGTGTGGCGTCGAGGGCGAAACGGTACGCCTGCAACACACGCACGGGCAGGCCCCCCAAAACCATCCAAGGAGAACATACCAGAACATATGTTCCGTGTCAAAGCTCGGCCGAGGAGCTGAGGGGAGGGAATGCGAAGATTTGATGACGTTGGGGCAGAAATGATAAGAAGCGCGTTAGCTGTTCTCAGCCCCGTAACGTGGGCGCCGCGGCCATCACCCGTTCCACCGGCGCGTCGGTGACCAGGTCCCAGTCGCGGACCCGGTCGATCAGCCCCAGGCTGGCCAGAAGCCCGCTACCGCCCAGCACCACCGGGCAGCCGGCCTCGGCCAGAGAGCGAACCAGGGGAAGGATCTCCACCGGGCTGGGCGTAGCGATCGGCGGGCCGGCGGGGCGCTCGGCCGGAAGGTCATCCCGGTTCGGGTTCCCGTTGCGGTTCCTGTCCATGCTCGGTTGCGGGTGCACTCCTTGACGTGGCCGGATTACGGGCCTGGGGACGCGGTCCCTGCTCCCAGAACCCGTGCCAGCCGGAATAGGGCCAGGTCTTTCTTCTTCGCCTCCACCATCCCGTCGACCTCCGGGACGCCCAGCCGGGGGAGGATCGCCAGCAGCGGCTTGACGAAGGCCGGGTCCACGTAGTCGGCATGGGCCCGCAGGCTGGCGCCGTCCCGGGGACTGGAGAGGTGGATCTTGGGCGGCCGGTCCCGCCACAGGCGAAAGGTCCTGACCAGGAGCGGCTCCAGGGCGGCCAGGCCCTCCGCGCTCCGGGGCTCCGGAAAGGCTGCCGGCGGGCAGCAGACGTGGTGGTGCCAATCGAAGGCCACGGGCAGGCCGAACCGTTCCGCCAGTTCCAGGGTGGTGGCGATGTCCACGGTCCGGTCGTCGTTCTCCAGGACCAGCCGGGACCGGGCCCACCCGTCCAGTTGCTCCAGATGACGCCCCGCTTTCTCAAGGATCGCCCGCGCTCCATCCCCGGCCGCAGCCCGCTGGTGCCGCTCGCGCCCGCGGTTCTCGCCCGGACCCTGGCTCCGACCCCGGCGCCCGCCCACGTGGATCACGATCCTGGCCCGTTCGTCCAGATCCAGGAGGTCGAACAGGCGGCGGTGGTAGGCCAGGTACGCGCCAAGCCAGCGAAACTGGCTCTCACTGCCCAGGCCACAGATTTCGGGCAGGTGGGAACTGAGCCGGATGCCCGCCTCCCGGGCCACCCGGCCGACCCGGGCGCCCGTGGCCTGCAGGTCCGGCTCGTCCCACCACCGCCAGTCGGCGGTCAGGGGGTGGGTTGTCAGGGGAATCATGTTGGCAGAGATCCTGTAGAGGCGGATTCCGTGGGCCCGGGCGAAGAACAGGATCCGCAGGGTGTTCTCCAGGTTGCGGCGGGCGATCTCCCGCAACCGGTAGCGCCGCGCTTCGGGGTCGAGGCGCGACGCCGCCGTCACCGTCATGGACCCGGCGGGCGAGCAGTCCCGTTCCGAAAGGCAAATGGCAACGAAGCCCAGGTGAAGCTGCACGCCGCCCACCTGGATGGTCGCACCCCGAAGAATGCCGGAACGAGGACCCGCCCCCGTGACGCCGGCGTCAGGACCCTCCGCCGCGATGGCGGCGCCAGGCACCGCCGCCGAGATGCCCGAACCGGACACCTCCGGCGCCCCCCTGCGGTCCTCCGGGGAGTTGGAATGCGTCCCGCCGGCCGGGTCCGGCCCTGCCTCCGCCGGCGCCTGGGGCGACGGTGCCGTACGGCGCCCCCTGCTCCGGGGCGCTGCGGGCGATGCCTGAGGGGTTGGGCGCGGTGATCCTTCCGTCATGGGGGCGTCCTTTCGACTTGCTGCGGCTACCCGGGACCCGGGGCCGGTCGACGTACCTGCGGCCGACAGCTCGACAAAAAATGCAGGCCTTTCCTAGATTGCCCCGCAGGGGATCACCGCCATGTGGCGAGCAGCGGTGCGATGCGCGCCTCGAGGTCGGGTGGGTAGAAGTGCCCGGCCCCCTGGACGATCTCGACCTGTACCGTGAGGCCCGCCGCCTCCATCCACCTGGCCACGTCCTCAATCATGCGGACGGCCCGTTCGTCCCGAGACCCGGCCCAGAAGTAGGCCCGGAGGCCTGGGTTGCGAGGGCTTGGCTCCAGAAGTCCTTCCATGTAGCTCCAATCCGTCAGGTGAGGCGCAAGGGCGATGACACCCCGGGCAAGTAGAACCCCCGACAGGGCGAGGTGGAGGGCAAGGGCTGCACCTCGGGAGAACCCCGCCAGCACCACCCGCTTGGGATCGAGGGAAGCCCCCGGGGCAGCCGCATCGTCGAGCATCGACCGGTAATGGTACCGGACATCCTGGGCACCCCGGTCGAGATCGTCCCAGTGGTAGGCATCCGGACCCATGACCTGGGTCGACTGGGGGACCAGAAGGGCCCATCCGTGGGAAGCCACGAAGCGCCAGCAACCCGCCGCCCTGGCGGCGTTCTCGGCGTTGCCGTGAAGCGCGATGAGGACCGGAGCGGAACTCCGGCCCGGCGGGGCGGACCCGCTGCCCTGGCTCAGCGCGGTATCTTCGGGACGTAGAGCGGTTCCCTCGGGGAACAGGAGGACGCGCCGCGGCACGACCATTCGTTGCGCTTCGCTCTGACGTTGTTCGCACACCGCGACCGCCCGCTCGAAGCGCGGGTGGCCCCGAAGCCCGGCCAGGTCGGGGTCGTTGCGCAACCATGTCACGGGAATCCACAGGCCCTGGTCGAGCAGTTGCTCCAAATGGGTCAACGCGGCCTCCGCGTCGCCCAGGCGCGTTAGCAAACAAACCCGCCAATACCCGATGTGCCAGGCCTGTTCCGGGTGACCGACCCCCTCCCTGTCAAGGAGATCCAGGGCCTGCCGGTATTGCTGGCGCTCGTAGAGATCGAAGACCCGGGATGCCAGCCGGTCGAAGGTTGTCACCGCGGCACCACTCCTCTCACCGGAGAAACGCCGCATGTTAGGAAAGCAGCAGCAGGACCGCCGCCCCCGCGGCCGCGTATAGCCAGTACCACCCGCTCCCGCACGCCAGCCAGCGACGCATCCGCCTCACCTCCCCCGCGACGCCGAACGAGCCGATCCAGCCGCAGCGACCGGGCGGGTCGGACGGGACCTTGATCGGACACGTCCCTGCGCAGACCAGATATGTCCTTGGGCCGGCCCGGCACCTCCTGATGGGACCGGGCGCGTCCTGGAACGGGCCCGGCGAGTCGCCGCCCCCAAGCCCCCGCGCGGCCAGTCCCCCGCGCTCTGGCGTCCATGCCCCTCGCAACGCTTCTTGTGCGCTACCATGGGTTCGATGGGGACCACCGGACCGGCCCCGGGGGCCGGATCCTCTTCCGCCCTATCGGGGCCAGGACCACCCTCCCGGGTCCAGGACAAGGAGGATTCGCCATGGATCCGAACCTTCTCGCCTTCGCCCGCCGCCTGGAAGAGCGGCTCGTCTTCACCCCCGGCCCCACGGAGGTCTCGCCCCGCGTCCGGGAGGCCATGGCCCTCCCCGTGGCCAACTCGGACCTCGACCCGGACTTCGCCGCCCTCTACCGCGCCACCTGCGCCGGGCTGCAGGAACTGCTGCATACCCAGAGCGACGTCCTGATCCTGGCCGGCGAGGGCCTGTTGGGCCTCGAGGCCGCCATCGCCTCGCTGGTCGAACCCGGCGACCGCGTCCTCGCCCTGGCCAACGGCCTGTACGGCCACGGGTTCGCCGACTTCGCCCGGGACTACGGCGCCGAGGTCACCGTCTTCGAGGCCCCCGACCGCCAGCCCCTGGATCCGGACGCCCTGCGCCGGTTCCTCCGGGACCAGAAGCCCTTCAAACTGGCGACCCTGGTCCACTGCGAGACGCCCACCGGCCTGACCAACCCCGTGGACCGGATCCTGCCCGTCCTCCACGAGCACGGCATCCTGACGGTGATGGACAGCGTCTCCGCCATCGCCGCCGAGCCCCTGGAGGCCGACGCCTGGCACGCCGACGTGGTCCTGGGCGGCTCGCAGAAGGCGCTCTCCGCCCCGCCCGGCCTGGCCCTCCTCAGCGTCAGCCGCGCGGCCTGGGAGGCCATGGCCCGGCGCCGCACCCCGATCCGCGGGGTCTACCTGAACCTGCGGCTGTGGAAGGACCTCTGGCTGGAGAAGGGCGAGTTCCCCTACACCCCGTCGACCTCGGACGTCTACGCCCTGTATGCGGCCGTCGCCGACGCCCTGGCCGAGGGCGAGGCGGCGCGCCTGGCCCGCCACGAGCGGCTGGCGCGGGCGATCCGCGCGGCCGGCGAGGCGGCCGGTCTGGAGCTGTACCCCGAGCCGCGGGCGGCCGCCCGGGCGGTGACCGCCTGGCTCATCCCGAACGACCTGCGCCCCCGCGAGCAGGAGATCCGCCGCTTCATGTGGGAAGAACACGGCGTCCTCATGGCCGGCAGCTGGGGGGACGCCGCCGGCCGCGTCTGGCGGGCCGGCCACATGGGCGAGAACGCCCGCCCCGAGAAGGGCGAGCGGTTCGTCCGGGCGTTGGCCGCGACGCTGCGTCACTTCGGGTGGCAGCTGCCGGGCGACCCGGTGGCGGCGTACCGAGAAGCGTTGGGGTCGGGCGGCGCACCGGGGGCGGGGAGCGGCGGCTAGACGGCCGGGCCGCGCCCGGCAACCCGCCGGAAGAGCCCAGAGGAGCCCACCGGCCCCCCGGCGAATCCCGCCACCCGAACGGGACGAACGCAAGGCCAGGTCTGGTTTCGGAGGGGGCTTTCGCCGTGACCACCGGTCGTCCCGCCGTGACCATCCGGTTGGCCGAGCCCGGCGATTTCGAGGCCATCACCCGTCTCCTGGAAGAACTCGGGCGCCCCGCCGTCCCGGCGGAGGCGGAAGCGGCCGCCCGGGCCGTGTACCTCCGGCACATCCAGCGCCCCGACACCGCCTCCCTGGTGGCCGAGCTGGACGGCCGCATCGTCGGCTTCATGTCGTTGGAGTTCCGCGACCGGCTCAACCACCTGCGACCGCAGGCGTGGATCCCCGACCTGATCGTCACCGCCTCCGCCCGCGGCCTCGGCATCGGCAAGGCCCTCCTCCAGCGGGGCTTCGAGCTCGCGCGGGAGCGGAACTGCTGGAGTGTGACCCTGGAGTCGGGCTACCACCGCCAGGTGGCGCACGAGCTGTACCGCTCCGCCGGCATGCGGGACGAGGGCCTCTATTTTCGCATCTACATGTAGATCGGGATGTAGGTCCGCGCCCTACATGTGGGTCGCGTTCCACAGCTTCCGCAACACGATGACCTGCCCCATGTGGTGCTGGGCGTGTTCCACCAGGTGGTGCAGGATGAACGCGGCCTCCGCCGGCACCTGCTGACGGCCCACCACCCGCTGCGCCGCCAGGTCGGCGTCGCTCAGGCCCCGGATCCGCTCCTGGACCCGGGCCACCTCTTCGTGGAACTGACGCAGCACCTGCGCCGGCTCCACCTCCGGCGAGGGCTTGAGCTCCTCCCGGGCGCGGGCGCGCAGCTCGTCGGGGATGGGCTCGCCCACCGCGTAGCAGAGCAGCCGCAGGCTGGACCCCGCGATGTGGCGCAGCAGCCCGCCGATCGGGTTCATCTCCGGCCCGGGCACCCACCAGAAGGCCTCGCGGCCGAGGTCGCCGGCCCACCGGTCCGCCATCTCCCGCACTTCCTCGAGGCCGCGCCACCAGGCCGACGGGAGCAGCCCCGCGCCCTGGACCCGCCCCCGGAGGAACGGCGGCTGGGCCACGGTGCCTCCCTGCCCGCCGGTCCCCGCGCCGCCCGCTGCCGGGGTCTTCCGCTCGTTGGCCATGACCACCCCTCCCTCGTTCGGCATCGGTTCGCGACTGTAGCCGGATCGGCTACAGGGATTCCCTGCCCCATGGCGAAGCCGGTTCTTCCGGCGACGGACCAACAAAAGTTGACACCGCTCGACTCCGGTTCGACGCTGGCTCCCGCGCCGGCGGCGCCGCGGCGACACCAGGACGCCAGGGGCGAGGATGCGCCCGGCGGGCGAGGATGCGCCCGGCGGGTGAGGATGCGCCCGGCCCCGGCGGCTGCGACGGTGGCGGCCGGCCAAAGGGGATTGGAACGTGCGAAGGATCTGGCGCCTCGTCATGGATTCGCTGAAGAAGGTCTTCCTCATGGGCGAACCCCCCGACTCCCCCCGGGAGGCCACCATCAACCCCGCCGCCTGGGAACTGCTTCGCGAGACGCTGACGCTGTTCCTGGGGCTGGCCCTGGTGCTGGGGCTGCTGGTGGTGGCATGGCTGACCGGCCAGGGGTGAACGGGAGGCCTCCCGGCCCCACCCTGGCCGGCTGCATCCCGGCCGCGCCCTACCCGGCGGCCTCCCGGCCCCACCCCAACCGGCGACCCCCCGGCCGCGGTCTGGCCGGCGCCCCCACCCGCGCCCTAGCCGGCCGGCGCTGGCTGCCCCGCCCGCCCGCGTCCTACCTGGCCGCACCCTACCCGCCTGTCGCGGGCTGCACCGCCCGCCCGCGCCCTACCCGGCCGGCGCCGGCTGCACCACCCGCTGGCGGTACCAGCGATAGGTCAGCGCGAGCCCCTCGTCGAGGCTCACCTGGGGAGCCCAGCCCAGCCGCTCCCGCGCCCGCCGGTTGTCCAGGACGCTGTGGCGGATGTCGCCGGGTCGAGGCGGCCCATGCCGCGGCGAGGGCGCCCCCTCCACCAACCGGCCGATCCGCTCGGCCAGATCCCCGATGGTCGTCGCCGACCCGCCGGCGACGTTGGCCACGAGGCCGGCCGGCCCCACCAGCGCCCGGGCGAAGGCCCGCGCCACGTCGGTCACGAACACGAAGTCCCGGGTCTGCCGGCCATCGCCGTGGATCACCGGCCCCTGGCCGCGCAACGCGTCGAGGAAGAACCGGGCCACCACGGGCCCCGTCTCGGGCCGCTGCCCCGGGCCGTACACGTTCCCCAGGCGGAGGATCACCGCCTCCAGGCCCGCGCCCCGGGCGTACTGCTGGATCAGCCACTCCGCCGTCTGCTTCGAACGGCCGTACACCGAGAGCGGCTCGAGCGGGTGGTCTTCGTCCACCGGCAGCCGGCGGGGGTTCCCGTACACCGCCGCCGACGAGGCGAACACCACCCGGCGCGTCCCCACCGCCACCGCCGCCCGCAGGACGTTGAGGGTCCCGTAGACGTTGACCTCCACATCCCGGTCCGGCCGCTGCAGCGACCGCTCCACGCTGACCTGGGCGGCCAGGTGGATCACGGCCTCAGGCCGGAAGGCGCGGAACACCGCCTCGACCGCCTCGGGCTCGGTGACGTCGACGCGCTGCACCACCACCTCCCCGATGCGGTCGACGCGGCCGGCCGAGAAGTCGTCGATGGCGGCGATCTCGCGGGCCGCGACCGCGCTGCGCGCAGGCCCGGCGTCACCCGCCCGGCCGTGTTCCTCCCTCCCCTCGAGCAGATGCTGCACCACGTGGGAACCGATGAAACCCGCCGCGCCCGTCACCAACACGCGCAAGACCCGCCCGCCCCCTCGGTGCCCCGGCCCGCGTCCGGCCCCGCCAGCGGCGCCGCCCACCGGGACCACGCTCGCTTACACGCTCGATGGATTCGAATAAAGGTAGAACTCAACCGAGGAGGAACCCGAGACCCGCCCGGCCGCATCACGCGCCTCCGCCCACCGCCGCGTTCCGCGCCGCCACCACCTCGCCGCGCGGGAGGTCGGGCGTCGAGGAGGCGACCGCGTCACGTCCCCCGGCGAGCCGCTGCCGGCCCCGCCCCACGCCGCGGTACCGGAACCCCAGCGCCGCCATCCGCGCCGGATCCAGCGCGTTGCGGCCGTCGAACACGAACCGCGGCTCGTCCATCCGCCGCGCCGCCTCCTCCCAGTCCAGGCGGACGAAAGCGTCCCACTCCGTGGCGAGCACCACAGCCCGCGCGCCGTCCAGCGCCTCGAGGGCCGACGGGGTCAACCGCACCTCGCCGGGCAGCACCGCCCGCGCCCGCTCCACGGCCTGCGGATCCGCCGCCCGCACCTCGGCCCCCTCCTCCACCAGGAGCGGGATGAGGTCGAGGGCCGGCGCCTCGCGGACGTCGTCGGTGTTGGGCTTGAAGGCCAGGCCCAGCACGGCCACGGGCACCCCGGCCAGCGAGCCGAAGACCTCCCGCAGCGCGTAGAGGGGCAGCAGCCGCTGCCGCGCGTTGACCGCGATCACCGCCCGCAGCAGCTCGAAGGGGTAGTCGTAGACCCGGGCCAAATGGTCCAGGGCCGCCACGTCCTTGGGGAAGCAGGAACCGCCGTAGCCGAGGCCGGCGCGGAGGAACTGGCTCCCGATGCGCGGATCGAGCCCGATGCCCCGGGCGACTTCGTCCACGTCGGCCCCGACGCGGTCGCACATGTTGGCGAGCTCGTTGATGAAGGAGATCTTGGTGGCCAGGAAGGCGTTGGCCCCGTACTTGACCATCTCCGCCGTCGTGGTGTCGGTGACCAGCACGGGCGCCCCGTACCCCGCGAAGAGCGCCGCCACCCGCTCCGCCGCCGCGCGCTCCTCGCTGCCCACCACCACCCGGTCGGGATGGAACCAGTCGTGGACGGCGCTGCCCTCGCGCAGGAACTCGGGGTTGGCGACGTAGGCGAGGCCCAGGGGCGCCAGGTAGCGCCGGGCCAGCCGCCGGCCGGTCCCGGGCGGCACGGTGCTCTTCACCACCACGATGGGCGCCCGCAGCCCGTCGGCCGCGGCAGGCCACACCGTCCCGGCCGTCGCTTCGGCCCCGGCCATGGCGACGCGGCCGGCCCCTGCGATCCCGTCGGACGAACCGGCACCGCCCTGCGGATCGACGGCCTCGCCGGCCGGAAGAACGCCCGCCCCTGCCGGGCGCCCTCGGCGCACCCGTTCGGCCACCCAGGCCAGGGCCGCCTCCACCTGACTCAAGTCCGCCGCCCCGGTGGCCCGGGACGGCGTCCCCACGGCGACGAACACGAAATCGCCCAGCTGGCCGGGTTCGACCTCCCCGGCCAGGGCAAACCGCAGCCGGCCGGCCGCCACCCCTTCGCGCACCAGCTCGTCCAACCCGGGCTCGTAGAAGGGCACCTCCGCCCGGCGGTATCGTTCGACCTTGGCGGGGTCCACGTCGACCCCCACCACCTGGTGACCGTCCCGCGCCAGCGCCGCGGCGGCGACGGCGCCGACATAACCGAGCCCCAGCACGGTGATGCGCACGAAGATCTCGCCCCCTGAGAAATCGTTCAATCCATCCAAATGGACCAGCCCTCGGCAGCTGGAAACATGATACCATAGGGTCCCGCGAGCAGGATGACAACGGGCGTCATGGTCCTCTCCCAGTTCGGCGCCGCGAGCCGCCCAGGCCCCTACTCCGGGATGATGGGCAAGATCAGGTGCGACGGCCACGCCGGCGTGTGCCAGACCCGGTTCTCCGCCACCACCATGCGCGTGGAGGTGGCCAGGGGCTCGCCGGTGTTGAGGTTCCGGTCGTACTTGGGGAAGGCGCTGGAGGCGATCTCGAGGCGAATCCGGTGCCCTCGCCTGAACACGTTGGCCGTGTTCCAGAGGTCGATCTCGAACCGGTACACCTTGCCTGGCTCCATCAAGACCTCCTTGTGCATGCCCTCCCGGAACCGGGCCCGGACCATGCCATCGCACAGCCGCTGGCAGAAGCCATTGGGGTGCACGTCCACCAGCTTGGCCATGAAGTCGGTGTCCACCGCCGACGACGAGGCGTACAGCACCAGCTTCACCGGCCCCGTCACCTCCACGTCCCGGTCCAGGGGCGGGGTCGAGTAGACCAGCACGTCGCCCCGGGTCTCGACGGCGGAGTAGTCATCGGGGCCGCCGATCTGGCTCGAGAGCGGATCGGTGATGAAGGGCACCGGCCGGGCCGGGTCATAGAGGTAGACGTCCGGAGGCTCGTCCGTCGCCGGCGGCTCGGTGGACAGCACGCCGTCGCCGAAGCGGCTGTTGGCGCGGCCGCCGCTGCGCAGGTAGAACTTGGTCCACTGGGTGCGGGCCAGGGGCCACTCGTGCTCGTCCCGCCAGCGGTTCGCCCCCATGATGAACAGGCGCACCGGCGGCTCCTCGCCGATGCCGTTGTCGATGCCCTTGAGCCAGTAGTCGAGCCAGCGCACCTCGTACCCGTCCAGGTCGATCACGGCCTCCGGCCCGAAGTCCACCTCGCCCAGCTTACGGCTCTCGTTGACCCGGTGCCCCCAGGGCCCCATGATCAGCTTCTGGCCCCGCCGGGCCCGCTCGCTGGGGGCGTGCCGCACCATGCCGGCGAAGTTCAAGGGCGTGCCGATCTGCTCGTCGTCGTACCAGCCCGAGACGTGCAGCACCGGCAGGTCGATCTCGTGGAAGCGGTGCTGGTAGCGCAGGGGCTCCCACCATTCGTCCAGGGTGGGGTGGGCGCAGTCTTCCCGCCAGTGCCGGCTCACGAACCCCGCCGCCTTGTCCATGGTTAGAAGCGGCAGGTGCTCGTAGACCTTCATCCAGTCGATCTTGTCCACGTACTGAAGAACCCGGCCGTCGGTCATGCGGTTCCAGCACACGTGCATGGGCCCGGGCGTGCCCGTGGGCCACTCCACGTAGGGGTCCGACGGCGTCACGTGGACGATCATGGCCTTGAGGTGGGGCGGCTTCTCCAGGGCGGTGAGCCACTGGATGCGCCCGAGATAGGACCCGCCCCAGGTGGCCACGTCGCCGGTGGACCAGGGCTGCCGGGCCAGCCACTCGATGGCGTCGTAGCCGTCCTTGGCGTCGTTGCGGTAGGGGACGAACTCCCCGTCAGAGTCCCCGCGCCCCCGCACGTCCATCCACACGAAGACGTAGCCGTGCCGGGCGAAGAAGTTCCCGTACTTCCACGCCCGTTCGGTGTTCTTGTTGTAGGGCGTCCGGGCAACCTCCCCGGGGCGTCGGGGCGGTAGATGTCCGCCGAGAGGGTGATCCCGTCCCGCATGGGGACACGGACGTTGAACTCGTGGCGAACGGGGTAAACAGGCCAGGATGAATCCCGATTACCGAAGAGGGATGACCGGGACGAAGGCACGCCACTGGGAACTACGGAGGGTTCCGGGGTATCGCCAAGCCAGGCCAAGGCGCCTCCTCCTCTCTGCCTTCCGGTGGTAGGACCGGCATCCTCCCGGCAGAGCCACGTTTCCGGGACTCAGTCCAGCATTGGGGAGGTAGCCAATCCGGCAACAGGAACGGACCAGAAAGGAACGGTATAAACAACCAACAGATAGCCAATTTTCGACAGGGCCCAGCAATTTCCACACTAGTCTAGATACACGGAGGAATTGGCGTTGGTCAAGTCCCGAACTGTCTGTAAAAGCGGTCTGGGTCATGCCACGGTGGCAGCGGGTGAAACCTCTTTCTGCGCCGCTCTTTGCCGTTGCCGCTCCTCGATGTAGCGCTCCAGCTGCTTTCGTTCGTGCTCGCTGAACTGCACCCGCCGCCAGCGCTCACTCGCCCGCCACAGCACGGCGAAGACTAGCTTCAGGCACTCCCGCTCGCTCCGAAACCGCGGGATCACCTTGGCGCGCCGCCGCTCCTCCTCGAAGCTGCGCTCCACCAGGTTGGTGGTCCGGACATGCTTGCGGTGGGCGGCGGGTAGCCGCAGGTGCGCCAGGCTCGCTTCCAGGTCCTCCTGCAGGCTCCGCATGGCCGAGGGATACTCCCGCCCGAACCGCTCCACCACCTCGGCCACCAGCCGCCGGCCCTGCTCGATATCCGGTGCGTCCCGGATCGCCTCCAGGTAGGGCTTGAGCACGGGCCGCGCCTCCTCCGGCACCTTGTCCAGCACGTTCCGCATCTTGTGCACCCAGCAGCGGATGCGCTCCGCCTCCGGCCACATGGCTTCCACCGCCTGGATCAGCCCCGGCGCCCCGTCCGTCGTCACCGTCAGCGGCGTCTTCAGCCCCCGGCGCACCAGATCCCGGAAGTGCTCCAGCCAGTCCTCGTAGCGCTCCTTGTTGCCCAGGCTCAGGTGCACCAGCACCTTGCTGCCGTCGCTCAAGATGGCCCAGGTGACCAGGATGCCCTCACGGCAGCCCGCCTGCCGGCGCAGCGACTCGTAGATGGCGTCGGCGAACAGGTACACCACGTCGAGGCCTGACAGGTCCCGCTGGGCAAAGGCCTCGAACTCCTCGTGG
The DNA here is from genome assembly GCF_004634385.1 of Thermaerobacter sp. FW80. NCBI lineage: Bacteria > Bacillati > Bacillota > Clostridia > Eubacteriales > Clostridiales Family XVII. Incertae Sedis > Thermaerobacter > Thermaerobacter sp. FW80. The sequence goes on along the minus strand of NZ_CP037895.1, from coordinate 1,720,753 downwards.
AGCGCCTCGGTGATCCGGCTCACGGTGGACCGGCTCAAAAGCGGCGCTTCGCTGCCCGCCAGCTCCGCCAGCGCATCCTCGATGTCCCGGGTAGAGAGGCCCCGGGCGTACATCTCCACCACCAGGCGCTCCAGCACGTCCGTCCGCCGCTTGAGGGCCCTCCACAGCGTGGGCTGGCACAGTCCCTCCATGCCCCGCACCTGGGGGACGTCGATCTCGAGCCGCCCCTCGGCGCAACGCAGCGTCCGCGGCTTGTAGCCGTTGCGGGCGCCTTCCTGGCCAGGCTCGCGCCGCTCGTAGCGTCCGCGCCCCAAAAGCTCCGTGACCTCTGCCTCCAGCAGCTCCTGGATGAGCTTGCGGGCGCCCAGGCGGACGAGGGCATGGGTCAGGTCCTCGACCTCAGTACCCTCCCGGGCCTGCGCGGCCAGCTGCCGGGCCAGCTCCGCCAACTGCTGGCTGGGTGGTATCCTGGACATAGGTCTGGGTCCTCCTCGGTGTGCCCCAGCTGGGGCGAGTTTTCCGACGCCACCGATGGTAGCCCAGACCGCTTCGCGTTTACAGACAGTTTAGGACGTCACCATTGGCGTTGGCTAAGTTGTTCCGCGTTGTGGTCAAAGCTCTACGGCAACACCGGTACGACCGCCCCACGCCGGAAGAGGTTCTCTCCAGTTCTGAGAGAGCCCTCCTGAGGGAAGCTATGCTGGTGTTCGCGGGAATCACGGCCGTGGGCGGCATAATTGCCATCTGGTGGCTGGTGGAGTCGCTCGGGTTCCGTTGAAGGTGCCACGACCCTAGAAAAGTGCCGGTCGAACGCAGGACCGGCATTTTTTATCTTATCTATCACTACAGCATTCCGTTACCCCATACTGGCTCCTTTTGTACGCCTTCGTCTAGACATCATCCCCACCGGTAATAGCAGGCATAATACCCCACCTGCTTAAGCTGCACGTCGTTGACGTTAACCTCCAAAATCCGGGCACCAACCTTCTCCAGAGCCTCTCTGGCCTTCTGCGACTGCAAACCGAAACACCTGCTTCCCAAACTTCCCGCCAACTCAACTCGACAACCTTCTAAACAGACTCACCTGCGGTACTCTATAATACCGGTACTAGGCCTATTCCTTTCAACCTCGAACCTTCTTCTTTCGCCCTCGCTCCTTCCCAATATGCGAACATCCTGTCGTGAACAAGTTCTCACTACCACAGCACCCGCGGCCGGACCGCAAACATTGCATATAGGCCCTACTTCTACTTCCACCACAAATCCACTACTTAGTAGTCATGTTACCACCACAACCTTCCATAATGCATCTTTAGGTATTTCACTGCCCTTCTAGACAGAATACGCCTGGGCTGCGGCGCACAAATCCCCTCTTTAATTGCTGCCCAAACCATGTCTGGTCGTCGGTACCGAATCATCAATTCGGAACCCATATAGAGTATCCATGATACCAGGTACATTACTCTATAAGGAAGCGGTAGGTACCTTCTACCAACCCACAGATGATTACGCAAGGCATAGAATGCTTTCCATTCTCTTGAATAGCTGCTCGTGGCCACGCGATGCTGAACCTTGACTCTAGGATTATAAAGGATAGTCCATCCGCTTTCGATTAGCCGAAATGCTAAGTCCAACTCTTCGCATCCATACTTCATGTCCGCATCGTACAAACCGACAGCATTCAAAGCTGCACGCCGAACGGCATAACCTCCACCGTTGAAATAGGAAACATACCCTTCCTCACTAACGATATTCGGATTCCGCCGTATCGCTTTCCTCGAAAACGGTACGTGTAACGTGCCACCAGGATCGTCGTAAATGCAAAACGCAATAAGACCAATAGAGTTATCGCGGTCAAGCGCCTTAACAACCTGAACGAGCGCATCACTATCGACAAATGCTGCGTCATCGTCTAGCACGACCAATATAGAGCCTTGCGATACCTCAGCCAGACGATTACGAGCCCCAGTAACGCCCAAACGAGCATCCGTACGCACATATCGTATCGGTAAGCTCTCCGACAAACTTTCAGCGACCTCACGAGCACTAATTTCCGGCGCGTCATCTAGTACCACTACCTCTACACTCCAACCTGGCGGACGTGCCTGCCGAGCAACACTAGAAAGACAGTACCTTAGCGCCTCGGGACGATTCCTCGTAGCGATTAACACCGACAATATCCTTACCGTTCGACCCATTCCTTCCCACCCTTCCTCCGCCCAAACCCGACTTCCGCACAGTACTCCAAACGCCACGCTCAATGCCGGTGGCAGCAGACGATAATGTCCCACCGTGGACGCCGTTATCCTCACACGAACGGCTTTCCTTGCAGTCCCTTGCCACAAATATTAAGGCACAGCCCACCATAAATTCTCCGCTCCAGGCGGAGCTTGCGCTCTATTACGTCGTCTAACCTTATGGCTTCTCGCTGCCACAGAAAAATGAGCAAAATCCAATACCCGTCGAATATCTTATCGTGCGACGACCCCGTGGCCGTAGTCAACTTCGCTGCGGATAACCCACACTTATAACTGCCATCAAATCGTGGCCGACCATCATGCGTGCCGTCCGTGTACCATACGTGTATGAATCAACTGCGCAATACGCATGAACGGAGAACTCAAGGGTGCGAAGGCCCCAACATATACCATGATGGACAACGGCAGCATCCATATGGCATGATTCCACGCAATTCGAACAGCAGTCTTAGCCGCTGTCCGAAAACGCGTTCGTGCAGAAATATTGCCGCGGAAGTATTGACCCATGTGGCGACGGTGCCGCGCTACGATTACAGGCAAACATGACACTGGCCCGTATCGCATACACCGCTCGATGGCGTCGTAATCAATTGCACAGCTTAACGTCTCATCAAAACCACCAATCAATGACAATACATCCCGTCGATACATTACTGTGGAGTGAACAATAGGATTGCCCAGTGAAAGCAAGCTCTTAATCCGCCAACCCCCTTCCGGTGGACACCGTCTTCCAAGAATACGTCCATTTTCGTCAATCACTTCAGCCCATCCACCTACCAGTACAACATTGGGATTTCTACGCAAAAACTCCACCTGCACTGCGAGGCGATTGTTCACAGATATGTCATCCGCGTCGTTAACGGCAACAAAACACCCACGACACTGTCGCAGCCCCAGATTCAACGCAGCGGCCCGCCCCACGCGCTGAGCGTATATCACCCTGAAACGTTTGTCCCTTTCGATATAGTACCGGATGATTTCTCTGGACCGGTCCGTCGATCCATCGTCGACGATTACCACTTCAAAGTCACGAAAGGTCTGATTCCTCAACGACTCAAGGGCCTCCGCCAAATACCTTTCGCCATTAAAAACAGTCATGAGTACACTCACAGTGGGCATCTTGTGCATCATCTCCATGGCCTCGATCGCGTGCAAACGAAAGCCCCTAGGTGGTAAGCCATCCGTGGTATGAGGCCTCTCGTCCGCAGAAATAGGGGAAAAATCTAAGGTTGGGCAAGGCGTTCATACCATACTCGACTATTTAACGGCAGCGTCTCAAAAGTCTCCGTACCCCCATATTTGCACCCATAGAATGAGCCCTCACATTTCCCTTGAAGGCCATCACATCACGTACCGAATCGAGTAACCGTCTTCCCACCGTTGCTCGGTTTCTATGGGGGAGAAGTTGTACGTTTGCTAGGCCTCTGTAGGATGTAGGCTCGTCACGCACATTCCATAGCTGATGCGTGCCTGCTCCCTCTTACGGCCCCCGGCCGGGGCATCGGCTGTCAACCCGCATTACGGGAAACCTATTGGGGGCGCGATTGACGACTAGAAAAGTGCCGGTCGAATGCAGGACCGGCATTTCCTTATATCACTCGCCCCTGCCCCCTCTCGCGTAGTGGCTCGAAGGCGTATGCCTTGGCTGCTCATATCACCGCCGCCGGTAATAACGCGCGTAGTAGCCCATCCGTTTGAGCGGCACGTCGTTAAGGATAACGCCCAGAATGCGAGCACCTACCTTCTCCAAGGCCTCCTTTGCCTTCTGGGACTGCACGTGGTCGGAGTTCTCGGCGCTAACCACCAGGATCACGCCATCCACCTTTGGTGCCAGCACCAGGGGATCTGCAACCATAACTGCTGGTGGGGTGTCGTAGATTACGACCTCATAGTCATTAACCAAGCCGGCAAAGAGCTCATGAGCACGGCGCGACCCAAGTAGTTCTGCCGGGTTGGGCGGCGTTGGGCCGGCGGGTAGGACCCATAGGTTCTTAGCACGCGGGACCAATTGGAGCGCTTCATTAAGGGTACAAGAACCAGCCAGGACCGCGGACAGGCCATACACATTCGCAAGCCCAAACAGTGCCGATTGTACTGGCCGCCGCATGTCAGCTTCAACAAGCACGGTAGTCTTACCCGCGTTGGCAAAGCTCAAGGCCAGGTTGGCCGCGGTCAGCGACTTACCCTCACCCGGCAAGCCGCTGGTGATCATGATACTGCGTAGTGGCTTATCTACCGCCAAGTACTGCAAGTTCGTGCGGACGAGCCGGTAGGCTTCCACGGCTGGTGAATGTGATTCCAGACCGCCAAGAATACCGATATCGTAATCCTTCTCCGCATCCCGAACCGCCCTAGACCGCCGGGACTGGTAACGTGCTACAACCTCCTGACCCTGGGTGTGGAAAGCCTCCGTCAACGAGGTGCCTCCCTTCTACAGGTCAATATGGGGGATTACACCCAGAACAGGCAACCCGAGACGACGCTCTACGGCAGCCTCGTCACAGATTCGCCGATCCAACACCTCGAGCGCTAGCCCAATACTGGTTCCAACGAGTAGCCCCAATAACACAGCTAGCGATAGTTCCAACGCCGGCCGAGGACTGACCGGTTCCTCTGGTGGCACGGCAGAATCAAGCAACACAAGCCTGTTTTCGCGCATGACCTCAGCCGCTATGCCCGTCATGATCTCAGCGGCACGATTCGCTATTCGCGCCGCCTCGGAGGGAGAGCTATCCCGAACAAACACATCGAGCACTTGGCTTTCCTCATAGGCCCTAATACGCACCCGCCGGCGATACTCGTCTGAAGACCAACTCAGACCGAGGTCCCTTAGGACGGCATCCATGACACGCCTACTCGCCAGCAACTCTTTATACGTAGGGACCAAATTACGATACAGTTCTAAGGTCTCGACATCGTTAACAGCCTGATCGGGGGGAAGAACCAACAGTCGTGCCCGCGCCTCAAACGTTGGCGGCACCATGGCCATCCTAATCCCAACAAGACATATTGAAACCACTATCATCAATGCAATGATTCGCCATCGCCTGGCCACAACCAGCAGCCATTCTTCCAATGCTAACTCCTCGTGATCCACTGCATTACCCATCGCAACCGCTCCCTTTCATGTACTCACAACCGCACGTCATCCGTCATCACAACGACCGACTATCAAAACCTGTGGCCGAAAATACTGTCGAGCAAGAACCTTCAGTACAGGCCGCACGAAATACCGGCAGCGAAACGGATGGCATAATAGAATCTTTCCACCAGACTCTCGGAGCCACAAATTCAATTCGCGATCTTCATTTCCAATCCCTTTCTATTGAATTCGCTTCGGATATCCAATGCCGACCTCCTCCAAGCGCCAGGAAACACCGTATCCACCATGCGTTCTCTTTCTGCGTTCCTTTTCTGAGAAACGAAACTACGCATCGCCCCCACCCAACGACATAATCACCGCACTAGCTATTGCTTCTCAAATATAGCCCTGTTCACCGGCTTCCATGACACCACCGGCATTTGCAGCGTTTCTTGCTCAGGGCATTCGATGACACATTCCCTAATACCGTCGCGGGGATACGAGGCCTCTGCGTCCCTACCAAGTACGATTTCATCTCTCACCATTTGAATACCTAGGTTTAACGACGACGAGACAAATCGCCTTGGACCTAATAACTCGCTATCAGTCAGCGCATTGCCCAACAACCCTCTTCGAACGCTCGGTACTGCCCCACCGACCACACTAACCTCAACTTGCAAGACCCAATAATCATTCACCAAAATCGAGCTCAGGCACTTGGCGTCCTCTTGTGCCCATCGCTCCTCTGTACACCGCTCAAGATCCAACCCGCAATTATCCATGTAATAGGATCGTAGTGCATGGAAACATAAGCCATAGACAGGACTACTATTGACCACATGTATACAAATAAGACACCGTTCCCATCATTCCTCGCCTGTCGCATAGCGACACTGTAAATATAACATATCAACGCACTCCATAACATCAGGCCAACAAGCCCTTGGTCATAAACGAGGTCCAAATACGAATTCTCGACCGCCTGTCCAAACAATTTCAACTCAGCCGCCCTTAGCCCATGCCCAAGTACTGGCCTCTCATAAACATCAGGCAACAAACTCCACCAGTAATTGTCCGCTCGAGAAGCCCATCGCGCCTCTGTGAAGCGAAACACAATTCTACCAAGCACGGAAACATCTTGGCCGGGTAACTCGATCATACCCAGCACCGGGACGCCTATTAGACCCCCCAACGCAATACCGCCAACTAGACGCTTGCTAATGCTCCGCGCCGACTTTGAAACAGCTCCTACAATAACCACCACCATGAATGCCGCGAGCACCATCGTTATGAGAGCGCCGCGCGAGAAGGTCATTATCATACCTAGAAACAACACACCCAACCCCGCCCAGCGCCACACCCGCCCGACAATCGTAGCCGGATGCGATACCAAACCCGAAGCAATTGCGATCAAAATTAGCACAGCAAGATAGATCGGATTGTTCGTGAATCCCTGGAGGTGTGGAAAGAAGCCTTCGCCAGCCCGATATATGAGCCCAGGCCTCGGATTCGCACTAACCTTAGCAGGATCACTGATAGTCCAAACATACACTAGTAACGCAATTGCGGTTGCGATTGCAGCTACAGAAAACAGCAACTTGGACAACCGCTGCCGCCCCACCTGCCACTGCGACATTCCCATTCCCACAAGCACCATCGTCCCGATGTCGCGAATCAGGATGCCCACCAATGTCACCGCACGTCCGAGGTCGGGCGACCGGAACGCTTGTAGAAGTACCCAAGTCAACAAAATCATAGAAAGACCCATTCCGCCCCTTAGTTCCCTGGTGATCACGGCTCTTTTATCCAGGAGAACTTTAGGGGCAAACAAGAAAGCACCGAGAATAAATACGACGTCATACGGAACAATTTTAACGGGGCCATCAAATAGTATAACACCGTTATAAAACAGCGCCAAAAAGGCAAGTGCAAGATACGCTAACGCCAAGTCAATCAATACCAGAGCCTCCTATGATGCTTGCGTATATCAGAGATTAATCCCAGTTCAAACCTTATCGCTCCAAATCCATTCCCGCACAAGCCGCATGCCCTCAACCACACCTTGCCAAGAACGAACTAAGTGAACATAGCCAAATCCCGTTCACGCTCCCCGAGTAACAACCGGGCGTAGCGATCGACTGACCTCCGTAACGAGAACTCCTGCGCCCTCGCAGCTGCTCCTCTAGTCTTGGTTTCGTCCCGTTCGTCCAACCGCTTTAGGATGGCACGGGCCAATGCCTGCGGGTCTGCAACGGGTACCAAATCCCCCCACCGGCCATATTCCAATATTTCCGCTGGCCCACTGGGACAGTCTGTAGAAACGACGGGAGTTCCAAGTGCCATGGCCTCAGCCAGTACGTTCCCAAATCCCTCCCAACGAGAGGAGAGAACAAAGACTGCAGCCCGTTTCATGTACTTGTATGGATTGACTTCAAATCCTGGCAGGGACACGACCTCATCGAGTCCAAGGTCGTGCACCATACGTTCCAGAGTTGGACGCTCTTTGCCTTCCCCCAAAATCATCAGGCGCGCTATACGCTCCTTACGCACCAACGAAAATGCCTTGATCAGAGTACCAAAGTCCTTCTGTGCAGTAAGTCTTCCCACTGCCAGTACCACTGGAGGTTCGCCAGGCGCAAACCACGGATGGTGCACTGGCTCCGCGGCTCTTATGAAAATGGCATCCGACACGACCGGATTATAGACCACGTGGACCTTGTCCTTGCGAATGCCAATGAACCTTATGAGGTCGACAGCAACTCCATGTGAGACAGCAACGACGCTGTCAGCTCGTGGGTACGTGACACGCATCAGCATGGGAATTATCTTCTCCCGCAGCTTTGTGACATGCTGAAAGTGCAAAATTGGATTAATGCGTACGCTAACCACGATCCGCACGGGCACACCCGATAGTTGGCGCGCCCACAAGGCAACTATATTGATGTAGTCCTTCGCGGTGAGTAGGGCTCTAGGACGGACCTGACGGAGATAACGAACTAGCGCGAATGTGCTGGCAAGTGCCCTTGTCCCTCCAAGATCGATGATCCGAGCTCCAGCGGGAACTTCTGTCGCTAGTGGTCCGTCTTTTCTAACCACAACTAGGTCAACAGCCAACCCTCGTTGGATAAAACCGTCCGCTAACCTTAACATCATACGTTCTACTCCGCCGAGTTCAAAGGAAGGCAACAACAAAGCTACACGTTCGTTCATTCTAATCATCCTCCGGACGTGCAACGAAGGAGGCAAACGTCTGCGTCCCAGTGTCAGATCCGAAACTCGAGACCTATTCGTTGCCTAATTTTTCTTGCGGCTATACCAACACTGCGCGGAAATAGCACTACTGGAATTGTCCAAAGAAGGATAAGTAGATCCAGACCAAGCCCCCAGCGAGTAATGTAGAACAAATCAAATCGCAGTTTGGAATCCGGCTCCGTGTCATACCTGCCCAACACCTGGGCCAGTCCCGTAATACCCGGTTTGACGGCCTCCCGGGCCCGGAACATCGCATTACGCCCTGCGAACTCCATAACCAGTTCGGGACGCTCCGGCCTCGGACCCACCAAGCTCATTTCTCCCCGCAACACATTGAAGACCTGAGGCAATTCGTCGAGCCGAGTCGCTCGCAACCACTTTCCGACGCGAGTTACCCGCGGGTCGTCCTCTCGGGCCCAGACGGGACCCGTGAGTTTTTCGGCTTCCGGCACCATGGTACGGAATTTAATCAGTTCGAAGATCTTCCCGTCACGGCCCACCCGCCGCTGGCGGTAGAATACGGGCCCCCGGTCCTCCAGCCAGATTAATAGCGGCACGATCAGGAAGACGGGAAGGAACGCGATTAAAAGCGATAGCGCTCCAGCCAGATCCAGGGCCCGCTTTACCGCTCTGAGTTCAATTGACAATGCCAAGCGATATACGGTCATCAACGGTATGTCACCGATGTGAGTCAGCCGCCCAGAAGCCATCAGAATCTCATACGTATTGGGCACGACGTAGAGGTCCACCTGATTTCGAAGCGCCCAACTCACGATGCGTTCCCGGTACTCCATTGGGACATCGGAGGCAAGGACCACACGGTCGGTCGCCGGTGGCGTCTTGAGGAAGTCAGCCGGCGTCAGCGCATGGCGAATCGAGACGTAGGCGGGCAGTCGCCCCTGCCACCCAAGGGGGTCGGCGGACACAAGGGTTACGTGGTGTTGGTAATACGTGTGCTTTGCCCGGCGGGCGAAGGGAACGCTCCACACGGAAAGTAAGATCGCGGTGAGGACACCTGCGATCACCTCCGCCGCTCGCGAAACCCCACGAGCAGGGACATAGAGATAAAGGGCGGCCATGGTGATAACGACCGACCACAGAGTCGCCGTGGTGACATCCCGAGCTAACTCCATGAAGGGCCGGTGCAGGTCGCGATAACCCCTGTACAGAGCAAGGAGAACAATGGTAGATGCTGCAGCAACGGACGCCGCGAAACCGTCCGGTGAGAGGGGTCCGTGGGAAAGTAGTGCCCGGAGTCCCTCCATGTCGCCGGCTAGCAAATGCCCCCCCGCCTGGGCCGCTACGGCAATGATCATGTCGCCTGCCAGGAGCACGACCCGACGCGACCGTCGGCCGAATACCCGTCGTAATGTGACAGGCTCGTTGCGGGTAAAGGCTCCTAGTTCGGGTACAACCGCGGCCTTGACGGGCCTGTTGTGGCGCTCCGTGATCAATCCTGACAGTGTCTCTCCGGTTGGCCGTGCCCCGTCCTCCCGGATGCTCCGCATGACACACTTCTCCCCCACTTCTCCCCCGGCTCCCTTCGACAAACGTAACATCGGTGAGGAACCCCACAGGTCTCAGGACAATATGCCACGTCGCTGCCACTTGCAAGGAAGCTCCGCTTGTACGGACAGTGGCAGGCTCATTGAAGTAAATCCATCCCGAACCAATGGCTCCTCCCCTAGCAAACCCAGCCTGAGCATGCCGTCGACGACCCTCTTCCTATTCCTACATACCAGCCTCAGGATGACAGCAGGTGTCAACGTATCAAACTCGCAGGTATGAATGATGGTGTGCCGGTTCCGTTGGCGCAGCAGCCAACCTGCAGCCATCACTCCCAGCAAAGAAAGGCAGGGAGGTTGCGTAGTCCGGTCCCATAGGGGCCCAGCGGTTGCGGGCTTGGCTCCGACCTGGACTCTGCCCAGGCCGTGGCCCGTCTGCCATCTTGGATCGTGTTCCCGCCCCAGGGGAGACCCCCCCACCGGCACCAGACCCTGCCCGCAACCGAATGATGCAGCCAAGCGTGGCCTCCTCCCCTCGGGGGAAGGCCTCGCATCACCTTTCGACCTGGGCCAGGCCGGTGAGCCCCGGCTTGACGGCCTCGCGGAGCCGGAAGGCCGGTTCGTCCAGGGAGAACCGGGCCGCCAGCTCCGGCCGCTCGGGCCGGGGGCCCACCAGGCTCATCTCTCCGCACAGCACATTGACCAATTGGGGCAATTCGTCGAGATGGGTCGACCGCAACACTCGTCCAATTCGCGTTACCCGGGGATCTTCCTTCTTTGCCCAGGTGGGGCCCGTGTCGCGCTCGGCGTCGACCACCATGGTCCGGAACTTGAGGATCGTGAAGGGGCGACCGTGGAGGCCGAGCCGCGTCTGGCGGTAGAGGACGGGTCCGCGGTCGTCCAACCAGATCAGCAGGGGGATCAGGACGAAGGCCCAGGCGAAGAGGACCAGCAGCAGCAGGCTCCCCACCACGTCCAGGATGCGTTTGGCCAGGCGGGCCAGCGGGGGCGGTTCGAGGGGGCCGATGCGCAGGAGAGGTGCGTCCCCCAGGCGGCTCCACCGGGCGCTGGCCACCACCACCTCGTAGGGATCGGGGATGAGGTCGACGGCCATCCCGTGGCCCAGCGCCCAGATCAGGACGCGACGGCGCACGCCAGGCGGGACCTTCGGGCCGATGAGCACGCGGGGACCCCGGGGGACGCCCCGGGGTGGGACCAGCGGGACACGGGGAGGCGGGGTGTGATCCTGTTTGCCGGGGAGGTCGGAGGGGTCGAGCCCGTGGCGACCGGGGTGATCGCGATCGCGATGGGCGCCGGAGTCGCCACCGGCGTGGGGCACGCGATCGGCGTCCGGTTCGCCGTGGGGCGTGGCGAGGGGTCGCCCAGGGGCGCGGTCGGCACCGCCGTCCGACGGAGGGTTTTCGCGGGGGAGCCCGGTGCCGTGGGTTGGGGTATCGCCCGCCGAACCAGGACCGCTACCGGTAGGCCGGAGGTGGCCCTCGGGCCTGCCCCCCTCCGACGGCTCGCCGCCGGCCCGGCGGGTCACCGCCCGATAGAGGGCGAGCAACCGCCGCTCCATGTGAGGCCAGGCCCAACGTCGTCTGAAGAGACGCCGGACGCGGCGGGCGAAGGCGCGTCGCCGGGCCGCACTCCACCGTGCGGCGTCGGCGAGCGCCGCCTCGAGCCCCTCGCTGTCGCCGTAGGCGACGACCCACCCCAGGCGATGGCGCCGGACGCGGCGGTCGACCCCGGTCCCCCGGGCCACCACCACGGGCTTGCCCAGGGCCAGCGCCTCGAACAGCCGGTTCGGGCTGGCGTAGCGGTGATTGGGGATGGCGGGGTCGTAGAGGGCCAGGATGACGTCGGCCCGGCTGTAGATCTGGCGGCACCGGTCGTGGGCGACGCGGCCGTGGAAGGTCACGTTGGGCAACGCGGCGGCAGCCTGGCGGACCAGCGGCTCGTCCGGGCCGAAGCCGGCCAGCTCCAGGTGCCACTCCGGGTGCCGGGCCATGAGGGACAAGACGAGGTCCAGGCCCCGTCCCGGCTGCAGGGTGCCGACGTAAGCCAGACGCAACGCAAGCCGGCCCGCCGCGGGCCGGGTCGCCCGGGTCTCGCCGTTCGCACGGGGCGCGGGGTCGGACGGGGGCGGCGCGTCCTGCGGCAGCGTCGCGTCGCGACATGCCGTTGGGTCCGTGGGCGTCGCCGCGTCCTGGAGCGGCCCCGGCTCCTGCGGCGGCAGGGGATCCCGCGGTCCGTCCCAGTGCGGACTGTCCCAGTCCGGGCTGTTGTGGATCACGGCCAGCCGGCGCGGGCGGGCCCCGCCCAGCTGGGGGCGGCGGTGTTCGTCCGCCAGGATCACGGCATCGGCCAGGGTCAGCAGCCGCCGGTCGAGGGCGGCGACGAACCGCCGCAGAAGCGGCGGCAGGCCCCTCACGGTGTCGGCGTACCAGTCGAAGATGTCGTACACCACGGCGATCCGGGTCCGATCCGAGCTGCGGTCCCGGCGTGCCGCCCCGTCCCTGGCTGCGGGGGGCGCCAGCCCGGTTTGGTTCGCCGCCCTGGCGAGGCGGTGCCGCCCACCGGCCAAACTGCGGACGATCAGCGCCGGGATCAGGGTGTCGAAGTCGCAGGCGTGGATCACGTCGATGCCGTGCCGGTGGCGCCAGAGCCAGGCGAGGAGCCGAGCCTGCCAGGCGAGCCACCGCGGCAGGTTGCGCAGGCCGTTGCCGTAAGGGCTGCGGGGCGGGCGGGGCCGCGACTGCGACCGGAGCCCGAAGACGGGCAGGTCCGTGGCGAGGAGCACCTTGTGCACCCCCGTCCCCGTTCCCGGGGCCGTTCCCGTAGCCGTCCCCGGGGCCGTTCCCGTGACCGTTCCCGCCGCCAACCCCGCTCCCACCCGAGCGGGTCCCCTTTCCCTCCCCACCCCCGGGCCCGTCCGAGACCCGGGGCCCGGCCCGTTCCCCGCCACCGATCCCGCTCCCGTCGCGCTCGCCGTCGCCCGCTGGGCCGTTGCCCGCCTGCCCTCCCGATCCCAACCCACCACCGTCACCCGGTAGCCGGCCCGCGCCAGGGTGCGGGCGATGCGTTCCACCCGGGGGTCGGGATCGACCGGGTTGGAGCGGCAGATCACCACCCGGACGCTGGAGGGTTCCGCGCACCCGGGAGCCCCCGCGGGTTCCACACCCCCGGGGTCCACCACCGCGCCCCTGGGGTCGGGAGGCGCATCTCCGGGGTCCAATGGCGCCCCCGGCCCGCGACGGGACGGGGCGGTGCCCCGTTGCCCTGGATGCTCTCGCTGGGGCGGACCCGCGCTGTGCGGCGGGACCCCCCCGGCGGCCGCGGCGTGCACGCCGGCGCCGACCAGCAGGTGCGCCAAGGCCCACAGCAGGGTCGCCGCCGGTTCCTTGGTGAACCCGGCCGCGGCCAGCAGCGGCGCCGCGGTGTACACCTCCCGGGCGGTGGGAAGCCCCGCCGGGCGCCGGCTCCACAGCCGACGGTCGGCCAGGGCCGCCAGCAGCCCCGCCACCCCGCCGGCCACGGGCAGCGCCCCGGCCCCGAAGTTGAGGTAGACCTCCTGGGCCAGCGAGACGTTGAAGCCGAAGCGCGTCCCCCAGTAGAACTGCCGCCAGCGGTACGTGTTGAGGAGGTCGACGGCCGTGAGGAGGCAGCGGCGGGACCGGTTGTCCGGGGGGAGCAGCCGGGCGGGAACGGCCGCCAGGGTCTGGCCACCGAGGAGGCCGTGGCGGGCGGTGAAGCCCTGGACCAGCACCCACACGTCGGGCCCGTCGAAGTCGGGGGTGCGGGCCACGAAGCGAGCCGCCCCGAGGACCCAGGCGCCCAGCGCACCGGGCACCGCCCCGCGCAGGGCCGAGGCCCGCGGCGCCGCGGCCTCCCCCGCAGCCGGGTGCGCCGGCGCCTCCGCCCGGACCGCCCCTTGTGCGGGGTTGCTGCCTGCGGCCCCTGCGGCCGGGGCAGTGGGCCGGGCGGCCCAGGGGGCGGCGCAGCGTGGCATGGCGGCTGCGGCCGGCCCGTCCGGCGGCCCGGGACGGTTCGTCGACCGGGCCGCCCCCGAGGCCTTGCCGGCGGGCGCCCGCGATCCGGGTGCACCGGCGGCCGGATCGTCCGTCAGGGCCGCTGCGGGCAGAGCCCGGAGGGCCGGGGGCAGGCCACCCAGGATGGCCACGAGCCCCTCCGCCACCACCCCCGCCAGGGGCCGGGCGCCGGCCAGGAGGACCATCAGAACGACCAGCAGGGCCCCCAGGCGGCGGACGGTCCAGGGCCGGCGGCGTTCGTCCAGCCAGGCGGCGACCACCACCGCGTTGAGCAGATAGCCCCGCTGGTAGAGGAGGAGAAGGAGCGCGATGGCCCAGAGGGTTCCGACCCCAGGGGTGGCGCGAAGGGTGGCGCGCCCGACCGCAAGGGCGACCCTTCCGAAGGCGGTCCAGCGCCGGGACCCCTCCGCCCGGGGGCACGACGCCTGGCGGCGGCCGGTTCCGCCGTAGCCACCGTGGTCCGCGGCGGGGCCTGCGGTGGGGCCCGCGGCGGGTCGCGCCGCGGAGCTCCAGGTGGGGCCTGCCGCAGGTCCCGCCGCGGAGCCCGCGGTGGGGCCCCGATTGGGCCCGGCCGTCATGGCATAGGCCAGGGGCAGGCTGGCCGCCAGGGGGATGGCCGCCAGCGGGAAGAGGATCTTCCCGTACGGGACGGCGGCCGTCACCGTGGTCCCGCCCCGCCGGCCCGGAAGCCACGCGCCGTCGGAGAGGACGTGCATGGCCACCACCGCCCCCGTCCCCACGAGCAGCGAGAGCAGCCACGCGACCCGCAGGTGGGCGGCGGTCCGGGCGACCTGGGCGCCCGTGCGGTTGCGAGGCGCGGGCGACGGCCGCGCGGGGGACGGCCGGGCGGGCGGCAGCCCATCGGGCGACCGAGAACCGAGGGACCGGGCCGAACCGACGGGCCGGGCCGGCGCATCCCCCGGGACCGATGGCGGCACCGGTCGCACCAGGAGGTATGCCGCCACCAGCGCCGCCGCGAAACCCAGCTGCAAGGCCAGGCCGCGGTTGTAGGCCGCCCAGGCGGCCGGTTCGACCGGCGCCGGGGGCAGGAAGGAGACCGGCGCCCCGCCGGGGTGCAGGTCGGCCGGAAGCCCGTACAGGAGGTAGCCGCCGATCAGGACGCTGGCCAGGGGACGGAGCCCGTAGGCCACGGCGTCCAGGCCCAGGAACACGTGAAAGCCGGTCAGCAGCGGGCGACGGGTCCGCTCCAGGGCGACCGCCACCAGCGCCAGGTGCGCGCCGGCCAGGGCCACGGTGCCTGCCGGACCGGCCCAGATGGGGTCCATCGCGGCCCTCACCCCCGTCCCCTTCACCCCGGTCCCGCCCGCCGGCCCGGCGCGGGAGCGAACCCGCGCGCGAACCGGGCTGGTGACGGTGCGTGCCGCCTTCGGCCCCGGCGGCCCGGCCGGGGCCGGTTCGTCCCAGGGACATCGTGGATGTCCTGGTTGTTCCTGAGATCGGTGGATCGTGGGGCTGGAACATGGGAGGAACCGGCCGGCGCGGCTCGCCAGTGGCGGCGCGGCCTGCGGGAACAACGCCGGGAGCGATCCGCTGCCGCATTGCAGGCGGGGTGGGTGGCAGGGGCGACGGGCAGCTGGCGGGGGCAGCGAACAGGAGCGGTGCACAAGGGCGGCCGACCAGGGTAGCCGGAGGCGGGCGGCCAGGGAGGGAACCGGCAGGGGGCTGTGGCGGCGGCCGCTGACAGGGGCGGCCAGCAGGGGGTGGCAGGAGAGGTGTCGGGCCACAGCCGCTGCCAGGGGCGGCCGGCCAGGGACGGGTGGCGGGCGGCAGCCGCTGGCAGGTGACCGGCAGGGGCAGCGATCGGCAAGGGTGGCGGGCAGGGAGAGCGGGCAGGGGCACCCGAACGGGGCGCTCGTCGGCCGGGCCGGCCCGGTCAGTGGGGGTCGGGCGGCGTCTGCAGCCGGTCGAGTCGCAGCCGGTGGTAGCCGTCCAGCAACGATCGGTACGCGTACGCCACGGCCCCCAGGGTCCCCAGGGCCGTGGCGGCGGCGATCATGAACATGATCACGATCTGGTAGCGGACGGCGTCGGCGGGGTCGGCACCCGCCAGGATCTGGCCCGTCATCATGCCGGGGAGGCTCACCAGCCCCACCACCGCCATGGCGTTGAGGGTGGGCACCATGCCCGTCCGGACGGCATCCCGCATGACGTCGCGGCACGCCTCCCAGCGAGTGGCGCCCAGGGCCAGCAAGCCCTCCACTTGGTCCCGGCGGCGGACCAGGCCCTCGAGGAACCGGTCGAGTCCCAGGGAGATGCCGTTGAGGGTGTTACCGAGGACCATGCCGAGCAGGGGGATCACGTACTGCGGCTCGTACCACGGTCGCGGGCGGACGATGAACGCGACGGCCAGGCCGGTGACGGTGAAGGATGCGACCAGCACCGACAGCGTGCTGCCGAAGTAGATCCCCCGGAACCGACCGCCGACCCGCCCCGCCGCCGCATGGCCCGCGAGGACCACCATGACCAGGCCGAGCGCCAGCACCCAGAGGGGGTGGCGCAACCCGAAGATGAACCGCAGCAGGTAGCCAATCAGCAGCAGCTGGATCACCGTGCGGGCCGACGCCACCAGGAGCCGCCGCTCGAGGCCGAGCCCAAGCG
This sequence comes from Thermaerobacter sp. FW80, assembly GCF_004634385.1. Taxonomy (NCBI): domain Bacteria; kingdom Bacillati; phylum Bacillota; class Clostridia; order Eubacteriales; family Clostridiales Family XVII. Incertae Sedis; genus Thermaerobacter; species Thermaerobacter sp. FW80. Next base: position 1,703,985 of record NZ_CP037895.1, on the reverse strand, counting down.
CGAGGGACAGCGCGCCATTGATCAGGATGAGCGCCGCCGCCAGGGCGAGTTCCCCACCGCCCAGGCGGATGTAACCAGCGTCCACCTCGCGTCCGCCTCCCCCTGCCCCGCGACCCGGTGCGCTCTCCGTCCCGGACCGGCGGCGCCGGAGCCGCCCGATCCCGGCCTGCACCGGGTGGCCGCGGCCCGGCGGCCTCAACGTCACAGGCCGCCGCGACGTAACGGACCGCCGGCGGGCGCCAGCGCCACCTCCCGGTGCGCCACGCGCCGCAGCTGGTCGCGGTCGTGGCTGGTCCAGATGCAGGCCCTGCCCCCTCCCGCCTCGCGCCACCGGGCGACCAGCGCCTCCGCCGCCCGGGCCGTCGCCGGATCCAGGGAGGCGGTGGGCTCGTCCAGCAGGAGGACTTGCGGCTCCACCAGGAGCGCCCGGACCAGGGCGGTGATCTGGGCCTCCCCGCCCGAAAGGGCCGTAACCGGCTGCTGGAGGAACCCGGCATCCCGGCCCAGGGCCGCGAGGAGCTCGAGCGCCCGCTCGCGGTCGAATCCAGGTTCGACCACCCGGGACCGGCCCTCGCCCCACCCGATGCGCGCCGCCAACGCCATCCCGGGCGCGAACGCCCGGCCTTGACGCCCGCCTGGACGCGCCTCCCCGTTCCAGCCGCCCTCCTTGCCCCTCGCCCCTGCCCTGCCCCGCCGCACCGCCAGGGTGAAGGGACGGGCCAGGTTGTCCGCCACCGTCCCGTCGAAGAGGGCGGGCCGCTGGGCCACGTAGAGCACGCGGGCCCGGTAGAGGGGCGCGGCCCACGCCGCCTGGGGCCGGCCCTCCAGGTACACGGTGCCCTCGTCCAGGGGGTCGAGCCCGGCCAGGGCGCGGAGGAGCAACGTCTTCCCGGTCCCGGAGGGGCCGGTGACGGCCAGGCTCTCCCCAGGATGCAGGTCGAGGTCCAGGCCGCGCCAGATCCAGCGGGCGGGGCGGTCGCCGCCGGCCGGAAGCCGGCGGCCGAGCCCCACGGCATGCAGCATGGGGGTGCGGGTCGCGGGATCGGCTCCCGTTGGGGGCCTGCGGTGCTTCCGGCCGTCGCGGGGGTCGGGAAGGGAGCCGTCAGCCGCCGATCGGTCGTCCACTACGACCATCTCCCGCCTGGTCACGTTGCATGGAGGTCTCCTCAAGGGGACCCGCCGACGTCGATCCGCCCCGGCGGATCTGCCGTGCCCACGTCCCCATGATAGCGCCAGGGACGATGCTCGGGTTCTCCTGACGCTGGCGAAGCATGGACTGTCGCAGGTCGTTGGCCACCACGGACCGGTATACCGCCAGGGTCGCACGGACCATGCGATGGACGGTGAAGCGAGCCCGGTGGCGCCGGGATCCGGCGACGCCCATCCGACGCCGCAACACGGGATCGGCGAGCAGGCGGGCCAGGGCACCGGCCACCGCGGCCGGATCGTTCGGAGGAACCAGCAAGCCCGTGACCCCGTGGCGCACGGCCTCGGGCACCCCGCCGACCGCCGTCGCCACCACGGGCACACCCGCCGCCATGGCCTCCAGGACCGCCAGCGGCAGCCCCTCCCGGTGCGAGCAGAGCACCGCCACCGCGGCCCCGACGACGGCGGCCGCGCCGTCACCCCGAACGCCGAGGAAGCGGACCCGATGACCGATGCCCAGTTGCCGGGCCAGGTCCATCGCGGGACCCAGGCCGGGTCCATCGCCAACCAGCTCGACGACCCACGAGGTCGCCGCCAGGGAGGATGCCCACGGCTCGGCACCACGTGAGGGTGCCGAAGGGCAGCAGGGCCCGTGCCCGGCGGCCGGCACCCGCCGGGCGCCCCGTTCCGCTCGCGATCGTCCCTCCAGCAAGGCCACCGCCCGCAGCAAGGTGGTGTGGTCCTTGGGCGCTTCGAAGCGCGCCACCATGACCACCCGCAAGGGCCGCCCGCACGGCCCTTCGGCGCCAGCGGGCGGCTCTCCGCAGGGCGGCCCTTGGGCGCCAGCGGACAGCTCTCCGCAGAGCAGCCCTTCGGCGCAAGCGGGCAGCTGCCCGCAGGACGGATCGCCGGAGCCGGACGAGCCGGCACGCAGCGGGAAGCGGGCTTCACGTCCCCGACGGCGTCCCGGACGGAGCCCCGGACGGGCACCCGGTCGCGGAACGCCGTTGGGGATCACCACCGCCCGCCGGGGGTCGAACAGGTGCCGCCGGAGGCCCTCCTCGCGGTCGTGGCGGGACACCGTGATCACCGCGGCCGCCAGGCGGCCCAGGATGCGCTCACCCTCCAGGGCCAGGCGGACGGACAGGCGCCGCAGGATGCCGCCTTGCCCCGCTGTCGCGTCCCAGGGCCAGCCGTGCACCGTCACGATGCACGGGATGCCCAGGGTGGCGGCGGCGAGCCGAGCGAGCCAGGTGGCCTTGGTCGAGTGGGCGGCCACCAGGGCCGGCCGGTGGTGGCGCAAAAGGCTGCGGATCGCGAGGAGCGCACGCAGGTCGTCCAGCGGACGGACGGGACGGACTAGGTGCGGGACGGGATGGGACGGGATGCCCGCCCGGTGCAGGGCGTCGGTGAAGGGACCGGGCGGTCCGGTGATCACGCGGACGGGGATGCCCCGGCGGCGCAGGCCCTGGGCCAGGTGCAAGACGTGCACCTGCGCCCCGCCGATGCGATCGGCCCGGGTCACCACCATCACGACCCCGCGGCGCCTCAGCCGCGCGTCGGCGGCCGTCCCCGCACCGGGGACGGGAATCCGGCGTTCTCCCGCCAGCGGGCATCCGGTCGCGACGGCCGGGGCGGCGGCCGCCGTACGGGTGGGGACTCGGCCCCGCAGGCACCCCACGGCCGCGTCCCTCCCGACCCGCCCCGGCAAACGCGAGGGCGGGCCTGCTCGAAGGCCCGCCCTCGCGTGCCGGACGGGTTCCCGGAGGACGGAGCGCCTGCCCCTCGCCCTGCCGCGCCGTTCCCGGGGGACCTGCCCTCCCCCGGGCCGCTCCACCGCGCTTGCCGGGGTACCCATGCCCCCGGAACCCGCCGGTCACCGACGTGAATTCGACACCGAGGGCCAGCCTTCCTTCTCCTGGTATCGCGTTTTTATGGAGGATTTTTTAGGAGGGCCTGCCGTCATCGCGCGGCCGCGCCCTGGGGGTGCGCGTCGTGGGCGCGCAGGGCGACGGCCGCCGCCTCCGCCCGGGTGATGGAGCGGTGCGGGTAGAAGTAGCGCACCCCGCGCACCCGCACGCCCTGCATGATCCCGGCCCGTGCCACGGCCCCCACCGTGCCGGCGAAGCGGCCGGCGACGTCGACGAAGGGGTTGGGGGCCTCCCCCAGGCCCAGGGCTCGGGCGACGACGATCGCCGCTTCCTGGCGGGTGATGGGCCGCTGGGGGCGGAAGGTGCCGTCCGGGTAGCCCTGGATCCACCCCGCCACCGCCGCCTTGAGCACGTAGGGCCCGAGGTTGCCGTCGCGTTCGTCCACGTCGGGGAAGTCCGGGGCCGGGGTGCCGTCGGGCGGCCGGTCGGGCAGCGGCCGGCGCGTCGCCCGCTCCACCGCGCCCACGATCAGCTTGGCGAACTGGTGCCGGGTGACCGGTTCGTCCGGGGCGAAGCGCGTGGCGGAGTAGCCCTGGGCCAGACCCAGCCGCGCCGCCCGCAGGATCTCGTCGTACAGCGCCATGCCGGCGGTGACGTCCCGGAAGGGCGGCGGGGCCACCGCCTCCGCCCACACGGCGTTGCCGGCGGAGACCATGGCGCCCGTGCCCACCCAGCCCTCCAGACCGGGCAAGGGCTGGGCCGTCGACAGCACCTGCTGCGCCAGCTGCTCGGGCGTGAGCCAGGGGTAGCGGCTGGCCGCCAGGGCCGCGGCGGCCGTGACGAAGGGGGTGGCCATGGAGGTGCCGTGCATCCAGCCGTAGGTCCCGCGGCCGAGGCCCGGCTGGCGGGGGATGGGGTCGGGTTCCTGGCCGGTGCCGGCCGGTTCGTCCCGGGTGGGAAGGGTGCTCAGGACCGACCAGCCCGGCGCCGCCACGTCCACCGCCTCCAGCCCATAGTTCGAGAAGACGGGCAGCAGGCCGCGGTTCTCGGCGGCGGCGACGGCCAGCAGGTTCGGCGCCTCGCAGGACGCCGGGTAGAAGGGGGCGACGTCCAGGTCCTGGGCCTCGTTGCCGGCTGCGGCGACAAACAGCATGGGCGATTGGGCGATGACGCGGCACAGGGCCGGGTCGACCGGGCCCGGCGCCCCCCAGGACATGTTGACGATCCGGGCCCCCATGCGCCGGGCGTAGCGGATGGCCTCGATCACCGTGGCCGTGTCGGTCTCGCCCCGCCCGTCGAAGACCTTGAGCACCATGATCTTGACGCCGGGGGCGACGCCGGCCACGCCCTCGCCGTTGTCCGCCCGCGCGGCGATGATGCCGGCGATGTGGGTGCCGTGTTCCTCCCCGTCGGCGGGGTCGAAGAGGGTGGCGTCGCGGTGGACGAAGTCGAAGCCGTGGACGTCATCGACGTAGCGGTTGCCGTCGTCGTCCCGGCCGGGGCGGCCGGCGGCCTCGGCGGCGTTGGTCCAGAAGGCGCCCTCCAGGTCCGGGTGATCCAGCTGTACCCCGCTGTCGATCACCGCGACCGTGACCGTCGGGGCTCCGCGGGTCAGGATCCACGCGTCCAGGACGCCGACGTCGGCGCCCGGGGTCCCGGGCTGACCGAACACCGCCTGGCCCTCGTTGGCGAGCCCCCACTGCAGGGGGAAGCCCGGATCGGAGGGACGCAACCCGGCCGCCGGGGTCGCGGCGGCGGCCGGTGGGACGCGCCCTGGGCCGACGGCGGCGAGCGCGGTCAGGCTCAGCAGGGTGCCCACGGTCATCGTCCAGCGCAGAACCCGGGTCCGGATCCGTCGCCAGCGCAGAAGGTGCCGCGGCATGCGCCGCGGTCCGCAGCGACGCCCGCCGGTCGGCTCCATGGCACGGCCCTCCTCTCCCCTCTGCCGCGGCCGGCCCGCTTCCCGTGGGCGCCGCCAGTACCGCGACATCCTCGTCGCCAGGCCGGACGCAGCGGACACACAGGGTGTCTCCCCCTGTATTCGCCACGGCGCGTCGAACCCTTCACCCGGTCGAACCCCGCCCCTGGCGGCGACCCAGGAGATCCAAGGGCCGGCGTGCGGATCGGCGCGCAGCCGCCCCGTTACAAGGGGGGACGTCGCGCTCCTTAGGGGGGACCGTCGCGCTCCCGCTCAGCTCTCGCGTTCGGGTGCGGTAGAGAGGCCGTCTCGCTCCCGGTCGGCCGTGGCGCCCGGGTACGGGAGGCAGCCGTCGCGTTCCCGGTTCGCGACCGCCTCCCCGCCTCGCGGCCCGGTGACGGCGTCGGTTCCCGGTCGCCGGGCGGGCTCCGGGTCGGCAACGGGTCCCGCCGGCGGCGCGTACTCCGGACCGGCGCTGGGTGCCGATGGCGCTGCGGACCCCCACCCGGCGGCGGGTGCCGGTGGCGCGGCGGGCTCCCGGCCGACGGCGGGTTCCGGGGGCGGGGTGCCCCCCTGGGCGGCAGCGGAGCCCTCGGGCGAAGCCGGCCCCCGGCTCGCGGCGGGTCCTTGGGGCGGAGCGACCTCCCGGCCGGCAGCGGACCCCTGGGGCGGGACCGGCTCCCGGCCGGCGGCGGGTCCCAGGGCGGCGCGGAGGGAGCTCAACGGCCGAACCGCCCGGGCGGCGAGATCCTGGATCAGGGCCCACTCCTCCACCCGCAGGGCCCGCAGGACGGCGGCGTAGGCCGCGGCACCCACCAGCGCCAGGACCAGCACCTCGGTCAGGAGGGGCACGAAGCCCACGGGATCGCCGGCCCGGGCGGCCTGCGCCAGCTCGCCAAAGGCGGAGCGCCGGACCAGCTCCACCACCGCCGCCATCGCCGCCGTGGCCACCAAGGCCTGGACGGCGCCCTGGCCCACCGCCCGGTAGCTCACCTGCCCGGCCCGGCGCCGGATGCGCACCATGAGCATCGCCGCGCCCCACCACATGGCGGCCGACGCCGCCAGGGCGATGCCGCCGTGGGCGAGGAAGCGCACCAGCACCAGGTTGAGGGCGATGTTGAGCGCCATCGCCACCGCCGCCGTCGAGGCCGGGGTCCACGTGTCGCCCATGCTGTAGAGGGCCCGCGCCAGGAGCTCGCGCCAGGCGTAGCCCACCAGGCCCAGCATGTAGAACAGCAAGGCGAAGGCGGTGAGCCGGGTGTCCTGGAAGTCGAAGGCGCCGCGCTCGAAGACCAGGCGCGTCACCTCGATGCGCAGCAGGATCAGACCGGCGGCGATGGGCGTCAGGGCGAAGGTGAGCACGCGCAGGCTCCGGTTCAGGGCGGCGCCGAAGCCCCGCCGCTCACCGCGGGCGATGCGGGTCGCCAGCTCGGGGTAGATCACGTTGATGATCGGGAAGGTCACCAGGCCTAGCGGCAGGCCCTGCAGCCGCTGGGCGAAGGTCAGGGCTGCGGCACTGCCCGCGGGGAGCCCCGAGGCCAGGGCCTTGTCGACGATCTGGCTGAGCTGGACCGCCCCCGTTCCCACCAGCACCGGCCCCGTGCGGCGGAGCACCAGCCGCAGGTCGGGATGGCGCCAGTCCAGGATGGGGCGATACGGCAACCCCAGGGCGCCGAGCCCGCGCCACTGCACCACCACCTGGGAGGCCATGGCGGCCAGGGACGCCCAGGCCACCGCCTCGATGCCGAACCGCCGGCCGAGGAAGTAGGTGCCCGCGATCAGGATCAGGTTCATCGGGATGCCGACCATGGCCGGTGCCGTGAAGCTGCGGGCGCTGTTGTGGACCGCCTGCAGCCAGCCGTTCATCCCCATGAACAGGATGCCGGGCAATAGGATCAGCGCCAGCCGCCGCGCCAGCTCCAGGGTCTCGCCGGTGAACCCCGGCGCGAAGAGGCGCAACACCACGTCGACCCCGGCCATCAGCACGGCCAGGAAGCCGAGCAGCAGCACCAGCAGGGCGTGGAAGAGGGTCCAGGCCACGCGCTGGAGGTCTTCGTGCCGCCCCCGGGCGCGATAGTGGGCCAACAGCGGCAGGACCACCGTGGTGATGGCCGATCCGAAGGCGGCGAAGACCACGAAGGGGATGGAGAAGGTGATGGTGTAGGCGTCGGTCACCTGGCTGGCCCCGAAGACCGCCGCCAGCACCATCTCCCGGAAGAACCCAAGGACACGGCTGATGACGCCGATGATGAAGATGATGACGACCGACCTGGCCAGCCGAGACCGGAACAAGCCTTCGCCCCCCAACACCTCCTTTATAGCAGCTGCGCGGCGGCTACGGTTCCAGCCCCGCGGCGGCGTCCCGGACCCTCCCCATCATCGTCACGAAGGCCTCCGCCAGGTGGGGGTCGAACTGGCGCCCGGCGTTGCGTTCGATCTCCGCCAGGGCCATGTCGACGGTGATCACCTGGCGGTGGTAGGGCCGCCCTCCCACCATCGCGTCGAAGGCATCGGCCACGGCCAGGATGCGGGCGGCGGGCGGGATCGCCGGACCCGCCAGGCCATCGGGGTAGCCGCCCCCATCCCAGCGCTCGTGGTGGGAGCGCACCCACGCGGCCACCATCGGGAGCCCGGCCACCCGCTGCGTGAGCTGCTCGCTGACCAGCGGATGGCGCCGGATCAGTTCCCACTCGTCCGGGTCGAGCCGGCCGGGCTTGTGCAGGATGCGGCGATCCACCGCGAGCTTGCCGGTGTCGTGCAGGATGCCCGCGAGGGCAAGAAGGCGCAGGGAGTCGCCCTGCCACCCCACGCACCGGGCCAGGCGGCAGGCCAGGGCGGCCACCCGGCGGCTGTGCCGGTAGGTCGCCTCGTCATACCGGAGGAGGACGTGCAGGAGTTGGCGGACGGCGGCGACGCCCGGCCGACGCAGTGAGGTCACCAGGTGGGCGACGGACTCCCCTGCGAGAGAGGCCGGTTCGTCCACGCCCGGGGGCGAAGCCGCGGGGTACGGCGCGACCGCCTCCCGCACCTGCGCGGCATCGGCCCCCGGGCCCGCGGTCCGCCGACCGCCCGGTGCCGCCGCGCCGTCCACGGGCTCACCGGTGCGCCCTGCCGGCGGGCGGTTGCCCTCCCCCCGTGCAGCGGACGGGTGGCCATCGGGCAACGCTGGGCCGGATGTCCGGGCAGCGGGGCTGGCGGGCGGTGACGGGCGCCGGGCCGAAGCGGGCCCTGCGGGCGGGGTCCCGCACCCCCCGGCGCCTTGCCGTCCGCCGTCGCGCCGGAAGGCGTCCCCGGTCGCTGCCGGATGCCGCGAACCTCGGGCCTGACCGGAACCGCCGCCTGCACGTGCCACCTCATCCCCTCCCTTTGCCGTCGTCGGCGTGGGACGGGGCGCGATCCGGATCCGCACCCCCGTCCGGTGCCGTTGGCCCCGTCTGCCGGTAAGAGACCCATCATTTGTCACACTTTGTCATCCAAGTTAAGGGGAGTCGCTGGCAACATCAACGGCTGGGCCTTGGGACCGGAGACCCAATTTCCTGGGCCGAGGGCGGTCAGCGGTCCCGCCCCGGCATGGCGTGCCGTCGCGGCGACGGCGGCCGGGCGCTTGTCCCAGGCCCTCCCCACCACGCGGACCCGCCCCGAGGTGGGCGCCGTCCTTGGGATCACGGGGTCCCCTCGCCGCCGATCCGCGCGGTGGGGTCCAGGCTCTGGCGCAACAGGACGATCTCCACCCGCCGGTTGCGGGCGCGGTTGGCGGCGCTGGTATTGGGATAACGGGGTCGCCACTCGCCGTACCCTGCGGCCGCCAGGCGGCGCGGGTCGATCCCGCCCTGCTCGGCGAGGAACCGCACCACCGTGGTGGCGCGGGCGGTGGAGAGCTCCCAGTTGGTCGGGAAGCGGCCGCTGCGGATGGGCAGGTCGTCGGTGTGCCCTTCGACCAGGATGGTCCCCGGCACCGCGGCCAGGATGGGGGCCAGCCGACGCAGCAGGTCGCGGCCCTCGGGTCGCAGCTCCGCACGCCCCAGGTCGAAGAAGACCTGGTCGTCGAAGATGATGGCGACGCCGCGGTCGGTCAACCGCGCCGAGGCCCGGCCGCCCAGTCCCGCCTCCCGCAGGGCGGCGTTCACCCGCTCCACCAGCCCCTCCAGCCGACGCCGCTCCTCGGCCGTCATCGGCGGCAGGGCGGTGCCGGCCGCCGGCACGCCCCGGGATCCCAGCTCCTGCTCGTCCGTGACCGGCGGGGACGAACCGGCGTCGCCGGGCGGCGCCTCGGCCGCGCCGGGTTCCACCGGGGGAAAGGGCTGGCCGGTGTCCCGGTTGAGCCCGTCCAGGACCTTCCGCGCATCGGGTGAATGGCCCTCGGTGTCGATCAGGGCCTCGCCGGCGGTGGCGAAGACCGCCCGCAGCGACGCCGCCAGGGCCTGGTACCGTGCCGCGTTGACCTCGGAGATCGCGTACATGACGACGAAGAAGGCGAGGAGCAGGGTGATGAGGTCGGCGTAGGTGAGGAGCCAGCGCATGCTGCCCGTCCCCTCGTGGCCGCCGCCCCCACCGTGGCCGCCCGCCTCGGCCGCGTCCGTCCACCCGCGGCGGCGGCCGGTTCGTCCCCGCAGCGCGGCGGTGCCGCCGAGGTCCTCGGCCGCCTCCCGCTCGAAGCCCAGGGAGGTGGCGCCCGGCGGTCCGGTTGCGTCGCGACCAGATCCCCAGCCACGGCGTGGAGCCATCAGTCACCCACCCCGGCGATCCGGGTCCCCGTCTCCGCGCGGGCGCCGGCCGTGCCGCCGGCTGCCGCGCCACCCAACCCTGCGCCGGCCCCCGCGGGACCGGTCCCCTGGCCGCCCGACCCCGTGGCCAGGAACGCCTCCAGCTTCTCGCGGACGATCATGGGGTTGTCGCCCCGCTGGATGGAGAGGATGCCCTCGACCACCATGCGCCGCACCTCCGTCTCCGCCTGGACGTTGGCCTTGATCTTGTTGGCCAGGGGCAACCAGAGGAGGTTGGCGCTGGCGATGCCGTAGAACGTGGCCATGAAGGCGACGGCGATGGCGGGGCCGAGCTTGGAGGTGTCCTCCAGGTTGCCGAGGACGTGGATCAGGCCCAGCACGGTGCCGATGATCCCCATGGTCGGGGCGTAGCCACCCGCCGTCTCCAGCACCCCCGCCGCCACCAGGTGGTGCCGCTGCTCCGCCTGGATGGCGTTCTCCATCACCTCCTCCACCATCTCGGGATCGGCGCCGTCGATCACGAACTGCAGTCCCTTGGCGAAGAAGGGGTCGTCCAGGTTCTTGCGCTCTTCCTCCAGGGAGAGGAGCCCCTCCCGGCGGGCTTGCTGGGCCAGGGTGACCATCTTCTCGATCAGCGACCGCGGTTCGAGGCGCGGGGACCGCAGGGCATAGGCGATGGCGGCCGGCACGAGGCGCACGTTCTGCAGGCCGGCGCTGGCCAAGGTCGCGCCCAGGGTGCCCCCGAAGACCAGCAGGCTCGCCGAGGGGTTCAGCAGCTGGCTCAGGTGACCGCCTTCCATCACGTTGGCGATCAAGACGGCCGCCACGGCGAGGACGAATCCGGCGACGCTTCCGAGATCCACGGGCCACCCCCCCGTTCGTCCCGAATCAATCCCGGTTATCGGTCAGGTCGGCGGGGAGTTGACCGCCCCGAGCCGGTGGCCGACGATAGCGGACAGGATGCGCCCGGTTCGTATCCCGGGGGAGGGCGGGCCGTGTCGGAACGGGCTCCAAGCCGGCGCCGGCCGGTGGGCGGCCGGCGGGAACGTCCCGGCGCGGTGGCGCAGGGCGTCGCCGCCGCCACCCTGATCATCGCCGTGCTCACGGCCGCCAGCCGCGTCCTCGGCTTCCTCCGCGAGACCGTGTACGCCTCGGTCTTCGGCGCAAGCCCCGAGCTGGATGCGTTCCTGGTGGCCCAGGGCGTGCCCAACCTGGTCCTGGGCATGGTCTCGACGGCCATCGCCACCGCCGCGACGCCCGTGCTGGCGGGCTACGTGGCCGCAGGCCGCCGGGGCGAAGCCGCCCGCAGCTTCAGCGCGCTGGCCAACGCGGTGCTCGTGGTGGTGGTGCCGGCCCTGGCCCTCCTCGGCGTCCTGGCCGAGCCCGTGGTGCGGTGGATGGCGCCGGGTTTCGGCCCGGAGCAGGTGCGGCTCGCCGCGGGGCTGACCCGCCTCCTGCTGGTGGCGTCGCTCTTCGTCACGGTGATGAACCTCCTGACGGGCCTGCTGCACGCCCACCGGCGCTTCACCGGCCCCGCCGCCACGGGCATCCCGTTCAACCTGGCGATGATCGCGGCGGCCGCGTTCTTCGGGACGACCTACGGCCCCTGGGCGCTGGCCGCGGGGTTCACCGTGGGATCCCTGCTGCGGGTCCTGATCCAGCTGCCCGAGGCCCGCTGGGTGGGGTTCCGCCACCGCTGGCTCCTGGATTGGGACGATCCCGGCCTCCGCACCATCGCCGGCCTGCTGCCCCCCCTCTTCCTCGGCGCCGCCGTCAGCGAGGTCAACGTCTTCGTCGACCGGATGGTGGGGTCCACGCTGGGCGAGGGGATCATCTCCGCCCTGAACTACGCCTTTCGCGTGGTCACCCTGCCCCACGGCCTGGTGGCCATGGCGCTGGTGCAGGCGGTGTACCCCTCCCTGGGGGCGGTGGCGGAGGCGGGCGATGGGGCGGCGTTCCGGCGGTTGCTGCAGCGCGGGATGGGGGCGTTGGCCGTGGGGCTGGCACCCATGACCGTGGCCCTGGTCGTGCTGCGGGATCCCATCGTGGCCTTCGTCTATGGGCGGGGCCGCTTCGATGCGCAGGACGCCACGCTGACCGCCCTCGCGCTGGCCGCCTATGGGCTGGGGCTCGTGCCCATGGCCCTGCGCGACCTGGCCAATCGGGCGCTGTATGCCGCCCGGGACGGCCGCACGCCGGCCCGGGTGGCCCTCGTGGCCATGGGGGTCAACGTCGCAGGGGACCTGGTGCTCGGCCCGTGGCTCGGCATCACGGGCCTCGCCCTCGCCACCACGCTCTCCTTCACCACCGGCCTGGTGCTCCTGGTGGCCCACCTGGACCGGCGCTACGGAGCCGTCGACGTGGGTGGGCTCCTGGCGTCGACGGGACGGGTGGCGATGGCCGCCGCGGCGTCCGGCGTGGCGATGCACGGCGCGTACCGGGCGCTGCTGGCCCACTGGCAGATCCACCCGTCGGCGCTGGCGGACGGGGCGGCGGGCGCCGCGGTGGAGCTGGCGCTGGTGGCCGGGCCCGGTGCCGTCGGCTGCGTCGCCTACCTGCTGGCTCTGGTGGTGCTGCGGTCCCCGGAGGTGACCGACCTGGTGGAGGCAGGGCGGCGCCTGCTGGACCGGGCGCGTCAGGCTGCGGCGACGGCCCGGCCGGGGATGCGGCGCACGGGCAGCCCGTAGGGGGATATCTTCATGCAAAATCAATTCGGACCCGGATGCCGTGTCGCTGGGAGGGGCTGAGCTTCACCGGCTCCCCTCCCTCTCAGCCGCCTCCAGGCAGAGGATGACGCCGTCGACCCGCGGCCACCACGGCGTCCCCGCGAGGAGTAGCAGGGTGCCCGCGTTGCCGGCCAGGATCGGACCCTCGGCACGGCCCGGGCGCAAGGTTCGGGGTCCTGGATTGGGGATGAAGCGGCGAGGGCGATCGTCTTCCACGTCCCAACGCAGGTGCTCGGCCGTCCACTCGGGAGACTGGCGGAGTTCCCCCGGCGCCTCGGCCCGCATGGTGACGCGCTGGAAGTGCTCCCAGGTGTAGGCGTGCACCCCGCCATACTCGCCGAACTGGGGCAGCAGCGCCGGGCCGAGAACGGTCACCAGCCCCGTTCGGGCATGAAGGGCCACGTGGATCGCCGTGATGTCGCTGTAGCCGACGAAGAGCTTCGGGTGGCGGGCGATGTACTCGTAGTCCACGTCTTCCAGCAGGTGGTGCGAGTTGTATCCGCCGATGGTGTTGAGGATGGCCCGGACCTCCGGATCGCGCCAGAGGACGTGGAGGTCGGCCAGCCGCTGCTCGGGCGTGCCCGCCGTGTGGCCGTGCCGGGCCGCGACGTGGGCACCGGGACGGACGCGGAACCCGCGCCGCTCGAGCTCCTGCAGCCCCCGCCGGTAGCGACGGGGACACTCGGCCACCACCGGCGCCGACAGGGACACGACGCCCACGGTATCGCCCATGCGAAGCCGCGGGGGCTTGAGAAGCAACGGATCCCGCTCCCCTCTCATGCCGGCTGGACGGCCCCTATCCCTCCCGCTTGAGAGGCGCCGGGCCCGCCTGCCGGGCCGCTGCCTGGTCCACCGCGGCCGGCCACCGCCCAGCCTGGAGGTCGCCGACCAGCCGGATCAGGTAGTCGCGGAACGCCGGCGCCAGCTCCGGCCGCATCAAGGCGAACTCCACCGTCGCCTGCAGAAAGCCCAGCTTCTCCCCCACGTCGTACCGCCGGGCCCGCACCGGGCAGGCGTAGACGGCTCGCCGGCGGGCGAGGAGGCGCAGCGCGTCGGTCAGCTGGATCTCATCGTTCTTGCCACGCCCCACCCGCTCCAGCAGGTCGAAGACCTCCGGCTCGATGATGTACCGGCCGACGATGGCCAGGTTGGACGGCGCCTCGTCGGGTTCCGGCTTCTCCACCATGTCCCGCACGCGGAAGAGCCGGTCGCCCACGGGCTCGCCGTCCACCACGCCGTAGCGCCGCACCTGCTCCCGCGGCACCTCGCGGACCGCCACCACGCTGGAACCCGTCTCGTGGAACCGGTCGATGAGCTCGGCCAGGGCCGGTTCGTCCCCCACGAAGATCTCGTCACCCAGGAGGACGGCGAAGGGCTCGTCGCCCACGTGGCGCCGGGCCTGCAGGACCGCGTGCCCGAGGCCAAGGGGTTCCTTCTGGCGGACGAAGTGGATGTCGGCCAGGTCGGCGATGTACCGCACCCACTCCAGCATCTCGTCCTTGTTGCCCCGTTCGAGGTGCCACTCCAGTTCGATGGCGCGGTCGAAGTGGTCTTCGATGGCGCGCTTGCCGCGCCCGGTGACGATCAGGATGTCGTCGATGCCCGCGGCGACGGCCTCTTCGACGACGTACTGGATGATCGGCTTGTCGACCACGGGCAGCATCTCCTTGGGCTGCGCCTTGGTCGCCGGCAGGAAGCGCGTGCCGAGGCCCGCGGCCGGGATCACGGCCTTCCGGACGGTGCGTCGCAAGGGACCAACCCTCCTCGATGGACCACCCGCCGTTCCCTACCGAATCCCACAGGCTGGGTTTCCCATTCGGGAAGTCCCCTTCGCGGCGAGGGAACGGCGATCCTTCCCCCGGCGCCCCCGCCCCCGTCGGCTCAGGGGTCCGTGACCGGCATCCGCCGGACGACGGGCGCCGGTGGCGGGCCGCAGGGCCGTTCGGCGTCCCGAAGCCGTGCGGCGAGGGCGTCCAGCGCCTGGCGCAGTCCCGCGAGGCTGTCCTTCCCCGCCACCAGGACGCCGTCGCGGGTCGCCGCCAGGATCAGGTCGCGCACGCCCATCACCACCGCCGGCACGTCCTCGGCCAGGACCGTCACGCCGGACGAACGCTGCACCACCGCCGGCGCCCCGCCGAGGACCACGTTCCCGTGGGCATCGCGGGGGCCGTGGCGGTCGACGGCCAACCAGGATCCCAGGTCGTCCCAGGCGAAGCCCGCGCGGATGCAGTAGATGGAGCGGGCCCTCTCGAGCACGGCGTAGTCCACGGAGATGGCCGGCAGGGCGTGCCAATCGGGTTCCCATGCCGCCTGGGCCTCGCCCGCGGCCACCCGCCGTGCCAGCCGCGCCAGCTCCGGCGCCACCGCCTCCAGTTCGGCGCGGAAGACCGCGTTCCGCCACGCGAACATCCCGCTGTTCCAGAGGTAGCGGCCCGACGCCAGGAAGGCGGCGGCCTGCTCGGGCCCCGGCTTCTCGACGAACCGGCGCACCCGACAGGCCCGGTCGGCGCCTCCCCCGGCGGACACCGGCCCGGCAGCGGCGGCCCCATCCCCTGAGCCCATGCGGGACGCCGCCCCATGGTCCGCAGCAGGGTCTCCGGCGCCACCGCCTGCCACCCGGCCGTCTTGCCGTGACGCCGGTGCCGCGACCGCGGGCGATGCCGGGGTCGCCGGCGAGGGGGCCGGAGGGGCTGGAGGGGCTGGAGGGGCCGGTTCGTCCAATTCGATGTAGCCGTACTGGGTCTCCGGCCGGGTGGGCTCGATGCCGAAGGTCACGAGAGCGTCTTGGGATGCGGCCACCGCCAGGGCGCGGTCCGCCGCCGCGGCGAAGGCCGCTACGTCGGGGATGTAGTGGTCTGCGGGCAGGACCAGCACCGCCGCGTCCCCGTAGCGCCGGCTGAGGTAGCCGGTCACCAGTGCCAGGGCGGGGGCGGTGTTCTTCGCCGACGGCTCGATGACCAGGTGCTCCGCAGGCAGGTCGGGCAAGGCGGAGCGCGTCAGCTCGGCATAGGGAGCCCCCGTGACCACCCAGACGTCCTCGAGGTCGGGCACCGCCCGGGCCCGCTCCCAGGTGGCCTCCAGCAGCGTCCGGCCCCCGAAGAGCCGCAGGAACTGCTTGGGCCGCTGGGGCGTGCTGGCCGGCCACAGTCGGCGCCCCTCGCCGCCCGCGAGGATCACGGCGACGCGAGGTAAGCTGGGCATGGCTCCTCTCCCTTCCGGTCTTCCGGGGCGATCGCGATCCTTCGTCCAGTTTACCGTCCCGTGTTGGGCGGGCCAACGACGGGCCGGCCGCGGGTCGCGGGGCATGTCGCCATGGAAAGCCCCTTGTCGAATCGGCATTGATGAAAGACAAAAGATAGAAAATCCGGAAGAACGCAGCGCCCCGTTGAAGTCGCCTCGGCCGTCACCTCCCGCGATGGATCGCCAAAAGGCGATCTACGATAGCGCAGAACGGTTGCAATAGACGTCACGGTTATACTGGACGTAGCAACCGGCCTGGACGAAGGAGTGAGCATGGGGAGTGAACAGAGCCCGCGATTGGCTGGCCCAGGCGCGACTCAACCTGCGGCATGCCAACCATAGCCGCGATGCAGGGGACCACGCCTGGGCTTGCTTTGCAGCCCACCAAGCGGCGGAGGCAGCCCTCAAGGCCCTGCACTTGGCCAGAGGGCAGGTGGCCTGGGGACACTCCATCCGCCTGCTCCTCGACGCGTTGCCGGATGACGTCAAGCCGGACGATGCCTTCATCGAACGCGTGGCCATCCTCGACCGGCTCTACATTCCCACGAGGTCCCCAGACGCCCACCCCGCAGGACCGGCAGGCCAGCATTACACTGCGAAAGATGCCGAAGAGGCGATCCGGCTGGCCAGCGAGGTGGTGGACTACTGTGCGAGTCAGGGTCTGGAAGATCGACCGCCCACAGCGACGTGGACCTGCTCATCGTCTTGAAGCAGTCCGACGTGGCCTTTCACGAACGCCATCGGTGCATCCCGTACCCGCCCGGAGCCGTACCGGTGGAACTCTTCCCCTACACCGCCGAGGAAGTGAAGACGATGTTGCGCGAGGGGTGGGGCATGGCGCCACCGGCTGCTCGTGAGGGCATGGTCCTGGCCGAACGCGACGGGGCGTGGCAGGCGCTGATCACGGGGCACGGCAGGCGCTGAGTAGGGGGCCGTTCCGCGAGGTCGGGATCGGGCGCGGCTCCCACGCCTCGTCAGCCGCCGACGGGAACGCCCACGCCCCGTCGGCCGGCGATGCGTACGGGTACAGCCGGGGACGGGTTCGGGTCCAGGTCGGGAGACGTGCCGCTCGGCGAACTCGCGCGGGACCCATGCCCCGTGGGCTGGCGGCGACGCGCCGGGCAGCCCGCGGTTCCGGGCGGATCACCGCGATAGCTGGCCGTCAGGGTCGCGTCTCGGGGGGTGCGACGGGGAACGGCGCCTCCCCCGTCACCCACACGCGGCCGGACAGCTCCACGCGCTGATCCCCCGCGTCGCTCACGCCGATCGCCAAGCCCTCGACCCACACCGCCGGTTCCTCCCGATCGACCCGCTGCAACCAGGCCTCGACCTCCGGCCACGGGCCCTGCAGGGTGGCCGCGAAGGTCACGGCGCCGTACGGTGGATCGGACGAACCGGCCCCTTCGGCCGGCGCCGGCACCGTCGGAGCGCCGGGCCCCCCCTGTTCGGACCCCGCGAACCCCTCCTCTGTCCCGTCCACCTCGTCCGATTCGCCGGACAGCCCGCCGCCCCCGGTCGGGTCCGTCGCCGGATCGGTCGAGGGCTCGCCGTGTCGGTCCCCTTCGGCGTCCGCGCCCGATGGGGCGGGTTCGTCCAGCGGCTCGTATCCCTCGAACCGGATGGCCTCCAGCGTCACGCCGGAGTCCGCCGCCAGGGCCGCCAGCCGCGCCGCGAGCCCGGCGAGATCCGCGGCGGGAACCAGCTGCGACTCCCGCACCTGCACCTGGGCCGCCAGTTGGTCCACACCCGCCACCGCCTGCGCGGCGCTGCGATACGCCGACTCTGCCGCCGCGGCCGCCGCCTCCGCCGCCGCGGCCCGGTGATGCAGATCCACGAGGTGCCGCACGGCGGGACCAAGGATGAACCCTGTGAAGCCGAGGAGGAACGCGATGGCGACGATGCAGAGCACCGGCACCAGACGCGCCAGGGGCAACCGCCGCCCGTACGCCCCGAGCAGGTCGGTGGCGAGGAGTCTGCGCACCCGCGCGCCGCCTCCCTTCCTCTCCCTCGCATGGATCCAGAGAAAGACGGCCCCGGACGGTTCCGGCGGTCACGGCCCGTCCCCGCGCGACGGTTCCGGCGGTCAAGGCCCGCCCTCGCGCCCTGACGCCCCCTCCCCGGCTGGGACCCAGGCCCTGGGCGCCCGGGCGCCGAGGTCGAACGCCACCCCATCCGCCCCTGCGCCCTCGCGACGGACCTGCTGGACCCAGACCTGGCGGAAGAATCCGCTCTGGCGCAGGGCGGCGACGTAGGCATCGACCGACGCGAAGGACGGCGCCTCGCCCTGGAGGCGCACCGATCCGTCCGCCGCAGCGAACTCGAGCTGCATCAGCCGGACTCCGTCGGGAAGAGCGGCCCGCGCCGCGGCGACCACCGCGGCCGCCTCCACCGGTGCCGAGCCGATGGCCTCGAGAGCCTGCCGTCGCCGCTCCAGGCGGACCTTCTCCTGGACCGTGGGCAGCAGCGGCGCCATGGCCGCCTCGGCCGCGGCCCGGCGCGCCTCCGCCCGGGCGAGGCGCTGCTCCGCGGCCGCCGCGAGGCCGCCGACGGCCAACCAGGCGAGGACCACCCCCAGGTCGAGGAGGGCCACGATCGCCAGCGCCACGGTCCACCGCGCCGCCACCTGCATGCGACGGGCCGGAAGCCGCGGCGCCAGCAGGTTCATCCGCGGTACCCAGGCCGGGCTCCGGCCCGACGGCCTCGCCAGGTCACGCCCCCGATGGCTGGCTGTCAACGCGTCCCCCCACCCCCGCACCCCCTGCCCTCGACGCCGACGCCCGCGCCATCGAACGGGACGGACCATCGAGGCCAGCGGTGGGATCGTCCCCTGCGGTCGGCGCCGCGACGGCCGTCCGGTGACGGTGCCTTGCCGGATCCGCTCCCCACAAGGCCAGCGCCCCCGCCATCACCCAGCGCGGCGGCAGGGCCCCCAAGGGATCGGCTCCCCCTTCGGCGCCGGTCACGCGGAGTCGATCGCCCAGGGCCTCGACCACGGCCTCCCGCAGCGGCGGCCACTGGGCGCCGCCGCCGATGCCCCACAGCTCCAGCCGCGACGAGGGCCCGCCCAGCTCCGCCCGGGCACGGCGCAGGGTGCGGGCCAGGTCGCCCAGCAGGGAAGCCACCGCCTGGCTGCGTTGCAGGTCCTCGAGCCCCAGGGCGCCGTCGGACGCCAGGAGCCGTCGCACCGCCGAGGGCAGTTCCCCGAGGGTACGGACCAGGTCTTCCTCGAGGGCCAGCCCTCCCACCGGCGAGCGATGGAAGGCCACGGGGTTCCCTCGCGGGTCGACCACCGCCAGGCGGGTCGACGTGGCCCCGAAGTCGATGACGGCCACGGGCGCCGGCTCCGCCCGAGCGCAACCCAGCCACCAGGCACACCGCCACAGGGTCACCCACTCCGGCTCGAGGACCGCGGGGCGGATCCGGCGGCGTCGGAGAGCATCCAGCCGCTGGTCGACCGCCGCGACCGCCGCTCCGCTGACGGCGAACCGCACGGGATCGGCGGCGCCGGGGCCACCGGCGCGGACGGCCGCCCCCCCGCCCGGCTCCCGTGACGCCTCGCCGTCGACCGTGGGGAGTTCCACCCAGTCGTAGACGGCCTCGTCGACGGGGAGGGGGAGGATGCGCTGCAGCTCCCAGCGCAGAGCGTCCTTGCGCTCCCGCGCCGGGAGGGGCGGCATCTCCACCAGCCGGAACACCGCCTGATCGGCGGGGAGGGCGGCCACCACCCCACCGCCGCCCTGCCGGTTGGGCTCGACGCGACCGGTCTGCGGCACGTAGGTAGCCCAGCGCACGCCCGTCGTCCCCACGTCCACGCCCGTCCGCGGCCATCGCCATGCCATGCCCGGGTACCCGCCCTTCTGCGTAGCCTGCCCCGCACCGGTTCCACCGCCGATGAACGCCCCTGCCGCCGGCCCGCCGCACCGCCCGGCCGGCGGCGATCCTGCCGCCCAGCCCGGCCCGGGCGACGTCCAGGGCCCCGCGCCCGACTCATCCCTGCCAGGCCTCGACGGCATACGGGACAAAGCCGGGTGCGATGCCCAGGTACCGGGTCAAGAGCCCGAGGTCCACGTCCCAGTCGACGGCGACCCGGTGGGCGCGGATGGTCACCGAGCCGGCGGCCACCACCGCCCCGCGCACGCGGAGCGTCCCCACCGCGGGGCCACGCCCCGGCTCGTCCGGCCCGGGCCCGCTCCCCTTCCCACCCCCCGCAGGGCCGGCCCCCAGGGCGAGTGTGATCCGGCTGGCCTCGGCGTCCCCCGTCGCCAGCGGCTCGGCGTAGGCCAGGACGTCGCGCACCCGGACCCAGCCGAGGTCGAGGACGTTGGCGTGGTCCGCGCCGCAGGCTGGCGCGCTGCAGTCGCTGCGGTCGAGAGCCAGGACCGCGAGGGGTGGGACCGTCGCCGCCCCGGCGGTGGCCCCGATCGCGCCGGCGACCCCGAGGGTGCCGCCGATGACCACGAGGACCGGCGCGGCCCCGGGGCCCGCCGGCCCAAGCTCCACGGTCTGCAGCGTGGCGTCGCCTCCGACCACCAGCCGGGCGCCCGGCTCGAGGATCAGGGCGCCCCGGACCGCCAGGTCCGCCGTGACCACCAGCGTCGCCCCCGCTTCGAGGACCAGCCCCGGATCGCACCGAAGGCTTCCCCGGACGGCGGCCGTCACGCCGCGGGGCACGATCACGGGGTGCGGCCCGCGACAGCGGCCGCCTTCATACCACCCCGCGCCCAGGCGTCCCGCCCCGACGTCCGGTGCGGCGCCCCACGGAGGGGGCGATCCGGCCAGCTCCGCGAAGACGCCGAAGGGGATGTCCGGGAGGGCCATACGCACGGCCACGGGGGTGGGGGAGACCGTGCCCGGGCCCCGGTAGCGCGGCGGCGCCCCGCCGTATCCCGGCGCCGCTCCGAACCGCAGGGCGCCCGCCCGGGGCGTGACGTGGAACGTCAGGGTGGTGCCGGCGTAGACCGGCATCACGAAGGGCGCGGTGACCGTGACCTGCACCTCGTGGCGGGACCGACCCTGGACGCCCGTGCTGACCAGCCGCCAGCGGGCCGGTCCGTCGGGTACGACGCGGACCGTGTAGGCGGCGGAACCCGGCGCGAGGCCCACCGTCCCCGCGAGGGTGATGGGTTCGGCCCGGGGCGGGGCCAGCGTCCCGCGGGCCATGGCGGCCAGGGTGCGCGCCACCCCCGCCTCGGCCGCGTACAGGGCCGCCGTGGTCTCCCCGAACCGCTGGGCACGAACGGCGCTGCGCACCCACAGCGTCAGGACGACGGCCGCCAGCAGCGACGCGACCAGCAGGGCCGCCAGGGTCAACAGGACCGCCTGGCCCCGCTGGGAGTCGGTCGCGTGGCCGTCCGCAGCGAGGGCACGCCATCGCTCCCGCATCAGCGCCCCCCGGGATTGCGCAGCGCCACGTAGCCGTGGACGGGTCGGATGCCGCCCCCATCCACCGGCCGCGGCTCGATCCACACGTACAAGCCCCGCACCCCTGCGCAGGTCCGGGACGGACCCGGACCGCACCCCGCCTCCGGTGGCCCGGGTGACGCCGGGTCCACCGCGAACCGCACGCGCTGGAAGGTGGCTCCCGGTACCAGGTCGATGGGTGCCGGCGGATCCGCACCGGCGCACCGGTCGTCCGGGGGAGCCGGGGGCGGGACGGCCGCGAGCACCAGTCGGCCCTCTCCGTCCCGGGCCACCTGGCCCCGCAGCACCTGGTCCTGCCAGGGGACCCCGCAGAGGACCAGCCGCTCCGTCGCCGCCTCCCACACCGCCGGCCTGCCGGCCGCCCCCGCGCTGCGCACCAGGCGCCCCAGCACCTGGACGGCGACGTGGCCGGCCTCCACCCCGTCGTAGACCGACCCGGCCCGGGCCTGCTGCGAGGCCGTCCACGCCACCATGGCCACCGTGGCCGTGGCGAGGAGGCCGAGGAGCGCCAGGGCGACGGTCACCTCCACCAGCAGCGCACCGGCCTGGGATCCCTGCCGCCCCCTCCCTGAGCGCCCCTCATCCTTCCGAGAGAACCCCGCATCACGGGGGCGTTCCCGCCCGCCCGGGAGGCGCCAAGGGTCCGGGCAGCCAGAAGACCGACGCGACGGTGTAGATCGGCGCCGCCTCACCCGTCCCGGCCTCCCGCCGGACCTGCACCGTGACCAGCACCGCGTCCCCTGCCCCATCACCATCGCCCTCGGTCGCCGGGCGCGACCCGTCCCGCACCGCCACCGGGTCCGGATCGGGACGAACCTCGACCTGGTAGCGCAAGTCGCGGCCCAGCGGCGAACCGCACTCGCCCTCGACCGGGGGTGCACCGCCCGCCGCCAGCCCCGCCCGAACCTGCTCCATGACGCGGGCCGCACAGCCGACCGCCGCCTGCCGCGTCAGCTGGTCGAAGAGGCCGGCCCCGGCGGCCCCCATGCCAGCGAAGAAGGCCGTCGCGAAGACCGCCAGGATCCCCAGGGCGACGGCGACCTCCAGCGTGCCCAACCCCGCGGACCCGCACCGCCCGCCCGGCGGGGCGGGTCCGCGGGGGCGCCGGACGCCACGCCGTGGCCGCCACCCGCCCTTGCCGATCACGGGCAGGCCTGGTTCTTCTTCTCCGTCACGCGCCCGCGGTCGTCCAGGGTCCAGCACAGCTTCTCCGCCTCGTGGGCGGCCACCAGGGTGGCGCTGTTCCCGCCCTGGGCCGTCACGGCGGTGTAGGTCCAGTAGTTGCTCTTCGGCGCCGGGTCGATCCCGGTCCACCAGCCGTTGCGCACGCCGGGGAAGTCGCCGTAGCGCACGAAGTAGGTCCACAGCTCCGTCCGCACCATGTTCCAGGTCTGCCGGGCCTCCGCCGTGCGGGCCTCGTTGACGATCATCGCGTACATGGGCACGGACACCCCCACCAGGATCGCGATGACCGCCAGGACCACGCCCAGCTCGATCAGCGTGAAGCCCCCCTGCCGGCGCAGGGGGCTCCGTTCCACCCCGCCACCGGCGCTCCGCCCGGCGCCACGACGGCGACCGCCCCCCGTCAGGGGCGCGCCCCATCGGCGCAGCCGACGAAGCCCCCCGGCGCCCCTCCACCAAGAGCGCAGCATGGAAGCTCCTCCTCCCCCAAGGTCTCTCCCCCCGGCCCGCCCCGCGCCTCGGTCAGGGACCCGTCCCCCGAAGCCGCGACACGGACCGACGATGGGCAACCCTATTCGCAACACCCACCCTCCTCTCCTGCCGCATCGAACCATCGGCAGCCCGGATTCCGGACCAGGTCCCGCGGCTGGCGACCGCCGTCCGCAACGGCACGCGACCGCGACCGCACGCCGGATGGCATGGTGCTTCCTGATTCATCCAACCCCCAGCGCCCCTGGCGTCCCGGGCGCCGGCTGCGTTCGCCCCACGGCTCGCCGCACGCCTCACCCGCCCAGGGCCGTCACGCCGGAGAGCAAGGCGAGGATGGGCAGCACCACGGAGATCGCGACGAACCCGACCACCGCGCCCATCACGAGCACCAGCACCGGCTCCACCAGGGTGGTCAAGCCGTCCAGCCGTCGGTCCGCCTCGTCCTCGTACAGACGGGCGGCCCGATCCAGCAGCTCGTCCAGCGCCCCCGTCGCCTCCCCGACCGCGACGAGGTCGACCAGGACCTGGGGGAAGACGCCGGGCGCCCCGAGCGCCGACGCCAGGCTGGCGCCCCGCTGCAGGGCCGAGCGGGCCTGGGCGAGGGCGGCGGTGAAGACCCGATTGCCCGCCAGGGCGCCCGCCGCGGCCAGCGACTCCAGCATCGGCAGACCGGACCGGTACAGGGTGGCCAGGGCGCGGGTGATGCGCGCCAGGACCAGGGCCTGGGCCAGGGGCCCGATGATCGGCAGCCGGAGCTTCCACGCGTCCCAGCGCCGGCCGCCGGCCGGCGACCGCGCCCACCCCCACGCCGCGGCCCCGATGGACGCCGCCAGCGCCACGAACCCGGCGAGCCCGCGCCCATCCCGGGCCACGCCGACCCAGAAGCGCGTTGGCCACGGCAGGGGCAGCTCGAACTGGGCGAAGATCCCCGCCAGGGTGGGCACGACGAACGTCACCATCACCACGAGGACGCCCAGGGTCACGACCAGGACGAACAGCGGGTAGCCCATGGCCGCCCGCAGCTTGCCCTCGACCCGCACCCTGCGCTCCTCGTCCGCCGCCAGGCGCGCCATGGCCTCGTCCAGCGTGCCCGACAGCTCCGCCGCGCGGACCAGCGCCAGGTGGACGGGGTGGAACGCCCCCGCCTGCAGGGCCAGCGCCTCGTGGAGGGAGCGCCCCGCGTCGATGGACCGGTGGAGCCGCCGGTTCAGCTCCTGCAGGCGCCCGCGGCTCTGGGCGGCCAGGGAGGCGAGGGCGGTGGTGAGCGGGATCCCGGCCCGGAGCAGGGCGGCCATCTGGCGGAAGAACACGGCCCGCTCCCGCGGGTGCAGCCGCAGGCGATCGCGCCGCAGCCAATCCCGGACGTCCAGGTCCCGCCACCAGACCAGGGGTCGCACGTGCAGCGCCACGTAGCCGGCTTCCCGCAGCCGCCCCAGGGCCTCCTGCAGCGAGGCGGCCTCGATCCGCCCGCGCACCCGCCGGCCGGTGCGGATGTCCCGGGCGAGATAGACGTACGTCACGCCTCCCGCCCCCGCCCCGCCTCGTCCCAGCCGGGCGCCTCGGTGACCCGCAAGACCTCTTCGACCGACGTGATGCCCGCCAGGGCCAGGTCGAGGCCGGCCTGCCGCAGGGTCCGCATCCCGCCGGCCACCGCCCGTCGGCCGAGCTCGGCGGCGGTGGCGCCGGCGGCGATGCGGTCGCGGAGGGCCGGGTTCGTCACCATCAGCTCGGCGATCGCCCGCCGACCGGCGTAACCGTCCCGGCACTCGGCACACCCCACCGGCCGGTAGAGCACCCCATCGGTGGGCAGCGGGACGCCGGCGGCCGCGAAGACCGAGCGCACCGCCTCGCCGGGCGCATACGCCTGCCGGCAGTGGGGGCAGAGGACCCGCACCAGGCGCTGGGCCAGGACGGCCAGCAACGACGACCCCAGCAGGAACGGCTCGACGCCCATGTCCACGAGGCGCGTCACGCTGGACGGGGCGTCGTTGGTGTGCAGGGTGGCCAGGATCAGGTGGCCGGTGAGCGCCGCCCGCACGGCGGTGTCCGCCGTCTCCCGGTCGCGGACCTCCCCCACCATGATCACGTCGGGATCCTGGCGCAGCAGGTGGCGCAGGGCCACCTCGAAGGTCAGGCCCGCCCGGGGGTTCACCTGGCTCTGGCTGGCGCCGGGGATCTCGTACTCCACGGGATCTTCGATGGTCAGCACATTCAGGCGCGTCCGGTCGATCTCCTGCAGCAGCGCCGCCAGGGTGGTCGACTTGCCGCTGCCGGTGGGCCCGGTGACGAGCAACAGGCCGTGGGGCCGACGGACCAGCTCCCGGAGCTGCGCGACGACGTCCGGCGGCAGGCCCAGGTCGTCGAGCCGCGCCACCCCGAGGGAGCGGTCCAGCAGGCGGATCACCACCTTCTCGCCGTGGACCGTCGGCATCGTGGAACAGCGGCAGTCGAACTCGCGACCGTCCACCCGGATGCGAAACCGGCCGTCCTGGGGCAACCGGCGCTCGGCGACGTCCATCCCCGCCAGCACCTTCAGGCGCGTGGTCACGGCCGGGTGCAGGGCCGGCGGCGGGGTCATCGCCACGTGCAGGGTGCCGTCGATGCGGAAGCGGATGGTGAAGGTGCCGTCCCCCGGCTCGACGTGCACGTCCGAGGCCCGCTGCCGCACCGCCTCTTCCAGCAGGTTCTGGACCAGCTCGATCACGGGGGCCGGGGTCGCGGCGGGATCCCGCTCGGGACGAACCGGCCTCCCGCCCGGGTCCCGCGGCCGCGGAGCCGTGGGCCCGCGGCCGCGGGACCCCGCGGTGCTGCCTCGGGAGGAGGCGTGCGGATCCAGCGCGTCGAACGCCCCGCCGACCCCCCGCAGCCCGCCGGGGTCGGGCCCGGCCTCGGGATCCCTGGCCGCAGCGGCGTGTCCGGGCACGTCCGCACCGTCCCCCGGCCGTCCCATCCCCCGCGGAGCCGTCCGGCCTGGGGCCGGTTCGTCCCGGGTGTGAGGCGTCCCCGCTTCCCCGGACGTCCGGGTCGCCTGGAGGGCCCGCTCCGCCACCTCGAGCAGGCCGAAGATGCGGGCCAGCCATGCCCTGATCGCGTCCTCGTCGGCCAGGACGGGTTCGACCTCGCGACCCGTCACCAGGCGCACCTGGTCCAGGGCCTCCAGGTCGGTGGGATCCGCCATCGCCACCGCCAGGCGGCGACCGTCGTCCGCCACCGGCAACACCAGGTACCGCCGGGCCACCCAGTCGGGCACGCGACGGGCGACGGCGGGGTCGGGCGGGTTCTGGCGGAGGTCCCAGACCCGCACCGCCAGCTGGGCTGCCAGCGCCTCCTGGAGCTGCGCCCGGGTGATCCAACCGTGGTCGAGCAGGATCTGGCCCAGCCGCCGGCCGCTCTGGCGCTGCTCGTCGAGGGCGGCCTGCAGTTGTTGGGGGGTGATCCAGCCCCGCTCCACCAGGTAGTCTCCCAGTGGGCCGCGAAAGAGCCACCGCGCCATGGTCCTCCCCCCACCCGGTGCGGGCGATGCCGGCGATCCGCGACCCTCCCTCGCGGCGGACGCCCGGCCGCGGTTCGGCGACGCCCCGACCCTGGTGACCGGACGGTCCGGGCGCTGGCGTGCCGTCGGGGGCGTCCCTCCCCCGACGGCGGCGTCCCCTTGCGTCCGGTGGCCGCCCCAGCCCTACCCCCCAGAGCGACGCCCGCGCAGGCCGCCCCCAGCTTCGAAGCCGAAGGCCAGCAGCTTGCGGGGCGCGTCCTACCGCAGGCCGACGCCCACGTAGGCCGCCCACAGGGCTTCGCCGCCGAACCACCCCACCAGGCCTCCCACCGCCAGGAAGGGGCCGAAGGGGATGGCATCCCGACGTCCACGGCGGCGGGCCACGAGGAGCCCGGTCGCCACCAGGCCCCCGAGGAGGGCCGCCGCGAAGAGGGCCACCGGTAGGGCCCGGGGCCCCAGGTAGAGGCCCAGCCAGGCGGCCAGTTTGACGTCGCCGAAGCCCAGGCCGCCGCGGGACCCCCACCGGAGGACCTGGAAGACCGCGCCGGCGACGGCCGCCGCGCCCAGCGACCCGGCCCAGTGGGCCCCTCCGCCCCCCACCGCCGGGGGCCGGAGCCAGCTCGTCGCGAGCCCCTGAGCCGGTTCGTCCGCCGGGATCAGGAGGTTCACCAGCAGCGCCCAGCCCGCCCCCGTCAGCAGCGCGACGTCGGGGATGAGTTGACAGCGCAGGTCGACCCCGGCGACGGCGACCAGCACGGCGACGAACCCGAGCCCCAGCATGAGCTGCGCCCCGTTCGCCGCCGTGGCCGCCACCGCGGCGAACAGGACGCCCGTCATCGCCTCCACCACCGGCGCCTGCCAGCCGATGGGCGCCCGGCAGGTGCGGCACCGCCCCCGCAGCGCAATCCAGCTCAGCACCGGCACCATCTCCAGCGGGCGGAGCCGCCGGCCGCAGCGATCGCAGCGGGAGGGCGGCGCGATCACCGACTGGCCCCGCGGCCAGCGGTCGATGAAGGTGTTGACGAAGCTGCCGACGGCAAGGCCCACCACGCCGGCCGCGGCGGTCGCCACCGGCCCCATGGCCCGCTCCCCTCCCGCATGACGATGACGGCCCGTCGGACGGTGGCGGCCCCTTGGACGCCTCGCTCCCGCCGGCGCGCCCGGTCCCGCGGCGGGCGTGAGCGGCGTCCCCGCCACAGCGGGCGACGAGCGGTGCGGGTGATGCGCCCCACCAAGCCCCGGTTCCCGGCGGCGTCGCCGCAGGCACCGCCGATCTCCCGGGCGCGGCGGGGGTCGCCGTGGCCTAGCGCACCCCGGCGCGAAGCAGCGCCTCTCGCGTCACCAACCCCCGGGCGAGCAGCTGCCCCGCGCTCTCCCGCAGGGTCACCATCCCGTACTGCCGCGAGGTCTCCATCACCGCCGGGAGCTGGGCCGTCTTGCCCTCGCGGATCAGGTTGCGCACCGCCGCGGTGCCCAGCAGGACCTCGGCCACGACGTGCCGACCCCGCCCGTCGGCGGTGGGCACCAGCCGCTGGGCGATCACCGCCTCCAGGACCCCCGCCAGCTGCACCCGCACCTGGTTCTGCTGCTCCGCGGGGAAGACGTCGATGATCCGGTCCACCGCCTGGGGAGCGCTGGGGGTGTGCAGGGTGGCGAGCACCAGGTGCCCGGTCTCCGCGGCCGTCAACGCCGTGGCGATGGTGTCCAGGTCCCGCATCTCCCCGACCATGATCACGTCGGGGTCTTCCCGCAGGGCGGCCCGCAGGCCGGCCGCGAAGGTGGGGACGTCGATCCCGACCTCCCGCTGGTTCACCAGGCTCCGGCGGTGGCGGTGCAGGTACTCGATGGGATCCTCCAACGTCACGATGTGGAGGCGCCGGGTGCGGTTGATCCGGTCGACCATCGCCGCCAGGGTGGTCGACTTCCCGCTGCCCGTGGGGCCGGTCACGAGCACGAGCCCCTGGGACAGCTCGCAGAGGCCGGCCACGGCCGGCGGCAGGCCGAGTTCGCCCAGATCGGGTACGGAGGTGGGGATCAGGCGGAAGGCGGCCGCCAGGCTGCCCCGCTGCCGGTAGACGTTGGCCCGGAAGCGGCCGACGCCGGGCAGGCTGTAGGCGAAGTCCACCTGCCCGTCCCGCTCCAGCCGCTCCTGGAGCCGCTGGTCCAGGATCGGACGAACCAGCGCCGCGACATGCTCCGGTCGCAGCCGAGGTCCCGGCAGGTCCTGCAACTCGCCGTGGACCCGCACCACCGGCGGCGACTCCACCGTCAGGTGGAGATCGGAGGCGCCGCATTCGGCCGCCTGGCGCAACCAGAGGGCCAGCTCCGGCCCTGCCACGTCCCCTCACCTCGAGCGGCGGTCCATCCACGCCGTTCCAGTCCACCAAATCCAGAGACATCGTGTTCGCGCTTGCCAAGGGGGATTCCTGTCGAAGGGACGCCTTTCACCGTTCTGCCGCGCCGACTGCGTTGCCCAGCGCCCGACCGCATGGACGCCCCAGAGCGGCGCCGCCCCCCATCGTCCCGCACGCGGCGGGTTCGGGGGGCGGCGTCGCACCGACCATGTCCCACGGTCGCGGGGCCTCGACACGGATGCCCCTGGTCCGGCCGCAACGACCGAGGGAGCCAAGGCGACCTACGCCTTGATCCCATACTGCGCCTCGATGTACGGCCCAAGCCCAATCCGTGCCAGCCGGTCGACGGGGGCCAGGAAGGTCACCTGCACTACGCCGGGGTGCCGCGCGATCTCGATGGCCCCTGTGATGGTGGCCCGGTTCTTCACCTCGGGTACGGTCATGTCGAGCAGCCGAGCGGCCCGTTCCAGGCCGTTGTCGGTGGCCGCGTTGAGATCCGGTCCCGTGCCGATCACCGAGATGGGGGCCGTTCGCTCCAACTCGCGAAGCCCCCACTGCTCCGCCAGAGCCCGGGCGCGGGCCAGTTCTTCCTCCGTGAAGGGCCGGGCCAAGTAGGGCAGGTCCTCCGGGACCGGGAAGAGGATGGGGCCGTCGATGTTCAGGCCCTTGATGACCTCGACCTGAAGGGTCACCGTGCCGGAGACGT
Source organism: Thermaerobacter sp. FW80 (assembly GCF_004634385.1). NCBI lineage: Bacteria > Bacillati > Bacillota > Clostridia > Eubacteriales > Clostridiales Family XVII. Incertae Sedis > Thermaerobacter > Thermaerobacter sp. FW80. Next base: position 1,674,715 of record NZ_CP037895.1, on the reverse strand, counting down.
CACAGGTGTGGCCGGCGATCTCACCGTCCCCTTGGAGGGCGTGCATGTCTCCGAGGTAGACCCCAGCCCCTGGCACCTTGACCGGTGCGATCACGATGGCACCCGCACGTACCGCGTCACAGTCCATGTGCCCGTCAGTGCGAAGGGCAAGCTGTTCCGGCGTCAAGGCGAACTCGTGCTGCTTACCGATCAGGAACGCGCCGAAGTCCCCGGCGTTGTGGGAATCCGGCATGCGGATCGCCGGTACCGTCCCCAGCTGGCCGAGGAAGGGACGCAGCCGCGCCACCACGCCCACCAGGTCGTGGGGCGCGAATCGCAGGATGGGGTTCTGCGTCGAACGGGCCGGGAGGGCGGCATAGCGGGCCGCGTCGCGGGCAATGGCCTCCGCCGCCTCGCGGTGGACGGTCACCCCCACCCGCCGCGTGGCGTCGAACACGATGGTGTAGCCGTTGGTGAAGGTGAAGGGCGTCGCGTCGGCGCCGCAGTTGGCGCAGCGGACCGACTCGGGCCCGATGCCTTCAAGCCGCGTCGGCGGGTACATGGTGCCGCACTGGGGACAGCGAGCGGCGCAGTATGGATCGTCGACGAAACGCCCCTCCATGGGGCGGTCGTTGCCCGAGGCCGTGGCGATGGAGGTCACCGTGATGTCCTTGATCCGGATGGCGACGGCGTCCCCGACTTCCGCCCCCTCGACGGCCACGGGCACGGTCACCTCGTGCCCTCCCTTGAGGTGGGGCGTGATCATCGGCCCCCAGCAACCGGGGGCGGTGTTGGCGACGATGTGCCCGCCGTCGCGGACGGGTCCCAGCATGGGCTGTGCAGGGTCCAAGACGCCGTCGGTGAAGCGGTCGACGAAGACGGTCTCGTCCGCGGTGCGCAAGGGCAACGCCATGGATCTCCCCCCTAAGGGATGCTAGAGGCTACCCGCCTCCCTGCCCGCCCGCCATGGGCTGCAGCAAGGCCAGGTCAACCCCCGCCGGAACTACTTCCCGGCGGCCTAACACGCGCCCGCCGGCAACCAGCAACGCCGTTGACAGGGCCTCCCGCAGGGCGGGATAGTCCTCGCCCAGCCGCAACAGGATCTGCTCAACGGTGGTCTCGATGGGCGCTTCGACAACCGCCACCGGCACCCCGGCCGCCCTGGCCAGGTCGGGGCCAAGACGCACCCGGAACTGCATGGCATCCCTCCTCGTGTCCGATTGCGACGGTGGTGTTCGGCACTGCCCGCAGCACATCCCGGTAGCCTCGGCTACGGAACCACCGGGGCTGATCGGAGACACTGCGCTCGGTCCGGAGGCTCCGGGTCGGCTTCCCCACAAGGACGGGACTGGTTCCCCGGACGACTCGGCCATGGACATCTTGGGGCGGCGGACACAGGACAAGACGGAGCCGGGCCGCCGGTAGCACCAAATCGGTGGCCCGGCGCCGTCCATGCTTCAGCGCTCATAGAACAGAGGCGGCTCTATGCCCAGCTCCCGCAGATACACGTACCCCTGCCCCCGGTGGTGGATCTCGTTCTCCAGGGCATACACCAACCGCTCAAAGTGGCTCTGGGGCGGGCCTCCGAAGAAGGGATCCGACTCGACCTGCAAGAGGCGCTCGGTCGTCACCCGAGGCCACAGTTCGCGCGTTCGGGCCCGGACCTGTTCGCAAGCGGCCAGGAGGTCGGCTTTCGTGCGGGCGTCGTCCGCCACCTTGCCGAAGTACCACTCGCCCAGGGCAATGCCGCGGACGTAATCGTCTTCAATGTTCAGGATCTCCTGGACCATCTCGGCAAAGGGGCGCAGGATCTCCACGGGCTTGTATTGGAAGAGGGCCTCCTCCGGGAACGCTTCGATGACCCGCACGGTGAGGCGGCGATTGCTCTCAAGGATTTCAAGAAGCCCGGCAGGATCGAGCAAGGTCCCCTTGTTGCGGCTCCCGTCCTGGGCCGCTCCCGTCACGGCTTTCCCTCCCCCCCACTCACCCGCGTCTGGTGCAAGGACGCACGGTAACCACCCGCTGCCTTACCGAAGCGCCATGCACGTCCTCAGCCGGACGGATCGCTTGGCAGGGCCTCGTCTTCGCGCCGCTTGCCGGTACGGTTCGACTCCATCCGCGCCAGTTCCTGGTCGACCCGTTCCAGGACGTCCCCCGCCACGCCGCGGAGGACGAGCCCCGCCTCCTCATCCAGCGGCGTCGGGTCGCGGTTGACGATGGCCAGCACAGCCTCGCCGGCGGCCGCCCGCCTGGCCACCAGCTCGGGAAGGGACGCGGCGGGATAGACCTCGAGGGACGAACCGACCACCAGCATCAAGTCGCAGCGAAGCGCCTCGCGCCGGGCCTGCTCCCAGACCGCGGCTGGCAGGGGCTCGCCGAAGAGCACGACGTTGGGCCGGAGGCGCCCCCCGCAACCGCAGTAGGGGTGGCTGAGGAAGGCCTTGGAGGGCTGGGTTCGTCCGCAGCGCTGGCAGCGGCACGTCCGCAGGTCGCCGTGCAGCGGCAGCACCCGGCGCGATCCAGCTTGCTGGTGGAGGCCGTCGACGTTCTGGGTGATCACGGCCTTCAGCCATCCCGCCGCCTCCCACCGGGCCAGGATGCGGTGGACCCGGCTGGGCCGCGCCCCCTCGAGGGCCGCGATCCGCTGGCGGTAAAAGGCCACGAACTCGTCGAAGTGGCGCTCCATGAACGCTAGGCTGGCCATGTGCTGCGGAACCCGCCGCCACAGGCCCTGCGACGAGCGGAAGTCGGGCAAGCCCGATTCGGTGCTGGCCCCGGCCCCGGTGAAGGCCACCATGTGGCGCGCCCCGCGGATGAGGGTCGCCAGGCGCTGGATCTCGGTGGAAGAAGGCACGGCTTGCCCGCCGCTGCACCCCGACGCCGCCCCGTTGGTTCGGTCCATTCGCCGGCTGCCTCCCACCGATCGCATTGCGCTTCCGTGCGCTTCCCCCTCGGGCTCCCGCCCTGGCGCATCGATCCCAGCGTGCTCACCCGAGGGGGAAGGCTCAGGACCCCGGTGCCGTCCGAGCCAGAGCATCATGGCTGAACGCCATGGCTTCGATGGCCAGGCGAGCCGCCAGCAGCGCCGTCATCCCACCCGGGTCCAGGTACGGGTTGACCTCCACGATGTCGATGCCCACCACCCGGGCGCGGCTCGCCGCGAGGCGCAGGATCTCCCGGACCTCCTCGTAGGTCAGGCCGCCCGGTTCGGGACTCGACGTGCCGGGGGCCACCGCCGGGTCCAAGCCGTCGATGTCCAGGCTGATATAGAGCAGCTCACCCGGGGGAATGGTCTCGAGGAAGGGCGCCAGCGGGTTCGCGTCGTCCCCTGATGCGGGTGGCCAGCTCAGCCGGCTGCCGGCCTGCTCCTCGCTGCCCGGGCTCGTTCCGCCACCTGCCCCTGCCGCTCCGACCGGGCCGGCCCCATCGCCAGATTGCGTCGCTCCACCCGCCCTCGCCCCATTGCCAGACTCCGTCGCACCGCCCGCCCTGACCCCAATGCCAGGCCCCGTCGCCCCGCCTGCGCTCGCCCCATTGCCAGGCTCCGTGGTACCGCCTAAGCTCGCCGCATGGTCAGATCCTGCCGTACCACCTGGGTTCGGCCCACAACCCGGGCCCGCCCCCGCGGCGATGGCCCCTCGCCTGGCCCACGCGGCCCGCCACTCCCCCATGGTCACGATGCGGTTTCCCCGCTGGACGGCGGCCGCATACGCCTCGGGGCTGGTGCGGATGCCGCGGACGCCGATGACGGTGATGGTCCCGATGTAGGGCAGTTCGGCCGCCCGGCGGAAGGGGCTCGAGTTGGACCGGAGGAACCCGGCCACATCGGCGGAGAAATCCAGGTGAGCGTCAATCTGGAGGATGTGAAGCCGTCCCTCGCCGCGCCCATGGGGCCCCATCGCTTCCATCGTGCGGGCGCCTGGGCTCCCCGGTGACCGGGCGCCCGGTGACGGCAACAGGCTCGGGCCGGTTCGTCCCGTCGTGATACCGGCGCCGGCTTCCGCCAGGGGGGCCCCCGGGCCGCCCGCGGACTTCAGCAGCTCGCCGTACGCCCGCAGCACCGGGTACGTGATGGAATGGTCGCCCCCCAGCACCACCGGCACGGCCCCCGCCCGCAAGGCGGCGCCCACCACGTGCTCCACGCTGCGATCCAGGTGATCCAGGTCGGTGTAGAGCGGGTCGGCGTCGCCCAGGTCGACCAGCCGGCAGCCCTGAAGATACCAGCGGTCGTCCTGGATGTCCCAGTAGCCGGGGTTGGCTGGTCCCCAGGGCAGGGCGTAACGGGTCGAAAGGTCGCGGATGGCCCGCGGCGCCAGCCGCTGGCCCGGCCGGAAGCCCACGGCCGCGTCAAAGGGCACCCCGATGACGGCAAAATCGGCCTGGCCGGGCTGCAGCGCCTTGGGCGGCACGTAGGGCGCCCGGGCAAAGGTGGCAATGCCGGTGAAGGGCATTCCGGCCTTCGGCTGCTGCGGCGCCTGCATCGCCTTGACCCCCCTCTGCTTGCCATCGCCGGCTGCCGTGTCGCCGGCTGCGTGCATCGTTGCTGCCGCCTCTGCCGGTGCATCCCCGCCGCGGCCCCCATCGGCATCGCCCGGGCTGTGGGGGCTCGTCCCTTGAGCCGTCACCCGGTGCGTTCATGCTGTCACTAGACTGGTGCGTCACCGGAGGCGAACCGGCCCCCAGCACACGTCACGCCCGGTGCCCCCAGAAGTACTCCAGCAAAAGCCCGGCACCCAGGCCGATCAGGACACCGGCACCCGTTTTGTCGAACACCATCCCAAGCCCCAGCCCGAGGAACAGGCAACCCGTGTAAGCTCGCCGGCGCCCTGGGGTCAGCGCCTCCCAGGCCGCCTTCAGTTCCGGCATCGCGGCAAATTTCTCCTCACGCTCGCCGGGGACCGGCAGATCCCGCCCTTCGGCGAAGTCGACCCCCAAGCCCGCTTCCTCCACGGCGATGGCCCGGCGGACGTAGTCACGGATGACCGGCTCCTTCGCCTCGATCTCCGCCAGGCTCGTGAACCGCATCTGCCGGGCCACCCGCACCGTCTCCGTTTGATTGAAGAAGAGCAGGGCGCAGTAGTCCTTGAAGCCGTGGATCAGCACCACGTTCTTGCCGCCGTGGGTATAGCAGGGCTGCCCCCACTTGACGGTTTCCTCCAGGGGCCGGTCAAGGAGGATGGACCGCAGCCTGCTGAATTCAGCCCGCCAGCGGGTTTCCCGCTGGAGCAGGTCGCCGACGCGGGGGTCCTTGCCGCCCGAGCCGCTGCCCGGGTGGCCGCCCGGGTGCCCATCCGGGCTGGTGCCCGGGTCGCCGGCCCGGTTGCCGGCCGGCTTGACGCCCCGGTTCTTGGCCGGGCCGGCGGCCAGGTTGTCGCCGTTCAATTGTGCGGCCGTGGCACCATGGGCATGCCTTCCTTATCAGCTTGCGGCCTCCATTGCGGCCTGCGGCACGGCACGGCCGCCCCCCGCCGGTTCCGCCGGCGACCCGTTACGCGGGCTGCAACAGCGCGCGGCGCCAACCGTACCGGGTTCTAACGACGCCGGCCCCCCAGTGTCGGGTTCCAATCGCGCCGGGTTCTACCCGCGCCGGCCGCCAACGGCGCCGGGTCCTCACCACGCCGGGCCCCAACCGCACGAGACCCCGCCCTCTTCGTGACACCCTCCACGATACCCGGCCCGTCACACCTCAACAACCCGGCCACCCTTCACCACCGCCACCACCGGCACCGTTCCCAGCCGGTAGGCCAGGTGCTGGTAGGAGGGTGCGTCGATCACCACCAGGTCGGCCTGCTTGCCGGGCTCCAGGCTGCCCAGGCGCTGGGCCCGTTCCACCGCCCACGCGCCACCCAGGGTGGATGCTACCAGGGCCTCGGCGGGCGTCATCCCCATCCCCACGCACGCGATGGCCATCACCAGGGGCATGCTGCCGGCCGGGTGGCTTCCGGGGTTGTAGTCCGTGGCCAGGGCGACGGGAACGCCCGCCTCGATCAGCTTCCGGGCGGGGGCATGCGGCTCCCGCAAGAAGAAAGCCGTTCCCGGCAGCAGGGTCGCCACCGTCCCCGCCTCCCGCAGCCGGGGGATGTCCTCGTCCCGCACGTGGAGCAGGTGGTCCGCCGACACCGCCCCCACCTGGGCCGCCAGCCCCGCCCCGCCCAGGGGAGTGAGCTCATCCACGTGGAGGCGGATGCGGAAGCCCAGGCGCCGGGCAGCCTCCACGATCCGCCGGGTCTGTTCCAGGTCGAACACGCCCTGCTCGCAAAAGACGTCGGCGTACTCGGCCAGGCCCTCCCGCGCCACCGCCGGCAGCATCTCCTCCACGATCCGATCGACGTACTCGTCCGGGCGGCCCCGGTACTCCGGAGGCACCGCGTGGGCCCCAAGGAAGGTCGCCACCACCTCGGGAAGAACCAGCCCGCTGCCCAGATCCCCGTGGCCACCCGCCCGGTCGGCGGCCGGTCCGGCGGCCACGGGCCCAGCCGCAGGAACCGCTGCGCGGGCAGCAGCTCCGGCAGCCGCACGAGGGGGGGCGGTGCCGGCCGTCGGTCGGGCGTGGGCCGTACCGGCAGCGGCCCAGGTTGCGGCCGCACCGCCCGCACCGGCAGCGGCCCCGCCACCAGCGGTCCCGCCACCAGCGAGTCTAGCGCCACCCGCGCCGTCGCCGGCGTCGACGTCGCTGCCGCTACCCGGCCCCCCGCTTCCTGTGGCCCCGGGCCGGTTCTTCCGCAGCCGCGGGCCGTTGCCGGGTCCCCGCGTCCCGGCCCCCAGTGGCCAGGTGCCGTCGAGGTCGTCGGCCGGGTCGGCCGCCCGGCGGATGGCCCGGAGCATCTTGAGCTCGTCGGCGGTGGTCAGGCCGTAGCCGCTCTTGACCTCCACCGTGGTGGTGCCCAGGCGCAGCACCTCGAGGAGCCGCCGGCGCAGGGCGGCGGCCAGTTCGACCTCCGACGCCTCCCGGGTCCGGCGCACCGTATCGAGGATGCCGCCGCCCGCCGCCAGGATCTCCTGGTAGCTGGCCCCGGCCAGGCGCCGCTCGAACTCCTCCGCCCGCCACCCGGCGAAGCAGAGGTGGGTGTGGGGATCGACGAACCCCGGCACCACGGTGCAGCCCGAAGCGTCCAGCACCTCGGCCGGGTCGTAGCGCCGCGCCAGGTCGGCGTAGGGCCCCACGGCCACGATCCGCCCGTCCCGGACGGCCACGGCGCCACCGGGGATCACCTCGAGCCGCCCCTGCTGGGGGCCGGCCGGCGGCCGCTCGGCCGCCCGGGGCGTCGCCACCTGGGCCGCAGGTCCGATCAGCAGGTCGACGGGTTCCCGGGATGGATGCACGGTCGACGTCCCTCCATCGCTCACCGGCGTTTCCCCGCGCACTGGCGTTGGCTTTGGCTCTCGTTGGCGTCGGGGGCCCGGCCACGCCCCGTCTCCGGCCGCCTCCCGTTTCCGGTGGCGCCCGGCCCCCCGTACTTCGTCGACCGTCATATACCACGCCTTTGAAGGCCGCGTCCCGTTTCCGGTCGCGCCCCGTTCTCCGCCCCGCCCCCGTCAGCCGCCCTGGCGCCCATTCCCGGCGTCCATGCCGATCCCCAGGGACGGCATCTTGATGCCCCGTTCCCGGGCCACCTGCTGGGCCCGCTCGTAGCCCGCGTCGGCGTGCCGCACCACGCCCATCCCCGGGTCCGTCCGCAGCACGTGGGCAAGCCGCCACTCGGCCTCGTCGCTGCCGTCGGCCACCACCACCTGCCCGGCGTGGATCGAGTAGCCGATGCCCACGCCGCCGCCGTGATGCACCGACACCCAGGAGGCCCCCGCCGCCGTGTTGATGAGCGCGTTGAGGATGGGCCAGTCGGCGATGGCGTCGGAGCCGTCCCTCATCCCCTCCGTCTCGCGGTAGGGCGAGGCGACCGACCCCGCGTCCAGGTGGTCGCGGCCGATCACGATGGGCGCCTTGAGCTCGCCCTTCTTCACCATGTGGTTGAACAGCAGCCCCGCCCGGTCCCGTTCGCCGTAGCCCAGCCAGCAGATCCGCGCCGGCAGCCCCTGGAAGGGGATCTTCTCCCCCGCCAGCCGCAGCCACCGCGCCAGGCCCTCGTTCTCGCGCCCGAACTCCTCCAGGATCACCCGGTCGGTCTTGTAGATGTCCTCGGGGTCCCCCGAGAGGGCGACCCAGCGGAAGGGTCCCTTGCCCTCCTCGAACAGGGGCCGGATGTACGCCGGGACGAACCCGGGATAGCTGAAGGCCTCGTCGAACCCGGCCGCCTTCGCCTGGCCCCGCAGGTTGTTGCCGTAGTCGAAGACCACGGCCCCCGCCTTCTGGAACGCCACCATCGCCTCGCAATGGGCCGCCATGCTGGCCATGGACCGCCGCACGTACTCCTCCGGGTCGGACGAACGCAGCCGCTCCGCCTCGGCCACGGTCAGCCCCGCCGGCACATAGCCTCCCAGCGGATCGTGGGCGGAGGTCTGGTCGGTCACCACGTCGGGGATCCACCCGCGGCGGACCAGCTCCGGCTCCACCTCGGCGCAGTTACCCAGGAGGGCCACGGACAAGGGCTCCCTCTTCTGGCGCGCCTCTTCGACCCAGCGCAGGGCCTCGTCCAGGTCCGCCGTCCAACGGTCGCAGTAACCCATGTCGACCCGGCGGCGGATGTGCCGCTCGTCGACCTCGATGATCAGCCCCACGCCGCCGTTCATCGTGATGGCCAGGGGCTGGGCGCCGCCCATGCCGCCGAGGCCACCGGTCAGGACGACCCGGCCCTCCAGCGACCCGCCGAAGTGCTGCCGGGCCACGGCGGCCAGGGTCTCGTACGTGCCCTGGATGATGCCCTGGGAGCCGATGTAGATCCAGGAGCCTGCGGTCATCTGGCCGAACATGATGAGCCCCTTGCCCTCCAGCTCCCAGAAGTGCTCCCAGGTCGCCCACTTGGGCACCAGCAGCGAGTTGGCGATGAGCACCCGCGGCGCCCGCTCGTGGGTCTCGAAGACGGCCACCGGCTTGCCCGACTGGACCAGCAGGGTCTCGTCGTTGCGCAGGACCTTGAGGGTCTCGACGATGCGCTCGAAGGCCTCCCAGTTGCGGGCGGCCTTGCCGGTTCCTCCGTAGACGATGAGCTGGTCGGGATTCTCCGCCACCTCCGGGTCCAGGTTGTTCATCAGCATGCGCATGGCCGCTTCCTGCTGCCACCCCCGGCAGGTGAGGGTGGACCCGCGTGGCGCGCGAATGGTGCGGACGGCGGACATGGTGGCACCTCCCCAGGGGGCTCAGCCGGGCTCCGGCTACCGCTCCAGCCGTGCGACGCGGCGGCTCGGCTCCATCGCCCATGTTTCGTACGGAACGACCGTTGCACCCTTCATCGCATCGAGCACCCGGGATTTCAATCCGATGAGGCGGATGGCAACACCAGTCTCTTCCAGCACCTCGCGTTGGATCGCCTCGTCGAGCGCCTCCCCCGCCTCCACCTGCCCGCCCGGCAACTCCCAGGTGCCTGAACGGGCATGACTCTTTACCAGCAAAACCTCTCCCTTGTCATTCGTAATGTAGGCGGAGACGGCGACAATCGCTTGCCGGCTCTTCCCCACCACCCTCGCCTCCTGCACCGCGCTCCGAAGCGGAAGCCTCCCATCCATCGCCCTCGCCAAGCCTCACACCCCCACCCCCAGCGCCGCCTTCAGCGGCTCCACATCGGGGAACGAACCGCGGCCGAAAAACACCTGCCAGGCCAGCCGGCGCAAAGGCGTGCCACGGAAGGCCGCGCAGGCCAGTTCATACCACAGGGGATGCCGGAAGGCCGCCAGGGCGCGCCGCATCCAGCGCCGGGAGAGGAAGCGAGGCTGGAAGGCGCCACCGTGGTACAGCTCGAGGATGCGGGGGTCGCCCCGGTCCAGGTAGGCCGCCACCACGTGGGACGCCAGGTCGGACAGCCGCAGGCACGGATCGAGACCGCCGGCCGTCAGGGGCGACACGGCACCGGCGGCATCGCCCACTAAAAGCCCCCGCGGGCAGGCGATGCGCCGCAGAACACCACCCACGGGGATGCGGCCGCCGCGCCGCTCCACCAGCCGGCCCCGCTGGAGGCCCAAACGGGGAGCCACGCGTTCTTTGAAGGCCGCCAGGGCGGTGGTGACGTGAAAGCGGTCGGGATAGCCCCCCGTGCCCACGTGGACCTCCTCCCCGTCGTGGACCACCCAGGCCAGATACCCCGGCGCCAGCCGCGGGTCCAGGTAGCAGTGGAAGGCGGGCGGGCCGTCCAGTGGCACACCCCGGTAGACTTCCTCCGCGCCCACGATCCACTCCCGGTTCACGTCAAGTCCCAGGTCCCGGGCTACCGCCGACTGGCAGCCGTCGGCGCCGATGAGAAAACGGGCCTGCACGGCCCAGCGGCGCCCTCCCGTCTCGAGGTCGACCCGGCACACCCCGCCGCTTCGACCCGGTTCGGAGCCCAGAAACCGGGTGCCGCCCGCCCAGTGGGCGCCGGCCCCCACCGCCTCGTCGAGCCACCGGCCGTACAGGCGCCGCAACCGGCCCACGCGGAACTCGTCGTGGAGGCTCGACAGGTGAAGGGCACGCCCCGCCGGGGAATACAGCACCACGTCCCGTACCACCGGCCCGAGGCAATCGGCGGGCAGGTCGAAGCTCTCCAGCGTCTTCCGCACGAAAATGCCTGTGGTGTGGACGAACCGGTCCACCTGTGGCTTGCGGTCGACCAGCAGGACCTTCACGCCTTGACCCGCCAGCAGGCGGGCGCACTGCAGCCCCGCCAGCCCGGCCCCCACCACGACCACGTCGTACAGGTTCATGCCTTCGCCTCCCTGCGCTGGTACGATGCGCCATCACGCCCCAACCGAACCGCACCTGCACGACGAGCCGTGGCTTTGCCTGCGCCGTGCTCTCGGCTACCCCCTGGGAGGTGTCCGGTCCTGTTCTCGCCCATGGCGCCGGTTGGTACTGTGGGCAGTTCACCGCCCTAGTGGGCGGCCTCCTGCCGCGCCACCCGCCCCAGCTCCTTCAGGACCGTGCGGAGCCCCGTCACCGAGAGGAAGGCAAAGGCGGCCGCGCCCAGCGCAAAGCCCCACAAAGGCCGGTTCAACAGGGGAAACACGGTGAAGGTCACCAGGAAGATCTCGATGTTGCTCGGCACGGGGTAGAGCCGGTGGCGCCGGCAAAACTCCAGCCAGCGGCGCCCCAGACCCCCACGGGCCACCGACTGCCGGACCGATTCCTCCGGCTCCCGGCCGAAGCCCAGCAGCACGTGCCGCCGCTGCACCATCAGGTACCGAATGCAAAAGAGACCAAGCCAGATGAGCCCGGCGATGAGCAGGCGGTCGTCGCCCGCCTGCCGCCAGCTGCCCACGGCCAGGGTCACCGCGGCGTAGACGTCCATGGACCGGTCCAGGATCCAGTCCAGGAACGCCCCCACCGGCGAGCTCATCCCCTTGTAACGGGCCAGTTTGCCGTCCACGCAGTCGAACAGGAAGGCCACCTGGTACAATACAGCCCCTGCCGCCAGGGAACCGGTGAGGAAGGCCAGCCCTGCCAGGAAGCCGATGAGGTTGGCGATGGCGGTCACGGCATTGGGGGTCAACCGCGTGTAGCGTGCGATCCAAACGGTCAGGCGGACGGCGATGGGATCGATCACCAGCACCGTCCACCAGGCATCCATGGGCTTGAGCATGCCCCGGACGCCTCTGGATGATGCCTGGACGTCTTGATCAGCCATTTCCCACTCGTCGCTCCTTTTGGGGGCGAGCCAGCGCCCGACCCAGCAGGTCAGTCAGGAGTCGGCGCTCTTCGACGCCGAGCGCGAGCAAGGCCAGCAGGTAGACGACGGCACCCACCCCGACCAGGACCAGGGTGCTTGCCGTCAGCGGCACGAACCCGGCATGCTGTCCCAGCCGCCCCAGCAGAGGCCCGCGCAAGGCCCAGACGGCGACCGACATCGCGGCCGTCGCCACCGCGGCCTGCAGCGAGCCCACCGCCAGAGGGTAGAAGCGCAACTGCGCATACCGCCGCCGCAGACGGAACATCAGGCTCAATGCGGCCCACCATGTGGCCAGGGCGGTGGCCAGCGCGATGCCCCCGTGGCCCATGAACCGGACCAACAGCAGGGACAGCACGATGCTGAGGCCCATGGACATCATGCCGTTGGTGGCAGGGGTCCGCGTGTCGCCGAGGCTGTACATGGCCCGGCTCAGGAGCTCGCGCCATGCGAAGGGAATCATGCCGAGACTGTAGTACAGCAGAGCGGTGGCCGTGAGCAGCGTGTCCATCCGGTCGAAGGCGCCCCGTTCGTAGATCAGCGCGGTGATCTCCACCCGTAGCAGCACCGCCCCCGCCGTCAGGGGTGCCATGATGAAGGTCAAAAGGCGTAGGGCCCGGTTGATGGTGGCGGACAAGGCCTGCATCCGGTTGCCGGCCGCCTGCTCCGCCATGTCGGGATACAGCACGGTCACCAGCGGGATCGCCAGCAAGCCCAGGGGCAGCAGGTACACGCGGTACGCGAAGGACAGGGATGCGGCGCTTCCCGCGGGCAGGCCGGAAGCCAGCGCACGGTTCACCACCTGGCTCGCCTGACGGGTCACCGTTGCCAGCAGCACCGGGGTGGTGCGGCGGGCGGCGGCCCGCAGATCGGGATCGCCCCAGTCCAGCACCGGCACGTAGGGGAGTCCTATCTTGCGCAGCGCGGTCCACTGCAGGACCACCTGGGAGGCGAAGCCGGCCAGCGTACCCCACGCTACGGCCTCGATGCCGTAGCGCGTCCCCAGGAACCAGGTGACCGCGATCAAGACCAGGTTCATCGGGATCGAGACCGCCGCCGGGGCCGTAAAGCTCTTGCTGGAGTTGAGGACGCCCTCCATCCACCCGGTGAGCCCCATGAAGACGATGCCGGGCAACATGATCATGGTCAGGCGACGGGTCAACTCAAACTGGTCCCCGGTGAACCCGGGTGCGAACAGCCGCACCAGCCAGCCCGAACCGGCGAGGGCCAGTGTCAGGAGGATCACCAGAACCAGGAGCAGGGCGTGGAAGAGGGTCCACGCGAGCCGTCGGAATGCGACATCGTCCCCCCTCGCCCGGTGGGCCGCCAGCATGGGCACCATCACCGTGGTGATGGCGGTGCCCACGGCAGCGAAGAGGACGCCCGGGATGGAGAAGCTGATGGTGTAGGCGTCGGTCACTTCGCTCGCACCGAAGACCGCCGCCAAGACCATCTCGCGAGCGAAGCCCAGCAGGCGTCCGATCGTGGTGAGCAGCACGAACAAGGCGACAGAGCGAGCCAGGCGGTATCGAGCCAAGTCCGTCGATGCCTCCACGAACAGGGACCCGTCGCACCTGGTGCCGCCCGGCGCCGGCGCCCTGCCGCCGGCGCAGCCGCCGGGGCAGCGACGGTCACGGAGTGGCCGGCCAGCAGGACGGGACGGGGGCCTTGAGCACGCGTTCGACCTGCGAGGGCGTGGCCACATCCAGGATCGTGAATCGGCCCGGGCGCATTCGCGGGGCTTGGCGCACGACCTCCACGATCTGGTCGCGGGTGAGACCAAGGTCCGGCAGGCTCGTGGGCATGTTCAGTGCCCGGTAGACACGGAACACGTCGCGGGCCAGCCCGTCCTGCCCCTGGAGCAACAGCATGGGCACGGTCGCCGCCGCCACCTGCAGGCCATGGGCCGCGACACCGCCGTAGAGGTAGTCGAGGGCGTGGCTGATGAGGTGCTCGCTGCCGCTGCAGGGACGGCTAGTGCCCGCGATGGCCATGGCCAGCCCGCTGAGCATCAGCCCCTCCAATAGTTCCAGGACGAAGTCCCGCGACCGCACCGGCGCCCCCTGCAGCAAGGAGCGCAGCACCGAACGCGCCGCGTGCCGTGCCAGAAAGGCCGAGAAGTCGTCGAACCGGTCCCTCTGGTGGTCCTGGGCCAGCCGCCAATCCTCGATGGCCGAGAAGTTGGAGAGCAGGTCGCCGATGCCCGCCAGCAGCATCGGCGTGGGAGCGTCCTGGATCCAGTGCAGCGGGGCGATCACGGCCGCCGGCATCGTAGCGGCCAAGCTGCGCTTCCGGTTGTCCCCGTCACGGATCACAGCGACCGGGGAGACGATGCCGTCGTGGGAAATCTGGGTGGGGACGGCCACCACCGCCATCCCCAGGCGAGCAGCCACGAACTTGCCCGTGTCCAGGACGCTCCCCCCGCCGACGGCGACGATGGCGTCGCTCTCCAGGCGGGTCACCTCGGCCTCGAGACGCTCGCTCTCCCTCGCGCTGGCCTCGCGGACCACGAGCAGCGGTGCCGCCGCGCCCAACATGCCCACGATCTGTTCCGCCAGTTCGCGGGTGCGACCCGGCCCACAAAAGACGGCCGGGCGCCGGACCGCGAGCACCGCCAGGGCCTCGGCAATCTGTCGGCCGGCGTCGGCCGTCGTTTCGACCACCTTGAGGATCCGGCTCACTTCAATGGTGCGCATGGCTGCCCCCGGCCGCATCGCGCTTGAGCTCGCTGTACAGCGCCCGGGCCCGCTGGTAGTCCTCTACCGTATCGACTTCCGTCCACGGCAGGCCGTCGATGAACAGGGGCCGCAATCGGATGCGATCCAGGACGCTGTGGATGACGTCCTCGTAGTACAGGTCGGTGCGCCCGGCCGCCAGGAGGTCCGCCGCCGCCGACAGGACCACGTCGGCATCGGCCGGCGTCAGGTAGAGGATCCCGATGTATTCGCCCGCGGACTCCGCAGGGGCGAGGCGCTTGCTCACCGCACGGAGGAACCCCTCCTCGCCGACGGCGACCTTCATCTCCTCCTCGGCCAGATCCACGCTGCCGTCCACCACCATGAAGGACTGGTCCGCTTCCTGGGCCATGTGCTCCAGGGCCCGTCGCAGGATCGCCGGGTGGTAGACGATGTCCGAGTTCAGCAGCAGGCACGGCTCCACGAAGGCCGCCCGCGCGAAGTACAGCGTGCCGATGTTGTTCACCGTGCGGAAGTCGGGAAACCGCCGCAACACCAGGACGCCCCTGCGCAGCCAGTCCCCCCAGCGCGCCGCCACATGAGCCTCGAGGGCGGCGAAGGCGTGGCCGCCCACCACGTGCACCTGGCGCACCGGCGTCCCTTGCAGGCAACGCAGGGAGTGATCGAGGAACGTGTCGCCGCCGTCCGCCAGGGGCAACAGGGCCTTGGGTCGATCGGCGGTCAGCGGGCCCAGGCGGCTTCCCACCCCTGCGCCCAGGATCACTGCGTTGAACGCTGGTCGTGGCGTGGCCATCGCCGGTCCATCAACTCCTCGATCCGGGCGGTCAAGCGCTCACATGCCCGGCCCGGCGGCAGAGCGAAATACCGGTCGTAGAGCACGGCCTGTCGCCGCGCCCCTGCCTCGGTGAGACGGCCGCGGGTGAGTACGTGCTCCAACACCGGGACGAGCTCGTCCATGGATGCTGCCACGTCGCCCGGGAAATCGTCGGGATACCGCCAGTGAATGCCCCGCACGCGATCGTATTCCTCAAGATCGGGCACGCAAAAGACGATCGGTCGCCGCAGGACGAGAAAGTCCACACATAGGCTCGAGTAGTCGGTCACGAGCACGTCAACCCCTGCAAGGTACTCGTAGATATCGGGTGCCACGTCCCCATTGAATCGGACGAACCGGCGATCCAGCCGGGACGGCTGCCAGCGCGAGTAAAGGGGGTGGGTTCGCAGCAGGACCAGCGTGTCCGACTTCTCCACCAATTCCTCCAACCGTGTCCAGTCTGGCTCGGCTTCTGCCCCTTGTTCGCGCCACGTGGGGGCGTAGAGCAGGATGCGCGCCGGCAATCCAGGCCGACCCAACACGCGCGCGATCCGCTCCCGGGCCCGCTCGCGATCATCCCGCAGGATGGCGTCGTGCCGTGGATAGCCGTCGAGGACCAGGGCGCCCGGTTTCAGCGGGATCCGGGTGCCCCACTCCGGGGCCACCTCGTACGAGGTGGTGGTGAAAAGATCGTATTTCGAGAAGAACTCCCGCTGCTTGCGGACGACCCGGATGGGCGCCGTTCGCGCGGGCTCCCGCTTGGGCCCGACCCCGTGCCACAACTGGACCGTGACGCGCCGCCGAGGATGCCACGCAGGGAGGATGGGGCCATGATCCATCACCCAGACCCCGCTGCGCAGGGCCGTCCACAACCCCGCCAGGCTCCGTGCGAACACGGCCTGCACTCCCCGTTGACGGGCCCATGCCACGAGGCGCGGATCGTGGAACCACCACACGAGCCGTTCCCGCGTATGGCGCGCCATGTATTCGAACAGATACCGGGCATTGTCCGCATACATCCGTCCATTGCCGGAGGAGAACAGGATTTGTCGTCTTTTGGGAACCAACGCGTCGGCCCACACGAGGACGACCTCGGCGAGCCCGGCCAGCCGACGCCCCAGTGCCCATAACCACTTCATCGCCTGCTCTGCCTTCTTCCCCAGACAGCGGACCGGATCCTAGCGGCCTTGCCGACCCCCGTCCGCCTGGGGCGGGGTGCGGCCGCATGGCGCCGTCTCATCGTTCCTGCCGGAGTTGCAGCGCCCAGGCCGCCCCCAAGGACAGCCAGTAGACCGCGGCCAGGGGCTGGTTCTCCCACGCGTTCTGACCCAGCCCGAAGCTCACCATCGCCACCACGACCGCCGTGAACGCAGCACCTTGCAGGGGATCGACGCGTGCCGTGCGGTACGCCAGGGCAAGGGTCGCGAGGATCATCGCGCCTAACGCAAGCAGCCCGAGGGTGCCGAGCTCCATGGCGGTCCGCACGTACTGGTTGTCCGCGTACGCATGGTCGGGCAACCCGTACCGGACCTGGAGTTCATGGTCGGGATTCAGCGCCCCAGCCCCACCAACGCGGCCGGGCCCGACGCCCAGCACCGGGTGGTCGCGCAGCATGGCCAGCGCGTAACGCACCATGGCCAGCCGCCCGGTGGCACGGCTCTTGTCCACGGTCTCCTCGTCGAAGGTCTCGGAGATCCTCCGCAACTGCAACTGACGGGTCCGCGAGATCCCGTCATCGTCGCCCCAGGCGAACAGCGGCACCGGCAACATCGTGGTCAGCACGGTGACCACGACGACAACCAGCATCAACAGCGCCGTCACGCGCCACGGGACGAGGCGGCGGGCCACCCATCCGGCCGCCAGCAGACCCGCGGCAACGGCGAGCCACCCCTGCCGCGAGTAGGTTAGCGCCAGCCCCATGAGCAGCAGGACCGCCCACGCCCAGACGGCTCGATCCCGCACCCGCCGGGTCACCGCCGCCACCCATCGCGGCCAGAGCAGCAGCAGGCCCAGGACCAGAAAGCATCCCAGGGTGTTGGGGTTCTTCATCAGTCCGACGGCCCGCCCGGCGTTGGACCCCGTCAAGGTCGCCACCCACTCCGCCGGGCCGTACCACCCGAAGAGCAACACGCCCGCGGTTTCCACCAGCGCCATGAACACGGCGAGGGCGACGACCCAAGAAAGCACGCGCAAGGCCCAGGGGCGTCGGCCGGCACCCTGGGCCTGACCCGGTCCGTAGGCCAACTCCCAGGCCGCGACGAGTCCCACGGCGGCCAGCAGCGTGCACCACAGCACGAGGCTCCGGATGCCGGTGGCGATGTCCACGAGCCCGCGTCCGTTGGCAAGACCCGAGGCGAGCACCGTGACGACGGCCAGGACGATCGCCCCCGCCAACCCGAGGAGCACGTTCCGAAGCCCAGGCCGGCAAGCCCAAACCGCCCGCCGCCAAGCGGGATCCCTCCACAGGGCCAGCACCGCGAGCCCGCCCAGGCTGAGGGACAGCACATCGCTGATCCAGCGCAGGGGGGACCACACATAGTCCACCAGGACGAACCGGAAGGCCAGGTACGTGATCGTGACCAAGGTCAAGCCGCGCAGCAAGGCAACCGTCGTCCGGGACCCACGCCAAGCCCCGGTGCCCGCGACGGGGTGTGTCACCATTCGGGCATCCTCTCCAGGCGCTGTCGCAAGACGGTCCATTTCCTTCTGTGGCGTCGCCTGTCGGGTGGTCAGCGGTCCCATGGCTCGTCACCGCTTCGGGACCCGTGCACGGGACGCCCGGCAAGGCCGAAACGGGCCAGAGACCCCCGGCGAGACCGGTACGGGTCCCCCGCCCCCCACACCGGCGGCCCGGTCGCCGGGTCCCGCGCGTCGGGCACGGCACGTTGGTCCGGGCACGCCGTTCCGGCACGGGCCAAGCAAAAGGAAGCGCACGAACATACAAGATTCGTCCCTCTGCAACAAAGTCCTCTCCCGCGAAGGGGCCGGTCGCCCACCAAGATGTGGGGATCAAGCCGTACACCCGCCCCGCGCCGCGCCGCGGTGCGCGTCAACCGACCTGGGCCGTCGCCTGGCCGTAGATGTGCAGAAAACGAGCGGCTGCGGCCAGGTGCGAATGGTGGGCGAGCACATACGCCCGGGCCGCCTCGGCCAGACGCCGTGCCAGGGACGGCTCGGCCGCCAGGCGGGCCAGCGCTCGAGCCAGGGCGTCGGGGCGCTTCTGCGGCACCAGCAACCCCGTCTCGCCGTCCCGGATGATCTCCTTCAAGCCCCCCACCGCCGAGGCGACCACCGGCACGCCAAAGACCATGGCCTCCAGGGCGCTGATGGAGGTCGCCTCCTCCACCCCGGCGGCGTGGATCGAAGGGATCACCACCGCGTCCGCGGCCCTCAGGTAGACCGCCATCGCCTCGTGCGGCCGGCCGCCTTCCAGCCGGCAGAAGGGCGCGAGCCCTCGCTGGCGCACGAAGGCCTGCACCGCCGGCCACTGCTCGCCGGTGCCCACCACCACGAGCAGCGGGCGGCGGTCCGCCGGCCACTCCACCTCGCCGTTCCGCACGAGGTCCATCGCCTCCAAGGCGTAGACGACGCCGTTCTTCGGGGTCAGGCGTCGTGGGCACAGGACGACGAAGGCGTCGTCGGCAAGGCCCAGCGTGGCCCGCGCGGCCGTCCTGTCGGGCGCTTGCCTCGGCCAGTCGCCGTCGACGAAGTTGGGGATCACCGTCACCCGGCGATGCCCCGCCAACTGCTCGACGTGCCGGCGGATCCGCGAATCCACGGCCACCACGTGCTGCGCACCGCCCAGCGCGCGCCGTTCCAGCTCGAGGTGCCACCGGTGGACCCAGCTGTCGCGCCGGATGCGCCCTGCGGCGACGTGCTCGTCCGTGGCGTAACCGTGCACCGTGTACACGTACCGGAGGCCTGCCCGCTGGGCCGCCACCGCAGCCATCGGGTCCTCGACATTGAGGACGTCGAGCCACGCGGACTCCGCCCTGAGGAGACGGACGAGAAAGCGGATGCGCATGGCGGTCGTCCACCAGGTGCCCCATCCCCGCTGCACCCGGTTCAACAGCCAGGCAGGCCCGCGGGTCGCCGCCCGCTGGACACGGCTGAGATCAGTGAAGGAGCGGATGCGGACGTCGTGCCCCTGCGCCCGGAGCCCCTTCGCCAGCAAGGTCATGTGGGTCGACAAGCCACCGAGGTGGGGATACTCGAACGCGGTCGCCAGCAAGACGTTCAATCCCGGTTCCTCCCGCGGCGAACCTGGGACAAGGGTAACACGAAGGCGGCGAGCCGACATGCGGCCGCCCTGCCGCTTATAGGCTCTTCGCCCTTCTCCTCACCGAAAGGGACGCACCGTCGTGCACCACAGGACGAACCGGCTCCCGCTGCGCGCACGGGCCGCACCACCCTGCATCCACCCGCACCGCAGGGAATTTCCGCTATACTGGCCTCGTACCGGGGCCCGGATTGCCGCAACCACGGCGGCGCGCCGGCAGGCCGCGGGACCGACGCCAGGAGGCGACCCGACCCGGCGCGGCCCGCGGTCTCGGGTCGTGGATGTCGACGACGAAGTGGGTGCGGACATGCTGAGCATCGTCGTGCCGACCTACAACGAGCGCGACAACGTGGAGCGGCTGGTGGAACGGATCACCGCCGCCGTCCACGTTCCCTTCGAAATCGTGTTCGTCGACGACAGCCGGGACGATACGCCGCAAATCCTCGCCCGGCTCGCCGCGAAGTACCCGCAGGTGCGCTTCCTCCACCGGGAGGGCGAACGGGGCCTGGGTTCCGCGGTGGTGACCGGTTTCCGCATCGCCCGGGGCGACCTGCTGGCGGTGATGGACGCCGACCTCCAGCACCCGCCGGAGAAGCTCATGGACCTGGTCCGCGAGGCCGAACGGGGTGCGGACATCGTCATCCCCAGCCGGTTCGTCCCGGGTGGCAGCGACGGCGGCCTCAGCCCCTCCCGCAAGCTGGTGTCGTGGACGGCCCGCTGGATGGCCCGGGCGTTGCTGCGCCGCGTTCGTCCCGTCACCGACCCGACCAGCGGGTTCTTCCTGGTCCGCCGTCGCGTGGTCGAGGGCGTCGAGCTCAACCCCATCGGGTGGAAGATCCTCATCGAGGTGCTGGTCAAGGGCCGGTACGAGCGGGTGGTCGAGATCCCCTACGCCTTCGAGGCGCGCGCGGCGGGCGAGTCCAAGATGGGCCTGCGGGAGCAGTGGGAGTACCTCGTCCACCTGGTGCGGCTGGTCGCCTCCTCGCCGGAGGATCGCCGCTTCTGGCTCTACTGCCTGGTGGGGGCGTCGGGGGTCGTCGTCAACTTCACCATCTACTGGATGCTCGTGAACCTCGCCCATCTCTACGTGCCCCTGGCGGGGGCGCTGGCGGCACTGGCCGCCATGACGTCCAACTTCATCCTCAACGACCGCTTCACGTGGCGGGACGCGCGCGGCGGCCGTCTGCACGTCCGCGCCTCTCGGTTCCTGGTGGTCTCGGCGACGGGCGTCCTCATCAGCGCAGGGATCCTGGAGTTGATCCACCGCGCGGTCCACTACCTGCTGGCCAACCTCATCGCCAGCGGTGCGGCGGTGTGGTGGAACTTCACCCTGAACAACCGCTGGACGTGGGCCGGCCGCCCGCAACCCGGCCGAGCCCAGCGTGCGGCGGCGGCGCGGATCGCCAGCCGGCTGCCGCAGCCAGAACCGGTGCGGCGGTCGCAGTCGGGATCGGCGCCGGGCCACTAGACGGGGGCCCGGCGCGCGTCCCTCCGGGATCGCAGGGCCTCGATGGGCACCGCCAGGGCGAGGCCCGCCAGCGCCAGCATGAAGGGCGTGAAGGGGAAACGGAAGCGGTCCCACGCCGGGAAGACGAAGTGCAGGGCGAGCATGTACAGGAGGAAGAGCGCCGGGAGCGACGTCCGGGCCAGCTCCCCCGCCGGATGTTTCCAGCCTCGTCCCAGCCACGTCAGCAGCCCCGCCACGGTCAGGGCGAGGAGGATGTTCAGCGCCCACTGCAACACCGGGTAGACGTGCCGGCGCACCACCGACGGCACGGGCCGCGACGCCTTGCGGATCGCGAAATTGGGCGCGGTACGGACGTCGGTCAGCAGGTGTCGCCACTTCGTCAGGCCCAGCCGCGCGAACTCCAGCGGGTTCTCCCGGATCCACTGCAGCGCGAGGCGACGGCCCAGCCGATCGCGCTCCACCTCGTCCCGCACCCCCGACAGGGGATTCCTGGCGGGATCGGTCGGCCAGAAGAACGCCCCATTGGCATCGGGATTGTTCCCCTGCCAGAGGTTGACGCCCCCGTTGGTGGAGACGGGGACGAAGGCGCCCAGCGCCACGTAGTTCCGCACCGTCCAGGGCGCGACGACCAGGGCCATGCCGAGGACCACCGCCGCGGTGCCGGTCACCGCCCGGCGCCACGTGGCGAGCGACCGCCAGCCGTCCCGGGCGCACAGCATCGCGTAGACGAAGAACACACCCGCCGCGGGCAGCATGACGGGGCGGGTCAGCGCTGCGAGCCCCAAGAACACCCCGCTGACCACCAGGGTGCCCAGGGACGGGACGAACCCGGCCGCCCCTCGGGGCGGCACCCAGAGCGCCACGCCCAGCAACATCCACACCATGAAGGGAACCTCGGAGTCGAGGACCGTGCTCCACAGCAGGTGATCGGGCATGATGGCGGTGAGCGCGGCCGCCGCCAAGCCCGCGGTGGTACCGAACAGGCGCGTGGTCAACCAGTAGGTCGCCAGGACGACGCCCGTACCCATCAGGGCTTGGATGACGATCGCGTACCACCAGTCCTCACCGAAGAGCCGCACCACCAGGCTCAGCAGCAGCGGATATCCGATGGGCCGGTACGCGCTGGGCTCCCCCTCCTTGGTCACGTAGCCCTCCCCGCGAGCCAAGTCCACGGCGATGTTCCAGTAGGCCTTGAAATCCGAAATGGGGACGGGGCGAAGGTATGCGGCGAGGCCCAGGCGCAGGGCCAGGGCCAAGCCGATGATCGCGACCAGCGCGATGCGCGCCCTCCGGACTCGGTTTCCCGTTTCGGCCAACCGATGTTCACTCCTCGCGCTTCAGGCATGGATCCGGTCGCTGGACCGGCCGCAGCGTGTGAGTCGCCGGCTGCGCGGTGATCCCTCACGGTTCCGGCAGACCTCGCGTAGTCGTAGGCCCGCACCGCGACCGCCGCAGCCTCGGCGCGCGTCAGCGAGGCATTCGGCTTGAACAGTAGGGTCCGCGGCTCGCCGGGTTTCGCCATCCCCTTCATGATACCGGCACGCGCAACTGCTCCAACGGCCCCTGCGAAGGGACCGCCGACGTCCGCGAACGGATGGGCGGGCTCGGGTGGAAGCCGCAGCGCCCGGGCAACGATGACGGCCGTCTGAAGCCGCGTGATGGGTTGGGTCGGCCGGAACGTGCCGTCCGCATACCCCGTGATCCAACCGGCCGTCGCTGCCTTGGCCACATAGGTCCCCAGCCCGCCGTCCCGCTCGTCGACGTCGGAGAAGTCCACCGAGGGACGTGCGGGCAGGGACGCGCCCCGCGCCTTCTCGTACGCCAAGACGATCATCTTGGCGAACTGGTGGCGGGTCACCCGGTCGTGCGGGCGGAACGTCCCATCCTTATATCCCTGGACCACGCCGAGCGCCGCGGCCCGCCGGATCGCGTCCGCCAAGGCCATGGAGGCCGGAACGTCCCGGAAGGCGGGCCCATCGGGTTGGGGTTCGGAGCCCGGCGGGGGTGATCCGCCCGGCGGCTCGGGTTGGGGCGGTTGCCCTTCGGGTGGCTCGGGCGGCGCCGGCGGCGCAACAGGGGGCTCCTCGGATTCCTCACGCTTCCCCACCGCGGCTGCAGCATCAGGGAACACCGGGTTCGCGATGCGACCCACCAGGCCGGGCATGGGCTTGCCCGTCGCCAGGATACGCTCGCGAATCTCGGCCGCGGTCATCGCGGGGTAGCGGCTGGCCACCAGGGCCGCCACGGCCGTCACGTGGGGCGCGGCCATCGACGTACCGCTCTCGTAGGCGTAGAGCCGATCCGGTTGCGCGGGGTAGATCAGGGCCTTGTGCGCCCAGGGACCAGCGGGCTCCAGGCGGTCGGGAATCGTGTACGTGTTCGGGGACAGCGTCAACCGGAAGGCCAGGCCCTCGTTCCACAGCGAGCCTCGAGTGGCGATCACGTCGAGGCGTTGCGTCTCCTCGCCTGCAACCGAGGTGTAGAGGTACTGCCGGACGAAGACCGATCCCTCCACATGCTGAAGGGCATCGGGCCCGGCCAGGAGCAACGCGCCCCCCTGCAGAAGGTAACGAGCCAGCTGGTACTGGTCCACCCACGTCAAGTTGGGCTCCGAGAACGATCCAGGCGTGTGGCCGGTGAACCAGATCACCGCCGGATACTGGGCGGGGTCGAGATCCGGCAACGGTGCGGGGCCCGGACCGGCGACCTCGATTTCGTCGTACGCCTGCCCCAAACCACGCAACGCCATCTCGTAGTACGAGGACACATCCGGGACATGCCAGGAGTCGAAGTCGCTGCTACCGTCGTCATCGACCAACAGGACGCGATCCCCTCGCTCTACACCGAAGAACGCCAGAGCCCGTTGGAGAATGAGCCGCTGGATGGCGGCATCGGGTACCTGCTGGAGGTCGAAGCCCAACACGACGGCCCTGTACAGCCCGGCATCCACCTGCAGGGCAGCTCCCGAGTCGGGCAACGGTGGTACGGTACTCAGGATGTCCTGCCCCGGCGCGGCCAGGTCGACGGTACCCGGTCCGTAATTGGAGAACACGGCCAGGGCACCGCGGTTGTCCGCCGCGGCCACGGACACCAGGTTGGAAATCCGATAGGACGCGGGATAGAAGGGGGTCCGGTCATTGTTGGAAGCATCGTTGCCGGCTCCTGCGACGAACAGCAGCGACGCCCCACGAAGGGCCTCGTAGAGGGCCGGGTCATACGAATAATTGCCCCATGAGAGGTTGGCGATCTTCGCCCCCATTTTCTGGGCATACGCGATGGCCTCGATGGCGTTGGCCGTGGAACCCCCTCCCGGACCGAGAACCTTCAGCACCATGATCCGCATGCCGGGCGCCAGGCCGGCCACGCCCTGACGATCACCCCAGCGGGCGGCGATGATGCCGGCGACGTGGGTGCCGTGCTCGTCGCCGTCCTCGGGGTCGAACACGGTGCCGTCGCCATTGACGAAATCGAATCCGTGGACGTCGTCCACATAACCGTTGTGATCGTCATCCACGCCGGGGCTCCCGGTGGCTTCGGCCTCGTTGACCCATATCGCGTCCCGGAGGTCAGGATGGCTCACGTCGACCCCGGTGTCGATCACGGCCACGACCACGTCCCTGGAGCCCTTCGTCACGTCCCAGACCTCGGGACCATTGAGGTCCGCATCCGGCACTCCGGGCCGCCCGAGAATGACCTGTCCGGTGTTGTGCAGCCCCCATTGCTGCGGGAAGTAGGGATCATTGGCCGCCCCGGTGGGCTCGTAGATGTAGTTCGGCTGCACGTACAGGTAATCGCCCGAGCCCTTCAGGGCGGCCAGCACCTCGTCCGTGCGGTCCGGCTCGTCGACCTTCAGCAGCCGGGCACCCGTCGGTAGCGCCTCTGCCACGTCAACCTGGACGCGCAGGTCCTGGCGCGCTTCGATCTTCGCCAAGCTCATCCCCAGCTTTGTACCCGGCTTTGGCTTGACGATGATCTATCCAGGAACCGCCGCCGGCGTTCTCATATCACGACCCCTGTCTGCGTCGGCGGCGTGAGTACCCCGCGTAAAGAAGGGGGGCATCGAAGATGCAGCTAGGGCCAACATCAACAGGACCAACGTGGAGACTCTTCCCACCCTCTTACGAACGCGGCCGGACCCTCTAGCCGTGAAGCTATCAATAGATGGGCGCCCAGAGTGACCCAAATGATGCCTTGGCCACACGTGCACCTACCACCCTTGCCCAGAAGACTAACAACGCCGCCCAAGGCGCCGCGACTATTCATCCGCTGGCACTGCCATCAGTTCGATCGTCGAACAGTGGCGATACGTTAGCCCCGCCACAGAACATCTGGGATTCAACCTAACACAGGAAAAGCCGAGGGCGGACCACGAAGGTCCGCCCTCGGCACCAGTCCCTTCGTTTTTACTGCTGGGCCGGCACCTTGATCGTCACGCTGGCAGTCTTGCCGTTGTCCGTCAGGATGACGATGTCGAAGCTACCGCCGTCATTCTTGTCGTCCCCGGCGAGGATCTGATCGACGTCAACACTAATCTTGCCCTCGGGATCGACGTTGACGACACCGCTGTCCACATCGACACCCTTCTCGTTTGCAACAGCCACCCGGACCCAGTTGGTCGACCAATACCGTCCGAACTGGTCCTTCACGACCACGGCACCAACTTCCTGACTATCAGCACTCCGGTCGACGGTAAATTCAGTCACCGTCCTACTGCCGGGCAGCTGGCGCAGCGCGTATGTCGTGACGTTGCCCGAAGCATCTTTTTGGATCGTGCCCTTGTCTCGGACGTAGACCGCCTCCGGCGTACGCTCCTTCGCCGAGATCTTCACCGGCGCCTGCAGGGACAGGACCTTGCCATCCTCGGTGTTGAAGAGCACCGTGATGGTCCCTTCAATGTCCTTGTCATCCCAAGGCAGCCCGTCGATATCCGACCAGACCCGCAGCGTGCCGTCCGATGCCTGGCCGATGCCGAACTCCGGTTTGCTGACCGAGTAACCGATGATCCTGGTGGGATCAATCGCGTAGGAGTTGCCCTGGCTATCCTTCGCAATGATCTTCACAGTCTCGGCATACACGCTATCCGGAGAACCGCCAGGCCCGCCGATGATGTCGCTGCGCCAGTTCTCCCTCTCCCAGTCCCAGTCCTGACCGTCACCGTCAGCGTCCCAGTACAGGGCAGGAATCGACGCGATGCTGTACTGCAAGCTGCTGGACGCCTGGGTGACCGTGACCGTGAACTCGACGCGGCTGATCTCCTTCTCGTCCTTAAGGAGCTGCACGGTGACCGTAGCAGTGCCTTCCTCCTTGGCCGTCACCTCAATGTCCTGGAGGTCAGTGAGATCAGCGTCGTCCTTAACCTCGGCCGGGACCTCCCTGCCGCCCACAGTCACCGTGACGACGTCCGTGTCATCCACGGTCACCTTATAGCCGAACTTATCCAGCGGCGTCGACGAGGGCTTGTACTCGGCGCCGTACTGATCCTTGAAGCCGAGCTCGATGGTCGTCGTGGCACGCTTCGTCAACTTGGTTACCGCGTCCGTGGGCAACACCAGCTCGGCCGGCTCACGCGGCTCGCGGATCTGGACCTGCACCGAATCGGTAGCTCCGGTCTTGACAGCCACAACGGTAATCGTGACCGAGCCAGTCTTGTCCGCCGGGATATCAGCCGTGTTCACGACCTTCCCGACGTTGTCGCCCTCGGAAGCGATACCCAGGGTGAGGTCAACGGCACCCGCGTCGACGATCTGGATATCACCCTTATTGAAGGCGGCGACAACATCCTGCGTGGACAACTGCGAGCCGAACTGGTCATAGACCGTCAGCGGAAGGACCAGCGTCTCCTCCGGGTCGCCCGCAGCGACGACACCAGTCGGCGCGCCGACCTCGACCCTGGCCGCATACGGCTCGTCAACAACGTCTAACGTGATCGTCTTGTTCAACTCAGGCTTGGCCAGGACGACCGCTGTCAGAGTCACCTTGCCGGCAGCCTGCACGCCCGTGGTGTTGAGGGCGACCATTGGCTTGCCGTCCTTGGTGACGAACTCGGCCGCAAGCCCGGAACTCTCGACCAGCTCGACGGCAGTCTTAAGGTACGCCTCGTCTACAGCGACTCCGTTCTCGTCCGTAGCCGAGACCTCGATCCACGCCGCCGGATTCTTGCCGCGGTAGATCCGGGTCGTGTCCTTCGGGTAGATGATGTTCCCGAACGAGAAGCTGCTCAGCACACCCGACTGCGCTACCGTCAGGGTCTTGCTCGTGGAGACCCCAGTCGCCGGGTCAACACCGGTGAGTACGACCGTGGCACCCACCTGCCAGTCGGACGTGTTGCTTACAGTGATGACACCGTCGTTCTCGTCGTCCTTAGCGACGCCGACGTTCGCCGCCCACGTAATGTTCTTGGTCAGCGCGGTCCCGGTGACCTCCTGGCCATATTGGTTGAAGGCCTTGTAGGAGATCCGCGCCACCTTCTTATTGGTGGCATCCAGGATCAGCTTGTCGCCAACCAGCTCGATCCTGGCGACCTTCTCATCCTCAACTGCAACGCTACCGGTGTTCTTGCCCGCCTCAAAGTCCGGACCCGTAACCGTCACCGTGTAGGTGCCAGCCGCGAGCTTCGCAGCAGACTTGAGGTCGACCGACTTCTTGTCATCGGCCCAGGCAGGCGTCAGCGTCACGGCCAAGCCGTCCCGCTTGACGTCGAACTTAACGGCGCTCGTGTCGGCAATGGCCTTGTTGAATGTCACCCGCAGAGCATTCGGGCTGACCGGCGTGACCGAAACGACCCGATAGCCTTCGATGGTCACGGAGCCGCTGTTCTTGCCCGCGGCAAAGTTCGGGCCGGTAACCGTTACCGTGTAAGTGCCGGGCTGCAGCTTAGCCTGGACCTTCAGCTCAACCGAGGTCTTGTCCTGGGCCCACTCGGGCGTGACCTGAACCGCCTGGCCGTCACGCTTGACGTCGAACTGGACAGCGCTGGTGTCCTCGACGGCCTTGTTGAACTTCACCCGCAGGGAGCTGTCGCTGGCCTGCTCGACGGCCACGACCTCATACGGCTCTTCCTCGGGCTGCTGGCTGACCAGGTACTCCAAGGCGCGATAGGCAACGGCCGCCGCCTGGCCACGGGACAGATTCTCCGCCGGCTTGAAGTTGTCGCCGTAGCCGACCATGATGCCCGCGGCCGCCACGGCGCCGATCTGCTTCGCGAAGGCGCTGTTGTCAGGCACGTCCTTGAAGTTCTCGGCCTTCAGCGGCAGGTTCAGCGCCCGCTGGAGGATGGCCGCCGCCTCCATGCGGCTGATGGCCTTGTTGTAGCCGAAGGTGCCGTCCGGATAGCCCTTGATGTAGCCTGCCTGGTACGCCTTGACGACGTACTCGTACAGCGCCTGGCCGGGCCGCACGTCCGAGAAGGGCTCGCTGCCCGTCTCGAGCTCCTCCCCCGTGGCCTGTTCCACGGCCAGGACGATCATCTTCGCAAAGGCCGCCCGCGACACGTTCTCGTTCGGCCGGAACGTGCCGTCCGAATAGCCGCTGACAAGACCGGCCTCGTACGCCTTCTTGATCTCGTCAGCCAGCGTGCCGCCGACATCCTTGAACTGAGCGAAGGCGGCGACCGGGAACAGGGCCAGGACCATGCCCAGCACCGTGAGGATCGCCGCCAGCTTGCGCGTGTAGTGCCAACGCGCCGTACTCAACTCCGGACCTCCTCCTCCACCCAGATCTCGGGGACTCCCCCGTGATGTCCTGTGATGGCCGACACGTTTCGCCACGATTCGACACGTAGCCCCCGATGCAACGTCGTTACGGCCCCAGCGCTAGGCGCCCGCGGAAGCGCCGTTCCCGACGTCCGGGTCGCCCTCGCTGGTCCCGTTCGTGCCGGCCCGCCTCGCATGCTGACCGCCGTTGCTGGTCAGGGCACGCAACAGCTCCTCGATTTCCTCGCGCCGGTACCGGTACTGGCCACCCAGCGTCTGGATGGGATGCACCCCATGCTCCGCCAGCTTGCCCGACGCCTGCCAGTTGAGAAAGGTGCTGCGCGAAACCCCGAGGAGCCGTGCCGCCTGCGAGCTGGTCAGATACTCACCCACCGTCCCCCCTCCATCCGGCGGTGCGCCTCGGCCCAGCGGCCTCAGGCCGGTGTCTCGCGGTACCGGCCCCGGGGGCCGCCGCCCCGCCTCGCTCGGCCGCGCACCGGGATCGGCGCCGGTTGCAGCGCCTGCACGGCCAGCCCCTGGAGGCTGGCTCCGTGGCCTACCCCGCACTTGCCACGTGCCTCCCGCCGGTGGCGGCCGTCGCGCCGCCTGGCAGGGGCCGTACCACCCCCTCTCGAAGTGAACCGCGCTAAAACGTTCAAAACGCTCAAACTGACAGATATGTATTGATTTCTCACGACTTGTCCAAATTGCTACGTTCGACTACGCAGCCCTGACTCCTTCCGGGGATCGCGACCATCCTTCGGCGCACAGTCCAAGCATGCGGTCAGCTCGGCGAAACAAGCCCGATTTGTATCTTTGCCAACTCTGTAAGAAGGCATCAAACCGGATGCCGCCGGTATAATTGGCCGCCGTTGGCAGTTATCCTGCTGGAGCTGGCGCGTTCTCTTCCGTTCGCACCCAACCAACCGTGCAGGGCCCGGAGCGAACCAGCCCTGGAGGGCGCTGAAGGGTGTGGGAGAGCGTGCACCGACGGACCGTGCCAGAGCAGGCCGCCCAGAGAGCGCAGCGGGGGAGGCCGCGCTTCGTGGCCTCCCCCGCCCTCTCCGCCGATGCCAGGGACCGCCTGACGTGCCTACGGCTTGCAACTGTTGTCTGCGCAGTAGTCGTAACCGCGCACCGCCACCGCCGCCGCCTGCCCCCGGGTCAGGTTCTCGGCCGGGCCGAAGGTGTCGCCGTAGCCCACCATGATGCCGGCGGCCGCCACCGCACCGATCAACTTGGCGAAGGCGCTGCCATCCGGCACGTCCACGAAGGCTTCCGGCCTCAGCGGAAGCTTCAGCGCCCGCTGCACGATGGCCGCCGCCTCCATGCGGCTGATCGCCTTGTCGTAGCCGAACGTGCCGTCTGGATACCCGTTGACGATCCCGGCATTGTACGCCTTGACCACGTAATCGTACAGGGCCTGGCCGGGACGCGCATCCGGGAAGGGCTCGCTGCCCGTGGGCAGCTCCTCGCCCGTCGCCTTCTCCACGGCCAGGACGATCATCTTCGTGAAGGCCGCCCGGGTCACGTCTTCGTCCGGATGGAAGAAGCCGTAGCGATCGCCATCCACCAGTCCCAGATGGTAGGCCCGGTTGATCTCGTCCTTGAGGGCCCCGGCGACGTCCGGGAACTCGCGCAGGTACAGCTTGTCATGGAGAAGCAAAGGTGAAGGCAGGGCCAGCTTCGACCGGAAGACCCGACCCAGCACGTCCACGCTGCCCTTGGAGCCGGTGATGCGGATGGTGATGGGCGTATTGCTAGTAGCGCTTCGCTTGACCACCTGGACGGCGAGGAGTTCTCCCACCTGCGGCCACGCCTGCTCGATGGCCGAGATGGCCACGTCCCGTTGCCACCGGAAGTAGGTGGCCTCGTAGCTGACGTCGCCCTGCTGGTAGGATTCCGGCGTCACCGTGGCCCCACTGGCCAGGCGGAAACGGTCTTCTCTGCCCGGCAGGTACGGCACCGGTGGCGGGCTCTTCTCACCGTCACCGAAGGCCTCGGTGTTGGAAGCGGTCCAGCCCCCGTTGGCCGAGCTGTAAACCGCAGAGATGAGGCTGCCGCCGTAATAGAGGAGCTCGCCGTCGGTGCCGACGACCACGTTCTCGATCTTCTTCCGGTACTTCGGGTCATCATAGTAGCCGTGGAATACCTGATCGGCCTGGGAATCGACCAGGTCACCATTTTCGCCGTACTGCTGCCCGGCAGCATAGGTTCGCGCAGCCACAGCCTGGGCCTTGAGGGCTTCCTCCCCCCAGGAGGCGTACATCTCGTGGGGCACCACGCCCATCAAGTACTGCCGCAGGTTCACCCTGTTCCACACCTTCATGCGCCCGTCGCCGCCGCCCTGAAACTCCAGGGTCCCCTCGTACTGCCGGTAACCCGAGGTCGGGTAGCGCAAGTGAATCACTTTGCCGGTGGGCGCCTTGACCTCCACCTTCGTCACGCTGGTCCCGGTCACGTCCAGGGCCTTGCCGCCGGGGTCCAACGGTCTGAAGTAGAACCCCTCACCGGGCTCGTAGGTCAGGTCATAGGTGCCCGCCACCAAGTCGTAGGTGGTATCGCCCTGCACCACCGTCGCCGTGGCATCGACCTTGAGCGTCCACCGTTGGCGGCCCACGGGCAAGTCGTGGGCACCGCCCTTCTCGTCAAAGGATAGGCCAACGCGCACGACCTGGCTCGTGTCGCTTGCTGCTTGCTTCTTCACCGTCGTGCCGGGGTAGTAGTGGTCCAGAATCTCGCGGTAGGTGACGCCTAGCTTCGCTAGGCCCTGGGCGCCGAACTGGGACATGCCGGCCCGATGGCCGTTGCCGCCGCCCTTCAAGCGCACCCAACCGCCAGTGTTGGCGGAGGTGGACGTTTTGCCAGCAGCGGCGATAGAAAACGTGCCCGCTCCCCTGGCGTCGCCCGCCGCGGTCACGGTGCCGATGCGGGCGGTGGTGGTCTGACCGGCGACGGCGTGGAACTCCAGTCGTACCTCCTGGCTCGCGGCGCCCACCGGCCGCACCTCGTGAATGACGGCGCCGTCCTGGACGCCGGTCACACGCACCTGGTAGCCCGGCGGCGTCACCAGCACAGGCCCGCCCTGGGGGATGGCGATGGTCACGCCCTCGATCCCCTCGGGTAGCCGCACCTGCAACCAGCCGGCGCGGGCTTCCAGCATCCACCCGCCCCCCGGAAGCGGCGTCAGCCCCTCCGTGGCCAGGACATCCACCGCCGCCTGGGGCCGGCCGTCGGCCGCCCGGACCGGCCGGGTCAAGACCGACCCCGACGGCCACACCGGGATCGCCGTCGCCGCCAGGAACGCCCACACCAGCCCGGCAGCCCAAAGCCTTCTGCCAAGACCCCTCCCCCGGGGCGAACCCCGTCTCGCCATCCTCTTCATCCGGTCACCGGTTCCACCCCGATGGGGCCGTCGGAAACCGGATCCCTCCATGTCGAAGCCCCTCCCGTGCAAACCCGCCGACGGGACCCGACCCTCCAGCCGGACGTCCCGTCCCCTGGCATCCCTGGACCATCCGCGATGGGAACGTCATGCAGTTAGCCTGGGGAAGCAACATACCTCCGGAGGACCCGCGATCTCGTTTCGAGGTCGCATCCTGCGGCCGCAAGACCCCCGGCGCAGCACCACCCCCTCTCCTGGCGCCACTCCCCTTCATCATCCGGCCTGCTCCTGGCCAGCCAACGTCGACCCCCTGGGACCGGTCGGGGCCGGGCGAGAGCCCGGGCCGCAGCCGCGTCCACCAGTTCGAGGCTGGCCGCCGCCAGGGGCGCCAGTTCAACAGCCGCTTGCCGTAGCGACCGGCTGATCTCGTCATGGCGGGCCACCAGCTCCTGGTACGCCGCCAGCAGTCGATCCGCCCGTACGTCATCCAGCCTCAGGACGAACCGCGACATCCCCAAGCGGTCCATGGCGGCTCCCACCTTCGGGTCGTAGGCGAGGGCGAGCACGGGCACACCCGCCCGGGCCGCAAAGAGCAGGAAGTGGAGCCGCATCCCCACCGCCAACCACGCGCGGGCGACGAAGGCCTCGAGGTCAGCGGTTTCGTAGTCGGCTTGCAGGATGTGAACCCGCTGCCGCGCGGACGCCACCCGCTCCCGGCCGTCCGGTCGCCCCACCCCGCTTGTCCCCTGGCTCATGTAAGCGACTAACTGCTGGGCGGCGGCACGGTCCATCGCCCCTTCCATAGGGACCAGGACCACTCGGAGGTCCGCATCCCGCGCCAGGACCTGTTCGACGAAAGCCGCCAGCTCCGGGAAGAACCGCTCGCTCCCCGGCCATGAGCGCACCGAGACCGCCAGCCACCGGCCACCCGTGTCCAGCCCCTCCCGGGCGGCCACCGCCGCGGCCCGCTGCGGGTCCGGCGGCGGGGCGGCGAAGACGAAGTCCGCCGCCAGCCAGCGGGGCGGCCGGGTCACCCCCACCTCGGCCAGGAGGTCCAGGGATCCGGCATCGCGGACGGTGATGGCGTCGGCGTGGTTGGCCAGCAGGCGCGTCAGGAACCGGACCCACCGGCCCCGCAGGGGCCCGACCCCCTGCCCGAGGAACAGCACCCAGCAACCCAAGAGCCGGGCGAGGGTGGCGATCAGGAGGTAGTAGGGCACGGGTCCGCGGAACAGGAAGGTGGGGGTCGCGTCCTGCAACAACCCGCCGCCGCCCGAGATGAAGACATGGGTCCGTGCGAGGGTCCGCACCTTGGTCCACAGCTGGCGCCGCCAGCCGCGGTAGACGCTGGCCACGCCGTGCTGCCGGCTCGTCCAATCCGGGCGGATGGAGAACACCGTGATGTCCCGGTACCCCCGGGCCCGCAGGCCGGCCAGCAAGGAGGCGAGGATCGCCTCGTCGCCAGCGTTCCCGGCGCCATAGAAACCGGAGATGACGATGCGGACCCGGGCCGGGTCGAATCCCCTTGTCCGATCTCGCCGTCCCCACCCAGGCCCGGACAGGGCGGACGGCGGCCCCAACCGGACCGCACCGTACCTCCCATTGAAGAGGCCGAAGACGAGCCAGTACGCCGCGGCGGCCCCCTCCGCCACCACCGGGTCCGTGAGGAAAGGCCCTCCCATGACGGCGGGCATCGCGACCAAGAGGGCCGTCGCCGCCCCGCGCAGACCGGCATCGCGGCGCCACGCCTGGTAGAGCACCAGGAGCCCGGCGAGGGCGACGGGCCCGGGCAGGGTATGCGGCCAGGTCAGAAGACTGGCCAGCTCGGCCGCCCTTTCCACCGCCGCGCCCTCAGCACCTGCCGCGATGCCCCCCGCTCCACCGCCGAGGCGCGCGGTCGCGGCACCGGCGCTCGTGAACGCCTCCGTCGCCGCCCGCCCCGCGAGGCGAAGGGCGATGGCGGCCAAGACCACCATCCCGAGGCGGATCCGCCACCCATGCGATGGACCGCCACCTTCCATCGCCGGCGCCAGCCTGCGTACGACGGCATAGGCCAGGATCCATAGCCAGGGAGGCCCCGCCAGCCCGAGGACCGTGGCCGCTACCCCGTCCGCAAGACCACCGCCGATCCCCCCCGCCAAGGCCCCCAGCCCCCAGCTGACCAGGGCCACCCCCTCGACCACGTTGAGCGGTTGCCGGTCCATTTCAGTTCGCTTCCTTTAATAGATCGTGCAGTCGCACGGCCACCGCCGCCGCCTGGGCCCGGGTTATCGGCTTGCCGTAGCCGAAGCGGCCATGCCCCTCGCCGTGCATCAGCCCGGCCTTGGCCACGGCACCGATGGCGGATGCAAACGGACTGCTGCTGGACACGTCGTCGAAGGAGGGCCGGCTGCCCTCGAGTCCGGCTGCCCGCTGCAGCACGGCCGCCACCTGCTCCCGCGGCATGGCCAGCTCCGGCCGGAAGGTGCCGTCTCCATAGCCATGGAGGTACTTGGCAGCCGTGGCCGTGAGGACGTACTCGTAGAGCGCCTGTCGGGAGTTCACGTCGCGGTAGGGCGACTCGGACGGTGTGGGCAGGTCCTTGCCCGTCGCCCGCTCCACCGCGAGGACGACCATCTTCGCCATGGCGGCCCGGGTCACCGGCTCTTGGGGCCGAAACCGGCCATCGCGGTACCCGTCGACGAGACCAAGCTCATGGGCGCGGTAGACCTCGTCCGCCAGGGTACCGCCCACGTCCGAGAAAGGCTTGGGACCGGGATCCGGATCAGGCTCGGGAGTGGGATTGGGATCGGGGTCGGGCTCGGGGTTCGCATCGTCACCGCCCAGGGGGCCCTCGGGAACGCGTTCGAGGACGAAGGCACCGGCGCCGTCGGCGATGCCCCGCGCCACCGCTTGGAGGAACGCCTCGCTCTTCAGGAGCGCCGCGTCGTCCTTGTTCGTCAGGAAGGCCACCTCGACGATGGTCGCCGGGACCCTCGAGCAATTGGTGATGGCCAGCGTGCTCCCACTGATGGCGGTATCCCGGTAGACGCCGCTCCCGAAGCTGCGGTGGTCGAATCCCTGCCGCGTGCGCGTCCAGTACAGTGTGCGATCGTGGATCACCTGGGCCAGGGCCTGGGACTGGGGTGCCCGGCCCCAGATGGTGAGCAGTCCGCGGGCGCTCGCGCTGCTACTCCAGTTGTTGTGGATGCTGAGGAGCATGTCCGCTGGCCACGCATTGGCCATACCCGTCCGGGTGGACGGATCGTAGGGGTTATTGCGGTTGCACAGCGGCGGCCTGCTCTCCCAGGTCTCCCGGGTCATCCGCACCTCGGCGCCTCGGGCCCGCAACATATCCCGCAGGTACAGGGAGATGGCCAGGTTGACCTCCCGTTCGACGAGCCCGTTGGCCATGGCTCCGCCGTCGATGCCGCCGTGGCCGGGGTCGACCACGATCCGCACGCCGTCGAGCCGGGCGGTGAGGTAGTCCCCGTGAACCCACCCCGTCAAGCCTGGACCGGCAATGCGGAACCAGTCGCCCTTGCGCTCGAGGATGGTGACCTCGGCCCCCTCCATCAACCTACCGGTGGCGGCATAGGTGGTGGCCGGCCCCATGCGGACGTTGAGGGCGCTGGCCGTCACCAACGCCTTCTTCGGGATGGTGGCGGCCTCGACCACCGCCGACTCCTTCCCGCCGGGCGCCCATGTCCCCAGCAGGACCATGCCCGTTGCCGCAAATGCCGCCAGCGTCCGCTTCCCACCGCGTATCAGCCTGCGCCATCCGATCCGCCTGCGTGCTGCCACTCCCATCCCATCCTCCATACCGCACAGGGATGGGCCGGACCCTCGACACGCGCTGGGACGTGCCATCCAGTCCGGCCCCCTGCCCATTCGCGTCATGCGCTCCGGGCCGGGCGCCCGGAGGCCGCACGATGTCGAGGAAGCTCGTCCAGCGATTTCCACAATGACACGCTGTTCGTCCCCAGGCGGACATCTCCTCCCCCGCTTCGACAACCGTCTTCTGGATTTCTATGGAACTCCAATGCATCATGGCCGCATATCGCATATTTGCAAGAAAACCGAAGGTATTTTCATGACCAACGACGAGGTGACATCAGTAGGACGGGGCGCCCCCGCGACGGGCAGCTTGAAGGGCGGCTTGGACACGGGCAAGGGTTCGCCATGCTCGACCTGGAAAGCCTGCAACTCTCTTGCCGCCGCCGGCAGCCGCATGCCGTAGCCCGCTTAAGGCGGCCGCCACACCCTCCGGCGCCGCCCGGGTCGGACGGAGCGCAATGGAGCCGAGCCAGGTGATGGCTGATGGCAATGCCGGCCTGCTCGCACACGTCTTTCGCGTCTGGATGGCATCCGGCGCCAGCAGGATTCCTTCGAGGGGCGCTTGGAAGGACTACCGCGTCCGCCAAACCATCGCCAGGAAACGGGCATTGTCCACGATCACCCGGCGCCAGCGCTTGCGGGGCTCCAGCAGCAGCCGATAGACGCCTTCGAGTCCGGCCCGCTGCACCCATGTCGGCGCCCGGCGCGCAACCCCTGCCAGGACGTCGAAACCGCCGCCGACCCCCTGGGCATAGGTCACGCCCAGGTGCGCAAACCAACGGTCCAGGAACAGCTCCTGCCGCGGGGTCCCCAGGGCGACGAACAGCATCCGGGCGCCGCTGGCACGGACCCGTTCCACCACCGCGCTCTCCTCTTCCCCTTCGCGGAAGTAGCCGTGGTGATACCCGGCGACCGCGAGGCCGGGCCAGCGGCGTCGGGCTTGAGTGACGGCCCGTTCCACCACCTCGGGGCGTGCCCCAAGGAGGAACACGGTCCATCCCCGGGTCGCGGCGACGGCCAGGAGCGCCATCATCAGGTCGACGCCGGGCACCCGTTCGGGCACGGGCAGCCCCAGGCGCCGGGCGGCCAGCAAGGGACCGGCCCCGTCGGGGCTCACGATGTCGGCGCGCTGGATGAAGGAGCGCAGTGCCGGGTTCTCGGCAGCCCGGACGTACTTGGCCGCGTTCATCGACACTTGCACGGTGGGCTCGCCGCGCTCCACCCGGCGGACGATGCGCCGGACGGTTTCGTCGAAGGTCAGGGCGTCGAGGGGCAAGCCCAGAAGCTCGATGCGCAGCGCCTCTCCCTCCCACCCGACGGCGGTCGCCCGTCAGTCGCCCTTGGGGCGGCGACGCGCGGCGGCATCGCTGGACCGGCGGGTCCCCTCCGCACCCGCTTGCAATGACCGATAGAGGACCACCAGTTCCGCCGCACGCCGGCGCCGGTCGTGACCGGCCGCCACCCGGGGGCCGTACTGCCGGGCTCGCTGTCGGAAGGATGCGTCCTCGAGGACGCGCCGAATCGCACCGGCCAGGGCGTTCACGTCACCCGGTGGCACCAGCAGCCCGTAGTCGCCGTCCTGGACGATCTCCGGGATGCCACCCACCCGGCTGCCGACCACCGGCACGCCGCATGCCAGAGCCTCCAGCACCACCAGCCCCAGGCCCTCCTCCAGCGAGGGGAGCACGAAGACGTCGGCGGCCGCCATGAAGGCCGCCACCTCGGCCGGCGGGCGGGGCCCGGCGAAGGTGACGTGACCGTCCAAGCCCAGACTCGCGACGCGCGCTCGCAGAAGGTCCTGATAGGCTTCGTCGACGCTTGGCCCGACGAGCACCAGGTGTCCGGAACCGAGACGCTCCCGCACCCGGGCGAACGCCCGCACCAGGATGTCCACGCCCTTCTGCCGAATCAGGTTGCCCGCGAAGACCACCAGCGGCTGGCCGCCATACCGCGCCCGCACCGTCTCCGCCCCCGGCGCCCCGGGCCGGAAGACCCGCGTGTCGATGCCGGCGCTCTGCACGGTGATCCGCTCGGGCGGGACGCCGAAGCGGTCGACGATGCGGTCGCGGAGGAACCAGGACACGGCGATGACGTGGTCGGCGCCGTGGAGCACCCGGCGCAACACGGGCGCCAGCCGTGGAAAGCGGTCGGGCAGGACCAGGACGTCGGAGCCGTGGACCGTGACCACCAGCGGCCGCCCGGCCAGGCGCCGGAACCACAGGCCGATCACGCCGCTGGGCACGGCGTAGTGGGCGTGGACGGCGTCATACCGGCGCAGCAGCCGCCCGAGCCCCCGCAGCGCCCAGCCGGCGTAGGCCAGGCGGCCGCGCCAGCCGCGGCCGCGCCGCGGCATGGCCAGGACGTCCACCTGCACCCCTGCCGCCTGAAGCGCCTCGACCTGCCCCTGGACGAACAGGCCGAAGGACGGCTCCTCGCGGTTGGGGTACATGTTGGTGATGACCAGCACGCGCAAGGGGGCTCGCCGGGGACCGGAGCCGCCGGCGCCGGGGCCCTCCGGGGCGCCCGGATGGTCGGACCCGCGGCCGGCGTCGCGGAGGCGGCGGGGCTCGCGGCCGGCCTCGCGGGGGCGGTCGGACCCGCTGCCGGCCTCGCGGGGACGGTCGAGCTCGCGCTCGGCGTCGCGGACGCGGTCGGGCCCGTCGCCCTGGTGGGGGCTGTCGGGCTCCGCGTCGCGGAGGCGGCCGGCCCGGTGGCCGGCCTCGCCGGGGTGGCCGGCTTCCCGGGGGCCATCGGGTATCCAGCCGGCGTCGCGGCGGTGGTCGGCCCCGCCCGCGCCGCGGGCGCGGTCGGATCCACGACCGGCACGACGGGGGTGAGCGGCTTGACGGGGAGGGTCGGCCGGCCCGCCCGCATCCCGGGGCGGGTCCTCGACGGAACGGCCGTGCCCCCGGTCGCCGGCGTCGGGAGAGCGGCCGCCCCTGCCGCCGGCGTCGCCGCTTCCGCCGAGGTCGCCGCGGCGTCCGGGACCAGGTCCGCGCTCCGGCCCGTTGGCCGCGGCCCCAGCGCCACCGGCTGCGGGCCCCCCGCCGGGCACGGGCGCACCCGCGCCGGCGGCCGGTTCGTCCCGATGCACGGCCCCGGCCGCCCGAGCGGCCGCGGCCCCTCCCCGGCTCGCTCTCACGGGTCGACCCGCACCCCCGGGGCATCCAGCGCCACCGCGGTCGGCCCGCCGGGCGACTGCGCGCCGCGGCGGCCCTTGCCGTCCCCCAGCACGTGCACCTCGAACCCTGCCGCCCGCCAGCGGGCGTGGTCCAGGTGGTTGCGGGTGTCGAGCAGCACGGGCTGGGCCACCAGCTGGCGCAGGGCCGCGGGGTCGATCTCGCGGAAGCGGTCGTGGTCGGTGACCAGCACCAGGCAGTGGGCACCGCGGGCGGTCTCCTCCAGCGTGGCGTTGGGCAGCGCGCCCCGCCGCACCAGGGGGTCGTAGGCCGCCACCTCGAAGCCGCGGCTCTGGAGGATCCTCGCCAGCACGTACGCCGGCGATTCGCGGCTGTCGTCCGAGTTGCCCTTGTAGGCCAGGCCGAGCAGGCCCACCTTGGGCGCCCTGCCCCGCGGGCGTCCGGCCTCCGCGCCGGCCTCCGCCGCCGGGGTCCCCGCGGATGCGGCCCCACCCAGGGCGTCGGCCCCCGCGGCCATGCCGGCACCGGCCGCCACCCCGCCGTCCGCTGGCCGCATCCCGCCGACGGCGCCCCTCCCCGCCCCGTTCCCGGGCACCGTCGCCGCGTCGCCCGCCGCGCCGGACCCGGGCAGGGCCACGTCGGCGCGGGCACCGACGCCGAAGCCGCGCCCCAGGGTCAGCTGCTCGATGCGCTCCGCCACGACGACGGGCATGCGGTCGTTGGTGGTGCGGGCCTGCCGGATCAGGGCGGTCTCCAGGGGCGCCCGCTCGACGATGAACCAGGGGTCCACGGGGATGCAGTGGCCTCCCACCCCGGGTCCCGGCCGGTGGACGTTGACCCGCGGGTGGAGGTTCGCCAGCTCGATGGCCTCCCAGACGTCGACCCCCAGGCGTTCGGCGGCGAGGGCGAACTCGTTGGCCAGCGCGATGTTGACGTCGCGGTAGGTGTTCTCCATGAGCTTGACCAGCTCGGCGGTGGTGGGGTCGGTGACGCGGATCTCGCCCCGCACGAAGGTGGCGTACAGGGCCCGGGCACGCTCGGCGGCACGGGGCGAGTCGGCGCCGATCAGCCGCGGGTTGCTGGGCAGCTCGATCAGGATGCGCCCGGGCAGCACCCGCTCGGGCGAGAACACGTAGTCGAGGCCGGGCACCCGGGCCTCGATGATGGGACGAACCAGCCGCTGCAGCGTCCCCGGCGGGACCGTGGACTCCAGGATCACCATCTGCCCGGGCCGGGCCACCGCGGCGACCATCTCCGCCGCGCGGCGCACCGCCGAGAGGTCGGCGCCCCCCGTCTCCCGGTCCAGGGGGGTGGGCACGGTGAGGATGTACACGTCCCGGCTCTCCAGCCGCTGGGTCACCCGGAACCGGCCCGAGGACAGGACCTGGCGGAGTAGCTCGGGCAGGCCGGGTTCCTCCACGGGGCACTGGCCGGCTTCCAGGGCCGCCACCAGCTCGGGGTTGATGTCGACCCCCAGCACGTCGACGCCAGCCCCGGCGAAGAGCAGCGCGGTGGGCAGGCCGACGTACCCGAGGCCGATGACGGCGATCTTCTCGGGCATGGATCCATCCTCCCTGGCCATAGGGTTACGGTCCGCAGGGCGGCCCATTGGCCAAACCTTCTCCATTCGTTGCACACCCGGGGGACCGGCGGCAAGGGTGGAGGCTTCCGGCGGCACCGGCGGCGCAGCGCCGCTGCCCGGCCGACCGGAGGCCGGTTCGCCCCCTGTCCGCACCCCTCCGCCCGCTGGCCGGCGCCACGCCGGCCCCGTCACCGCGCCGGCACCTACACCGCGAGGCGGAACGAGGGGTCGGGGCCCCCGGGCCTCACGGCAGCGGAGCGGGGGTCGGAGTGCGGGGGGAACGGCGGCCCGGCGTCGGGGGACCACGCACAAGGGCCGGACACCCGGAGGGCCGGGCGGCCGAGGGGCCGGGGGCCGAGCAGCCGGAGAGCGCGGGCCGAGGGCCGGAAGACCGGAGCCCGCGGGCCAGGCGGCCGGGCGATGGAGGTGCGACGGGACCCGGCAAGGGCGTCCCGCGGACGCCCGCGCCTCACGGGAGAGCGGAGCCGCCCCCCGCCCCGGCGGCGCCCATGCGGTTCGCCGCCCACCACCCGACGGCGAGAAAGGCCACGCCCACCGGGAAGAACGCGGCCCATCCCAGCCGGTCCACCGCCGCACCGTACACCGGCGGCGAGAGGACGCCCGCAAGCCCGATCACCAGGTTCCAGAGGCCCGTGTAGGTTCCCGCCGTCCCGACGGGAGCCAGGTTGATCAGGATCGGGTAGGAATTGGTCATGAGCAGCGCCCAGCAGAGGCCGGCCACGGCGAACAGGACCGGGGCCACGGCGCCGGGCGGTTCGAAGGCCAGCGCAAGGAAGGCCAGCACGATGCCGGCGGCGCCGATCCGGATGGCGCGGAGCCGGCCGATGCGGTCGCCCAGGATGCCCGCCGGGATGGAGAACAGGATGAACGGGGCGGCGAAGTACCCCAACATGAAGGTGGCCTGCACCTGGGTGAGGCCGAGGTGTTCCGTGCCGTAGCGCGTGAACATGTTCTGGGCGCCGTTGACGGCGGCCACCCAGGCCAGCGCGGCGAGGAGCAGCCAGAAGGGGCGGCGGTCCCGGTCCACCAGCACGTGGGCCAGGGCCAGCAGCAGGTGGCCTCGCTCGGCGGGTTCCTCGGCCTCCGTGCCTTCCCGGGCGGCGCGGGCCGGTTCGTCGGCCGCCGGCTGCCACGCGGCCCCGGCGATCGCGCCGGAAGGCGCCGGCTCCGGGACGGTCCGGGTCGCGCCCTCGGTGGCCGTCCACCCCGAGGCGGCCACGGCCGGTGCGTCGGGATCCCTCGGCTCTGGGACGGTCTGAGCGGGGATGTGGGGATCCCCCGGCTCTGGGGCGGCGTGAGCGGGGATGTGGGGATCCCCCGGCCCTGGGCCGGCCTGAGCGGGGCGATGGGGATCTCCCGATCCTGGGGCGGCCTGAGCCGGGGTAAGGGGATCCCCCGGCCCTGGGGCGGCCTGAGCGGGGCGATGGGGATCCCCCGGCTCTGGGACGACCTGGGCGGGGGTGTCGGGAGCCCTCGGCGTCTGGGCGGCCGGGGCCGGCCTGCCGGGGGCCGCCGGCGCCGGTCCGGCCGGAGCCGGTTCGTCCGACGGTCGGGGCGATGCGGGCTCGGGCCCCCCTGGGGCCGTCCC
Source organism: Thermaerobacter sp. FW80 (assembly GCF_004634385.1). Taxonomy (NCBI): domain Bacteria; kingdom Bacillati; phylum Bacillota; class Clostridia; order Eubacteriales; family Clostridiales Family XVII. Incertae Sedis; genus Thermaerobacter; species Thermaerobacter sp. FW80. Next base: position 1,632,509 of record NZ_CP037895.1, on the reverse strand, counting down.
GTCCGTCCCGGCCGTCATGCTGCCGTACTCGTCGGCAGGCCGCGTCCCCTCGCCGACGGCGTACCGCGCCAGCCGCCGCTCGGGTAGGGCCAAGGCCACCGCCAGCAGCGACGCCAGGACCAGCAGGGCAGCCTGGTCGAAGGGCAGGACGCGGGAGCGGTCGAAGGAGGGCGACAGCACGAAGATCGCCAGCAGCGCCCCCAGGCCGCCCATGACCATGATGATGCCGTTGGCGCGGGCGCGCAGCGCGGGGGGCGTCACGTCGGGCATCAGGGCCACCGCGGGGCTGGAGTAGATGCTGATGCCCACGTTCATCAGCAGCGTGGCCAGGAGCAGCGGCAGCAGGCCCTGGGCCCGGGGCAGCAGGACCAGCCCCAGAGCGGTCAGCGGCACCCCTATCAATAGGAAGGGCATCCGGCGGCCAAGGGGCGTCTGCACCCGGTCGCTCAGCGCCCCGAAGTACGGCTGCACCGTGAGGGCGGCGATGTTGTCCAGGGTCATCACCAGGCCGATCAAGGCGTTGCTGGCCACGTAGGCGCCGTAGAAGTTGGGCAGGTAGGCGTTGTAGAGCGTCCAGACCACCTGCGTGCCGAGATAGCCGCTGCCCAGCACCGCCACCCGCCACCAACCCGCCCACCGTGCCGCCGTCGCGCTGCTCACGCCCCGGTCCCCCCGTCGTCCCACGCCCCTGCGTCTTCCGCCGTCGCCGACGATCCCGCTCCAGAAACTGCTATCCTAGGCGTTCGCCGCCGCGAACACGCTTCCTCTTGAAGGGGCAAGCCGCCACGCCACCGGGGCGGCGACGAGGAGGGGGAAGGGTGCAGCGCACGGTCCACGAGGCACTGGAGCTGCGGGACTTGATCGTCGCCTGTGAGACGGCGGCCAACAAGCTGCTCCACGCCGTCAGCACGGTCCGCGATCCCGACGTGGTCCAGATGCTGGGCGCCCACGAGCGGACCTTCCGCCAGCAGAGCCACCAGCTGAAACTGGCGCTGAAGGGCGAGGGCGGACTCTACGGAGCGGGGGCCCATCCCGCCGGTGGAACCGGCGTCGCCGGGCCGGCCGGCCCGGCTACCTTCGGCACGCCGGGGATGGCGACGGGGGTGGGCGGCCCGGTCGCCCCCGGCGGTCCGGGAGGGCCGGGCAGCCCCCTGGGACCGGCCGGAGCGGCAGCACCGGGTGCCCCGGTCCCACCGACCGGCTGGTCTGCATCGGGGGGCCCTGGCGCACCGACCAGCCCAGCAGCCCCGGCAGGCTCGGCAGCGCCGGCCGGCCCGTGGGGACCGGGGCCGGTTCATCCCGCTGAGGCCGGCGGGTCACCGGGGTACCCGCCCACGGGGCCGGGGACCTACAGCTACCGTCCGTCGGCGGCGTCCCCCGACCACCGGTACCCCGCGGGCGCCGACGGCCGGTCGGGGCCGCCAACCGCAGGGCAGGCCGCGCTCTCGACGGGGCCCTCCGCCGGTGCCGGGCCGGCGAGCCGGCCCGGCGACGCCCCAGGCGACCCGTGGCGTCCGATCCGCGGCGGCGGCCCGGAGGGCGGCCGGCCGGGCCAGGGCGGCGACGTCACGCGCCACGCGCTCCGGGCGGACCGTCCCGAGCTGGTGGGGTGGGAACCCGGCGCCGGCAACAACGAGGGCTGGCAGGCCGGGGCGCGGCGCGAGCCGACGGGCCTGACGGCCGCGGTCCAACCCCGTCAGACCCCGGCGCCCTACGCCCCGGGCGCCGGCGGCCCCGTGGCCCCCGGCAGCGTCACCGCCTTCGACGCGCCAGGCGGCGGCACGATGGCCGATTCGGGGGCGGGCGGGCCCGGTCGGGACCGTGCCGCATCCGGGCGGGCCGGGCGGGCCGATGCCGGAAGCCCCGGGGTGGCCGGATCCGGCGGCACCGTCCGCTCGGACGGGAAGGACGCGGAGGCCTTCACCGCGGTGCGCCCCGTGGGCTACGGCCCCGGCGCGGCCCCGGGGGAGGCCGGGGGCGTGGCCCGGGGGCGGGAGGAGCCGACGTTCCGCGGCCACTGGGCGGCGCAAGGCGGGCCGCAGGGACCGGGGAGCGAGGGCGTCCGCTACGATTCGCCCCGCGTCGGGTTCCGGGCCGAATGGTCGCCGGCCCCGTGGACCGGCCCGGCGGCGGGCTCCCCACCGGTGGGATCGCCTCCCGTCGACGCGCCGGGTGCCGCGGTTCCAGGGCCCAGGCCGGGGGCGACCGAACCCGCCCAGGCGGCCGGGGTCCGGCTGGTCGACCCCGACGCCCTGGCCGTCGCCGACTGCCTGCAGGATTGCAAGCACCTCGCCCTGCGCATGGTGGTCGCCGCCACCGAGGCGTCGGATCGGCACCTGCGCCGGACCCTGTACCAGATGGCGGGGCAGCACCTGGAGATGGCGGAGCAGCACTACCAGTGGTTGCGCGGACGCGGCCTCTACACCGTGCCGCCGGCCACCCCCGACCTGCTCCGTCAGCTGGAGGACGACCTCCGGGGCGCGGAACAGGCCGTCCGGGTGCTCCCCGCCGTCGCCGCCGAGGCGGCCGGCGGTCCGGGTGGCGCGGTCAACACGGACCTGGCCGGCTACCCGTCGGGCGGGCTCAAGGGCGCCTTCGGCGGCCAGCAGATCCGCGACTAGGACCGATGGCTGGGCCGGCGAGCATCGCCGACGGGCCGGGGTGCCTGCCGGCCCGTCTCGTGTCCGTACACCGTTGGCCGCTCCATCCCGCGCGGACGCCGCCCACGCCGCCCTGGCGGCCCCCGCCCGCCTCGCCGACGCGCGCCCCTCCGCTCGGAGACGCCCAGGACCTGGACGCTCAGAGGCCACCCTCGACGGGCATCGACCGCGCTCGGGCACGCGTCAGCCCCGATGCCTCACCGTGGCGCTCACGCCATCGCTCCGCCCGCTGACGCTGGGCTTCCCGGCGCGCGTCCTTGGGATTCACCTCACCTCGGCTTGGGAGCAGGCCGATGATGCTCGGCAAGTCGCCCCTCGGCTCCGGGACGGGCTCGAGGATGAGCCGCCCCCTTTCCACATAGGCGAGAAGGACGGAGTTGTCCCCGATGCCCAGCTGCTCTCGAAGCACCTTGGCGATGGTGATCTGGCCGCGCTCCCGCACCCGCAGCAGCTCCATGACAACCCCCTCCGGCGATTCGTCGAGTTGTCACATCCATGGCAGCCCATTCGACCAAGGCGCCTCCCGCCCCCTCCCTGGCGCTGCCCGCTCTTGCGGACCACTCACCCGCCAAGCGCTGCCGCTCACACCCGCCGGGCCACCGCTGGCGGCACGGCGGCAACTCTTCCACCGATCGGCCGCCCGCTTTGCAAGTTGACCATCATAAACTTTCTTAACGATTGCTTGACGGGGTACCCGCGGACCGTATAATCATGCCTAAATATTCGTTGCCGGCGGTCCCTGGACGAACCGCCCGGGGCACAGCGGCCAAAAACCCGAACGATCCCTATCCCATTTCCCCAAACAAACCGGAAAACGTAGGCGAATTTACCGAACGATTCGACGTCGATCGATCCGTGGGGTCACCCGGGGTCATGCAATCCGATGAATATCCCGGCCGCCGGCCCGGCGTTGCGGCCCATGCTCGGCCGGCTGCGGTGCAGGACGGATGCAATGACACTTGCAAGTCAGCGGTCGTCCTGCACCCGGACCCCGCAGGCGCACCGGACCGCACCGCCGCCGCGGCTCCGCGGCGGTGCGTGAAACCCACCCCGGCGGCCGGCGAACCCGGCGGCGAGCCGAGGGGTGGACCCAACCCAGGCAAGGGAGTGGACCCGACCCGGGCAAGCCGACGGGTCGACCGACGGGCCAACCAAGGAGGAGTGCCGATGCACCCGCATCCACGCGACCACCGATCGACCCTGGACGGGGGCCATGCGGCGGGGTTGTCGCCCGAGCACGACGCCTGCGGTGTGGGCTTCGTCGCCACCCTCTCCGGACGACCCGACCCCACGCTGTTGGCCGTGGGGCTCGAAGCCCTGCGCCGCCTGCGGCACCGGGGCGGGGTGGCCGCCGACGGGCGCACCGGCGACGGCGCCGGCGTGATGACCGAGATCCCCCGTCGCCTGCTGGCGCGGGAGCTGGCGTCCCGCGGCGTCCGCCTCCCCGCGGAGGACGACTTCGCCCTGGCCGCCTGCTTCTTCCCCACCGCCCCCGAGGCGGAGCGCCGCGCCCAGCGGCTCCTCGAGGAGGCCTGCCGCCAGCAGGGTCTTGCGGTCTTGGCCTGGCGCCCCGTGCCCGTCGACCTCGACGCGCTGGGACCCATCGCCGCCGCCAGCCGGCCGGCCCTGTGGCACGCCGTCATCGTGCGGGGACCGCGGGTGGCGCCGGGCCTCGCCTTCGACCGCGCCCTCTACCTGGCGCGGCGCGCCTTCGAGCGCCGGGCCGCCGCGTTCGTCCAGAGGGAAGGGCGGGACGGGGCGCCGGCGGCCGGGCCGGCCCCGGCGGGCCTGCGCAAGCCCTACATCGCCTCCATGTCGTCGCGGACCGTGGTGTACAAGGGGCTCGTCATGGCCGGCGACCTCGACCGCTTCTACCGCGACCTGCGGGATCCCGACTTCGCCACGCGGTTCGTGATCTTCCACCAGCGCTACAGCACCAACACGACGCCCACCTGGGAGCGGGCCCAGCCCTTCCGCCTGCTGGGGCACAACGGGGAGATCAACACCCTGCAGGGCAACGTCAACGGCATCGCCGCCCGCGAGCCGTGGCTGCGGGTGCCCGACTGGCCCGAGCTGGCGCCGGCGGCGGTGGCGCCGGTCATCGACCCCGAAGGCTCCGACTCGGCGATGCTGGACAACGTCCTCGAGCTCCTGGTGCTGGCCGGCCGCGACCCCCTCCACGCCCTCCTGATGCTGGTGCCCGAGGCCTGGGAGAAGGTGGCCGACCTGCCCCCGGCGCTGCGCGACTTCTACCGCTTCCACGCGTGCCTGACCGAGCCGTGGGACGGGCCGGCGGCGCTGATCTTCAGCGACGGGCGCTGGGTGGGGGCGCGGCTCGACCGCAACGGGCTGCGACCCCTACGCTACACCGTCCTCAAGAGCGGCCTCGTGGTGGCCGCCTCCGAGGCGGGCGTGCTCGACGCCGAGCCTGCCGACGTGGAGGAACACGGCAAGCTCGGCCCCGGCCAGATGATCGCCGTCGACCTGGCGACGGGCCGGTTCCTCCGGGATGGGGAGGTCAAGGCGGAGGTGGCGGCCCGCCGGCCGTACGGGCAGTGGGTGCGGCAGATCGTGCGCTATCCGGACGAACCCGGTGCGGAGGACGCCGCGCCGGCCTCGGGGGGACGGGACCTGGAGCCGGACCCGCCGGCGATGGCGCCGCCGGTGCATGCCCGGCGGGCGGGTCGGCCGGGGTCGCAGGCACCGACCGACGGGAGGCGGCGGATCCGTGCCCCGGCGCCCTCGCCTCCGCCCCGCTCCCCCCGCTGGCCGCCTTCGGCTGGACCCGGGAGGAGCTGACGGTGATCGTCCGGCCCATGGTGGAGTCGGGCAAGGAGCCCGACGGCTCCATGGGCGACGACACGCCCCACGCCGTGCTCTCCCTGGTGCACCGGCCGCTGCACCACTACTTCCGGCAGCGCTTCGCCCAGGTGACGAACCCGCCCATCGACCACCTGCGGGAGGAGCTGGTGTTCTCCCTGACGGTGCGGTTGGGCCGGCAGCCGAACATCCTGGTGGAGGAACCGGCCCAGGCCCGGGTGATCGAGCTGCCCGGGCCCGTGCTGACGGCGGAGCAGATGGCCTGGCTGCGGCGGCTGGGGCGGCTTGCGCGGACGCCGGGGATCCGCCTCGCCGAACTGCCGATCCTCTTCCCCGCCACAGGGCCCGATGCCCTGGAGCCGGCCCTGGAGCAGCTCTGCCGGCGGGCGGAGGCGGCGGTGGACGCCGGTTCGTCCGTCCTGGTGCTGACGGACCGGGGCGTCGACGCCGACCACGCCCCGATCCCCGCCCTGCTGGCGGTGGGTGCGGTCCACCACCACCTGCTGCGGGTGGGCAAGCGGGCGCTGGCGTCCCTCGTGGTCGAGAGCGGCGAGCCCCGCGACGTCCACCACTTCGCCACCCTGGTCGGCTACGGCGCCGCGGCCGTGCACCCCTACCTGGCCCTGGCCGTCGCCCGGGAGCTGGGCGGGGCCGACGGCGAGGCGAACTTCATCCGGGCGGTGGAGGGCGGCCTCAAGAAGGTCATGTCGAAGATGGGCATCTCCACCGTGGACGCCTACCAGGGGGCGCAGATCTTCGAGGCCATCGGGCTCGATCCGGCGCTGGTCGAACGCTGCTTCACCGGGACGCCCTGCCAGGTGGGCGGCAACGGGTTGCGGGAGCTTGGGGAGGACGTGCTCTACTGGCACCGGCAGGCCTTCGCGGCGGCCCCGGCGCGGGAGGCGGGCCGCGGCGGGCCAGGCCGCGGCGCCACCGGCGACGGGCCAAGCCGTGGCGCCGCCGGTTCGTCCGGGGAGGAACCGGCGACGGGCCGGAGGCGAGGGGCCACGACCGGCAGCGGGGCCCGCGAGCCCGCGGCAGCCGGCGACGGGCTGGCCGACACCGCCGCCGACGGGTACGGGTTCTTCAAGTTCAAGAAGGACGGCGAGCTGCACGAGTTCAGCCCCGAGGTGGTGCGGGCGCTGCACGACGCCGTGCGGGCGCGGCCGGGGGTGCTGGACGGCGACTTCCTCGCCACCTACGAGCACTATCGCCGCTTCAGCCGGCTGGTCCACGACCGGCCGCCCAGCCAGCTGCGGGACCTCTTGGACTTCCGCTCCGACCGGGCGCCCATCCCGGTGGAGGAGGTGGAGCCGATCGAGGCCATCGTGCGGCGCTTCTCCACCGGGGCCATGTCCGTGGGCGCCCTCTCGCCCGAGGCCCACGAGAACCTGGCCATCGCCATGAACCGGCTGGGGGCCCGGTCCAACTCCGGCGAGGGCGGCGAGGACCCCGCCCGCTACGGGACCGAGCGCAACAGCGCGGTCAAGCAGGTGGCCTCGGGGCGCTTCGGCGTCACCCCGGCCTACCTGGCCTCGGCCGTGGAGATCCAGATCAAGATGGCCCAGGGCTCCAAGCCCGGGGAGGGCGGCCAGATCCCGGGCCACAAGGTGACGGAGCTGATCGCGCGGCTGCGCCACACGGTGCCGGGGGTGCCGCTGATCTCGCCGCCGCCGCACCACGACATCTACTCCATCGAAGACCTAGCCCAGCTGATCTACGACCTCAAGCAGGCGAACCCCGAGGCGCTGATCTCGGTGAAGCTGGTGGCGGAGACCGGGGTGGGCATCATCGCCGCCGGCGTCGCCAAGGGGTACGCGGACATCGTGGTGATCAGCGGCCACAGCGGCGGCACGGGATCGTCGCCCCTGAGCTCGATCAAGCACGCGGGCCTTCCGTGGGAGCTCGGCCTGGTGGAGACCCAGGCGATGCTGGTGGCCACCGGCCTGCGCGGCCGGGTGACGGTGCGGGTCGACGGGGGCCTGAAGACCGGCCGGGACGTGCTGGTGGCGGCCCTCCTGGGCGCCGACGAGTACTCCTTCGGCACGTCGGCCCTGGTGGCGGAGGGCTGCGTGATGGCGCGGGCCTGCCACACCAACACCTGCCCGGTGGGCATCGCCACCCAGGCCGAGCGGCTCCGGCAGCGGTTCCCCGGCACGCCCGAGCACGTGATGAACTACTTCCTCTACATGGCCCAGGAGGTGCGGGAGCTCCTGGCCGGGCTCGGGTACCGCTCGCTGGATGAGGTGATCGGGCGGGCGGACCTCCTGGTCCAGCGGCCCTCCCCCCTGCCGCGGGCCGAGCGCATCGACCTGGGCCGGCTGCTGGTGCCGGCAGCCCCCCCGGCAGCGGCGCGGACGGAGGCGACGACGGCGGTGGACGAACCTAGCACCCGCCGGCCGGGCGCCCAATCGTCCGCGACGGCCGAAGGGGACGAACCGGCCGCGGCGGCCGACGCCGGCCCGCAGCCCGTGCCCCTGCGCCGCGTCCAGCTACGCAACCCGCTGCCGGAGGACGACAATCTCGGCCGGCGCATCGCCGCCGAGCTCGCCCCCCTCATCCAGCGGCGGCGGCCCGTCCGGCGCCGCTACGCCATCCGCAACACCGACCGCACCGTGGGGGCGACGGTGGCCTGGGAGATCGCCCGGCGCTACGGCGACCAGGGCCTGCCACCGGGCACGGTGCAGCTGGCCTTCCACGGCGTGGCGGGCCAGTCCTTCGGCGCCTTCTGCATGCGCGGCCTCCACCTCGAGCTGACGGGCATGGCCAACGACTACGTGGGCAAGGGCATGGCCGGCGGCGAGATCGTCATCCGGCCGCAGCCGGGGACGCCGACCGATCCCGCCCGCAACGTGCTGGTGGGCAACACCGTGCTCTACGGGGCCACCGGCGGCGCCCTGTTCTGCGCCGGCGCGGCGGGCGAGCGGCTGGCGGTGCGCAACAGCGGCGCCGTGGCGGTGGTGGAGGGGGCGGGCGATCACGCCTGCGAGTACATGACGGGCGGCACGGTGGTGATCCTCGGCCCCACCGGCCGCAACCTCGGCGCCGGCATGACGGGCGGCACGGCCTTCGTCTACGATCCCGCGGGCGCCCTGGCGGTGCGCCACCACGCCCCCTCGGTGGAGCTCTTCCGGCTGACCGAGGTGCCCAGCGCCACTGCCCAAGAGGCCGCCCGGGAGAGCCTGCGCCAGCTCGTGGCCATGCACGTCGACCGCACCGGCAGCGCCCGGGCGCGGGAGCTCCTCGCCCACTGGGAGCAGGCGCTCCCGGCCTTCTGGTGGGTCGTGCCGCGGGCCTCGCGGGAGCGGATCTTCCAGGAGACGGCGGCGGTCCTGCCGGCGGTGGCCGCGGGGCTCGATTGAGGGTCCCGCCGCGGTGGCCGCGGGGCTCGCTTGAGGGCCGGCACGCCGAGGCGCCAGGGCGCATCCGGCGCACGAGCCCGGGCCAGGGCCGCCCAGGGGCCGCCCACGATGGCGGATGCCGAGGAAGCCACGGCGGCGCCGCACCCCGCCGGGCGGCGGGGTGCGGCGCCGCGGGGACCCAGCCGGGCGGCGGGTCTCCCGTGCCGAGGCAGCCGGAGCCTGCCCAGAGGTTTGACCTGGATTGCGGTGCGCGACCTGCGGCCGGCGGCCGGACACCCGGCCGCCGCCGCTCCCCCCTGATGCGCGCCGACAGCCGGGCCGGAGAGGACCCCGGCCCGGCCCCTTTTTTGGGGATGGCCGGCGTTCAAAGGCCTGCAGGCACCGAGGCCCAGACCTCCCGTTCCTCACGCCAGGGGTCGCGCTCGACGCGGGGCTCCCGGTCGAAGACCATCACGGCCCGTTCGTCCCGATCGTAACGGGGCCAGGGGGGGAGACCGTCGTGCTGCGGATCCCCCTGGCGGGCGAAGGCGATCCACGCGCGGTGCATCATGCGGGCGACGTCGTACCGCTCCGGTGCGGTGCCGGTGAAGCGGTCGGCCCCGGCCCGGTCCAGGTTATTGAACACGAACGGGATCTCCAGGGCGTGGCAGGCCCCCAGCACGCCGCCCAGCACCGGGGTCTCGAAGTCGAACCGATAGGCCCACACCGGTGCCCCCACCTGCGCCTGGGCGTCGGCGGTGGCCAGCATCCCGCGGACGAACACGGCGTAGCTCATGAGCGGCAGGAGCCGTCGACCCAGCGGCCCCTGGCCCCGCCTGCGGTAGAACTCGATCAGCCGCCCCGCCGCCGCCGGTCCCACCATGGCCTCCACCTGGTGGCGCAGCGCCGCCTCGTCGTCCCCCAGCCACACGGGGTCCTGGAGCGCGAACAGGTTGTACTCGTCCTTGGTGACGCCCGTCAGCACCGCCACGTCCCGGGCCGCGCCCCGAGCGAGGGCGTTCAGCGGGTGCTCGGGCAGCACGTGGCCGTCCACCACCGGCCCCAGGGGCAGGCCCGGCCCGAGGGCCGCCACCGCCTCGACCCAGGCCCTGGCAGGCAGGTCGAGGAGGGCGCGCCGGTCGCCGGGTTCGACCCCCGCATGGCGCAGGACCCTGGCCGCCACCCGCGCCGCGGATTCCCGCGTGCGCACCCCCAGGCCCCCCGAGCCGCTCTGCAGGATGGCCCGCCGGAACAACCCCCGCGCGCCCGGGGCCGCCAACAGCACGCCGACGCTGCCGGCCCCGGCGGACTCGCCGAAGATGGTGACCTGGTCGGGATCGCCCCCGAAGGCCGCGATGTTCTCTTTCACCCAGCGCAGGGCGGCGATCTGGTCGAGGATGCCGAGGTTGCCCGAGCCGGCGAAATCGGGCCCGAACGCCTCCTCGAGGTACAGGAACCCCAGCGCACCGAGGCGGTAGTTGACGGTCACCAGCACCACGCCGCCCTCGCGGGCGAAGGAGGTGCCGTCGTACCAGGGGATGGATCCGGCGCCCGTCAGGTATGCGCCACCGTGGATCCACACCATCACGGGGCGGCGGCCCTCGGGGGAGGGTGACCAGATGTTGAGGTAGAGGCAGTCCTCATCCTGCGGCAGGGTCGCGCCACCGGTCAGGTTGCTGATCAGCCGGTCGTCGGGCTGGACCGAGGCCGGACCGAAGCGCGTGGCATCGCGCACACCGCTCCACGGCTGCGGGGGCTCGGGCGGGCGAAAGCGCAGCTCGCCGACGGGCGGGCGGGCGAACGGGATCCCCTTCCAGACGCAGACCGCGCCCTCCTTGCGGCCCCGGACGGCCCCGTAGCGGGTCTCCACCACCACCGCTGGCGCATCGGGGACGCTGGCCACCGGCAATCCCCTCCTCCCACGGGTCGGACTGGCGATCCCACCGCTTCATGGGATCGCTGGGGACTTTCGCCGCCGAGGGGACGGAGCCTGCCGCGCCCCTTCCACCGCGCCCCGCCCACCACGCCCCTCGCGGCCCGTCGGGGGATCGCACCCCGCGGCGGGGCGACGGGTCGTGGCCGCAGCCGGCTGGCGCCTCGCCGCCGGGGCGGGGGCACCGGCTCCGGGGCCCGTCCGCCCGTTCGTCCGGGAAGAGCTCCTGCACGGCGCACGGCCGGGGCGGGGGCACCGCCTCCGGGGCCCGGGCCGGGCGCCCGGGGGCGCGGTGTCCTGCGCCCAGCGGAAGCGGCGTCCGCGGGGCCTACGGCGGGGACCCCGCCTCCCCCGCCGCCTGCCCCTCCCGGGTGGCCGCTTCCGCTTCCGCGGGCTCGCTCCCTTCGTCAACCGGATGGGAGTCCGGGGTGCCGTCGCACCAGCGGTCGGCCCACGCCTGGATGGCGGCCACCACCGGCTCCAGCGCCCGTCCCTTCTCCGTCAGCTCGTACTCGATGAGCACGGGCCGGGTGTCGTGCACGTGCCGGGTGAGGATGCCAGCCTCCTCCAGCTCCTTGAGGCGTTCGGAGAGGATGCGATCGCTCATCTCGGGCAGGCTGGCCTTGAAGTCGCAGAAGCGCTTCTTGCCGGTCATCAGCACCCGCAGGATCAGGCCCGTCCACTTCTTGCCCAGGATCTGCACGGCCTGCTCGTAGCGGGGGCAGACTTTCACCGGATCCAACGCCGGGACCACCTCCTTTCCCCTGCCCGGCCGCTCCGCGACGGGAGCGGCGGCCGGCGGCCGGGCGCGAGACGACGAGGGGAAGCGAGGGTCGGCGAGCCGGCGGCCGGCGGTCGCCGGGTCGGGGCGAGGGGACGCGGCTTGCAAGCCCTTCGACCAACCCGATGGTAGCACGGCCGTTGACACTCCGGAAAGTGGCACTATACGATAGAGCTGCTTGTTTTAAGTAAGTTACGGACCCACCCGTACGAAGGAGGTCGGGAGTCGTGGCCGAGGCGGCGACGGCGACGCGGTGGACCATCGACGCGTCCCACAGCACCGTCGAGTTCGCGGTCCGGCACATGATGATCTCCACGGTCAAGGGGCACTTCGGCAAGATCGAGGGCTACCTCGAGGCGCCGGACATCACGGACCTCAGCAAGGGCGCCAAGCTGGAGGCCCGCATCGACGCCGCCACCGTCGACACCCGGGAGCCCCAGCGGGACGAGCACCTGCGGTCCGCGGAGTTCTTCGACGTGGCCAACCACCCCACCATCGAGTTCCGCAGCACCCGCATCGAGAAGACCGGGGCGAACCGCTACAAGGTCACCGGGGATCTCACCATCCGCGGGGTCACCAAGGAGGTCACCTGGGACCTGACCTACGAGGGCGGCGGCAAGGACCCCTGGGGCAACGAGCGGGCCGCCTTCCACGCCGAGACCCAGGTCAACCGCAAGGACTTCGGTCTGAAGTGGAACATGCTGCTGGAGTCGGGCGGCGTCCTGGTGGGCGACGAGGTGCGGGTCACCGTCGACGTCCAGCTGGTGAAGCAGGGGCAGGGCCAGGCCTGAGCCACATGACCGCCGACCGGCGCGCCTCCGGTGCCGGTGGGGCGGACCGGAGCCGCCGGCCGCGGCGGGCGCAGCGGCTTCGCTCCGCACCCCGGACCCAGGCGCCCGACCCCGGCGCCGGACGAACGCAGCCCGCGGGGGCGGCCCGGCAATGCCCGGGCCGCCCCCGCGGCGTCCTCTGCGGCGTGCCTGCCTCTCGGCGCGTCGCGCCCCGCGCACCGCGCCCATCGGATCCCGCGCCTCCGCCCTGGACACCCGCACCGCCGCCCTGGACACCGTCAGACCGCGACCCGCACCCTGTACTTCCGCAGCCACAGGTCCACCTGGGCCAAGTAGGCCAGCATCTGGGGCCGGCGCATCAGCTGGCCAAACCAGGGGAGGTCGAATTCCCCCTCCGCCTCCACCAGCTCCCGCACCGCTCCCTCGTCGATCAGCGGGCGCAGGGGGGAGTCCGGGTCGGCGAGGATCGATCGCACCCATTGGCCCACGGCCGCCAGGTACGCGGGGTTGAACGTCTTGGGGTACGGGCTCTTCTTCCGCCAGAGGACTTCGTCGGGCAGGACCCCGGCCAGGGCGTGACGCAAGAGCCCCTTCTCCCGGCCGCCCATGGTCTTGAGGGCCCACGGCACGTTCCACACGTACTCCACCAGGCGGTGGTCGCAGAAGGGCACGCGCACCTCGAGGCCCACCGCCATGCTCATGCGGTCGTTGCGGTCGAGCAGCACCGGCATCCACCGCGTCAGGGTGAGGTAGGCGATCTCCCGGCGGCGGGCGGCGGCCGGTTCCTCCCCCTCGAGGCGCGGCACCTCGGCCAGGGCCTGGCGGTAGCGGTCGGCCAGGTACTCCGCCGGGCGCAGCCGCTCCCGCAGCGCCGGGTGCAGCACCGCGAGGCGGGCGTCCAGCTTCAGCGACCAGGGAAAGGTGTCGGCCCGCAGGGCGTCGTCCCGGAAGAACCAGGGGTAGCCGCAGAAGACCTCGTCGGCGCACTCGCCGGAGAGGGCGACGGTGACGTCGCGCCGGATCGCCTCGCAGAGGAGCAGCAGCGAGGCGTCGATGTCGGCCATCCCGGGCAGGTCGCGGGCGGTCACCGCGCGGGGCAGCGCCTCGACCAGGGCGGCGGTGGACAGGCGCACCACCCGATGACGGGTGCCCAGGGTGCGGACCATCAGGTCCACGTAGGGCGCGTCGGCCTCGGGCTGGAAGTCGTTGGGCTGGAAGAACCGGTCGTTGCCCTCGTAGTCCACGGAGAAGGTCCGCAGCGGCTCCCCGTGCCCCGCCTCCGCCAGGGCCCGGACGGCCAGGGCGGTGACGGCGCTGGAGTCGACGCCGCCCGAGAGCAGCGTCCCCAGCGGGACGTCGGACACCAGCTGGCGCCGGACGGCGTCGGCGAGGAGGTCGCGGACGGTGGCCACCGTGGTGGCGGGGTCGTCGGTGTGGGGCCGGCTCTCCAGCCGCCAGTAGGCGTGCCGGCGGAGGCCGCCCCGGTCCCAGACCAGGTAATGACCGGGCAGCAGCTCGTCGACGCCCTTGAACACGCCGTGGCCCGGCGTGCGGGCCGGCCCCAGGGCGAAGATCTCCGCCAGCCCCTCGGCGTCCACCACGGGCTCCACCTCGGGGTGGGCCAGCAGGGCCTTGAGCTCGGAGGCGAACAGCAGCGTGCCGCCGCGGACCTGGTAGAAGAGCGGCTTGATCCCGAACCGGTCGCGGGCCAGGAAGAGCCGCTGGGCCCGTTCGTCCCAGACGGCGAATGCGAAGATGCCGTTGAGGCGCTCGGGCGCCCGCTCCCCCCAAGCCATGTAGGCGGCCAGCACCACCTCGGTGTCGGACCGGGTGGTGAAGCGGTGGCCCAGGGCCTCCAGCTCGCGCCGCAGCTCGGCGGTGTTGTACAGCTCCCCGTTGTACGTCAGGACAAACCGGCCCCCGCCCCGCTCCCGCACCATGGGCTGGACGCCGCCCACCGGGTCGATGACGATCAGCCGACGCTGGCCCAGTGCGGCATGGCGGGAGACCCAGTGGCCGCTCTCGTCGGGACCGCGGCACACGAGGGTCTCCGTCATGGCCTCGAGCACCGGCCGCTCCCGCAAAAGATCCCGATCCCAGTCGATCCATCCCGCGATGCCGCACATGGGTGTCCGACCTCCTCCCGTGGGCGGCTGCCCATCGGCGCTGGGGCATCGTACGCGGGAGGCACCCCCGCCGGTGTCTGTCCAACCCCGGAGGACGGCCTGCGGCCCACCACCGGTCGAGGATGGTCAACTCTTTCGTCAAGGGTTGGTCAGGCTCGACCGTTGACGATGGGCCCGGTCCCCGACTACGTTGAGAAGCGAAGGCGGTCGGGCGGCGGGCCCGATGCGCCGCACGCTCACAACTCCACATGCGGACGACGGCGTCCCAAGGGGGCAACGGGGCCCATTCGCAGCCGCAGCCGGTATGCGGATGGGCCCCTTTCCTTTGCATTGGCATCGCGGTTCCGTCCCGATCCGGTTCCACGGACGTCTCTGTGCCAAAAGGCTGACGACCAGGACCCGACGCGCCGGGATGGTGCGTGGATGGGGAACGGTCGCACTCGTGCGACGATGGCCGCGGCCTCGACGCCACGGCATCGTCGGAATTGGGGGGGGGAAACCATGAAGAATCTGGGGCGCTGGGCAGCGCTGGTGGCCTCGTTGGCGGTCGGTGCCTGGGGTCGCCCAGCTGTCGCGGCCGAACCCACCGCTGCCGAGGCGGCGGCAGGGGCGCTGGCCGCCCTGTTCACCGCCTGGGTGACTTCCGGCAAGGCCGACGTCTGGTCCATGTTGAACGGCGTGCTGGCGGGGCTGGTGGCCATCACCGCCTCCTGCGCCTTCGTCAAACCGTGGGCGGCCGTGATCGTCGGGGCCGTGGCCGGGGTGTTGATGGTCTTCGCGATCCGGTGGACCGAGCGGGTCCTGAAGGTCGACGATCCCGTGGGTGCCTTTTCCGTCCACGGCATCAGCGGGATCTGGGGCACCCTCTCGACGGGCCTGTTCGCCGCCCCCGATCTGGTCGACCAGGTTGGTATGGGCCAACCGGGACTGCTCTACGGCGCCGGACTCCACCAGCTGGGGGTTCAAGCCCTTGGCGTCACCGTCTCCTTGGCGTACGTGTTGGCGGCGGCTTGGTTGACCTTCGTGCTCGTGGACAAGGCGGTGGGCCTGCGCCTCTCCCGGCAGGACGAACGAATCGGCCTTGACATCAGCGAACACGGCCTGCCCGCCTATCCCGAGCTGCTCCCGTCGGCGGAGCCCGGGATCTCGGCCCCTGCGCAGCGGGCAACCCGGCCCACCTCGGCACAACCGACGGTCCAGACCTGAGTCGCGCCGGGCGCTGGAGCAACCCGGAGACGAGGCGCAGGCCACGGGCCCCGCCCCGCCAACCAGGCCCCCGAACGAACGCGCAGGGCGCGCACCTCGTGGTGCGCGCCCTGCGCTGCCGGGGTTGACCGGACCGCCGCCCGCCCACGGGCGCTCCTCCCCCGGGTCGTTTCCGTTCCGCCGGTCTTGTCCGGATCACGTCCGTTCCACCTGCCCAGGCCGGGAGCCCCGACCGGGGCGTCGCCGCCTCCCACCTGTCGCCGGCCCGTGGTGGTCGCGCGGCCGGACGGGCCGCGGGGACGGCTCGTCCCGTTCCTGGTTGCCGCCGGCCCCCTCCCCCACGGGCGCGGAGGGTCCCCCCAAGGGCCCGAGGCTCGCGAACTCAATGATGCTCTGGGCGATCTCCCGCAGGGGCTTGCGCTGGCGCATGGCCGTGTCCCGCAGCCGCTTGTAGGCCTCCGACTCCGCCAGGTCGAACCGGTCCATCAGGATCCCCTTGGCCCGCTCGATCACCTTGCGGTCTTCCAGCCTGCGGGCGGCCTCGGCCACCTCCCGAAGGGCCGCCTCCAGGCGGGCTGCGGCCGCCAGGAGGCTTCGGGCGACCGCCACCACCTGCCACCGGGGCGCGGTGGCGGGCAAGACCGCCCACAAGGGCCAGTCCTCCGAGCCCAGGTGCTGCCACAGGCCGGCCGGTTCGTCCCCGGCCGCGCCGTAGAACCAGAGCACCGGGCGGCCGGTGAGGCGCCCCAACGTGCGGGTCCGCTCCGCCGGGCGGTCGATCCCGTCGAGCCAGAGGACGTAGAGGTCCGCCGGGTGGCGAGCCAGCCAATCGTCGGAGGGCCAGCCCACGTGCAGCAGGATGGGCCACCCCGTCTCCACCAGAGAACGGGGCAATCGGGCCCCCTCTTGCGCCGGATCGAAACCCAGGGCGACGATCTGCGGCTGGCTCACCCGCCATCCCCGCCTCGCTGCATCCGCCTGCCTACCCGCCGCCGACGTGACGCCCGCCACCATCCCCGCGGCGACGGGCGAACCCGACCGCCGGCATCGGCGGCGGCTGCTTGCACGCCGCTCCCCTGCGCCGACGCCCGGCACCGTGGTCTCGCTGGCTCCATCATACCGCCTGCCCCCCGTGCCATGGGGGCGGGACGGCAAGACGCGTGCCGGAGGAAGGTCGGCGGCTTGGCGTGGTCGGCCACCGCGGTGCCATCCCGACCACCGACGCCCCCGTGGAAAGAAGCGCCCCCGGGCGTCTCGCATCGCCCGGGGACGACCGATCCGCGCAGATCCGCACGGATCCCCGCCGGCTCTGCACCGGATCCGCAGCGGATCCGCCCACCGCCGACCCCCTCAATACTTCGCCAGGTATTCCTGCAGCTCCCACGGCGAGATCTGGGTGCGGTAGACGTCCCACTCGATCTTCTTCGCCTCCAGGTAGCGGGAGGCCACGTGGCTGCCCAGCGCCTCCAGGATCAGCGGGTCCTGCTCCAGGGCCCGGATCGCCTCGGCCAGCGAGCCCGGCAGGCTGGCGATGCCGAGTTCTTCCCGTTCGGCCTCGGACATGTGGTAGATGTTGCCCTCCACGGGATCGGGCGGCGTCAGGCGCCGCTTGATGCCGTCGAGACCCGCCTTCAGGATTACCGCCAGCGCCAGGTACGGGTTGCACGAGGGATCGGGCGAGCGCAGCTCGATCCGGGTGCTGAGCCCGCGCTTGGCGGGGATGCGGATCATCGGGCTGCGGTTGCGGTACGACCAGGCCACGTACACCGGCGCCTCGTACCCCGGCACCAGCCGCTTGTAGGAGTTGACCAGCGGGTTGGTCACCGCCGTGATGGCCCGGGCATGCTCCATGATGCCGGCGATGTACTGCTTGCACACGTCGCTCAGCCGGTCCGGCGTGGTGGGGTCGTAGAAGGCGTTCTCCTCGCCCCGGAACAGGGACTGGTGCAGGTGCATGCCCGAGCCGGCCTCACCATGAAGGGGCTTGGGCATGAAGGTGGCGTGCAGGCCGTGTTGCAGGGCGATGGTCCGGACCACACTGCGGAAGGTGGCGATGTTGTCCGCGGTGGTCACGGCGTCGGCGTACTTGAAGTCGACCTCGTGCTGGGAGGGCGCCACCTCGTGGTGGGCGGCCTCGATCTCGAAGCCCATCTCCTGCAGCGTCAGGACGATCTCCGCCCGCACCTCCTCGCCCTTGTCCACCGGCGCCAGGTCGAAGTAGCCGGCGTGGTCCAGGGTCACGGGCCGCCCCTGCTCCGCCGACGGCCGTTCGAACAGGAAGAACTCGGGCTCGGGGCCCACGTTCATCACGTAGCCCATCTCCGCGGCTTCGGCCACCACGCGCTTCAGCACGTACCGCGGATCGCCCTCGAAGGGCGTGCCGTCCGGGTTGTAGACGTCGCAGATGAGGCGCGCCGTGCGCCGCCCCTCCCGGGTCTTCCACGGCAGGATGACGAAGGTCGCCGGGTCGGGCCGCAGGTACATGTCCGACTCCTCGATGCGGACGAACCCCTCGATGGACGAACCGTCGAACATCAGCTCGCCGGCCAGCGCCTTGTCGATCTGGCTGGCCGGGATCTCCACGTGCTTGACGGTGCCGAGGATATCGGTGAACTGCAGGCTGATGGTGCCGATGTTCATGTCGCGGATGGCGGCCTTGATGTCCTCGGGGCTCAGGTTCTTCAACGCGGTTCCTCCTCTCCGCGAATCTCGACGAGTCTCCGCGAACCGACGAACGTTCCCGGGAGCGCGGTCCGGGTCGCGCGGTGACGCCTGGTGGCGGGTCGGGTGAGCGGCAACGCAGGCGGCACCGGCTTCGTCACCGGCCCGGTCCCTCGCTCCAGCGGTTGCCGGTGGCCGGTCCCCCGCTGGCCTGGGCCACCCCGAGCGGGCGTCGGCATCCGGGACCGTCGACCCGCCCTCCGTGTCGATCCCCCCCTGCGCCCAGGGCATCCCCTGCGCCCAGCAAGACGCGCATGGTGTGGACGTTGTGCCCCTGCTGCAGGAGCCAGCGGATGCGCCGCAGCTGCCGGATGTCCTCGGCCGTCAGCAGGCGCTGCCCGGACGGGCCGCGGGCCAGGCGGATCAGGCCCCGGGCCTCGTAGTACCGGATCTGGCGCTGGGTCAAACCCGTCAGCCGCTCCGCGACGGCCATGGTGTACACGGCCTTCACCTCCTCAAACGACAAAGCCCCTGCAGGACGAACCTGCAGGGGCGCCGTTGCCCTCTTCTCCGCCGCCACGCCGTTGTGGCAGCCGCGCTGCATCCCGATGCAGCTTGATGCAACTATATGCGACCAAGGGGGCCCTGTCAACGGGCGTGGGCGGCCTGTCCGTGTCACGTTCGGGTAGGGTGCCCCCGCGGAACGACGTCGTCAACCCCTTGGTGGGCCCCGACGTGCGTCTAGATCGCGGAACACCTGAACCCAGGGTCTGTCCGCATGGGGTCCGACAAGCGCCGGGGTGCGGCCACGCAGGCAACGGGCCGGGTCTTCCTGAAGCTGGCGAACGACTTGGGCCACGGCCTTTCGTGTCGCCCGTCGTACGGAGGACGAAACTCGCAAGCGAGGCCGTAACGCATGACGCCAAAGCGGGTGGGGAGCAACGCGGCGAAGGCCCTGGGCGAGCTTGTAGGCGCCGCACTGACCGTCTCGTCGTGGCTGACGGTGGTTGGCGCCACCCGCCTCCTGGTGCCAGCAGCACCGGCGCCGCGTCTGCGAGGCCCTGCCGGCCGCCCAAGGGTGGTGCTCGTGCGGCCGGCAAGCAATGCCGCTCCGGCTGGGCCAACACGACCAGGAAAGGCGCCGGCGGGCGCCACGCCTGGAAGGGCGGGCGGAGTAAACGAGACCGGCCCTGCAGGCCGATGGGCCGCACAAAGGGGGCACACCATGGCGTTGCCGCCGCCGAAGCTGGCGGTCCTGGGTGGCCCTTCGGCACAAAGCGAAGGCCCCGGGAGGGAAGTCCGGAGAGGGGTTGAAACCACCGCATGAGCGCCTGTTGGGTTCATCGTCTCTACGATTGGAGGGGCGCCATGAGCGTTTGGGACCGCATTGTCCATGCGTACCGGGCGCTGCAGACCGAGGTCGCCAGGGCGGCCGAACGCCAGCGGCGATTGAACGAATTTCGCAAGGTGGTGGCCGCCGCGGTGGCCGACGGCGTCGTCACCCTGGACGAGTTCGACGCGCTCCGCGAGGCCCAGCGGCAGCTGGGGCTGACTGACGCGGACGTACAGGCTATCCGCGGGGAGGTCATCCGGCAGGCGCTACAGGCCGCGACAGAGGACAAGCGACTCAGTCCCGAGGAGGAGCGCTCACTGCAGCAGCTGGCGGAATACTTCGATTTGCCTGCCGACCAGATCCCGGCGAACCGCGAGCAGCTCGATCGATACCGTCTCCTCTACCAACTCGAGCACGAGCCGCTGCCCGTAGTCATGGTCCCGGGTCTCGTCCTGCGTCGGGGCGAGACGCCGCACTGGTCCGAGCCCGGTGAGCTGTTAGAGGAGCGGGTAATCAACCGGCGGTATGAGGGCGGCTCGTCCGGGTTCTCCTTCCGCATCGCCAAGGGAGTGAGATACCGTGTCGGCGGGCACCGAGGCCGCATCGTCACGGAGACCGGCCTCGTGCCGATCAGCCGCGGTGATCTCGTCCTCACCAACCGGAGGATCGTTTTCAGGGGAGACCGAAGGTCCGTCGCGGCGGAGTGGACGAAGGTGATCGACGTGAGTCTCTACCTCGACGGGATCAAAGTCTCCGTGACGAACCGGGCAAAGCCCGTGTTGATCCGGTTCGCGGATTCGCGCAACGCGGAGATCGTCGGTGTTGTCGTCTCTCGGCTTATAAACGAGGCCTGATTCGGCCGCTGAGCAGGCAATCCACGAGGACACGAGGCGCTTCACCGGCCCCGCTCCCGGCGCGCGGCGCGCACCTCCTCGTCCACCTCGAGCTCGCTCAACCGGTCAAGGCCGCGCTGGGCCGCCCGCTCGCGCATCCGGCTTACCGCCGCCTGCGCCCGGGCCTGGCGCACCGCCCGCAGCGTCTCCTCCAGGTCCTCCTCGCTCGTGCCCACCAGGACGGCCACCGGCGTGCCGTTGATGGTCAGCACGGCCTCCTCACCCTGCCGGAGGGCGCGCCAGAGCTCGCCGGACCGGGACCGCAGCTCGCGCACGGAGACGAAACGCATCCCATGCTCCTCGTCGTAACACTATTGTGCCACGATGGTGTACCAGGCGGAAGCGGAACCGCTGGGACGGCCCTCCCGGCATCCACCCATGGTGCTACCCGGCGGTCGCCGTAGCCGTCTCCCGGCGCCCGGGCGGCGGAGCGTGCGGCCGCGGTAGCGATTCGTCCGGCAGACCGTGGGAGGGGATCGCCTCCTACCGAACGGTGACTCGGTCCGACGGGTCGCGAGCCGTGGCCGGCACCGCTTCGAGGAAGGCCCGCGCCCGCGTCACCGCCGGGTTGGGCGTGCCCTCCTCGGCGGCTCCCTCCTGGCGGACGGCGAAGACCATCAGGAAGCGGACCCGGTCGGACCCGGCGGGGGTCGCCCAGCCGGCGAACCAGCGCCAGCGCGGCGCCCGTTCCCCGCTTCCCACCTGCGCGGTACCCGTCTTGCCCGCGACCGTCCAGCCGCGGGTGGCGGCCAGCGCATGGGCCGTCCCCGTGGGGTCCGCCACCACGCGGCGCAGGGCCTCGCGGATCACCCGGGCCGTCTCCGGACGGATCGCCCCCTCCTTCCAGACGGCCGGCGCGCCCTGGGCGGCGTCCCCGGCCTGGGCCGCGGCCGCGCCCCCTTGCTCCCTCGCCGAGGCCGGTTCGTCCAGGACCAGCCGCGGCCGCACCACGTCGCCGTCGCGCAGGAAGGCGGTGTACATGGCGGCCAACTGGAGCGGGCTGACCTGGACCTGGCCCTGCCCGTAGGCGCTGTCCGCCAGCTGGATCTCCCCCTGGATGCCGCCCTCCCCGGCCACCTGGCCGGGCGGCACCGGCAGGTCGAACGGGAATTCCTCGCCCAGCCCGAACCGGCCCAGGCCTTGGACGAACCGCTCGACCCCCAGGGCGAGACCCACCCGGGCGAAGTAGACGTTGTCCGACCAGACCAGCGCCCGCAGGAGATCGACCCGACCCGGCGGGTGGGGCACCCGGCGGACGTGGTAGTCGCCCCAGGAGGCGTCCTTCTGCCAGGCCTCGGGGCTCGGGCCGAAGTCGGTGTCCGGGGCGATGACCCCCGCATCCAGGGCGACCGCGGCGGTGAAGGGCTTGAAGGCGGACCCGGGCGGCAGCGGCGCCAGGGCCTTGTGATGGAGGGGCGCGTGGGGATCCGCGTTGAGGCGCTCCCACTCCGCCGCGGTGATCCCGTCGGCCAGCTGATTGGGGTCGAAGGCCGGACGGCTGGCCATGGCCAACACGTCGCCGCGATCCGGGTCGAGGACGACGGCGGCCGCCTCGCGGCCGACCTCCCCGCTCCCCTGCCCGGCTCCCGCGCGGCCGGCTCCGCCGTCCAGCGCCCGCTCCAGCGCCTGCTGGACCTCGAGGTCCAGGGTCAGGCGCAGGTCCCGGCCCGGTTGCGGATCCCGCCGGGCGATCTCCGGCCCCTGCGTGCCGTCGGCCCGCTCGATCCAGATGCGACCGCCCCGCTGGCCCCGCAGCGCGTCCTCGCGGGCCCGCTCCAGGCCCTGCTTGCCGATGCGGTCGTGGGCGCCGTAGCCCGCCTGGCGGCGTTCTTCCGTCAGCTCCTCGGCGGTGATGGGGCCCGTGTAGCCCAGGGTGTGGGCCGCCAGCCGGCCGTGGGGATACCAGCGGGCGGTCTCGCGGGTGGAGCTGACGAGCACGCCGGGGATGGCCAGGAGGTCGTCCTCCCGCGCCGCGACCCGGGACGCCGGCCAGGTCACGATGGGGACGAACAGGTCGTCCTCGACCCAGGGCTGTTCCAGCTGCGCCTGCACCGCCTGGGGGTCGATCCCGAGCGCCTCCGCCAGCCGCTCCGCGGAGTCGGGCGCCATCTTCCCGGGTACCAACCCGATGGCCCGGGCCGGTTCGTCCACGGCCAGGGGCTCCCCGTCCCGGTCCAGCAGGCTCCCCCGGCGGGCGGGCAGGCTCTGGGCCCGGACCTTGTCGCCCTCCCGCAGGTCCGGGAAGATCAAGGCGGGCGTCCAGTGCACCCGCCAGCCCTCGTCCTCCCGGACCAGCCGCGCCGTGTACGCCTGGGTGAAGGCGCCGGCCAGGGCCGTCTCCCAGCGGACCTGGAAGGCGAGGGTCACCTCGTCGCCCTCGGGGCGGAAGTCGTCGGGGACGCGGACCTCTGCAGCCAGGCCGGTACGCTCGATCCCCTCCTCGATCCGCCGGTACCGCTCGGTGAAGTCCTGCTCGGGGACGGCCTGACGGCTGGCCTGGTCGAGGAGGGCGTACATCCCCGCGTAGTCCTGGCTCTCCCAGGCGTCCAGGTACTGGCGCAGGACGGCATCGGGCCCCGGCGTCCGGCTGCAACCGACGAGCAACGCGGCCAGGAGGCCGAGGACCACCGCCATCGTGAGGCCGGCACCAGGACGCGATGCCGGTCGACCATGGTGCAAGCCCGGGCGACGGGACTCCTCTCCGATGAGGCGGCCCGGCGCTCCGCCATCCCCTGCCCCGAGGGGCCGCCGGGCCGACATCCCGACCCCCACCCCGATGCCAGGCCGATCCCCCTTGGATCCCGCCACGGCTCCTCCCCCCTGCCGCCGGCGCGGCACCGCTCGCGCCGCGGTCATGCCGTGCCGCCGCTGCCCGTTACCCCTGCTCGGCCGACGGCCGGCGCGCCGACCCGCTGGCCGGTTCCTCCCGCGGCGGAGCCGCCGCCTCGGCCGCCCCCCTGGGTGCCGCGACGAGGTCGGACGCGGTGGCCTTCGCCGGCACCTCCGCCCCCTCCTCCACCACGTGGACCGTCTGGGTAGGGAAGGCGAACGGGATGCCCTCTTCGGCGAAGCGGCGGTAGATGGCCAGGTTGATCGCCTGCTGGATGTCCATGTAGAGCAGGTAGTCCGGGTCCGTGACGAAGTACACGAACTCGAAGATCAGCGCCGAGTCGCCCAGCTGCTTGAGGTGACCCCGATCGAACCGCACGTGGGGTTGGGATTCGATGATCTCGCGCACCATGGCCGGGATGCGCTCCAGCTGCTGGACGGGGGTGCCGTAGGCGACCCTGATGCGGAACTCCACCCGCCGCTCGGTCATCCGCTTCATGTTGCGGATGCGGCTCTTGAGCAGATCGGCGTTGGCGAAGACCACCTCTTCGCCCGTCAGGGCGCGCACCCGCGTGGTCTTGATGCCCACGTGCTGGACGGTGCCGACGAAGTTGTCGACCACGATGAAGTCGCCGACGACGAAGGGCTTGTCCAGCACGATGGACAGCGACGCGAAGAGATCGCCCAGCACGTTCTGCAGCGCCAGGCCGACGGCGATGCCGGCGATGCCAAGCCCCGCCACCAGGGCGGTGATGTCCATCCCCAGCTGGCGCAGCACCACCAGGATGACCAGGGTCCACAGGCCGACGCGGGAGAGCAGCTGGGCGGCCGCCAGGGCGGCGGCGACCTCCTCGTCTTCGCCGCCCCGCTCCTGGAAGGCGCGGCTCAGGAAGAAGCCGATGGCGTAGTTGGCCCAGAGGGCGACCTGCAGGATCAGGGCGAGGCCCACGATCTGGCGCAGGCGGAAGGCCAGGGGCTCCGGCAGCGCCAGGACCTGGGACCCGGCCCAGACCGCCAGCACCAGCAGGGTCAGGGTGCCGGTCCGCCGCTGGAGCAGCTCGACCAGGAAGTCGTCCCAGGCCGTGCCGGTGCGGCCCGCCAGCACCGCCAGCCGTGCCGCCAGCCGGTCACGGGCCAGCTTGAGCAAGGCCAGCGTGAGCAGCGCCACGCCCAGCGCCACCAGCCAGCGCCAGACGGGGTTGCCCAGGATGAGCCACCGGGTGAAGGGTGCAGCCGCCAGGGCCAGGAACGCGGTGTCGCCCGTCACGGTTCCACCCCCTGTCCTTCGCTCCCGCGGGAGCGGCCGCGCCCCACCAGGATCTACGTGCCCGCCCCCCAGGCCATGCCAAGCGCCCATGCCTGGGCCCGACCGCAGGTGCCATCCGCCGCACCCCGTTCGGGCCGGGGTACGCGCCGAGCCGGCTCCACGAAGGCCGTCCCCCAAGTCGCCGATCGGGCTCCGCCAAGACCCGCGCCGAAGACGGCGATGGCCCGGTGGCGAGCCGTCCATCCGTCGCGACGAGGGACCGGTCCGTCGTCGCGATGGACCGGTGGGCTGTGCGGCGCCTGCCCCACCGGCGACCCGGCGGGGCGCCTCCCGCCATGGCCCGCCGACCGCCGGCTCAACGCGCTCCGCCCGCCCCCGCGCCGGGCGCCGGATCGACGCCCGCAGCGCCCCCAGAGCCGCCGGCGCCGCCGGTGCCGCCGGGGCCGCCGGGGCCGCCGGGGCCGCCGGGGACCCGCTCCCGGAAGCCGTTGGTGATGGGGTAGCGCCGGTCACGGCCGAAGGCGCGGGCGGTGACCTTCGGACCCGGCGCCGCCTGGCGGCGCTTGTACTCGCTGCCGCCCACCAGCTGCACCGCCCGGGCCACGGCCCAGGCCGGGTGACCCCGGGCGACCAGGTCCGCCGCGGGCAGGTCCCGCTCCACATAGCCTTCGAGGATCGGGTCCAGCACCGCGTAGGGCGGCAGGCTGTCCTCGTCCCGCTGGCCCGGCCGCAGCTCCGCCGTCGGGGGCCGCTCGAGGACGGATCGCGGGATCACCGGTCCGCCGGGCCGCCCGTTGCGGTAGGCCGCCAGGCGGTAGACCAGGGTCTTCGGCACGTCCTTGAGGGGCGCGAAGCCGCCGGCCATGTCGCCGTAGAGCGTGGCGTAGCCCGTGGCCAGCTCGCTCTTGTTGCCGGTGGCCAGCACCAGGCCGCCGAACTTGTTGGCCAGGGCCATGAGGAGGGTGCCGCGGATCCGCGCCTGCAGGTTCTCCTCGGCCACGTCGAAGGGCCGGTCGCCGAAGAGCGGCGCCAGGGCCTGGCGGAAGGCGGCGAAGATGGCGTCGATGGGGACCACGTGGAAGCCGATGCCCAGGTTGCGGGCCACCGTCTCCGCGTCGCGCAGGCTGGCCGCGGCGGTGAAGGGCGACGGCATCGCGACCCCCGTCACCCGCTGGGGTCCCAGGGCGTCGGCCGCCAGGCAGGCGACCAGGGCCGAGTCGATGCCGCCGCTGAGGCCCAGCCAGGCGCGATCGAACCCGTTCTTGCGGAAGTAGTCGCGCACCGCCAGCACCAGGGCGGCGTAGACCTCCGCCTCGCCCTCGAGGGCCTCGACGCGCCGCGGCGGCAGGGGCGGCTTGGGACCGCGCCGCGGGGCGGCGCCCGCCGCTCCGACCCCCGCCGCCTCGTTCGACCCCGCGGTGGCGGCGGCCGGTCCGCGACCGGGCTGCGCCGGACCGCTGGCGGCGGCCGGCGGGCCGGGTTCGTCCGGACGAACCAGCCCCGCCTGCGGGTCGCGCTGCGATGCGGCGAGGCCATCGCCACCGGCGAGGTCGACCCGTTCGACCCGGGCCGCCTCCTCGGGCGACGGCGGCACGTGCCGCCAGCGGGGCTCGTGCCAGCGGGCGACCGCCGCCTCGGTGGGGTCGTAGTCCCAGACGATCAGGTCTTCGGCGAAGGGGCGGCCGCGGGCCGCCACCTGGCCCGCCGGGGTGACCACCAGGCTGTTGCCGTCGAAGACCAGCTCGTCCTGGCCGCCCACCATGTTGGCGTACACGATGGCGACGCCGAAGTCGGTGGCCCGCGTGACCAGCAGGCTCTCCCGCTCCCGCGGCTTGCCGGCGTGATAGGGCGAGGCGGAGAGGTTCAGCAGCACCTCGGCACCGCCGGCCAGGGCCTGCTCGCGGACGGGGCCCTGGGGATACCAGAGGTCCTCGCAGATGCTGACCCCCAGGGTCACCCCGTGGAGGCGCAGCACCAGGGCGCGCCGGCCCGGCGCGAAGTACCGCTCCTCGTCGAAGACGCCGTAGTTCGGGAGGAAGCGCTTGCAGGCCACGGCCCGGACCCGCCCCCCCTCCAGCACCGCGGCGGCGTTGTAGAGATCGCGATCCTGGTGGACGAACCCCACCAGGGCCACGGGTCCGTCGGCGAGCCGGGCCGCGAGCCAGTGGAGCCAGCGCCGTCCCTCCGCCAAGAAGGCGGGGCGGAAGAGCAGGTCTTCCGGCGGGTAACCGGTCAGGGCCAGTTCGGGGAAGACCACCACGTCGGCGCCCGCCCGGGCCGCTTCGGCGGCGAAGGCCTCCACCTTGCGGGCGTTGCCCTCGAGGTCGCCCACGGTGCTGTCGATCTGGGCGATGGCGATCCGGAGGGGACTGGCGGGTGACCCGTTCAACGCGGTTCCTCCCTGCCGGCGCGGCCGCCCCGGCGACGGACGGGATCGGGCGGCCTCCCCGCCCTCCCGTCGCGCCCGGGCGGTTCCGGCGGCGACGCCGGAGCTCGCCTGTAGTGTAGACGTCCCCCGGAGGCGGGTCAATTGGACGGAAGCGGCCGCGGGACGCGGGACCAGGAGAGGCCGCCGGCAGGGCGAAGGTTCCCGGGACGGACCGGGACGGGCCGGCGGTCCCGTGCGCCGTCTTGCAGGCAGAGGAGGTCCCGCGATGGACGAACCGGCCACCGGGCGCACCCTGGGCATCGCCGTCTACCCCGGCTATGGCCCGGAAGGCACGGAGGAGGCGATCGCACGGCGGATGGAGGAGGCTGCCCGCCGCGGCTACACGGAGGTCTTCACGTCCCTGCACCTGCCCGAGGCGTCGCCCGTCGCCACGGCGGAGAGGCTGGCCCGGCTGGCTGGCCGGGCCCGCTCCCTCGGGCTCCGGCTCTGGGCCGACGTGGCCCCGTCCGCCCTGGCGGCCCTGGGTGCCGCCCCCGACAACCTGGAGCCCCTGGCTTCCCTGGGCCTCAGCGCCCTTCGCGTCGACCACGGCTACGACGCCGCCGCCGTCGCGGCCATGACCCGCAATCCCTACGGCCTGGACGTCGTCGTCAACGCCAGCACCGTGCGCCCGGCAGCGCTGGACCGCATCCTGGCGGCCGGGGCTCGGGCCGAACGGCTGGCGGCGTGCCACAACTTCTACCCGCGGCCGGAGACGGGCCTGAGCATCTGGTGGGTGCACCGCCTCTCCTCGGCGCTGGCGGAGCGGGGGATCCGGGTGGCCGCGTTCGTCCCGTCGCAACACGGCCGCCGCGGCCCCCTGTTCGCCGGCCTGCCGACGGTGGAGCGCCACCGGGCCCTCCCGCCCGACCGGGCGGCGGCGGAGCTCCTGGCGTTGGGCTCCATCCACACCCTGCTCTTCGGCGACCCGGGGCCGTCGACCGACGAGATGGAGGCCGTGCGGGCGGTGTGGCGGGGGGACGGCGTTCCCTTGCGGATCCGGCTGCACCGTGACATCACGGCCGTGGAAAGAGCCATCGTGGAGGCCCCGGTTCACGTCAACCGGCTGGACGCCGCGGAGGCCGTCGTCCGTTCCACGACCTCGCGCACCTCCGCCGGGTCGGCGACCGCCATTCCGCCCCGACCCGCCGAACCCCGGCCCCGCGGCACCGTCACCGTGGACAACGACCGGTATCTGCGGTACGCCGGCGAGCTCCAGGTGACGCTGCGCGACCTGCCGCCCGACGAGCGGGTCAACGTGGTCGGCTGGGTGCTGGCGGACGACTTGCACCTGCTGGACTTCCTGGGGCCCGGCGCCCGCTTCCGGCTGGTGGTGGACGGGAGGAACCCGGGCCGCCCCTCGTAAAATGTCATGCTGGAGACCGGGACAGACTACCACCGGTGGTCGGAGGGTGCCAGCCGCATCCGGCCGACCGCAGGGCATCGCGACCGTCCCGGGCCTTGATCACGGGCCGGACCCCGGCCCCGGGACCGCGACCTCGCCCCGGCCCGGCGCCGGCTCCAGTGGGCGCGTGCCGAACCGTGAGGGAGGGGGTTCTCATGCGTTATGCGTTGCTGGCGCCGCCGCGGGACGACTTCCTCGGCCGCGTGCTGGCCGGCTTGCGCGGGGTGCTGGACCTCCATGGACACCAGCCCACCGACGCCGACGACCCCGAGCTGGGCCTGGCCATCCAGGTGGCCGATCCGGCCGACCCGCGGCCCTTCCGCCGCCAGTCCCGCGGCACCTTCGTGGTCACCCTGATGGAGGGCGAGCCCGGCGAGAACGTCCTGCAGCGGGCCTACCCCTACCTGGTGCGCACCCTCTCCAACCTGCTGATCTACGTCACCGAGGAGCACGGGCGACGCTGCCTCCACTTCATCACACCGGAGCTGGGCCACTACCAGCTGGCGTACGAGGCCCGCGACGAGGCAGCCTTCTTCGAAGAGGTGTACGAGCGGCTGCGGCCCCTGGCCCAGTCCCGGTTCGTCCTGGACAACGTGTTCGTCCCGGACCTGCCGCGGGAGCTGTGGGACGGCAACGAGACCACCCGCGCGCTGGCCGAGGCGGGCCGGCGCCTGGCGGCGCTGGACCTGTTGCCCGCACCCTTCCCGCTGGAGGAGTACCTCTCGCCCCGGGACCTGCGCCACCTCAAGCTGCTCTACGGCATCGGGGGCTTGAGCTACGGCAACCTGAGCGCCCGGCACGAGGGCAACACCTTCTGGATGAGCGCCAGCGGCATCGACAAGTCGCGGATGGAGGTAATCGGCCGCGACATCCTGCTGGTCAAGGACTACGACCCCGAGCGGCAGGCGATGATCCTCAGCGTGCCCGCCGACCGGGAGCCGCGGCGGGTGTCCGTCGACGCCATCGAACACTGGATGATCTACCGCGAGCACCCCGAGGTGCAGGCGATCATCCACGTCCACGCGTGGATGGACGGCGTCCCGTCCACGGAGGTCAACTATCCGTGCGGGACCTACGAGCTGGCGACCTCGGTGGCGGAACTGGTGCGCCGCTCGCCCGACCCCGCGGCGGCGGTGATCGGGCTGAAGAACCACGGCCTGACCATCACCGGCCGGTCGCTGGACGACATCTTCGAGCGCATCGAGGGTCGCATCCAGCGGCAGGTGCCGATGACCTGACCGTTCCTAAAAAACATAGGCATTTATTACATCCGCCTATGACGCCGGGCGAACAGCGCTCCCGACGATTCGCGCCGGGGGATCGCACCCCGGACCCCAAGCCAGACCATCGCACCCGGGGCCGTGCGGCCTTGAGGCCGCCGGTGCCCGGGTGGATCGGGGTTCCCCCCGGCCTGGGGCGTCCTCGGAGGACCGCTCATAGAGCCGGTGCGCGAGCTTGCCGCGCACCGACGGGGCGATGCGCCGCCAATCGCTCCAGACGTGCCGCCCTCGATTCCTCGCGGGTAGAGGGCGGGCGGTTCCGGAGCGCAAGCGCTCGCCCAAACCAAGGCCCCGGCGGGCAATCGCCACCGCCGCCGCGGCGTGGGGCGACAGTCCGTACCGGGCCATGAACTTGACCTTGCCGATCACGCTGGTGAAGGCCGGGTTGACGCGGATCACTTCCACGCCTTCCCGGGCCGCTCGGGAGAGCAGGAGGGCCATGAATGCGGCGTAGGCAAAGGCGGACAGCATCCGGGCGTAGCGGGGGCCTTCTTCCCGAAGGCGGGTCTTCTTCGCCCGGAAGTCCAGCCGCTCGACGACGATGGGCTTGCCGGCGCCCTTGGCCCATGCCACCAGGTCCGCCACCCCCTCGCCCAGGATGGCCTTCACCTGCTCCCGGCGCTTGCCTTGAATCTGAAACCGGATGTCACGCGCCGCCACCGGGTTGCCGAAGCGGTCGACCTCCGCCACGGCCAGCCGGTCGGGATTCAGATCGGCACCAAGGGCGCCCGCCCTCCGCGATGTCGTGATCGGGGCCGCGGGCCGTTCGGTGGTGGCGAAGACATACCACGCGCCGTTTTGCCGGACGAACCGATAGCTGATGGCTCGCCCCGACGCAATGGCCGCCATGATGACATCCTGTCCATAGGGGAAGCGGATGCCGTGCAGCCAAACATACCGCCCAAAGCGGGCGACCAGGGCGTTGGGCACCCGAAGACGCAACCTGTTGCCAAAGAGCGAGCAGGTCTGGTTGCCGCTCATCTCGTCTTTGGAACCGATGCAGAAGAAGCTTTGGCTTCGAGCATCGCGCCATGCCCTGCGCCATTCGTCGTGGGAAGCGAACCCATTCGCCTCCAGGTGGAACTGCCGGTGAAACAAACGCCGGGAACCAAAGCAAATCGGCGGCGATCCCGTCCGGGCTTCCGCCGCTTCAAGGCGGGCGCGCAGCATGGCCAGCCGCCGCTGCTTCTGGTGCAGCCGAAACCGAACCCGGCAGCGCTTTGCAGCCCGTTCTTCGGGGGACAGGGCGGCCCAGCGCCCCTTGCCCGAGGCCAAAGCTTTCGCCTGCTTTTGGAGCTTGGCCATCGCTCGTTCGGTGGATTGAATCTGCCCGCGCAGATGCGCCAGATGGTGCCGATGCGCTTCCTCCGCCGCCTTCACCTTGCCCTTGAGTTCGGTGGCCAGCGCGTTGAAGTGGCGCGCCGTGATGCCGTAGCGGGCAATGTATTCCCGCTTGCATTCGACAAGGGGGCGGTGATGAACATAGACATCGACATACAACCGGCGCAGCAGGCGACCGTACAGGGCGGCGATGGCGTCCAGCGCCGGATAAACCGACTGGTCTTGAATCTTCGTCTGAAAGGTCGCCTGCATGGCCCACGTGTCCTCCCTCGCTCATCATACCAAACGCCTGTTCCATACACCAAAGAGGAACAGGGGTCCGTGTAACGTTTCGGTAGGTGAGGGTCGAGGCAAATAGAAAAGGCCTCACCCGGAGGCTGTCCCTGCATCGGGACGGCTTCCCCAGCGGCAGTCGGAGGGTGAGGCCCCATGGTCAGCATACACGCTGTGCGCGAACTTTTCCTCCAGACATTGCGGGAACTGGCGGAGCTGGTGACGGAGGACCGATCGTTTGGCGAACTGGAGGAAGCCGTTCAGCGGCTCAGCGGCCGGCTGACACTGCGGCTGCTGGAGTGGGTGTTGGCCGGGATCGATGAGCGACTGATGCAGGAGCGGGACCCGAGCCGATATGAGTGCCTGGATACGCGGGAGCGGGTCCTGGACACGCCGCTGGGCGAGTTGCAGGTGAAGCGACGTTACTACCGGGACCGGGCGACGGGCCAGGGTGTGTTCTTGCTGGATGAAGCACTGGGCTTGGAATCGCGGCGGCGACTGTCGCCGCGGCTGGAAGCGCTGTGCCGGCGGCTCGCGACGGAGATGCCGTATCACCGAGCGGCGGCGGTCCTGCGGGAGTTGACGGCGGGGCAGGCACCGGCGCGGGCGATGACGGTGTGGCGGGCGTCCCAACGGGCGGGGCGCCGGTTGAAGGAGGCGGCGGAGCGGCTGCGGCGGTCGGTGTTCGTGGAGGGCCAGGTGCCGGAAGGCCGGCGCCGGAGTGCGCAGCTGCATGCCGAAGCGGACGAGGTTTATCTGCGGGGTCGAGGGCAACCGGTGGTGTTGAAGCTGGGGGTCGCGTACGAAGGCAAGCAAGCCGTGGGTTCGAACCGGCAAGCGCTGCGGGAGCGGCGGGTCGTGGCGGGGGTGATGCCGGGTACGGCCTTTTGGGAGCAGGCGAGCGCCTATTGGGGGACGCACTGGGATCTGAGCGCGGTCCAGGCTTGTTACCTCGGAGGCGATGGGGCGCATTGGGTCAAGCAGGGGTTGCAGTACTTCCCCCGCGCGTGTTACCGGCTGGATCCGTTCCACCTGCGGCGAGCCCTGCGGGAGGCGTTATCGCCTTCCGAGGAGACGTACGCCCAGGTGTGCCGGGCCATCGAAGCGGGGGATTGGGCGGGCGTGGAGTCGGCGCTTCGCCAGGCGCTACGGGGGCGGCGTGGTCCGGCGCGGGAGCGCTTGTTGCGGCTGCGCGGCTACTTGCGGGAGCACTGGGACGGGATTGTGGCTTCTGGGGAAGCGCCGCGGCTGGGGGCGATCGAAGCAGAAGTCTTTCACGTCCTTGCACGACGGATGAAACGGCATGGGGCGCGTTGGAGTGAACGCGGCGCCGACCACTTGGCGCGGCTCTTGAGCGAACGCGTGGACCCCCACTGGCGCGCGGTCCTCGGCGGCCGGCCCCTGCAGATTTCGCCCGGCGTGCGGCAGGCGACACGCCAGGCCGTTCAGCGCGTGATGCGCCAGCTCGAGGAGGACCCAGCCCGTTGGCTGCGTGCCCGCATCCCAGCGCTCACCGGGCCGCATGCGACCAAACCCTGGGTTCAGGTGCTGCGCGACCTGGCCCATGTCCACGCACCGGTGGCTTGACAGCCGATTCACCGCTGGGGGCACCCACCGGAACGTGACACGGACGGAACAGGGAAACGGAGGTGAAATGTTTCGCCTACGTCTGATAAGATTTAACAATCGTTTGGTCAGCAGTTACGAACCCTCCACCTCGCGCCCCTTCGCCCGCGGCATCCCCCACCGAGGCCCGGTCGGGATGGAGCGTGGCAGGCTGCCGTGCGAGGGCATGCGGCCGCACGGGGACGCAAGGTCGGAGGCCGGAGGGCGGAGGGCGGCCGGAGCCGGCGGGCGGTCGCTGCGCCACCGCGCCGCCTCGACAGGGAGAGGAGGACGCAGGTGAAGGCCCTGGTCTACCGGCTGTCGCTACCCCGGGTGGTGCTGGCCAAGCTCTTGGCCCACCGCTGGCCGTGGCTGGTGTACGGCCCGGCCGGGGCGGTGGTGTACACCGACTGGCCGGATCCGGTGCCGCCGGGTGAGGACTGGGCGGTGGTGGCCCCGCGGCTGGCGGGCCTCTGCGGCTCGGACATCGGCGTGATCGCCGCCCACACCAGCCCCTCCGCCTCGCCCTTCAGCTCCTTCCCCGCGGTGCTGGGCCACGAGGTGGTGGGGGTGATCGCGCAGGGCGGCGCCCGGGTTCCCTGGCCGGCCGGCACGCGGGTGGTGGTCGACCCGTCGATCTCCTGCACCATGCGCGGCCTGCCCCCCTGCCCCCAATGCCAGCGGGGCTTCCCCTACCTGTGCCAGCGCTGTACCGACGGGACCCTGTCGCCGGGGTTCCTGGTGGGCTTCTGCCGCGACCTGCCGGGGGGATGGGCCCAGCGGATGCTGGCCCACGCCAGCCAGCTCCACCCCGTTCCCGACGGGATGTCGGACGAACGGGCGGTGCTGGTGGAACCCCTCGCCATCGCCGTCCACGGGGTCCTGCGCCGCCCCCCTGCC
The DNA here is from genome assembly GCF_004634385.1 of Thermaerobacter sp. FW80. NCBI lineage: Bacteria > Bacillati > Bacillota > Clostridia > Eubacteriales > Clostridiales Family XVII. Incertae Sedis > Thermaerobacter > Thermaerobacter sp. FW80. The sequence continues at coordinate 1,598,636 of NZ_CP037895.1, read as the reverse complement.
GCCGGCGCGCGGATCCTGGTGATCGGCGCCGGCACCATCGGGCTGTCCACCGTGGCCGCCCTGCGCCTGCTCGGGTACGATGCCCATGTCACGGTGGCGGCCCGGCACGGCATGCAAGCCCGGCTGGCGCGGGAGCTGGGCGCCAGCCGGGTGGTGTCGCCCGCCGATCTCGGCCGGGCTGCGGCGGAGGCCGGCGCCCGCGCCTTCCGTCCCCTGATCGGCCGCGCCGTCTACCGCGGCGGGTTCGACCTGGTCTACGATTGCGTCGGCACCCGCCGCTCCCTGGACGACGCGCTGCGCCTCGCCCGGGAAGGCGGCACCGTGGTCCTGCTGGGCGCCGCCGGCGAGATCCCGAAGATCGACTGGACCTTCGTCTGGATGCGGGAGCTGGAGGTCGTCGGGGCGGTGGGCTACGGCCTCGAGCGGGTGGGCGGCCGCACCGTCCACACCTTCGACCTGGTCCTGGAGGCCCTGGCGGCGCACCCGGAGCTGCCCGTGGAACGCATGGTCACCCACCGCTTCCCGCTCCACCGCTACCGGGAGGCCCTTCAGGCCGCCCTGGACCGGCGCGCCTCGGGGGCGATCAAGATCGTCTTCACCCCGAACGAGGGCGGAGCGCCGACCGTCTCCACCCCGAGGGACGGCTGAGGGCCGGCCCTGGGATCCGCCGCGGCCGGGGCCATCCGCCGCGGCATGGGGGCCGCCCGCCGCGGCACGGGCGCCTCGGAAGGTCGGCCGTCGCCTGCCGGGCAGCCTGGACGGACATGGACGGCGGCCGTCGGCTCCCGGACGCGGCCGGTCACGGGGCCCCGCCGCCCACCGCGGATCCTGTCGCCGGCCCGCCGCCGGCCGGCCGTCGCCGGGCCAGGTCGCGCAGGTAGTCCAGCACGTCCCCGTCGATGACCTCGTCCCCCACCACCCGCTCCTCGAAGTTCTCGTTCAGCTGGAAGGTGCGCAGCGCCTGGCGGGTGGCGTCGTCCAGCCGCCCGCTGATCGGCCCGCGGTAGTAGCCCGTCGCCTGGAGGAGCCGCTGGACCTCTTCCACCACCGCGCCCTCGAGGCGCACCTGGCGGGAGGGGTCGGGGGCGCCGAAGTAGAGCCGGTGCAGGCGCACCAGGCGATGGAGCTCCTCGATGGGGCGGGGATGGTCGTCGACCCGCAGATCGAGCCAGCGGTCGGTGTAGCCGCCGTAGCCGCCCCGGGGCTTGACCACCAGCAGCGCCGCCGACTGCTGGCCGCGCCGGTCGCCGCCCGCCGCCTGCCCGGCCCGCAGCGCCTCGATCAGGCGCTCTTCCATGGGCAGCCCGCGGTCGCGGGCCTCCTCATAGGCCCGCGCCATCGCATCGACCACGGCCGGACCGGCCAGGATGTTGCCCTGGCAGGCGTAGCCCGGTCCGACCCGGTGGCCGGCCCACTCCAGGCAGGCCGCACCGGTGTAGGCCGCCGCCCGCCCGTGGGCGTCGACCACCCCCAGCTGCCGGTGGTCCCGCCCGGGATCGGCCTGGACCAAGCGGTCCACCACCTCTTCCGCCGAGAGCCCCTGCCGCAGCAGGGCCAGCCCTTCCGGGCCGTAGGACACGTTGGCCCAGGCCTGGGTGGCGACGGCGCCGACCCCCGCCTCCGCCCAGGGCACCACAGCCCCAACAGCGAGGAACTTCGACTGGACCCCGACCCCCCACATGCCGACCCGGGGGTCGGCGGCCACGATGGAGAAGGTTGCCACGCATTCCCTCATGGCCCGCATGGTGGTTGGATTCGCTGGGCCGGACGCCGCTCCCTGCCCGGCGCCATCCGGGGTGGCCCTCCGAAGGGAGACGAGCCCCATGAAATTGCGTAAGAAGCTGATCTTCGTCGATCGATGAAGAAAAATCGGGATATTTTCACGCCAATCGACTTGCCAACATCGCGAAAGTGTGCTAATGATCGCCGCTCGAGTTTGACCTTTCCTGACGAAAGTGCATACGTTGGAGGCGGAAGGCCGACTCGGGGCCGGACCCCGACGGCCCCCGGCCTTCCGGCTCGAGATCCCGGACGGGAAGGGAGGGTGGTGCCGATGATGGGCGCGCTGGGTTGGGTGGCTGCCATCGTCGCGGGTCTCATCCTCGGTGGTGTCGTCGGTCGTTATGCCATCGGTGGCCGCCAGTTCCCGGGCAACCTGCCCGGCTCGCTGGTGACCGGCGTCGTCGGCGGTGTGCTGGGCGCGTTCATCCCGGGCAACTGGGGCTGGACGCTGGATGGCGCGAACATGGTCGCGGCCATCCTGGCGTCGGCGGTCCTGACGTGGTTGGTCGGCTACTTCGGCGGCAAGGAGGAGAGCAAGTCGGCCGGCACCTCCAGCTGATCCCAGCTGGCGCGGGCGCCGGTCCGACGGCGCGGTAGGCCGGCGGCGGGCGGCGTCGCGGTGGCTTCCGCGGGTCGCCCGGGTTCCGGCCCCGCGGCCCCGGGGGTTGCGCGACCCGCCCTTCCGGTCCGGCCAAGGTGACGAAGGCCATCGCGGAAGCGACGCCGCGGGCGGCAGGGGGAACGCGGTTCCCCCTGCCGCCCGCGGCTTCATCCTGCCCCAACGGATCGGGCCACCCGGGCCCGGCGCCTCGTCCGGCCCGGCCGGTCGGGCTGCGGAGCGCGTCACCGCACCAGGCCTGGGCTTGGCCACCAGGCCGCCCTCCCTTGGCCACCCACCCGTCCCCGGGGCCCGCCCCCGGGGCCCGCCCGCTGGTGCGCCACGGAGTCCATCCTCCGGCGGGCGACGCCATCGCCCTCCGGGGCCTCCCGGAGCCGGCCCCCGGCTTCGTCCCGGGGCGTCCCGTCAAGGGGCGTCCTGGGCGGCCTTCGCTCGCCTCACGGGGTCGCCGCCACCGCCCGGATCGTCTCGATCCACCACACGCCCTTCTCCCCGCGCCGCAGGGGCTGGACCAGGACCACCTCGTAGTCGCGGCCGTCGTGCTTGACCCGGACCAGCGCCTGACCCTTCTCCGGATCCATCTGCACCACCGTGAACTCGTCGCTGAAGGGGTCGAACCCGTAGAGGGCGCCCTGCCGCCGCACGGTGTCCACCGGGTCCAGCCGCCAGAGGTTGGTGCCGCGGTCGACCTCCTCCTGCCAGCTCCGCACCACCTCGGGGTCCACCGGCTTGCGGCCGGTCTGGACCGCCCGCGAGCGGATGTCGTGGATCACCCAGATCCCCTGGTCGCCCTGCTCGCGGGGCTGGATCATGTGCAGCGTGTAGTAGCTGTTGCCGTGCCGCACCCGCACCAGGGCCTCCCCGCGTCCCGATCCCTCGCCGGGGTCGGTCCGGTGCAGCAGCACGTACTCGTCCCAGCCGTAGAAGCCGTAGGTGGTGGCCAGGTAGCGCGCCGCCTCGACGGGGTCGGTCAGCCACTGCATGCGCCCCTGGGCGACCTCGCTCTGGAAGAAGTTCATGACCGCATCGTCCACGTCCATGCGCCAGGGGCTCCAGCCGGAGTCTTCCGCCCCCTCCCCCGCCGCGCCGGCCCGGTCGCCGTCGCCGCCCCCACCGGCGTGGCCACCCGACGGAGGGCCGGCGGAGGCGGCCGGTTCGTCCGCCCCCTCGGGCCCCGCCACCGCGCCCTCCGGGATCGGCCCGCCCGGCACGATCAGGAACCGCTCCAGGGGCTCCTGGATCGCGACGTGGCCGGCCAGGGTCTCCACCGGCTTCCCCTCCACCAGGATCTGGACGCGGCGGATGCCGGGCAGCCCCGTCAGCGTCTGCACGATGGCGTGGACGGTGACGCCCTCGCCGTAGCTGCCGCCGGGGTGGTTCTTCACCAGCTCCTGGGAGAAGTTGACGTACACCGTCTGCTGGCTGTCGTCGACGGAGACGGAGAGCACCCGCGTCCCCTTGGGGAGGACGGAGACGAAGGGGGAGTTGGGCGGCGGCTGGAGCAGGTTCTCCACCGCGATGCGGGCCAGGTCGGCCGTCCGCTGCGGGCGGTCGACGGTGCGGCGCCACGGCCACGGATCCAGCAGGCCCGAACGGGATCCGTAGAACAGGGTGAGGGTGACCCGCTCGTCGCCGGGGTTGGGCACGATGGCGGGCGTCGCCTCCAGGCCGGATGGCGCCGCCGGGGCACCCTCCGGGGCGTCCGCGCTGTCGGGCGCGATGACCACCTCGTGGGCCCCGCCCGGCACGCCCGCCTGCCCGCAGGCGGCCAGGAGCAGCGCCACCAGCAGGGCGACGACGACCCCCCCGCACGCTCCGCCCCGGCGGACGACCTGCCGCCGGGGACGATCCGGCCGGGTCGGGGACCCCACCGCCCCCGCCCCCCGCGGCTCGCGGACCCGGTGGACCCGGTGGCCCCGCGCGCCTCCTCGGTTGCACCCAGCGGGCACCCCGATGGACACGACGGCCTCCCCTCCACCCGTCAGCGTACCGACCTGGCGTTACGCACCCTTGTCAGCGCGGTGTCGGAACGGTTGCATGCGCCGGCTCGGGGTCGATCCAAAGCGATGTTGCGGTCTCGGGCGCGCCAAAGCGATGTTGCGGTCGCGTGCGCGGTTCGCAGCGTCGGCGGTCGCCTTCGCGGTCGCGGCGCCACCGGGGTCGTCGCGGGCGCGCCCCCTCACCGCTCCGACTCCGGATCCCAGGGGTAGACGATCCAATCGTCGGTCTCCTCGGCGTAGTAGTCGGGCTTGCCGGGCACCACCGAGCGCCGCGGCTTGTAGTGCATCACGGCCACCGCGGGCCGCCCGCCGGCCTCCTCGACGCGGTGCTTGACCGCCGTCACCGTGCGGCCGCTGTCCCACACGTCGTCGACCACCAGCACCCGCTTTCCCTTCAGATAGGGGTCGGGCGGGAACTGCAGGAAGGTGGGCCGGTCCAGGGTCTCGCCCACGCCGGTGTAGAACATCACCGCGGCAACCAGGATGTTGCGCATGCCCGTCTTCTCGCTGATCAGGCAGGCCGGGACCATGCCCCCCGGGTGATGACCAGAAGCGCGTCGAACTCCTCGATCCGGATCTGCTGCAAGAGGCGGTCCACCAGCTGCTCGATGTCTTGCCACGTCAGGTACTTCTTCTCCGGCTGGCCGATGACCTCCACCCCCACGATTCGCCGGGCGGTCGCCTCCCCGGCGGGACGGTGACGAAGGGCGTCGGCGGCGATTGGCCTGCCGGGCCGCGCTCGCGACCCGCCGAGGTCTCCCGCCGACCGCCCGCCGGGGACCCGCTGACGCGGGGCGCGCCGCTCTGGCCGACCCTCACCCGCTGACCCGGCGCGCGCCGGTCGGACCGGCCCTCGCGGACACGGGCCGACACCCGGGACGACCGACGCCCGAATTGCCTCCATTGTACCGGATGGCGCCCCCGCCGGCGGCGGGCGGCTCCACCGCAGGACGGCGCCGCTCCCTCGCGCCGGACCGTGGCGGACGAACCGGCCTCCGACTCCCGCAGGCGGGCGGCGACGCCCACCCTCGGACCGACGGGGCGGTGCGGCGGCGGGCCGTCGGTCGGGGTCATGGGACGGCCTGCGAGGGCGGCCGGTGCCGCCGGCCCACCGCCGTCACGGACGGCCCTCAGGGGGCGGAGCCCGACCGGGGCCCCGCGCCGGGAGCGGTTCCAGCCCCCGACCCGCTGGCGCGGGTTCGTAGCTGCTTACCATTCCATCGTCATCTGTTATCAGCCGTAGGCGAACCTTTCGCATAACGGTTCCCCCACTTCCGACCCGTCCCCTCTTCGGCTTGCAGGCGGAACATATGTTTGATATCCTGGGAAAAGGAGGATGATCGGGCCGATGCAGGCGACCTTCCAGACGAAGATCCATGACCGGTCGGTTTACCCGGCCCTGGACGCCCTCGCCGCCCTGTACGGTCGCCTGCTGCGCCGGTTGTTCGTCGATCTCTACGTGCGGAAGCGTCCCCTTGTCGAGTGCAAGCGGGAGTCCATTGCCCGCGACGGCATCACAGCCCGCTACTTCAACGCGCTGGCCACCGAACTGAAGGCCAAGGTGAAGGCGGCGGAGGAAGCCCATCGGCACCATCTGGCGCACCTGCGCGGGCAGATCCAATCCACCGAACGAGCGATCGCCAAGCTCCACAAGCAGGCGAAAGCCTTGGCCTCGGGCAAGGGGCGCTGGGCCGGCCTGCCGCCCCAAGAGCGGGCGGCGCGCCGGCGTCGGGTCCGGTTTCGGCTTCACCAGAAGAAGCGGCGGCTGGCGATGCTGCGCGCCCGCCTGGAAGCGGCGGAAGCGCGGACGGGATCGCCGCCGATTTGCTTTGGTTCCCGGCGTTTGTTCCACCGGCAGTTCCACCTGGAGGCGAATGGGTTCGCTTCCCACGACGCATGGCGCAAGGCATGGCGCGATGCCCGCAGCCAAAGCTTCTTCTGCCTCGGCTCCAAAGACGAGAGGAGCGGCAACCAGACGTGTTCGCTCTTGGGCGACCGCTTGCGCCTTCGGGTGCCCAACGCCCTGGCCGGCCGCTTTGGACGGCATGTTTGGCTGCACGGCGTCCGTTTCCCCTATGGGCAGGATGTCATCCTGGCGGCCCTCGCGTCCGGGCAAGCGATTTCCTACCGCTTTGTCCGGAAGAACGGCGCCTGGTATGTCTTCGCCACCACCGAACGGCCCGCGGCCCCGATCACGACATCGCGGAGGGCGGGGGCCCTTGGTGCCGATCTGAACCCCGACCGGCTGGCCGTGGCGGAGGTCGACCGCTTCGGCAACCCGGTGGCGGCGCGCGACATCCGACTTCCGCTCCAAGGCAAGCGCCGGGAGCAGGTGAAGGCCATCCTGGGCGATGCGGTGGCGGACCTGGTGGCATGGGCTAAGGGCGCCGGCAAGCCCATCGTGGTGGAGCACCTGGACTTCCGGGAGAAGAAGGCCCGTCTTCGAGAAGACGACAAGCGCTACGCCCGGAAGTTGTCCGCGTTTGCTTACGGCAAATTTTACGCCCTGCTCATGGCCCGGGCCGCCCGGGAAGGCGTGGAGGTGCTCCGCGTCAACCCGGCCTTCACCAGCGTGATCGGCAAGGTCAAGTTCATGGCCCGGTACGGGCTGTCGCCCCACGCGGCCGCGGCGGTGGCGATCGCCCGCCGGGGCCTGGGTTTGGGTGAGCGCTTGCGCTCCGGAACCGCCCGCCCTCTACCCGCGAGGAATCGAGGGCGGCACGTCTGGAGCGATTGGCGGCGCATCGCCCCGTCGGTGCGCGGCCAGCGGGCGCACCGGCTCTATGAGCGGTCCTCCGAGGACGCCCCAGGTCGGGGGGAACCCCGATCCACCCGGGCACCGGCGGCCTCAAGGCCGCACGGCCCCGGGTGCGATGGTCTGGCTTGGGGTCCGGGGTGCGATCCCCCGGCGCGAATCGTCGGGAGCACCGTTCGCCCGGCGTCATAGGCGGATGCAATAAATGCCTATGTTTTGAGGAACGGTCCGGCCCAGGATGCGGAGGCCCCTCATCGACCCGTGCCGGGAGCCGTTCCGGCCCCCGACCCGGCGGTCGCTGCCGTCGCCGCCGGCGGGACCGCATCCGCCGGCGGCTGGGGCGGCCAGTCCGTCACCGGCCAGTACAGGGCGAAGACGCTGCCCCGCCCCACCTGGCTGGCGACCACCGCCACGCCGTCGTGGAGCCGCATGATCTCCCGCACGATGCTCAGGCCCAGGCCCGCCCCGGCGGCGTCGCCCCCGCGGGCCCGCGCCCGGTCGAGCCGATAGAACCGCTCGAAGAGGTGGGGCAGCTCCTCAGCCGGGATGCCCGGCCCCCGGTCGATCACCCACACCCAGGCCACCCGCGGGCTGCGACGCAGCGGCTCGTCGTCGCCCACCACCCGAACGGCCGGTTCGGGCGGAGGGGCCACCGCCCCTCCGCCCGAACCGGCCCGCTCCCCGGCGCCCTCGGCGCCACCGGGCGACGCCCCCGCCGGGGCGGCGGCATCCGGACCGGATGCCGCCGCCCCGGCGGGCGGTGCCGCGGGCCCGGCGGGGGATGCTCCAGACCCGGCGGGGGATGCCACGGGCCCGGCGGGCGACGGCACGGCCGGCGCGGCGGGCCCGGGAGCACCCGCCGTTGCACCCTCGTCCGGGCCGACGGCCGCCGCGCTCCCCGCGCCATCGCCGGGCCGCCGGGCGGACGGCTCCGCGCCAGCGTCCGCGCCTGGGGTCGCCGGCGCGTCGGGTCCGCCGGCCCCGGCCCCGCCGGGGGCAGCGGCCGCAGCCCCGTCGCGGTGGGCACCGTCGGCCGCGCCGGGCGGTGCCGGCGCCCGGGGTCGCGCCGTCGGGCCCACGGCCGCCGTGCCGGTGGACGCGACCGGCGCACCGGTCGCGGCCACCGGCACGGCGGCCGGCTCGGGGGCCGGTTCGTCCTGGCGGGCCAGCTCCGCCGCCAGCAGGCGACCGACGGCTCCGGCGTCGAAGCCGGGCTGCTCGCCGAAGACCACCCGCACCAGGCCGGGGCCGCCGTACTTCATCGCGTTCTCCACCAGGTTGGTCAAGGCCCGCTCCATCTTGGTCCGGTCGACCAGCACCTGGGGGTTGCCGCGTCCCTCGAGGCGGATCCGGCACCCGAGGCGGCGCGCCTCGGGTTCGAGCCAGCCCACCACCGTGGTCACCAGCTCCGCCAGGGGGACCGGCCGCAGGTCCACCGTCTCCGTCTCTCGATCCAGCCGCGCCAGGGTGAGCAGGCTCGAGGTCAAGCGCGCCAGGCGCTCCACCTGGTCGTCGATGTCGCGGAGGAATTCGCGGTAGTCCTCGACGGTGGCGTCGGGGTCGTGGATCAGCGCGTCCGTCAACGTCTTCAGTGCGGCCACGGGCGTCCGCAGCTCGTGGGAGGCGCTGGCGATGAAGTCCCGGCGCGACTCGTCGATCCGCGCCAGGTGGGCGGCCATGTCGTTGAAGGCCCGGGCCAGCTGGGCCAGCTCATCGCCTCCCCGCACCGGGACCCGCTCGTCGAAGCGGCCGCGGGCGATGCGCCCCGCCGCCCGCGCCATCTCCCGCAGCGGCGCGGCGAGGTAGGCGCCGAAGCCGTAGGCGACGACCCCCGCCGCCACGGCGATGACGACGCCCAGCTGGATCATGCGCCCGCGGATCTGATCCACCGCCGCGAAGACGTCGCTGACGTCCGTCGAGAGCACCACCGCCCCCACCACGCGGTCGCCGGCGGCGCGCACCGGCGCGGCGGCGTACATGGCGTAACGCCGGTCGTGCAACCGGTGCACGCCGGCGCGGCTCGTGCCCTCCAGGGCGCTCCGGATCTCCACGTGCTCGAGCCGGTGACCGATCAGGCTCGCATCGGTGCCGGCAGCCGTGTCCGCCAGGACGAACCCGGCCTCGTCCACGGCCAGCACCCGACCCAGTTCCTGGACCCGCAGGGCGGCCACCTGGTTCGTCAGCCGCTCGCGGTCCCCCTGGGCGATGGGCTCGGCCAGGCTCCCCGCGAAGAAGGCCGCCGTGGCCAGCGCGCGCGACTGGCGATCGCGCAGCAACACCCCCAGGGCCGTGTCGCTGGCGACCCGCACGGTCACGGCCAGGCTGGTCAGGGTGACGGCCAAGAGCGCCAGGATGATCTTCCAACGCAGGGACAAGGCACCCGTCTCCCGCTCGCCACCGGTCCCGGCGGATCGCGCCCCGGCGGCATCGGCCCCGGCGCCGCGCCGGGACGCCCAAGGCCGGCCGCCGGAGGGGCGGCGGGGCGCCCGCGCCCCACCGCGTCAGCGGGCGTCGGCGCCGCCCGCCGAGGCGTCGTCCGCCCCGAGACGCCGGGCGATCTCCTCGGGCTCGGCAAAATAATAGCCCACGCCCCACTTGGTGCGGACGAAGACGGGATGCGCGGGATCCGGTTCGAGGCGCTCGCGCAGTCGCCGCACCGCCACATCGACCGTGCGGGTGTCGCCGGCGTAGTCGTAGCCCCACACCTGCTCCAGCAGCTGCTCGCGGGTGTACACGCGCCCCGGCCGCTGGGCCAGCACCAGCAGGAGGTCGAACTCCCGCGGCGTGAGCTCGACCGTCCGCCCCTGGAGGGTGACCCGGTAGCGGGCCCGATCGATGCGCAGCGGGCCCCGCACCAGCACCTCCGCGTCGGCGTCGGCCGCCGCGCCCGCGGCCGCGTCCTCCCGGCCGCTGCGGACCCCGGCGCCCCCTGCGGCCGCCGGAGTGCCGTCCCCCGCGGCTCCACCTGCCGGAGGCCCGGCGGCCGGCGTCCCCCCCGCCCCGCCGGCCGGCGGGGACGCAGCCGCCCGCCCCGGCCGGGCCGGCGTCCCCACGGCGACGCCGCCCACCGGCTTGACGCGGCGGAGCACGGCCCGGATGCGCGCGATCAGCTCGCGCGGGTTGAAGGGCTTGACCACGTAGTCGTCGGCGCCCAGCTCGAGGCCGACGATGCGGTCCACGTCCTCGTCTCGGGCCGTCAGCATGATGATGGGCACCTGGGACGTCTTGCGCACCTCGCGGCAGACGGTCAGCCCGTCGATCTCCGGCAGCATGAGGTCGAGGATGATGAGGTCGATGCCGCCCTCGGCGAACCGCTCCAGGGCCTGCCGGCCGTCGGTGGCGACCTCGACCTCGAAGCCCGCCTGCTCCAGGCTCCGGCGCAGGCCCTTGACCAGCGCGGCCTCGTCGTCGACCAGCAAGATCCGCTCGCCCACGGCACCGCCTCCTCCCCGTTCACCGTGCGCCGGCGCCGCGCGCCGGCGCCCCGGCCCGCCGGGACGTCCCGCCGGGCCGCGGCAACCCCGCACGGACCGCTCACCGCAGCCGGAGGAGCTCCGGGACCAGGTCGTCCAGCTCCAGGGGCGCCCGCGACCCGCCGCCCGACCCTTCCCGCAGGGCGGCGACCCACTCGGCCGGGACCGTCCCGGGGTACAGGGCGCCGGCCACGGCGCCCGCCAGGGCCGCCGTGGCCGACGCCGCGTCGGCGGGGCGGCCGTCCAGCTCCGCGTTGCCGGGGCGGGCGGTGCTCGAGGCCGCCGCCGCGGCCTCGAGCACCGCCCGCCGGGCGTCGCCGGCCGCCGCCGCCAGCACCAGGGCGAAGGGCACGGCCCGCGCCGGGCGCGGCTCGGGCTCCCAGCGGCTCGCCAGCACGGCCGCGATCCCGCCCGGCGGCAGGGCGGCCCCGCGGCCCGCCAGGGTGAGGCGCAGCGTCTCGATGGCGTGGGCCACGGCAGCGGCCGGTTCGTCCCCGGGGACCGGCGCGGCCCGGGGTCGGGATGCGGTGCCGGCCGCCGGGTGATCGCCGCGCCGAGCCCCACCCTGCCCCGGATGCGGGGCGGCCCAACCGACGGCGACCGACGCGGCCGTCACCGCCCGGTCGAGGACGGCTTCGGGGCCCTCGCCCTCCACGGCCGCCGAGACGGCCGCCGCGACGGCGGCGGCCGCCGCCAGGGCGGCCGCCGCCACCGGCCCGGCGCCTCCCTGCTGCGGCGCCCGTTCGTCGGCCGCCGGACCGCCCGCCAGGCCGGCGCCGGTCCCGCCCTCCCCGGTGGCCAGGGCGGCGACGTCCTGCACCAGCCACTCCACGTCATCGGGCCGGTTGATCAGTCCCGCCAGGACCGCGCGCACCGCCGGCCCAAGGCCCGTCCCGACGGTGCGGGCGCCGACGGCCATGGGCCCCACCTGTCCCTCGGCGGCCACCACCGCCCTCGCCAAGGCGGCGACCTCCAGGGCCAGGGGCCCGGCCTCCAGGGCGGACGGATCCGGGCCCCCAGGGCCGTCGCCCCCCGGTCGGAAGGCCCCCTCCACCCAACCGCCGGCCCGGGCCGGGCCGCCCGCCGTCACCGCCCCGCCCGCGGCCGCCCAGCGCCCCACGGCCTCGCCGCAGGCGAGGCCCCACAGGGCGTCGCGGATCCGCCGAGCCGTCCCCTCGGCCGATTCCACCGGGGTCAACGCACCGCCTCACCTCGCCGCGCCGCGGGCCGCGGCCGGCGGCCCCATGGGACGCGTCGGTCCCTGGCCGCCGTATGTCCAGGACGTCCTGAGTCTCCCGCGCTCCCGCGGGCCCATCAGGCCTCCCGCGCCGCGGGTTCGTGTCCTGGTTGGGGTTCAAGCCCTTCTGGGCTTCGTCACCGGCGCGGGCCTTCCTCCCGCCGGCCGTCGTCCGCGGGGCCCGCCGCGCCGCCGTCGCCCGTCCGGTGGGGGCCCCCCTCCGTCCTCGTCTCGACGGAGCCGGCCGCCTGCCAGCGGGCGCGGGCCTCCCGGATCGCCCCCCGCGTCAGGGCACTGGCGTCGGTGGTCCGGTCTCCCGGCAGCCGGCCCGACCGCTCGGCGGTGGCGGGACGCGTCGCCACCGCCCGCGGCTGCAGCGGCGTACGCAGCACGGGGCGCGGCCGCAGCTCCGCCGCTGCGTCGAGCCGCGGGTTCGCGGGCTCGGCCGCCACCGGCGGCCCGCCACCGGCGGCGTCACCCCGTCCAGGATCGATGCCGGGCCCCTCCCCCACCGCCTGGACCGCCGCGGCGTTCAACGGCACGGGAGCGCCTCCCACGTCCTGCACCATCGCGGTCTCCGGCGCGGACGCACCGGCCTCGGCCCGCACGCCCTCGCCGGCCTGGACCCGCGCCTCCTCGGGCCGGGGCGTCGCGGCCCGCGTCTCCGGCTGAGCCGGTTCGTCCCGCACCGGTCCCCGCGGGGCGGACCCGGCGCCCGCCGTCGCCGGTTCGACGGAGGGGATCACGTCGGCCGCCGGATCGCCGCGGCCGTCGGCCGGCGTGGCCGCCGTCGCCGCGGGCTGCGCGCCGGCGGGCGGGGCGGCCGCCGCGGCCGGCTCGAACTCGCCCGCGGGCGCGATGGGGCGCCCCTGGGAGCTGGGCGACGGGCGCTGCGTCAGCTGGTGAGCCACCCGGTCGTCGACGCGCCCCTCCTCCGGGCGGCCGGGAGCGTAGTCGACCGCGGGCGGCGCGGCCTGCTCCACCAGGGGGAGGAGCTCGCGGGCCGCGGGCACGCGGTCCACCCCCTGGCGGCGCTGCGCCACCGGCCCGTGGCGCGAGGCGTCCTCGCCCTCGCCGGTCGCGCCCTCCGCCCCGGGGCGGGCCCCGGCAGAGGATCCGTCCAGCCGCTCCCGGCTGGGGACCAGCGGTTCGGCGAAGGCCGCGCGATGGTGACCGCGGTTGGGCTGCCCGTAGAAGAGGTCGGGTCGACGGACCCAGAGGGAGCGGCGGATGTCGTCCCGCTGGTTGGGCCCAGGCCCGGCCACGGCCCCCGCCTCCCCGGCGATCCCGCCGTCGCCGGCCGCCGCGCCGGGACCCGCGGTGCCCCGGTGCCCTGGGGCGTCGCGGCGCGCCGCCGGAGTCCTGGGCTGCCCTTCCCCGGCGGCCCTCAGGGCGGGCAGGGGGAGGGGCCCCGTCGGCCGCCCCCCGCCCTGGGCCGCGCGCAGGCTGATGGGGCGCGCGACCAGGGGACGCGGCCGCGTGGTGCCCGCCCCCTCCGCCGGTTCATCGGCGGCCCGTCCCGACGCCGGGCCGCGGGCGCGATCCGGCTCGGCCCGGGTCCCCGCGGCGGCCTCTGCCGAAGGGGCAGCCGGGCGGGATCGCCGGCCGCCCTCGTCCCTTCCCTTGGATTCCATGCTCTCCGCTCCTTCGCAGACGTCCGTCGGCAGGGGACGCTCTGCCCGTTCGTCCCCGTCCTGGAGGCAGTATGCCCCGGGCCCAGGCCCTGGCGGCCCCGTGCCGGCGTGGTTCCACGGTCCGCGCTCCGCGGAGCGCGTGGGAACGGCCGGGCCATGCCCCGTGGCGGGAGCCCGTGGCCCCAGGTGGCAGCCCATGGCCCAGGCGGCCCTGGCAGCACGGCCGTGGAAGCCGGTGGGACAGGCCACCCGCATGGCACCCGATCATCCCGAGCCGTGGACGCCGAGCCGTGGGGACGGCCAGCGAAGAGGCAACGTCGCGGCACGCGACGGCCCCCACCGGAGGGCGCTCGGTCGGGCCCACCGGTGGGGGCCGGGTCGGCGGCAGGCGGCTCGCTGCCGCCCCGGTGCACGCCGGTCGGCGGTGCGGCGACGTCGCCGCCTACGCCTCCCGCGCCGTGGGGACGCAGACCACCTCGCCCGGCCAGATGCGATCCGGGTTGGTGATCTGGGGGTTGGCGGCGGTCAGCGCCTCGAGGTCGACCCCGAAGCGCTGCGCGATGGCGAAGAGCGTGTCGCCCGGCTGGACCACGTAGGGGACGCCCTCGCAGCGCCCCGGCGAACGCGGCACGCAGACGATCTGGCCGGGCTCGATCCGGTCGGGGTCGGCCAGCTGGGGGTTGGCGGCGATCACCGCCTCCAGGGGGACGCGGAACCGCTGGGCGATGGCGAAGAGGGTGTCACCGGGGCGGACGACCACCAGATGGCCCCCGGGACAGCCCGGCGGCGCCGACGGGATGCAGATCCACTGGCCGGGCACGAGGCGGTCCGGGTCGCCGAGCTGCGGGTTGGCCAGGATGACGGCGGCCAGCGGAACGCCATACCGCTGAGCCAGGAGGAACAGGGTGTCCCCGGGCTGGACCCGGACGGTCTGGCCGCCGGGACACGGGGGCGGGCCCTCCGGCGCGGCGCCGGCCGGGACGGTGGCGGTCTCCGGCACCCCCTGGGGTGAGGTCCCGCCGGGCACGGAGGCTTCGGCGGCCGCGGGCGGCGGGGGATCGGCGTCCGCCGGTGCGTCGACGGCGGGGTGGTCCTGCGCCTCACGAGGCTTGTCGTCTTCGGCGGGGGCGGCGGCCCCCGGCCCGTCCGGGTGCGGCCGGGTCGCGTCTCCCTCAGGCATCGGGTGCATCCCTCCTCGAGTCCCCGCACGGCGACGGGCCGCACGGGCAACCGTGCGAGCGCGACGACGGCCGGCGCGGGCAAGGCGCCACTGACGGCGCCCCACGCTCCCGTCGCGGACGCGGCCAGCGTCCTGCGCTCCTATCACCCTACGCCCGGGGATGCCGGGGCGTTCACCGCTCCTGGACCGTCCTCCACCGCCGCGGCGGTGCCTCGACCGCACCAGCGGCCGGGCACCGTCGGCACGGGACGGGCGCCCGCCGCGCTGCGGCGCACGGCACGAGGGACCCCGGGCCTACCGTGCCACCAGGGCGGCGATCAGCGGCGCGAAGCCAAGGGCGGGCAGGAAGTCCGCCACCGGCAGCCGCTTGATCTCCAGGAGGCCGAGTCCGATCATCACCACCAGGGCCCCGCCGGCAGCCGTCAGCTCCTGCAGCATCGCCGGCTCCACCAGGGGGCTGAGGACGCCGGCGAGCATCGTCAGGCCACCCTGGACGACGAGCACCGTCACCGCCGCCAGGGCGACGCCCGCCCCCAGCGCCGGCGCCATGGCCAACGACGCGAAGCCGTCCAGCGCGGCCTTGACCGCCAGGAGCTGGTAGTCCCCCGTCAGCCCGTCCTGGATGGAGCCGAGGAAGGTCATGGGACCGACGCAGAACGGCAGGCTGGCGGCGATGAAGCCGCGGGCCACGGTCCCGTCCGCCGCCGCAGCGGCCTCCGCCGGCCCGGGGCGGGCCGGCGGGCGCCCGGCCTCCTCCCCGGCGGTCGTCGCCGCCCCGGGCACAGGATGCCGCGTCGCCGACCGCCTACCCGGCGGGCCAGCGGCCGCCACCTCGGCGGGGCGCGGTTCGGCCTCGACGCCGGCGGCCACCGCCGCGGGCCCGGTGCGCGCCGACCGCAGCGCCCGTTCGACCGCCCGGCCCAGGGCGTCCAGGCGCGCCTCCAGCGCCAGGGCGGAGCCCACCAGGCCGCCCAGCAGCACCGAACCCAGCACGATCAGGATGTTGGCCGTCTCCCGGGCCATGTCCAGCCCGATGAGGACCGTCACCACCCCGAGCCCACCGGTCAGCACCTCGCGCGTGCGCGGCGCGAGCCGCGCGCCGAGCCACAGGCCGAGGCCGGATCCGGCCAGCACCGTGACCACGTTGATCAGGGTCCCGAGGCCCTTCATCCCCCGCTCGCCTCCGTTCCCCCTCCCCCGCCGCGCCCCACGCCCGGCCGCACCGCGACGCCCCGGCGACGGCCCTGGCCCGCGTCGCGCGGCGTCGCAGCGGACTCGGCGACATCGAGACGGCGGGAACGACAACACGGTATCATGGCGGACGAACCGGTTCCACCGGGCGCCGGCGAGCGCACCCCGGCGCGGGGACGGGCCCCCCGACGCCGCGGGGAGGGCGAGCGCCTCGCGCAGACCCGGCGCCCCGGGGAAGCGGACGCCCTCCCGGGGAGGTGAGGGATCGTGGCCGCCGCGAAGACGCCGAGCAAGGCCCACCGGTGGTTCCTCCAGCTCGAAGCCCACCCCGCTGCGCGCCTCCGCGGCGCCGTGGTGGGCCTGGCGGCCGCCACCACGGCGTCCGTGGTCCTGCTGGTGGCGGTCCTGGAGCACGTCGCGAGCCCGTGGCTGCGGGCGCCCCTGGTCCTGGTGACCGGCGGGCTGATGAGCGCCGCCGCCCTCGGGCTGGGGGCGGCGCTCTACGAGCTCCGCTACCGCCAACGCGCGTCCGCCGCGAACGCCGCGACGGACCGAACCGCCTAGCGCGTCCGCCCATCGGGGGACCGAACGCCTCGACCGCCCGCCCATCCGGGCGTCGGCACCCGGCCGGGGTCCGGCCCCGCCGTCCCCGCGGCCCACCACGGGTCCCTCGTCCAGGCGTCGCCCACGGCCTCCGCCGCCCCATGCCGGTTCCTCCCCTAGGGTCGTCGCCGGCCGCCCCCCCGGTGCGCGACGGCCGCATCGCCATGGGATCGCGCCGCGGCGAGCCTCCTCCGCGCTGCGCATCGCCGCTCCGCGACCCTGCGCGCGGTGTCCACCCGGCCGCGCCCCCCCGCCGACCGCGGGGCGGGCCACCGCCCTCCTCCCACCCCGGGACCCGCGCGGGTCACCGCTCCCGGACCGTGCCCTTCCCGCCGACCGGTTGCGTGCCCGGGGGCCGGTGGCCCGCCCTTGGCCTCGGCGCTCCCTCGGCCGGCGTCCGACGCCGCCCGTCGCCTCTGCCCCCGCGTCCCCACCGTCCGCCTGCCCTCCCTTGGCCTCCACGGCCTCCGCCGGCGCCGGAGGCGCCGGCGGCGCCGGATCACGCCGCGCCGCATCCGCGGGGCGGCATTGACCCGTCGCGCGGCAGAAATCTATACTGGTTACAAAATTAGATGGGATATCAATTGATGCAAGTGGGAGTCAGTATCAATACCCCGCCCGGGATCCGGGTGGGGACCGGTCGAAGGGGGCACCTTCCGTGGCGGGATTCACCGCGCTACCGCGTTCGCTCGCCGATCGTCGGGCCGATGGTCAGGACGGCCCGGCCGCCCACGGACCCACGACACCGGCGGAGGCCGCCGGTGGGGCGGTGCCGCCGCCGGGCGGCGGCCAGCCGCCGGCCTCCCCGGGCCGGTTCGTCCGCGTCCCCGATGGGCCCGCCGCCGCTGCCGGCAGCACCCCGTCCCCCTCCGCGACGGGCACGGCGGCGCCGACGGCGGTCGAACCGGCGCCTCGGGCGATCCGCCGCGAGCCGGGCTTCTGGGAACGGCACCATCTCGCGGTGCTGACGGCCGTCACCCTGCTGACCACGCTGGCCGGCTGGGTCGCCGAGCGCCTGCAGGCGCCGGCGGCCGTCAGCCTGTTCTTCTACGGCATCGCCTATCTGGCGGGCGGCACGCCGGCCGCCATCGCCGGTCTCCAGGCCCTGCGGCAGCGGGTGATCGATGTCGACCTGCTGATGGTCCTGGCGGCCCTGGGCGCGGCGGCGCTGGGGGCGTGGGAGGAGGGGGCGGCGCTGCTCTTCCTCTTCTCGCTGAGCAATGCCCTGCAGGCCTACGCCATGGACCGGACCCGGCAGGCGATCCGGGCGCTGATGGACCTCGCCCCGGAGACCGCCCGCCGGCGCCGCCCCGACGGCGGCCTCGAGGAGGTGGCGGTCGAGACACTGGCCGTCGGCGACCGCATCGTCGTCCGGCCGGGCGAGCGGATCCCCATCGACGGCCGGGTCGTCGGCGGGCGCTCGAGCGTCGACCAGGCGGCCATCACCGGGGAGTCCGTGCCCGTGGCCAAGGGACCGGGCGACGAGGTCTTCGCCGGCACCATGAACCAGCTGGGCGCCCTGGAGATCGAGGTCACCAAGCCCGCCGGCGACACCATGCTGGCCCGCATCGTCGCCCTGGTGCAGGCGGCCCAGGAGGACCGCTCCCGCACCCAGCGGGTGATCGACCGCATCGAGCAGGTCTACGCCACCGCCGTGGTGGGCATCGCCGCCCTGGCGGCCACCCTCCCCCTGCTGTGGGGGGCCGAGCCGCAGCAGGCGATCTACCGGGCGCTGGTACTGATGGTCGTCGCCTCGCCGTGCGCCGTGGCCATCAGCGCACCGGCCCCCGTCCTGGCGGCGGTGGCCAACGCGGCCCGTCGCGGGGTGCTGCTCAAGGGCGGTCGCTACGTGGAGGAACTGGCCGCCGTCAAGGTGGTCGCCTTCGACAAGACGGGCACGCTCACCCTCGGTCGTCCCCGGGTCACGGACGTGGTCCCCCTCGGCGACGCGGACCGCCGCGAGGTGCTGGAGGCGGCCGCCCTGGCCGAGCGGCTCTCGGAGCATCCCCTGGCGCGGGCGGTGCTCGAGGCGGCCGCGGCGGAGGGCATCCGGCCCCACGACGCCGACGAGGTCCGGGCCGAGCCCGGATACGGCGTGGCCGCCCGCGCGGGCGGTCGGGTGACCTGGGCGGGCAACGGCGACTTCGCCCGGCGCCACGGGGCCGATCCCGGGGCGGCGCAAGCGGTGGTGGACGAACTGGCCCGCCAGGGCAAGACGGTGCTCTTCGTCGGCGTCGGGTCCCGGCTCCTCGGCTGCATCGCCGTCCAGGACGTGCCGCGGCCGGGGGCGCGGGAGGCCGTGGCCGCCCTGCGCCGCCTCGGCCTGATCCCCGTGATGCTGACGGGCGACCGCCCGGAGGTGGCGACGGTCATCGCCCGGCAGGTGGGCATCACCGAGGTGCGGGCGGGCCTGCTGCCCGAGGCGAAGCTGCGGGCGGTGGAGGAGCTGTCGCGCACCCTGGGACCGGTGGCCATGGTGGGTGACGGCGTCAACGATGCGCCCGCCCTCGCCCGCGCCCGGGTGGGCATCGCCATGGGCGCGGCGGGGACCGACGTGGCCCTGGAGACGGCCGACGTGGTGCTGGTCAGCGACGAGATCGAGAAGCTGCCCTTCGTCTTCGACCTGGCGCGGCGCGCCACCCGCACGATATGGCAGAACCTGGCGTTCGCCCTGGGGGTGATCGCCGCCCTGGTCACCTGGACCCTGGCGGGACGGCTCGAACTGGCCCTGGGGGTCCTGGGCCACGAGGGCAGCACGGTGCTGGCGATGCTCAACGGCCTGCGGATGCTGGCGGTCCGCCCGGCCCCCTTCGGCGATGGCGGGCCGCGGGGAGCAGAGGGCCGGGCACGGGCGCCCGAGCCGGCCGCCGGGCGGACGGGCACTTGACCGGTTTTTGCACGCAAAAATAAGATCAAAGTAAGAATCGAAGATGGATTGATAGATCGCCTGATTTGAGCGGGATTCGCGAAAATTCCGATCAAGACTTGCGGTTCGGCGACCTTTGCAGCCCGTCCGCCGACCGCGCCGCAGCCGATGGGACGACCGGCGGGCCATGCCGCCGGGGAAAGGTTGTGACGGCGATGGCCCTGGCGATGGACGAATTCCGGCGACTCCTGGCCGATCGCGGTTACCGGGTGACGGCCCAACGCCTGGCCATCTACGAGCTGCTCCAGGAGAACGCGCGCCGCTCGCACCACCCCAGCGCCGAGGAGCTCTACCAGCAGGCGCGGGAGCGGTTCCCGATGATCAGCCCGGCCACGGTCTACAACACCCTGGAGCTCTTGGTGGAGCTCGGGCTGGCCAGCCAGCTGGGCTTCCCCGGCGACGTGCAGCGATACGACGGCAACCCCCATGCCCACGCCAACGTCCAGTGCGTGGACTGCAAGACCATCTTCGACGTCGACGCCGAGGCCCTGGAGGGCATCGGCCAGCGGGTCGCCGAGCGGTCGGACTTCGTCATCCTGGGCCAGCGGTTCGAGTTCTACGGCATCTGCCCGCGGTGTCAGGAGCGACGGGCCCGCGAGCGCACCCGGGGAACCGAGGGGTCGGGGAGCCGCAGCGGCGCCGCGGACGGGTCGGGGGCCCGGTAGCCCCACCGATCGCCGCGGCCCGCGGGGGCGCCGGGTTCGTCGGCCGCGGGCCTGTCGGTGGGATCCGACGGAGGACCATCGCGTCGCGGGACCGCCATGGCCGGGACGGACGCCGGCCGGCCGCCGGAGCAAGCCTCGCGCTGCCCCCGGGCCGGCGGCAGGGGGCGAGGCCGACCCCGGCGCAAGGCCGCCGCCAGCCGACAGGGGAGGCCCCGTGGTGGCATACCAGTCGCGCCTCCAACACCCTCGCGTCGACCGCCTCTTCGAAGCCATCCTCTCCCTGCAGAACCTGGAGGAGTGCTATCGCTTCTTCGAGGACCTCTGCACGGTGGGCGAGATCCAGTCCTTGGCCCTGCGCTTCGAGGTCGCCCAGCGCCTGGCCCAGGGCCAGACCTACGAGCAGATCCAGCGGGAGACGGGCATGAGCTCGGCCACCATCAGCCGGGTCAACCGGTTCCTCCACTACGGCGCCGACGGCTACCGGCTGGTGCTGGAGCGCCTGGCGCGACGGCAGGCGCCTTCGGGGGACGGCGCGTCCGACGAACCGACCCGGCCCGCGGCGGGCCGGCGCGGAGCCGGCGATGCGGGCGACGCGCCTCCCGCCCGGCCGTCCCCCCGCCGGTCCCCCTCCACCCCGCCGGCCTAGCGGACGAAGCGGCCGCCCGACGCGCGGCGTGGCGCCGGCAGCGCCCGCGGTGCGACGGCCAGGGGTGCCCGCGGCGCGACGGCCGGCAGCACGGCAACCCCCACGCCCAGGCGGCTGCGGCCGCGGCAGGACCCCGCCCACCGGCCCGAGGACCCGACCGGCGGCTCGACCCCAGGGGCTGCTCCAGGATCCACGCGAGGGGCTGCGGCAGGATCCACGCGGCGGCAAGGCCGCAGCCGAGGGAGGGACCTCGTAGGGCCCTCGGCCCGTCGCGGGGACCGGACCCCGCCACGGGGCGGCCCCGGCGCCCGCCTCACCGCGCCGGCGAGGGACCTGGGGGCGCGTCCTGGCCCGCCGGCCCGGGCGCCTCGCCGGCCGTCGGGCTGGCCGCCCGCCCGGCCGACTGGGTGGCGATGAACAGGCCCGCCAGCGTCAACGCCCCGCCGGCCAGCTCCACCCCCGAGGGCGCCTCCCCCAGTAGCAGCCAGGCCAGCAGCGCCGCCCCCACCGGCTCGCCGAGGATCGACACCGAGACCACGCTGGCCGGCACGTACTCCAGCGCCCAGTTGAGGACCGTGTGCCCCCCCAGGGTCGGCACCACCGCCAGGGCGACGAAGATCAAGAGTTCCCGCCCCGGGTACGGCCCGAAGGGAGTCCCGGTCGCCAGCAGCCCCAGGGCGATGACCGCCGCGGCCACCCCGTACACCACGGTGGTGTAGGGCATGACGGGCAGCACCTGGCGCACCCGCCGCCCGATCAGGATGTAGCCGGCGAAGAACCAGGATCCCGCCACCGCGAGGAAGTTGCCGTACAACGCCCGACTGCCCGCCGCCAGGTCCCCCGTCCCCGCGCCCGCGAAGGTCACCACCGCCACCCCGGTCAGCGCCAGCAGGGCGCCCAGGAGGCGCCGCGGTGGCACCCGCTCCCGCAGCAGCCACGCGTCGGCGGCCATCACGTACAGCGGATGGGACGTCACCAGGAGGACGGACGCGGCCACCGAGGTGTAGCGCAGGGACGCGATCCACGTCAGGAAGTGGCCGGCCAGCAGGACGCCGCTGAGGACCGTGGCCCCCCGCAGGCCCGGCGGCAGGCGGCGGACGCGATGCACCTCCCGCCACGCCCAGGGCAACAGCAACACCGTGGTCAACGCCATGCGGTAGAAGGCGATGACGGCGCTGGGCGCCTGGGAGAACCGGATCAGGACCGAGGAGAAGGAGATCGCCAGCACGGCCCCGGCCAGGGCCAACAGCGGCGCCAGCGGATGCACCGGGGTCCCCCTTTCCCTGATCTACAGCGCCACGTCCCGGCCCACTCCGAGGGCCTGCGCACGCTCCCACACCCGGGCGGCGGCGTAGAGGTCCTGGGCGGCGAGCCCGCAGCTCTTGAAGATCGTGACCTGGTCGGCGTCGACCCGGCCCGGGTGGGTCCCGGCCAGCACGGCACCGAGCTCAACCAGATCCCCGGGCGCCAGCGCCCCCGCCTCCAGCGCCTCGATCAGCTCCCCGGCCTCCTCGCGCGCCGCCTCCCGCTGGTCGACGAACACCGGACGGGCGCGCACCACCAGGTCGCGGGCAAGCTCCCGCATCCCGCGGCGAAAGCTGCCCACGGCGTTGACGTGGGTCCCCGGGGCCACGTCGGCCGCGCCCAGCAACGGCTCCGTGGCGGCCGTCGCCGTGCAGATCACGTGGGCGCCGCGGGCCGCCTCGGCCGGGGTGGCGGCGACCCGGACCTCGACGGCGGGCCCGAGCCGCGCGGCCAGCCGCCCGGCCAGAGCCTCGGCCCGCGCCCGGGTGCGGTTGTGGATGCGAACCTGGCGGATGGGCCGCACCGCACACACGGCCAGCACCTGGTAGGGCGCCTGCGCACCGGCGCCCAGCACCGCCAGCACCGAGGCGTCGGGCCGGGCGAGAAGGCGCGTGGCGATCCCGCTGGCCGCCCCCGTGCGCAGCGCGGTCAGGGCCCTGCCGTCCATCACGGCCAAGGGCCGGCCGGTCCCGGCGTCGAGCAGGATCACCAGGCCCGCGATGGCGGGCAGGCCCCGGGCGGGGTTGCCCGGGTAGACGGAGACCACCTTCAACGCCGTGTAGCCGAGGCCGGGATCGTGGGCCGGCATGAACAGCGTCGTGCCGCCGGCCGCCGGCGCCTCCAGGCCGAGGCGCAGGGGCATGGCCACCCGACCGGCGTGGACGGCCGCGAAGGCCTCGGCCATGGCGTCGATGGCCTCGGCCATGGGTAGGCAGCGCTCGACCTCGGCGGCCGTCAACCAGCGGACGGACACGGCCGTCTCGCCTCCTTCCCCCCGTCCGGTCCCCGCACGCCGCGGACGGCGCCCTCCTGGGCCAGCACGCTGGCCAGCAGCACCAACAGCGCCCCGACCCCTTGACCGCCCGTCAGCGCCTCCCCCAGCACCAGCCAGCCCAGCAGGGCCGCCACCACCGGCTCCACCGTCGCCACGATGGCCGCCGTGGAGGCGGGGATCCACTGCAGGCCGGCGGTGTAGAGGCGGTAGGCCAGGAACGTGGGGCCCGCTCCCAGCAGCACCACCCACCCCCACACCGCCGGCGTCCACTCCAGGCGAAGCAAACGGCTCGGCGGCAGGGCGACCAGCAGCACCAGGGCGCCGACCCCCAGCGTGTACACCACCACCGCGGCCGGGTCCAGATCCCGCAGCGCCAGCTTGCCGAAGATGCTGTAGAGGGCGTAGGTCAGGCCGGCTAACAGCCCGACGGCCAGGCCGACCCACGGGACACCGGCGGCGGGATCCGGGGCGCTGACCAGCACCACGCCGGCCACCGCCACCGCCAGGGCCAGCACCCGCCGCGGGCCCAGGGGCTCGCCCAGCAGCAGCCGCGCCAGCACCGCCACCAGCACCGGTGCGGTGTAGAGCAGCACCGCCGCCACCGCCACCGGCAGCAGCCGCACCGCCCAGAAGTAGCTGAGGTAGAAGAGGCCCACGCTGATGGTCCCGTAGGCCACCAGCAGCGGCCATCGCCGCCGGGGGACGGCCAGCGACACGCCCTGCCGCCAGGCCGCGGCCCAGGCCAGCCCGAAGGCGATGGCGGCGCGGAAGAAGACCACCTCGCCGGGGGTCGCCCCGCCTGCGTACGCCAGCCGCGCCACGATGCCCAGCGTCCCCCACAGGGACGCCGCCGCCAGCACGTAGGCCGTCCCCCGCGCGGCCACGCCGTCACGCCCTCCCCGGTCCAGCCCGGAACCGGCGGGGGTCGAAGAGCGCCAGATCCCGGCGCGCCTTGCCCTCGATCAGGTCGGCCACCGCCTCGCCGATCGCCGGGCAGAACTTGAACCCATGGCCGGAGAAGCCGGCGGCCAGCACCACCGCCGGGTGGTCGGGATGCGTCCCCACGAGGAAGTGGCGGTCGGGGGTGTTGGTGTAGAGGCACACCGACGCCTGCACGGGCTCCGGGTCCAGGAGCGGCATGCGCCGGGCCAAGAGCCGGCGCACGGGCTCGACGTCGTCCTCCGTCACCTGGCGCGGGAGGCGGTCCGGGTCGCCCACCTGCCCCCCGTGGTGGAGCCCGACCTTCACACCCTCCCCCTCCAGCCCCGGCAGGCCGTAGAGGGCGGGCTCCGGACCGCGGTCCCAGATGAACACCGGGAGGTGCTCCTCGAACCACTCGGGCCGCTCCGCGGGCCGGAACCAGAGGCTCACCTGCCGCTCCACCTCCAGGGGAAACGCCCCGCCCAGCAGGCGCGGGTTCCAGGCTCCCGCCGCCAGCACCAGCCGCTCCGCCTGATACCGGCCGGCCGGGGTGCGCACCGACACCGAGTCGGACCCCGCCACCCAGGACTCCACCGGCGCGTCGAGCCGCAGCTCCGCCCCCGCGGCCCGCGCCAGCCGCAGATGGGCGGCCACCGCCCGCTCGGGGAACAGCACCCCGGCCTCTTCCTCGTAGACCGCCACCTCGTGGGGCTCCAGGCGAAAGGCGGGGAACCAGCGGCCCACGTCCTCCGGGCTCAGCATGCGGTACTTCAGCCCGTGGCGCCGGGCGCTCTCCGTGCTGCCGGCGACGATGGGCGAATCGGGGGCGCCGATCATCAGGCCGCCGGTCTTGACCAGCAGGGTCTCCCCGCTGTCGCGCTCCAGCGCCTCCCACAGCTCGTAGGCCCGCAGCACCAGCGGCACGTAGGCCGGATCCTCGTAGTACGCCTGGCGGATGATGCGGCTCTTGCCGTGGGACGAACCGGCGTCGTGGGGCGGAGCCAGGCGGTCCAGGCCCAGCACCCGTCGGCCCCGCCGCGCCAGGTGGTAGGCGATGGCCCCGCCCATGCCACCGAGCCCGACGACGATGACGTCGTACACCGTCTCCGGTCCTCCTTCACCGCCGGCCCTCGCCTCCGGTGGGGGGTCGTGCGGGCGCCGCCGGCCCTCGCCGCCGACGGGGGGCCGCGCGGGCGGCCGTGGTCGGGCCCCTCCCTGGGGCCCCCTGGGCATCGGCCGTCCCGGCTGACAGGCATCCAGGACGGTCGTGCGGGCGGTCGTGGTCGGCCCTCCGGGACACGGGCGGCCCTGGGCGACCCGACGAGCGGGCCCAGCCCGCCCTGCGCCCCAAGCCGGCCGCGGAGGGCGCCTCCCCCCGGGTCGCCGGCCCTGGAGGCCACCGGGGGCAGCCCCGGCCGCCATGAAACCCGGCCGTCTCCCGCAGGCCGGCGAGATCGCACACCCGGGCTCGGGCCGGTCTGAGGGGCATTTCCCCACGCGATCCCGGAACCCTCTCCCGCCGGACGCGAGGACGCGCCAGCCCCGGGAGCCTCCCCACCGCCGATGCCGCCCCGCCCCCTCCGGCCGCTCCCCGGGCCGCCCGGAAAGGACGGCGCACCCGCCTCGGGACGTTCCCGTCCGCCGCGGGCCGTGACGGCTGCGGTCTCGGCCGCCCCCCATGCCCCCGCACCGCCAGCGCCCCCCGCGGGTCACGGCCCGATGCAGGCCCCCGGGTCGCGGGTCGTCTTGGTCGCTCGCGGGGTCGCCGCGTCCCCCGGATGGCGGGCATCGCCACCACCGGTCGGGATCGCCGCGTCCTTCGCGGCCGCGCCCGGGTGGCGCCGGAGGCGCCTTGCCCAACCGTTTCCACCCCAGCCGTCTTCGCCGCGGCGTCTTCCGGCCCGTCCGGGTCCGTCTCCGGCGGAGGGGGTCTTCGGGGTCCAGTGAACCGTCCCGCATCGCGCCGTCGGACGCGGCGGCGGGTTGGCAGGATCTCTTTAACGTGTTAATGTGCTAAAGAAATGAAGCATCGGAGGAACGGTCACCGGGATGGGAGCGGGGATGTTCGCCATGAGCTTGCACGCCACGTCCGTGGGATCCCCCGCGTGGGGATCCGGCACCGTCGTCGCCCTCGACCGGGAAGAGGCGGTCCGTCACCGGCTGGCCACCCTGTTCGCCCGCTGGGGGTACCGCCGGGTGCGGACGCCGCTCTGGGAAGAGGCCGGCCCCCCTCTGCTGGAGGTGTTCCCGGAGACGGCGCTGTGCCGGTTCGTCGATCCGTCCGGCCGGGTCCTGGCGCTGCGGCCGGACCACACCCTCGCCGTCGCCCGCTGGGCAGCCCCACGCTTCCGCGGTCCCGATCCGTGGCGCCTGTCCTACATCGACGCCGTCTACCGCCGGGATCCGCGGGACGGCCGCTTCCACGCGGTCACCCAGGCCGGCGTCGAGCTCCTGGGTCTCCCCGCCCCCGCGGGGGACGTGGAACTTTTGGGCCTGGTCCTGGATGCGCTGGACGGGCTGGGGCTGGGAGGGACGTTGCCCGACGGCCCCGCCACCCCCGTCCGGGTGACGGTGGGGCACGTCGGCGTGCTGCAGGCGGTGCTGGCCTCGCACGGCGTGGATGGCACGGCGGCGGGGACGATCCTCGCCGCCCTGGTCCGCCGGGACCGGGTGGCGCTGCGCAGGGAGCTGGAGGCGACCCTGGGCGCCGCGGCCACCGCCCGCCTGTACCCGGTGCTGGTCCGAAGCCTCCCCCCCGATGCCGCGCGGGAATGGCTGGCGGAGCAGGACGGCGAGGCGGCCGCAGGCCTTGCCGCGACGCTGGAGGCCGTCGGCCGGCTCTTCGGGGCGAAGCAGGTGGCCCGCATCCGGGTGGAGCCCGGTCTCGTCCGCGACCTGCAGTACTACACCGGCCTGGTGGTCGAGGTCTTCGCGGGCCGGCGGCGCATCGCCGCCGGCGGCCGGTACGACGGGCTGCTGGCCCGTTTCGGTGGCCAGGGGCCGGCGGTGGGGCTGGCCTTCGACGTCGAGGCCGTGGCCGAGGCGACGGCGATGGAGGCGGCGGCCGACCCGCACGCGGTCGTCGCCATGGGGGCGGCGGTCGGGGAACGGGGGGGCGCCGCCGGGACCCCGGACCCGGACCCCGGCCCTGCAGCGCGCGAGCTGCGGGATGCCGTCGCACCGGCGATCGGGCCTAGCCCGACCCGGGCGCGGGGCGGTGCCGCCCACGGCGGAGCGACGCGGGCCGGCGGGTCGGGGCCACAGGCCGCCTGGGACGGCACCGTCGGCCGGTCCACCTCCACCGGGGACGAAAGCGGCCCACCTCCCGCAGCCCAAGGCGCCGGCGCGCCCATCGACTACCTGGTGGCGGGGCCGGCCCCCTCCGCGGGGGCCGGCCCGGAGGACGCCCGCTGGGCCGTGACGGCCCGCCTGTGGGAGGAGGCCCGAAGGCTCCGCGCCCAGGGGGCCTCCGCGGTGGTGATGGCGGGCTTGGCCGGCGAGGAGCAGGCGGCAGCCGCCGCCCGTCGCCTGGGGTGCCTGCGGCTCCTGTGGCTCGACGGAACCCGCCGCGTCCTGCGCATGGCGTGGCCGGCGGGCGAGCCCCCCGACGCGTGAGGCCGGCCAGGGACCGGCCCCCGGCGGCGACCCTGCACCCCCTCGGCCCGCAACCCTGCAAAGGAGCGATGGTGGTGGAGGTTCCAACTTGCATCCCGACCCCCCGCCCCCTGACCCTGGCGCTCCCCAAGGGGCGCATGCTGCCGGAGGTGGCGGACCCCTGCGTCCGGGCCGGCATCGCCGCCGCCCGCCCCCTCGCCACCGGGGGGGAGCCGCCGGCGCTGCTGCTGGACGACGCCGACGCCGGCGTCCGGCTCTTGCTGGTGCGGCCCGGCGACGTGTGGAGCTACGTGGCCTTCGGCGGCGCCGACCTGGGCATCACCGGCAAGGACGTGCTGGAGGAGATGGCCGGCCCGACACCCCCCGGCTGGCTCGATGCCCCGGCGGCCGTCGAGCTGGCCGACCTGGGGGTCGGAGCCTGCCGCATGGCGGTGGCGGGGCCGGCGGCAGGCGCTGCGACGTGGCCGTGGCGCCGGCACCAGCCGGGAAGGCTGCGCGTCGCCACCAAGTACCCCCGCTGCGCGCGCCGGGCCCTGGGCGGCGGCCCGGTCGAGGTCGAGGTCATCCCCTTGGCCGGATCCGTCGAACTGGCCCCCCTGGCCGGGCTGGCCGACGTCATCGTCGACCTGGTGGCCACGGGTCGCACCCTGCGCACCCACGGGCTGGTGGAGTACGAGGTGCTCTTCCCCAGCACGGCGCGGCTGATCGCCAACGAGGCGAGCCTGCGGCTGCGGGAGGAGGCGGTGCTGCCGCTGGTCGAGCGGCTGGAGGCGGCCGCCCGCCAGGGCGCCGGCCGAGGAGGCGAACGGGCATGCGCCGGCTGACGCCCAGCCAGCTGCTCGCCGGGCTGGATCGCCGCGAGCCCTTCTCCCCCGAGATCCGGGCGGCGGCGGAGGCCATCGTCGACGACGTCCGCCGCCGCGGCGACGAGGCCCTGCTGGAGTACACCCGGCGGTTCGACGCCCCCCACCTCACCCGGGACGAACTGGTCCTCCCGCCCGACGCGCCGGCCCGGGCGCTGGAGGCCCTGCCGGCGCCGCTGCGCGAGGCCCTGGAGCGGGCCGCGGCCCGCATCGCCGCCTACCATCGCCGGTTCGTCCCGGGCGATGTGGCCTGGACCGACGAGGCCGGCAACCGACTGGGCCGGCTGGTGCGCCCCCTGGACCGGGTGGGGATCTACGTGCCCGGCGGGCGGGCGGCCTACCCCTCCACCGTGTTGATGACGGCGATCCCCGCCCGGCTGGTGGGGGTGGGCGAGATCGTGCTCGCCACCCCGCCGCGACCCGACGGGTCGATCCCCGCGGTGGTGCTGGCGGCGGCGGCGCTGGCTGGCGTTCGCCGGGTCGTGCGCGCCGGCGGTGCCCAGGCGGTGGCCGCCCTGGCCTACGGGACGGAGAGGGTGCCGGCGGTGGACAAGATCGTCGGGCCGGGCAACGCCTACGTGACCGCGGCCAAGGCCGCGGTGGCCCACCGGGTGGGGATCGACGCCTTGGCGGGCCCCAGCGAGATCGTGATCGTGGCCGACGACGCCGCCGACCCCCGCTGGGTGGCGGCCGACCTGTTGGCCCAGGCTGAGCACGACCCGCTGGCGGTGGTGGGGTGCCTCAGCCCCGACGGGGCGCTGCTGGACGCCGTGGCCGAGGAGCTCCGGCGACAGCTGGCGGCGACGCCCCGCGCGGCCGTGGCCGCCGCGGCCGTCGAGCGCGGGTTCCTGGTGGCCACGGCCAGCCTGGCGGAGGCCGTGGAGTTGGCCAACCGGCTGGCGCCCGAGCACCTCAGCCTCCAGGTCCGCGACCCCGAGGCGTGGCTCGGGCGCGTGCGGGCGGCGGGCGCCGTCTTCCTCGGACCCTTCGCGCCGGTGGCGGCCGGCGACTACGCGGCGGGCACGAACCACGTGCTGCCCACCGGCGGGGCGGCGCGGCATCAGACCGCCCTGGGCCCCGAGGCCTTCGTGCGATGCATCCCCTTCTTCGCCGGCAGCCCGGACGGCGTGGCGGCCTGGGCGCCGGCGGCCCGGACCCTGGCCGAGGCGGAGGGCCTCCCGGCCCACGCGGCCAGCATCCGGCTGCGGGAGGCGGTCGGATCCGGCGCCGATCCCCACCCGCCGGCCCCGTCGTCCGCGGGCCGGGCGCCGGGCGACGCCGCCGCACCTGCCCCTGGTTACGCCGTGGCCGACGGCCCCGCACCCGTCAAGCTGGACGCCAACGAGGCCGAGCCCTGGCCACCCGCGCTCCGGCAGGCGCTGGTGGCGGAACTCGAGCGGGTGCTGGGGTCGTCCGCCCCCCACCGCTACCCCGCCCGCGACCTGCGCCGGGAGGTGATCGCCCGCATCGCCGCCTACGTCGGGGCGGCCGAGGAGGCCGTGGTCCTCGGCAACGGCTCCGACGAGCTGGTCCAGGCCGTGCTGGGGACCCTGGGCGCCCGCTGCACCGCCGCCGTCGCCCCCTCCCCCACCTTCGGCTACTACGCCACCGCGGCCGCGGCGGCGGGGGTGCCCTACCGCCCGGTGCCGGTCCCTCCCGAGCGGGCGGTCACGCTGGACGACCTGCAGCCGGTCCTGGACGCCTTGCCGGGGGAGAAGCTGGTGTTCCTCTGCCGGCCCAACAACCCCACGGGCCTCTGTTGCGAGCTGGAGGTGGTGAAGGGGCTCCTCCAGCGGCCCGACGTGTGGCTCGTGGTGGACGAGGCGTACGCCGAGTTCGCCGGCGAATCCGTCCTCGACGCCCGTCGCGCCCCGGCGCGGACCGTCTGCGCCGCCCGCGGTGCGGCCTCCCCCTCCGGCCACCGGTCCCCGGCCGCCGTGCCCGACGCCGTCGGCCCCGGCCCCGGCACCGGCGACGACCCTTCCGCGGGGACACCCGAAGACGCGGGGGACGCCGCCCGTCCGGGGGCGGGCGGTCCCGCGCCGGCGAGGGCGGCGCCACGGGCTGGCGACCTCGCCGCGGGGGATCCGGCGGATCGCAGCCCGCACCCGCCGCGGCTGGTGGTGCTGCGCACCCTCTCCAAGGCCTTCGCCCTGGCGGGGGCGCGGGTGGGCTACGCCGTGGCGGCGCCCGCCGTGGCCGACCGGCTGCGGCGGTGGCTACAGCCGTACAACGTCAACACCTTCTCCCTGGTGGCGGCGCGGGTGGCCCTGGACCACCGGGAGGCCTTCCTGCGACGGGCCGAGGCCACCCGCAGCCGCCGCGACCGGCTCCTGCAGGCGCTGAGCCGCTCCCCCGGCATCCACCCGCTGCCCTCGCGCGGTAACTTCGTGCTCTTCCGGGTGGAGCCGGCCTCCGACGCCCGGCCCCTGGCGGAGGCGCTGGCCCGCCGCGGGATCGCCGTCCGGGCCTTCCCGTGGGAGCCGTCGCTGACCGGCTACCTGCGGGTGACCGTGGGCACGGAGGCGGAGAACCAGGCCTTCCTGGCCGCCCTGGCCGACGCCCTGGCCGCGGTGCGGGGAGGCGGGGACGCCGCGCCGTCCCGGGCCGGCCAGGGGCCGGCCCGGCCGGGGCCCGCGGCCGGTTCGTCCGGAGAGAGCCGCCGGGATGCGTCCGGAGCCAGCCGCCCGGGGTGGGGCGCATGACGGCCCCCAGCGGGCGCCGCGCCCACGTCCAGCGCGAGACCCGGGAGACGGCGGTCCGCTGCCGGATCGACCTCGAGGGCGCGGAGCCCGTGCCGGCAGCCCGCATCGAGACGGGCATCCCCTTCTTCGACCACCTGCTGGCCGCCTGGTCCGTCCACGCCGGCTTCGGCCTCGAGGTGGTGGCGCGGGGCGACCTGGAGGTGGACGGGCACCACACGGTGGAAGACGTGGGCATCTGCCTCGGCCGCGCCCTGCGGCAGGCGGCCGGCGACTACGGCACCGTGGCCCGCTTCGGCACCGCCTACGTGCCGATGGACGAGGCCCTGGCGCGGGTGGTGGTGGACTGCAGCGGCCGTCCCCTCCTGGTGTGGGCGGTGGAGGTCCCGCCCCGCGCCTTCGGCGCCTTCCACACCGAGCTGGCCGAGGAGTTCTGGCGGGCGGTGGCGGTGGAGGCCCGCGTCACGCTGCACGTCGATCTCTTGCGGGGCCGCAACGCCCACCACGGGCTGGAGGCGATCTGGAAGGCGGCGGGGCGCGCCATGGCCCAGGCGCTGGCGCCGCGGGCTGGCGGTCCGCTCTCCACCAAGGGCGTCCTGGAGTGACGGTCGCCCACCCCGTGCCCGGACCGCACCGCCCCGCCCGGGGCCCGCTCTGCACCAGGGGTACCCTGGAGGGACCTGGCTTGGCGGGGCCGCCGGGCCCCCGGGCCGCCGGGTCCCCCGCCCCGTCGGCCGCGGCCTGCCGCGGACCGGGTGCGGATGGCCGCGCGGGGAGCCTCGGACGGCGAACATGAAGCCGCCCGTCCCCCGGCGGGTCCGCCGGCGCGGCGGATCGGCCCCCGGCCGCGGGCCGCCGAGGCGACCCATCGCGACGAGGAGGCACCGACCGCCATGGCACGTCCCTACCTGGCCATGGTCGACTACGGTACGGGCAACGTCCATAGCCTGGGCAAGGCCCTGGAGCGGGTCGGCTGCTCCGTGCGCCTCACCCGCGATCCGGACGAACTCGGCCGGGCGGCCGGGATCGTCCTGCCCGGCGTGGGGGCCTTCGGACCCGCCTGGCGGCGGCTGGATGCGACCGGCCTGGTCCCCGTGCTGCGGGGGCTGGTGGCGGCGGGGCGGCCGCTGCTGGGCATCTGCCTCGGCATGCAGCTCCTCTTCGAGGGCAGCCGCGAAGACGGCGAGTGGCCGGGGCTCGGCTTCTTCCCCGGCCGGGCGGAGCCCTTCGCCCCTGGGCCTGCAACGGCGCCCTCCGCGCCCCGGACGCCGGTTGCGTCGCCACCGGAGCCCGGGAGGGGGCGGGTCGCCCTGGTCGCCGGGGACGGGGGCGCAGCCGACCGCCCCGCCGCGACCGCCGGCGGGGGCCACGCGCCGCCGGGGCAGGGCGATGCCGCGCCGGCGGGGTCGGGCGGCAGGCGAGACGGCCCGGTGGCAGGCGAGGGGCACCCCGGCGTGCCCGAGCCGCCAGGGGGCGGGCCAGCCCAGGCGGCCGGCGCCGGGCCGGGCCAGCCGCGGGGAGCCACGGCAGTCCAGGCGGCAGGCGCCGCGGCGAGCCAGCCGGGGGGAGCCCCGACGGCCCAGGCGGCCGGCGCCGGGGCGAGCCAGCTGGGGGGAGCCATGGCAGCCCAGCCGGCTGGCGTCGGGCCGGTTCAGCCGGCCGGGGTGGGGGCGACCCAGCCGGCACGGAGCGGGGCGGCGGCCCCGCTGAAGGTCCCCCACATGGGGTGGAACCGGGTCGCGGTGCCGGCGGGGAGCCGCCTCCTGGCCGGGCTGGGCGAGGGCTTCTACGCCTACTTCGTCCACTCGTATCGGGTGCCGTGGCCCCTCGCGCCGGCCCGCCCCCGGCCGCGCCCCGACGGGGCCTGCGGCGACGCCCCCGGGCGGGCGGCCGCCCAGGGCTCCGCCCGTGGGGACGAACCGGCGGGGCCCCTGGTGGCCCTGGCCGACTACGGCGGCCCCTTCGTCGCCGCCATCGAGTGGGGCCCGGTGGCCGGCACCCAGTTCCACCCCGAGAAGAGCGGTCCGGTGGGCCTCAAGATCCTGCGGAACTTCGGGGCGATGTGCGGTGCTTGTGATCCCGGCCCTTGACCTGCGGGGCGGCCGGCTGGTCCGCCTCTGGCAGGGCGACTACGCCCGCGAGACGGTCTACGCCGACGACCCCGTCGCCGTCGCGCAGGCCTTCGCGGCGGCCGGCGCCCCGCGGCTCCACGTGGTCGACCTGGACGGGGCGCGGGCGGGCCGCCCCGTCCACCGCGAGCTCGTCCTGCGCATCGCCGCCGCCGTCCCCGTCCCGGTGCAGGTGGGGGGCGGCATCCGCGATGCGGCGGCGGCCACGGCCTACCTGGAAGGGGGCGTGGCGGCGGTGATCCTCGGCACCGCGGCCGTCCGGAACCCGGAGCAGGTCGCCGACGTGGCCCGCCGCTACCCCGGAAGGGTGCTGGTGAGCCTGGACCTCAGGGATGGGCGGCCGGCGGTGGAGGGCTGGACCGCCGTGGCCCGGGTGGAACAGGCGGCGCTCGCCGGCACCCTCCGGGGCGGTGCCGCGCCGGCCGACGCCCCCCTGGCCCCTCTGCTGGCCCGCCTGCGGGAGGCGGGCGTGGCCCACCTGGTGGTGACCGACACCGGCCGCGACGGCACCCTGGCCGGGGTCGACCCCGCCGTCTTCCGGCCCTTCCTGGCGGCGGGGTTCCACGTGATCGCCGCCGGCGGGGTGCGGGACGCGGCGGACATCGAGCGCCTGCGCGAGGCGGGCCTGTGGGGCGTCATCGCGGGCCGCGCCCTGTACGAGGGGACCCTCGATCTCGCCACGGCCCTGGCCGTGGCGTCGGGAGCGGCGCCCCCGACCGGCCCGCCGCCCTCGGCCCGGGCGCGGACGGCGGCAGCCCCGGCCCAAGCGCCGACGGCGACCGCCGCGGAGGGGGCGCAGGCGGCGGCCGGCCAGGCGGCGGAGCCGGCGGCGACGGCGGCGGACCCGGCCCGGACCCAGGACTTGGCCGGCCCGAAGCCCCCGGCCCGGGTGCAGACGACCGCCCCGGCGCCGACCGCGGCACCCCCGGCGCCCGGCGGCGATTCGCTGCCCCGCTCGCCGGGACGCACCGCCCCGCGGCCCGGACGCGGAGGGCCGGAGGCGCGCCGGGATCGGCGGGACGGGGCCGGTTCGTCCGGAGAGGAGGGCCGACGGTGCTGACCCGGCGGATCATCCCCTGCCTCGACGTGGACGGCGGCCGGGTGGTCAAGGGCGTCCACTTCCGCGGCCTGCGCGACGCCGGCGATCCGGTGGAGCTGGCCCGCCGCTACGACCGGGAGGGCGCCGACGAGCTGGTCTTCCTGGACATCAGCGCCACCGTCCAGGGGCGCGAGACGCTGGTCGAGGTGGTGCGGCGGGTGGCGTCGGAGGTGTTCATCCCGCTCACCGTGGGCGGCGGGATCCGGGACTGCGACCAGATCGCGCGGCTTCTGGCGGCCGGCGCCGACAAGGTGGCGATCAACAGCGCGGCCGTCGCCCGGCCGCAGCTGGTCGCCGAGGCGGCGCGGCGCTTCGGGCGGCAGTGCATCGTGGTGGCCATCGACGCGGGGAGGAACCCGGCGGCCGCCGGCGGAGCGGCGGCGCCGGTCGCACCCCCCGCGGCGGCGGCCGAGGGTGCGGTCGGCGCGACGGGCAGCCCGGCTCCGCCGCCCCGCTGGACGGTGTTCACCCACGGCGGTCGCCGCCCCACGGGCCTCGACGCCGTCGCCTGGGCCCGACGGGTGGCGGCGCTCGGCGCCGGCGAGATCCTCCTCACCAGCATCGACGCCGACGGAACCCAGGCGGGGTTCGACCTGGAGCTGACGCGGGCGGTGGCGGCGGCGGTGGACGTGCCCGTCATCGCCTCCGGGGGTGCCGGGCGGGCGGAGCACTTCGCCGAGGTGCTCACCCGGGGCGGTGCCGACGCCGCCCTGGCGGCGTCGATCTTCCACTGGCGGCAGGTGCGCATCGCCGAGGTGAAGGCGCTGCTGGCGGCAAGGGGCGTGCCGGTGCGACCCGTGCCGGACGCCGCCGCCCCGGCGGGGGCCGGTCCCGCGGAGGCCGCCCCGTGAGCCGGCACGGCGTCGGCCCGGCAGCCCGCGGCGGCCCTCCCCGGCCGCGGCGCCGAGGGGGCGCCGCGGCCGGTCGGGCTCCCCGCGGGGTGTCCGCTGGCCCTCAGGCGGCGCGGGGCGGTTTGCGAGAGGCCCATGGGGGCAGGTGAGACGGATGCGACACACCCTGACGGCGGTCCGGTTCGACCAGCGCGGGCTGGTCCCGGTGGTGGTGCAGGACGCGGGCCGGGGCGACGTGCTGATGCTGGCGTACGCCGACCGGGAGGCCCTGGCCCGCACCCTGGCCGAGGGGCGGGCCTGGTTCTTCAGCCGCTCGCGCCGGCGGCTCTGGCGCAAGGGCGAGACGTCGGGCCACGAGCTGCGGGTGCAGGAGGTGCGGATCGACTGCGACGGGGACGCCGTGCTGTACCGGGTGGACCCCGCAGGGCCTGCGTGCCACACCGGCCAGCGGACCTGCTTCCACCGGGGCGTCGACGGCGCGCCCCTGAGCGGGGCAAGCCGCGCCGGCCCCCCGCAGCCCGCCCCCGGTCCCGGCGGCGAGGCGGGCGCAGGTGCCGATGGCGCCGCGGCGCATGGGGGCGGCGATGACGATGGGGCGGATGCGGGTGACGACGGCGGCACGGCGGCTGCAGCCGCCCACCGCGGTTCGGACGCTGCGGACGCCAACGGTGGCGACGGCCATGCGACCACAGCCGCCCATCGCGGCATGGACGCTGCGGGCGCCAATGGTGGCGGCGGCGACGGCCGTGCGACCGCAGCCGCCCATCGCGGTGCGGGGGCGGGCGCCAACGGCGTCATGGCGAGCGGGAGCGCCGATGGCGCACCCGGCGGTCTCGCCGGGCTCGGTGCGCTCGAGGCGGTGGTGCGCCAGCGCCAGAAGGAGCGCCCGCCGGGCTCCTACACCACCCGGCTGTTCGAGGCCGGTCTCGCGCGCATCCTCCAGAAGGTCGGCGAGGAGGCGGTGGAGGCGGTGGTGGCCGGCGGCCACCAGTCCCGGCAACGGCTGGTGGAGGAGGTGGCCGACCTGCTCTACCACCTGACGGTCCTCCTGGTGGCGCGCGACGTGAGCTGGCAAGACGTGGGCCGCGAGCTGGGGCGTCGGGCTGGGGCGCCGTGAGATTGCCGGGCGGCCGGCGGCAGCCCGCCGCCTCGGGCCAGCACCGATCCAGGCACCCATGAGGCCACCGCGGCCGCCGGCAGCGCGCCGCCCGAGGCCGCCACCGACCCGGGCATCATGAGGGCGCCGCGCGGCCGGCGGCGGCCCGCCGCCCCGGGCCGGGGCCGGGCCGGGTTCGTCCGCACCCGCCACTCCCCGGCGCCGTCGCTGGGACCCGGGCGGCCCGCCCCACGAGGGGGCGGCATCCTCAGCCGCGCAGCAGGTTCCGCAGGACGAACCCCACGTTGGCCGGCCGCTCCGCCAGCCGGCGCACGAAGTAGCCGTACCACTCCCGTCCGTAGGGGACGTACACCCGCATCGTGTAGCCCCGATCCCGCATGGCCCGCTGCAGCTGCGGCCGGATCCCGTAGAGCATCTGGAACTCGAACCGGTCCCGGGGGATCCCGCGCCGCTCGATGAACGCCAGCAGGTCCTCGATCAGCCGGTCGTCGTGGGTGGCGATGGCCGCGTAGTGGCCCCGCTCCAGGTGCCGCTGGACGAGCTGCCGGTAGTTGCGGTCCACGTCGGCCTTGTTGGGGTAGGCGACCGACGCCGGCTCGTTGTACGCCCCCTTGACGAACCGGATGTTGGGCTCGAGGTCCGCCAGCGCCTCCAGGTCCTGGGCCGACCGGTAGAGGTAGGCCTGCAGGACGATCCCCACGTGCCCGGTGTCGAAGCGCTGCCGCAGCCGGCGGTACAGCCGCAGGGTCCTCTCGGTGTACGGCGAGTCCTCCATCTCGATGCGGACGAACCGGCCCACCGTCGCCGTCCGCTCGAGGATGCGCCGGCAGTTGGCGTAGGCCAGCTCCTCGTCCACCGCGAGGCCCATCTGGCTGGGCTTGATCGACAGGTACGCGTCGATGCCGCGTTCCTCCAGCGCGGCCAGCAGCCGCAGGTACTCCTCCACAGCCGCCTCCGCCGCCTCGGGGCGGGTCACGTGCTCGCCGAGGAACTGGATGGCCAGCGGGAAGCCCTCCTGGTTGAGCCGCCGCGCCACGGCGAGGGCGGCGTCCAGGTCTTCGCCCGCCACGAAGCGGGATGCGCCCAGGCGCATGCCGTAGTGGGTGACGAAGCGGGTGACGGCGGGGTTGCCGGCCAGGGTGAAGATCAGCTGGCGGCTCCAGTGGGGTTGGGCCACAGCCACACGCCTCCGGCGTCGCAGGATGGGGGCCCCGTGGAGAGGCCCCGATCGCATTGTACCGCTTTCGGCGGCCACCGCTTTCGGCGGTCGTCCCGGTGGCGGCCCCCGTCGCCTCGACCTGTGTGGGGGTCGTCCTCCCGGGGACCGTGCGGTCGCCGCGTCGCCTCGCAGGGCCGCCACCCCGGGGCGGCGGTCGGCCCGCGAGTCCAACGGCCCCCGACGGTGCGCTCACCGGTGGGTCGGGTCCTCGGCGACGGCGGAGCCGCCGCCGAGGAGCACCTCTTCGATCAACCGGGCCACGCCGTCCTGCCAGTTGGGGGCCGTGACCCGGTCGGCGCAGCGCTGCACCTCCGGGGCCGCGTTGCCCATCGCCACCCCCAGGCCCGCCCAGCGCAGCATCTCGCAGTCGTTGTCGTTGTCCCCCACCGCCACCACCTGCTCGCGGGCCAGTCCCAACCGCGCCGCGAGCCGCGCCAGTCCGGAGGCCTTGTGGGTCCCGGGCGGCAGCAGGTCGAAGCTCCCCGGCCCGGAGTGGGTGAGGCGGAGCCGCTCCCCATAGCGGTCCCGGATCCGGTGCTCCAGGGGACGCAACGCGTCGGCCGGCCCCAGCGCCGAGATCTTCACCGGCGGCTGCGGGGCCGCCGCCACGAAGCGGGCCAACCGCGGTCCGGGGACGACCCGTGCGTACCGCCGCAGCACCCAGTAGTGACGCAGGGACGGCAGCGCCAGGGATCGCACCAGGGTGCCCACGGGCGGGCGCCGGCTGCTGGCCAGGAACTCGGGGAACTGCACGACCACGGGGCAGCCCGCCGCCAGCAGATCGTCCACCACCGCCGCCGCCAGGTCGCGGGGGAAGGGCCGGACGTCCAGCACGCGCCAGGGCCCGCGGGGCCGGGCCCCGGGACCGGAGGCGGCGGGGGCACCGCGGACCCCCACCTCGGCCAGGACCGCACCGTCGCTGACCACCAGCGGCCCGCGCAGGCCCAGCAGGCGCGCGTACACCCACGCGGAGGGGAGCACCCGACCCGTGGCCAGGGTCACGCGGATCCCGGCCCGGAGGGCCCGCCGCACCGCCCGCCGCACCCGCGGGCTGACGCTCCCCTGCGGCGTCAGGACCGTCCCGTCGAGGTCGAGGGCCAGCAGACGGTAGGCGCGGCCGGGACCCCCTTCCGCCCTGCCCGCGCCGTCCACCCCGCGGCGGCCCGCGTCCCCCGCCGGGCCGGTGCCCGTCGGTCGGGCCGCGGCGGCCCGTTCCTCAGCCACGGCGGTCCACCCCGGGCTCGCCGGCCGGCGTGGGCCGCACCGGCCGCGGGCGGCGCGGGGCGGAGCCCGCGCCGGTCCCTCCGGCGCGGGCGGGGTGTCCCCTCCCCGATGCCGTCGGGTCGCCATCGGGCGGCCCGCCGGCCGGCGGCCGGGCCCCGTCGCCGCCTGGGATGGGGCGGGCGCCGCTGCCGGCCGCCGCGACCGTTCCCGCGCCGTCCAGGAGGCGGGCGGCCTCCCGGTCGAGGAACCAGGTGACCTGGGGGTGGCGCTGCAGGACGGACGCGGGCAGGGAGGGATCCACGGGGCCGTGGATGGCCCGGGCGACCGCCGGCGCCTTGGCCTGCCCGGCGGCGAGGACGAAGATCTCCCTTCCCTCCAGGATCGTGGCGATGCCCACCGTCAGCGCCCGCGGCGGGACGGCGTCGGGGTCGCCGCCGAAGTCGCGGGCGTTGGCGCGCCGCGTCTCCGCCGTCAGGGTGACCACGCGGGTGCGGGAGTCGAAGGGCGACCCCGGCTCGTTGAAGCCGATGTGGCCGTTGCGGCCGATGCCCAGCACCACCAGGTCGATCCCCTCCCGGGCGAGGGCCTCCTCGTAGCGCGCGCACTCGGCCGCCGGGTCGGCGGCCCGCCCGTCCAGGGCGTCGACGGCCGGCGCCGGATCCAGGTGGCGCAGGAGGTGCTCCTCCATGTACCGGCGGAACGAGCGGGGATCCTCGGCACCGAGCCCCAGATACTCGTCCAGCAGGAAGATCCGCGCCCGGCCCCAGGAGAGCGCCTCGCGCCGGGTGATCTCCACCAGGCGGCGGTACATGCCGAGCGGGGTGTGTCCCGTGGGCAGGGCCAGGCGCAGGCTCGGCCGCGCCGCCAGGCGGCGGGCGATGGCCTCGGCGGCCGCCGCACTCATGGCTTCGTAGGAATCGGC
Source organism: Thermaerobacter sp. FW80 (assembly GCF_004634385.1). Lineage (NCBI taxonomy): Bacteria > Bacillati > Bacillota > Clostridia > Eubacteriales > Clostridiales Family XVII. Incertae Sedis > Thermaerobacter > Thermaerobacter sp. FW80. The sequence goes on along the minus strand of NZ_CP037895.1, from coordinate 1,558,964 downwards.
GATGCGGATGCGGGGTGCCATGGCAGGGCCTCCTCGTCGTCGTGCTGGCGCAACGGGGTGCGACTCGTCAGTCCGCGCGGCGGGTGGTGTTGAGCAGCGCGTCCACCGCCAGCGGCCGCTCGGGGCCGTGGACGGGCACCCCTTCCACCCAGGTTGCCACGACCCGCCACCCGCCGTCCACGCCGGTGTCCAGGGCGAACAGGTCGGCGTCGTAGCCCGGGACGATGGCGCCCTTGCGCTCGCCCACCCCCGCGATGCGGGCCGGCACCGCGGCCACCATGCGGGCGGCCTCCGGCCACGGCACGCCCACCCGCTCCACCAGGACCTGGAGGCACCGCAGCATGGTGGCCGTGCTCCCGGCCAGGGTGCCGTCGGGCAGCCGGCTGGTCCCGTCCGGCCGCACCTCGGCCACGAAGGCGCGCAGGTCGTACCGTCCCGGCGGCAGCAGCGCCGCCGCGACCGCGTCGCTGATCACCGCCAGCCGCTCGGTCCCCTTGAGCCGCCAGAGGATCCGCATGGCCACCGGGTGGACGTGCACCCCGTCAGCGATCAGCTCGGCGTCGAAGGGGAGGTCCATGACCGCCCCGACCAGGCCGGGGTCGCGGTGGTGCAGCGCCGGCATGGCGTTGAAGACGTGGTTGCCCAGGCTCACCCCGGCCCGCAGCGCCGCCTCCGCCTGCTCGTAGCTGGCCTCGCTGTGCCCGGCGGCCACCACGATGCCCAGGGCCCGCAGCCGCTGCACCAGCTGGAGGGCTCCCGGCAGCTCCGGTGCCAGGGTGACCCGCCGCACGGTCCCCGCCGCCTGCGCCAGCAGCACCTCGAGCCGTTCCGGATCGGGCGGCACCATCCACTCGGGGCGCATGGCGCCCGGCTTGCGGGGGTTGAGGAAGGGCCCCTCCAGGTGCAGGCCCAGCGGCCGCGCGCCGGCGGCCCGGGCGGGATGGGTTGCGACCGCGGCCGCACCCGACGTCGTCGGGGCCGCGGCCGCCGCCGGTTCGTCCGCGGCCGCCTCCCGCCCGGTGTCTGGACGAACCGGCCCCGCTGCGGGCAGCGGGCCGCCCCAGGCCTCCCGGATGAATGCCCCCCAGAAGGCGCACGCCGCCTCCATGTCGCTCCACGCCGCCGTGGCCAGCGTCGGCCAGTAGGCGGTGGTCCCGGTGGCCGCCAGCAGGAGGCCCAGGGACCGCGCCGCCTCCGGCCGCAGGTCGTAGGTGTCCCAGCCGCCCAGTCCGTGGATGTGCAGATCGATCATGCCCGGCATGAGCACCGCATCGCCCAGGTCGAAGCGGGTCTCCCTTCCCCGCGGCCCGGCGGGCGGCTCGCCCCTCCCCACCTCCGCGATCCGCCCGCCGACGATGCGGACGTACCCGTCGATGACGCCACCGGGCACGACGATGCGGCGGCTGCAGAGGACTTGTTCGCCGGCGGCGACCGTCCTCCGGTCCATCCGTCCTCCACCCCCTCCAACGACCCTCGGGGCCCCCGAAGGGACCGGGCGTCACCCCATCCGCGGGTCACTGCGCCGCCGGCTCGTCCCCCGCCGCGGCGGGCAGCGCATGGGTGGTGGCAGCGGGCCTCACCAGCTCGGTCTCGTACCGGTAGCGGTCCCCTCGGTACCACGAGCGGACCAGCTCCACCGGGCGGCCCGTGGTGTCATAGCTGACGCGGGTGAGCAACAGTAAGGGTGCCCCTTCCCGCACGTGCAACCACCGGGCGTGCTCCACCGTGGCCACGGCGGCTTCGATGGTCTGGCGCGCTCGCTGCAGCACGATGCCCATCCGCTCGAACCGCTCGTACAGGGAGAAGGCGGTGGCGCGGTTGCCCCGAAATTGCGCCCGGACGTGGTCGGCCAGGTCGGGCAGGAGCCGAAATGGGACCTGGACGTGCTCGATGGACAGCGGCTCGTCGTTGGCGTACCGGACCCGGCGTAGGGACGTGACTCGCCGGTCCACCGCCAACCCCAGGTGCTCGGCCACGGCGTCCTCGGCCTCGACCACCGCCACGGAGATGAGGCGCGACGACGGCACCAACCCCCGACGCCGCATGTCTTCCGAGAAACTGGTGAGGAACTGCAAACCCAGCGGGATCTTCGGCTCGGCGACGAAGCTGCCGCGCCCCTGTTCCCGCCGGATCACGCCTTCCCAGGCCAGCTGGTCCAGGGCGTGGCGCACCGTCATGCGGCTGGCGCCGAACCGTTCGGCCAACTCCCGCTCCGACGGGATGCGATCCCCCGGGCGCAGGTGCCCTTCCCGAATCTGGCGCCGCAAGTACTCCATGATCTCGACGTACAGCGTCGCGCGTCCACCGGGTCCCCGGATCAACGGGTTCCCCCCCACCCGCCCGTTCACAAGGCCAAGGTACCCGCGCATGGCCCGACAAGGCCAACGTCGAAGCCCGTCTCGTCGTCCACCGCCATCGGCGACGTTGGCTCCTGCGCATCGACAGCCTGGCGCGGTCGGAGTCAGCGTCGGTCGGAGGGTCCAACGGCTTCCAACACCCGCCGGACGAATCCGCCGTGCTCTTCGAGGCGCTGCCGCGCCGCGGCGGCATCCAACCCCGTGACTCCCATGACGATCGCCACCTTTACCTGGTTTCCCGACCGTTCCAGGAGTCCGGCGGCCGTCTCGTAGTCGCACCCCACCACCCGCATGACGATGCGGCGCGCCCGTTCCACCAGCTTCTCGTTGGTCGGCCGGACGTCGACCATCAGGTTGCCGTAGCACTTGCCCAGGCGAACCATGGCGGCGGTGCTCAGCATGTTGAGCACCATCTTCTGCGCCGTGCCGGCCTTCATCCGGGTGGAACCGGCCAGCACCTCCGGTCCCACGACCACCTCGATGGCCAGGTCCGCCACGGCCCCCATGGCGGAGCCGGGGTTGCACGTCACGGCGACGGTGAAGGCGCCGACTTCCTTGGCCAGCTCCAGGGCACCGAGACAGTAGGGTGTTCGACCGCTGGCCGACAGGGCGACCACCACGTCGCCGGATCCCACGCCGCGGGCTTCCAGGTCGCGGCGGCCCGCCGCGGCGTCGTCTTCCGCACCCTCGACGGCGCGTGTCAGGGCCACGGGACCGCCGGCGATGATGCCCTGGACCATCTCGGGGTCCGTCCCGAAAGTAGGCGGGCACTCGGCCGCATCCAGGACGCCGAGCCGGCCGCTGGTCCCTGCGCCCACGTAGAACAGGCGGTGCCCCTTCCGCAAGGCCTCCGCGATGCGCTCCACGGCCACGGCGATGGCGTCCAGCTGCTGTGCCACGGCCGGAGCCACCTTGTGATCTTCGGCGTTGATCAGCCGACAGATCTCCCGGGCGTCGAGAGTGTCCAGGGTCGCCGTGGCCGGGTTGGGCTGTTCGGTCACCAGCCGCGCCAGGTCCACCCGGCGGCTCGTGGGGGCGGAGTCCGCCCGCTCCGTGACTCCGCGGTGGGACGGCACGGAACCGCCCTGGGGCCTGTTCCCCTCTTGTCCGCTGTTCACGTCCACTCCTCCTCGCCCGCACGACGTCCCGTCGACGTCACGGCTTACGGAACGCGTCGCGCGATCATGGTCCGATGGGCAAGCCCGCTGAGCCCCGAAGCGGGACGGATGCCGGCCACCCCAGCGGCCGGCATCCGTCCCGCACGGGCGGGGGCTCGCCGGCTGCGACCCGTCCCCGCCACCGGGCAGGAAACCCCCGTCGGGTGCGCCGGCGAGCCGGTCCACGCCCGCTGGGGTCGTCCGGCGCACCACCACACCAACCGGTGGGTAGTGACTGGTTGAGCCTCCCGCAGTTGGAGCCCGCGGCCCTCGGCGCAGTCAGTCGGCGGTGAAGGCGAAGGTCTGGCTGTTCTGCGCCAGGCTCTCGTCGAATCCCATGGCGTACGAGATGGCGAATCCGGCGATATACGAGATCAGGATCCCCAACAGGTACAGCGCCGGATTGGTCACCAGGAAGGCCAGGAGTACCCCGGAGACCCCGAGAGCCAGTGCACCGATCTTGGTCACGGCGATGAAGGCACCGCCCACTGCGCCGCCCAGGCAGGCGGCGACGAAGGGCCGTCCCAGCGGCAGCGTCACGCCGTAGATCAGCGGCTCGCCGATGCCCAGGATGCCCACAGGCAGCGCGCTGAGGATGATCTGGCGCAACTCGCGGTTGCGCGTCTTCACGTAGACCGCCAACGACGCGCCCACCTGGCCCGCGCCGGCCATGGCCAAGATGGGCAGCAACGGGGTGTTGCCGAGGGAGTTGATGAGCTCCACGTGGATCGGCACCGTTCCCTGGTGGATCCCCAACATGACCATGGGCAAGAAGGTCCCGGCCAGCACGGCGCCCACCAGCGGACCGCCCACGTCCAGCAGGGCCTTCACGCCGTTGGCGATCCAGTTGGACGCGTAAAAACCGACGGGCTGTACGACGAACAGGATTACCGCGCCACCCACCAGCACCGTGATGAACGGGCTCGCCATCACGCTGATGGTGTCGGGCATCCGCCGATTGACGGTCTTGTACAACCACCCCAGGAACGCGCCGGCGATCAGGGCGCCGATGATACCACCCCGGCCGGGCGCCATGTTGGGGATGTTCTGCAGGCTCGGCGCGATCAGGAGCATCCCGGCCAAGGCGCCGATGGCCGGAGGGCCACCGTACTCCCGGGCTGCGTTCATCCCCACGAGGATGTGCATGAACGCTAGAAAGGTGCCGCCCAGGACCTGGAGAACGGCTAGTACGGGGACGCCCGCCACGGTGGTCTGGTCGGTGATCCAGCCGATCCGGACGAAGAAGTTGGTCAGACCGATGATGAGACCGCTGCCGATGATGGCAGGCAACAAGGGAAGGAAGATGTTGGCGATCCGTTTGAGGAAGCTGCGCACGCCGCCCGGGCGCGTCTCGGCGCCCGCCTCGGACGGCTCCACCTTGGCCTGCGGCGCGCTCCCACCTCCCGACCGCAGTTCGGCCGCCACCGCCGCCGTGACGCGCTCGGCCAGACCGGGACCAAAGATGATCTGCAGCTGGTTGCCAGTCCGCACCACACCCTTGACGCCGCTGATCTTCTTGAGACGGTTGGGGTCGACGGACTCCACGTCGGCCAGATCCAGCCGCAGCCGCGTCATGCAGTGTTCGGCAGCCCGGACGTTCGCCCGCCCCACGACGTCGAGTATGGTCTGCGCGATGGCTCGTTCTTCGGCCACGCGGACGCACCCCCTCACAGGATGGTCCCCCGACCCTGCCCGATGGCCTGGCGGGGAACTGGATAGAATGTATATACCACCTTGACCACTTTCCCTCCTGCCGCCGAATCCGGGGAAGCGACCCGTGATCCGTCACGGCGCCCCGGTTCTGCCTGCGGAACCGGCCCCATCGACCGCAATGGGACGCAATACGCGGCGGGGCCTCCGGCTCCCGCCGCGTCGGTGGACGTCGCCTCGGTTGGCGACTGGGGAACGGCCGGCCCGCCAGGCCGACCGTCACTCCGGAAGAACCCATCAGTCGGTGCTCAGCGTCCAGCCCTTTGCCGTCCACCCTGCCTCCGTGTCCCCCCGGTCCCGCCAGATCATCCCCGTCTGCCCGACGACCACGACCTCGTCCACGTACCAGCCCCGCCCGTTGACCGAAGCGTCCGTGACGTAGCGGAAGCGAAGGGTGACCCATCCACGGGCAGGGGGGAGGTCGAGTTCCGCCTCCAGCCACCGGCCACCCGAGGAACCGGTCAGGACGCCTTCCACCGCAACCGAGGCTCCGCCGATGGCCCCAGCCCCCGTGGATGGCGGGACCTTGAGCCGCCCGCGCAAGGGTTCCCAGTGCTGACCCCCGTCCAACGAGATCTCCACGTAGCCGAAGTCGAAGCCCTCCTCGAGATCGAACCAGGTGTGGAATCGCAGCGTAGCCGGGCCGTCGACCGGGATGGTCCGCTGTAGCGTGTGCTCAACGCCGTCACCCATGCCGCCGTACCAAGCTCGTTGGCCGCTCCAAGGTCGTACCGGCAGCGATCGGGCCACCAGACGGGCCACCTGGCGTCGCCAGGGGTTGACGCTACCTCCGTTGCGCGTCGGGTGGACGCGGTTCGTCAGCAGGACGACCACCGTCTCCGAGCGCGGGTCGATAACCAGGGACGTACCGGTGTACCCCGTGTGTCCCGCGGTGAATGGTGATGCCAAGGCATCCATGTACCATCCTTGGTTGAGTTCCCAGCCGAGACCGTGATCGTTCCCCAGCATCTCAGGCAGCTGGTTGACCATCATCGCGCTCACCGTTTGCGGCTTCAGGATCCGGGCGTTGCCGTAGCGCCCACCGTTCAGCAGTGCCTGCGCCAAGACAGCCAGATCCCGGGCTGTGGAGAACAGCCCGGCATGCCCGGCCACCCCACCCAGCGCATGGGCGTTCTCGTCGTGCACGGAACCCCAAACCAGGCTGCGGTTCGTCCAGGGCTGATACTCCGTGGCGGCGATGCGTTCCCGCAAGGATGCGGGTGGGTTGAACATCGTGTCCCTCATACCCAGAGGCTCGGTGATGTGTTCCGCGATGTAACGGTCCAGCGGCAACCCCGAGACCCGCTCGACGAGCACGCCAAGGACGATCATCCCCAGATCGCTGTAACGGTACACGGTGCCTGGAGGGTCGGTCAGCGGAGTCTCCAGGACAGCCCGCAACCGGTCGGCGGGCGTCCCCGGCCACGTGTAGAGCGGCTTCCAGGCCGGAAGGCCCGACGTATGGGTCAGGAGTTGCCGAACTGTCACGAAATCCTTGCCTGCTAGACCGAACTCCGGCACGTACTTCGCCACGGGGTCGTCCAGGTCGATCCGCGCGCGTTCCGCCAATTGCATGACGGCAATGGACGTGAAGAGCTTGGTCACCGACGCCAGGTCGAACACGGTGTCTGGCCGCATCGGCAGCCAGGCGGACGGAGGGAGGGGCTCCCGGTCCGTGGCGTACTTCAGGGCATGGCCGTACGCCTGGTGCTTCACGATGCGGCCGTGCCGCGCGACCAACACCACCGCCCCCGGGAAGACGCCGGCCTCGATCCCGGTGCGGACGGCACCGTCGATCCGGTCCAGGTAGGCGCCGATCATGCCGGCGTCCTCCGGCGTCCCCGGTTGCAGCAGCCGGGATGGGTTGCGCGACCACCAGTCCGCCGCCGTGGTCGGCGGGATCCCGGCCCCGGCCCTGCCTTCATCCCTGCCGGCCTTGCTTGCACCGCCGCGTTCGGCTTCCATCGACGGTCCCGGCTCCCGCGGTGTCGGGGACGACCGGACGGGTGGAGCCGCCGCTGCCGCCACGGCCCCGCCTGCCGCGGTCCTGGTCACGGCCAGAAGGAGCGCCAGGGCCAGGACTCGCACGGCCACCGTTCCGCGCGGCTTACGCATGGTAACTCCCCCCTCACCGGAAGCGGCCGCCACCGCGGAGACGGTACAGAAGGTACCGCTCGCGGAGGGCGTTGAACGCCGCCAGATCCCGCTGCCAACCGGCGACGATCTCATCCACGCCGCGGCCCGCATCGATGGCCGTGCGCACGTAGCTCGACCCCGTGAGTCGGTCGATCCACAGGTCGGACCGCCACTGGAAGCGGTCGCCGTAGAGCCGCTTCGCCTCCACCATGATGGCGATGGCCGTGCGGATCGGGTCGAACCGGTCGCGGTCGGTGACGTACAGCTGGATGCCGCCCACGGTCCGCCCCGCATACTTGCTGAAGGTCGGCGCGAAGTAGGCCTCGCGGAAGCGCACGCCGGGCAGGTTCAGGCTGTCGAGGCGCTGGCTGAGGCGCCAGTCCACGTAGGGCGCGCCCACCAGCTCGAAGGGTCGGGTGGTGCCGCGGCCCTCGGAGAGGTTGGTGCCCTCGATGAGGCCGGTGCCGATGTACACCATGGCGGTGTCCACCGTGGGCATGTTGGGCGAGGGCATGACCCACGGAAGACCGGTCTCCTCGAAGTACATGTCGCGGAACCAGCCCTGCATGGGGACCACCGTGAGCCGCGCCCTGTGCCCGCCGGTGCGCTCGGGGACGAACACCTCGTTGAACATCAGGGCCAGCTCGCCCACGGTCATGCCGTGGCGCTGGGCGATGGGATAGCGGCCGACGAAGCTGCTGTAGGCCGGGTCCAGCACGGGTCCCTCCGCCCGGATGCCGCCCGTGGGGTTGGGCCGATCGAGGACGATGAATTCCGTCCCCGTCAGCGCGGCGGCCTCCAGGGCGTCGGCCATGGTCCAGATGTAGGTGTAGTAGCGGGTGCCCACGTCCTGGATGTCGAAGAGCACGGCGTCCACCCCGGTCTGGCGGAAGAGCTGGGCGATGGCGTCCCGGTCCTTCCCGTAGAGGTCGTAGACGAGCACGCCGGTGCGCTCGTCCACGTAGCTGCCCTCCGACCCGCCGGCCTGGGCCGAGCCGCGAAAGCCGTGCTCCGGGCCGAAGATCGCCACCAGCTCGACGCCCTCCGCCGCCGCCAGGGCGTCCACGCCGTGGCGCAGGTCCGGCAGGATCCCCGTGGGATTCGTGATGATGCCGACCCGCTTTCCCCGGATGAGGTCGAGCCGATGGTCGAGCAGCACCTCCAGGCCCGTGCGGACCCGCTGCCGGGCCGTGGCACCCCGTCCCTCCGCCCCGAAGGTGGCCAGGGCCAAGGCGGCGAGGGCCACGATGAGCATCGAGGCCAGCGAGGCCGCCCCGGATGGACGAAGCCGCCCCCTCGCGGATGGCTTCATCGCACACCCCTCCTCGCGGAACCGGTTTCCCCGGGCCAACCCCGGGCCCGGACGTCCCATGCCCGCGGTCCCCCAAGGGTACGGCTCCGGGGCTACTGCGCCCCGGAGCCCGGATCGAAGCGCAATCCCGCACCGTAGTCGAAGAGCCCGGGCACCGTCACCGGCAGGCGGCCGGACGGGTTCACCTCGCCCACCAGCACTCGCGCCAGGGCCGCCAGGGACACGGGCTGGTGGCCGTAGGTGGCCAGGTAGCCGGCTGTCGCCGGTAGCACCATGGCGTCGTAGGGGTTGCGGGTCGCCGCCACGATCACCGGTTTGCCCGTGGCCACCAGGCGTCCCACCAGCTGCCCCTGGCCTGGGTAGGAAGGCGCGTTGTAGGTGGTCACCACCACCGCGTCCGCCGCCGCGGCCCGGCGGACCGCCTCGTCCTGCTCGCTCGCCGTGGGGTTGAGCCCCGTGCCCAGGGCCGTCACCGCCAACCCCTTGGCCGCCAGCTCGCTGGCCAGGAGCTCGGCCCCTGCCGTGCGGGGACCGACCACCGTCACCCGGGTCCCGCGGCCCAGGGGCAGCACCGACCCCTCATTGCGCAGGAGGGTGATGCTGCGGTCCGCCGCCTGGCGCGCCACGGCCTGGCTCTCCGCGGTGCCGAGGAGGGCGAGGTCCGCCGCGCCGGGCAGATCCCAGGCGAAGAGGCCGCGGCGCATCTTGAGCTCCAGGATCCGGTACACCGACTGGTCGATGCGGCGCTCGGCGATCTCCCCCCGCCGCACGGCATCCACCACCGCGTTGAACGCCAGGGACACGTCGGGAGGCATCAACAGGATGTCCGCCCCCGCCTTGATGGCCTCCACCGGGATCCGCTCGGGGGGAAGGACCTGCGCCCCTTGCATCCCCAGGGCGTCGGTGATGATCACCCCGTCGAAGCCCAGTTCCTCCCGCAACACGCCGGTCAGGATCGGGCGGGACAGGGTGGCCGGCAGGCCGGCGTCGTCCAGCGCCGGGACCACGATGTGGGCGGTCATCACCGCGTCGACGCCCGCGGCGATGGCCTCGCGGAACGGGCGCAGGTCGACCCGCTCCAGGGTCTCCCGGTCGTGGTGGATGATGGGCAGCCCGTAGTGGGAGTCGACGTCCGTGTCGCCGTGGCCGGGGAAGTGCTTCACCGTGGCGATGACGCCCTCGCCCTGGTAGCCCCGGACCTGCGCCACGCCCAGGCGGGCCACCAGCTCCGGGTCCTCGCCGTAGGAGCGCACGCCGATGACGGGATTGGCCGGGTTGACGTTCACGTCCAGCACCGGCGCCAGGTTCATGTTGATGCCCAGCGCCCGCAGCTCCCGGGCGGTGATCCGGGCCGCCGCCTCGGCCAGTTCCGCCGACCGGGTGGCGCCCAGGGCCATGTTGCCGGGGAACTCCGTCGCCGGCTGCCGCACCCGGGCGACGATGCCGCCCTCCTGGTCGGTGGCGATCAGCAGCGGGATGGGCACGCGCTGCTGGCGGGCCAGCTGCTGCAGCCCGTTGGACAGGCTCTGGACCTGCTGCGGATCCAGGGGGATCCCGATGTTGCCGTTCCAGTTGAAGTAGATGAAGCCGCCCACGTGGTACCGCTGGATGGCCTCGGCGAAGTTGCGCACGCCGCGCCCCGACCGCAGGTTCTCGTCCTCGTAGTCGGGGTCGGTGGGGGTCCGCCCGTAGACGTCGATCATGAACATCTGGCCGACCTTCTCCTCCAGGGTCATGCGGGCAACGATCCGCTGGATCCACCCGCGACGGACCCGCTCGTCCCCCCAGCCGCCCGGCGGGCCCTTCACCCCGTCCCGCGCCGGGCCGGCCGCGGCGGGGACCGACAGGACGAACCCGGCCACCCACACGACGACCGCCAGCATCCCCAGGACCCTACGGCCCCGCCCTCGCCGCCTCCGCACGGCTGGCACCCCCTCTTGGACTTCTGATCATCTATACAAGTCATCTATACAAGTCGATTCGCAACGCCCTTCCATCTTCTGGCCATGCCTCCGCCGCGGGCGACGCCGGCGGAACCGCTTCCGGCCGCCGGGGGAACCGCTGCTACTCGAGCGGTTCCAGGCGCCCCTCCGTCAGCAGCCAGCGGGCCACGCGGCCCTCGGCGCCTTCGGAGCCCTCCGTCGCATCCGGGTCGCCCTGGAGCTCGACCCAGGCGACCCCGGCACCCGGGTCCACGCCCAGCAGCCGGCGGATCGCTCCGGGGGCCGTCCGCACCGGAGGCCAGGTCTCGCTGGCAGCGGGAGCCGGTGCGGGCGCGACGGACGCCCCCCCGTCGGCATCCGCCCCACCCTCCGCGGTGCCCGGGCTCCCGGGGGCCCCGCCCTGCCCGGCGGACGAACCGGCCCCTGGGCGGCCGCCCAGGGAGCGCGCCTCGAGCCGGACGCTGCCGCCCGCGGCCACCAGATAGAAGAGGCGCCGGCCGCCGCCATCCCACGCGACGCCCGCCTGCACCAGCCCCGCCGGCAGGTCGATGGCCTCCCGGGTGGTGACGTCCACCAGGCGCCACGACCCCCTGCCCGCCGGGCCACCGGAACGGGCGCCGCCGTCCGCCCTCGGCTGTCCCGGCCCTGCCCCGGGCACCAACACCAACCAGCGCCCGTCCGGGCTGGCCCCCAGCACCCGCCACGGGACGCCGGGGTCGGCGAACACCGGCTCGGCGCGGCCGGTGGGAACCTCGACCGTCACCACCCGCTGCACGGGACCCGGCGCTTCGCCGGTTCGTCCGACGGCCTCGGGCCCGCCGGCCACCAACGCGGCGAGGAAACGTCCCTCGTCCAGCCACGGCCCGGGGAGCGCCACCGCGCCCCGGCCGCTGGCCAGGTCCACGGGACGTGCCTCGCCCCGCGGGAGATCGACCAGGTACAGGTGCGCCCCGCCACCCGGTTCCGCGCCCAGGGCGCCGTAGGCCCAGGACCGCCCGTCCGGCGAGGGCGGCCCGGCCCAGGCCAGCCGCTCCCCCGGCAGCCGGGACCAGCGTCGCGACTCCAGCTGCCAGAGGTACGGAGGATCGCCGACCGCCAGCGTCTCCGGCCCGGCCCAGGCGATGGTGGCGGGGCGGCGCACGTCCTCGGGCACGGCGTAGGGGGTCGACGTCAGGTCGCTGCGCACCACCCAGAGGTAGGGGGTGCCCGCTTCGGCCCGCGTGAGAAAGGCGACGGCGCTCCCGTCCGGCGCCGGCACCACCGGGCTCGCCCAGCGGTGGCCGGGAGGCAGGCGAAAGATCTCCGTCGCCATCCCGTCCGGGTTGACGAACCGCAGCCGCTGGCCGCGGACGGCCAGGACGCCGGTCTCGCCCTCTGCCTCCATGGCCACCGGGCGCGGCTTGACCGCGGACCCGTCCGACAGGTCCACCGGTTGCACCGCCGGCCAGAGGGGATTGCCCGCACCGTCCGCGGCCGCGGTCCCCCTCGCGTCGACGCCCGGGGTGCCCACCCCCTCGTCCGGTTCCTGCCCCCGGGCGCCGTCGGTCGCATCCGACCCCGGCGGCAGGCCGGCGGTCGGTCCGGCCGACGGGGCCGCCGGGTCGGTCCTCGTGCCCGAGCGCCACCAGGCCCAGCCGGCGCCGGCGAGAAGGGCGAGGAGGATCGCGAGGGTGATCCACGGACGGGCCGCAGCAGGATGCGGTCGGCCCACCAACCGATGGCGCCGCAACGCCCCCACCTCCTGCGCGTGTCCGCCCACCGTTCGCCAGGGGCACGGGCGGATCCTGCCGCGAAGGATGCCGGGTGCTGTCGGCGATGGGCGACCACCCCGCGGTGCTCGTCGGCCCTCGACCCCGTGGGCGCGAAGGCCCCGCGGATCGTCTCCGGTCACCGCCGGCCCTGGCCAGGGGCGAGGGAAGGGCGCGGGGCACGGGGTCCGCTCCAGCCGGGAACGCCATCCGCTGCCGGGGCGGACCGGCGGAGGGGAGCCCTGCGATGGATGGGAGGGGTCGAGGGATCGGGCGGTGCGGATCAGCGGTCGCCCGCCCGGTGACGGGCGGCCGGGGCCGCCGGGCGGACGGACACGGGCGCCGCCGGTCCGCCCGGCGCGGCCACCAGGTACACGCCGACCAGGACCGCGAGCCCCCCCACCACGTGGGCCGTCGTCAGCCGCTCGCCCAGCAGGCTGATGGAGAGGGCGGCGGTGTACACCGGCAGGAGGTTGGCGAAGATGGACGCCGGGCCGGCACCGATGCGGCGGACGCCCTCGTTCCAGAAGAGGTAGGCGACGGCGGACGAGACGACCCCGATGTAAAGCACCGCCCAGGTGTCGCGGAGCGAGAGGCTCCAGGCCCCCGCCCGGGCCACCAGGTCCCAGCCGCGGACGGCGGCGGTCATCACCGCGCCGGCCGCCGCGGCGTAGAGGGTGAGGCCCAGGGGCGAGAGGCGGCGCGTCGCCACCCGGGTGACCACGGTGTACACGGCCCAGCTGGCGGAGGCGGCCACCATCAGCAGGTCGCCGGGGTTGAACCGCCAAGCCCGCAGCACCGCCAGGGACCCGCCGGAGAGGATCCACGCCGTCCCGGCGAGGCTCAAGGCGGCGCCCACGGCCCGCCGCCCCGTCACCCGCTCCCCGAGCAGGGGCACCGCCAGCAGGAAGGTCAGGGCGGGCGACGCCGTGTAGATCAGGGTCCCGTTGATGTTGGTGGTCTGCTGTTGGGCGATGTACTGCAGGGTGTTGTACCCCGCCATGCCGGTCAGGCCGCACAGCGCCACGGCCAGCCACTCCCGGCCGCGGGGCCGGGGGAGCCCGCCCTCCCGCCAGTACACGACGGGAGCCAGAACCAGCGCCGCCAGCACCCACCGCACCAGCACCAGGTCGGCGGGATGGACGCGGCGCACCAGCTCCTTGGCGATGGTCCAGTTGCCCGCCCAGAGCAGCGGGGTGATCGCCAGCAGCAGGTAAGCCAAGGGTCGTCCACCACCCGCGGGAGGCTGCGTAATCTCTATAGGTGAAGGCGTCGGTGGAGGCGGGATCCGTCCGCGTCCCCGGGCAGCCCGCCCGGCGCAGGAACCCGGGCGGGCCTGCCGAAGCCCTTGTCAGAACCAGCTAACGATTTCCGACATCTTCCCTGCGGACGAACGCCGCCTGGCGTCGTTCGGGGCGGACCCGGGCACCCCCTGCGGTGGGGGGCGTGCCCCCCACGCCGCGGCCCGGTCGGCCGCAGCGACTCGCCCCCAGGGCGGATCGAGGTGAAGGGCATGAGCACCCGACGCATCCCCGAACACCTGCGTTTCTGGGAACCGGAGGCCGACCGGCTGCTGCTGGCCTTCGTGCAGGAGGCCCTGGACGCGGGCGGCACCGTGCTGGACGGGTGCCAGCGGTTCGTCCAGGCGTTGCAGGCCGCCGGCCCCCGGGTCACCCCCTCGCCCGAGCAGATGGCGATGCGGTGGGAGGTCCTGCAGACCTTCGGGGGCGACCCCGCCCGGGATCCGGGCGTGGCCGTGGGACGCGCCCGTCCCGTGCCGCCGCGGACGGGCGGGGAGCAGGCCCCCCTCCTGCCCCAGCTCGCCGACGAGCTCCACCGCCTGGCCGACGAACTTCACCGTCTCGCCCGACGTCTGGAACAGGTCGCGATCCCCGCGGCCGAAGGCCGGCCGTCCCCGCCCCCCTCGGCGCAACCCCCGGGCCCCCAAGGGGCGACGGCTGGCGGGGCGACACCGGCGCCCCCCTCCGGCCCCTCTGCCGGCCCGCCCGCCGCCCCCGGCTCCCCAACCGGTGCCGTCGGCTCCCCGACCGGGACGGCGGAGCGTGCCGGTTCCGTGGAGCGCGCCGCGCACGCGGACGACGAGGACCAGGCCGTCCCGCCGGAGGCGGAGGCGGGGCCTCCGCTCCAGGGACCTGAGGACCCCCCGGCGGGCGACGCCGGCGACGCCGGGGGCGGCGCGGCCGCGGGCGCGGCGGAAGAGCCGGACTCCGGCTCGGGCGCCGCGCGGGCGCCCGAGCCGGAGTCCGGCAACGGCAGGCCGGCCGACGCGTCCCTGCCCGGGAGGGCCAACGGGACGGCCGGCCGCCGGGGCCGCGAGGCGGACCCGGCGGCCGGTGGCGACCCGGGCCCGGCGGGGCCGGCCCCGGGTTCGCCCGGGTGAGCCGTTCGCCCGGCGGGCGGCCCACGCCGTCGCCCCTCCCGGCGCCGACCCGGGGGATCACCGCTCGCCACCGGTCCCCCTTGCGGTAGTTCCGCGGGCTGGCGCTTCCTTCCTGCCGCGGCGGGACGCCTGCCCCGGCCGGGCGGGCCGCGCCCTCACCCGGCGCGGCCCGCCCGGCCGCCCAGGTAGGCCGCCTGCATCCGCGGATCGCGGGCGAGCTCGGCGGCCGGGCCCGCCAGCGCGACGGACCCCGTCTCCAGGACGTAGGCGCGGTGGGCCAGCTTCAGCGCCGCCCGGGCGTTCTGCTCGACCAGCAGCACGGTGACGCCCTGGCGGTTGATCTCCCGGATCGTCTGGAAGATCTGCCGCACCACCAGGGGCGCCAGGCCCAGGCTGGGTTCGTCCAGCAAAAGCAGCCGGGGCCGGGACATCAGGGCGCGGCCGATGGCCAGCATCTGCTGCTCGCCGCCGGACATCGTCCCCGCCAGCTGCCGCCGCCGCTCCTTCAGCCGCGGGAAGAGATCGAACACCCAGCGCCGCGTCTCCTCCACCGCCGCCCGGTCGGCCTGGGGGTAGGCGCCCAGGGTCAGGTTCTCGTCCACCGTCAGGGGACCGAAGATGCGGCGCCCCTCGGGGGCGTGGGCGATGCCCAGGGCGGGCAGACGGTGGGCGGGCAGGCGCAGCAGGTCCTGCCCGCGGAAGCGGATGCTCCCCTGGTGGGGCCGCACCAGGCCCGAGATCGCCCGCAGCGTGGTGGACTTGCCGGCGCCGTTGGCCCCGAGCAGCGCGACGATCTCGCCCTCGTCCACCGCCAGGTCGATGCCCTTCAGGGCGTGGATCGGCCCATAGAAGACGTGGACTCCGGCCAGCTCCAGCATCGCCATCAGAACTCATCCTCTTCCCGCCCCAGGTAGGCCTCGACGACCTGGGGGTCGGCCTGCACCTCCGCCGGCGTCCCCTCGGCGATCTTGACGCCGTTGTCCAGCACCACCACGCGGTCGGACAGGCCCATGACCAGGTTCATGTCGTGCTCGATGAGGAGCACGGTGATGCCGTCCGCCCGCACCCGCCGCACCAGCTCCACCAGCTCGGCGCGCTCCTGCTCGTTGAGGCCGCCGGCCGGTTCGTCCAGGATGAGGAGCCGCGGCCGGGCGGCCAGGGCCCGGGCGATCTCCAGGCGCTTCTGCTGGCCGTAGGGCAGGTTGCGGGCCAGCGCGTGGCGCAGCTCCCACAGGCCCACGCGGCGCAGCGCCTCCTCGGCCTCCGCCCGGATCCAGGCCTCCTCCCGCCGCTGGGCGGGGGTGCGCAGCACCGCGGCCCAGAACCCCGCCCACGCCCGGTGATGGGGTCCCGCCATCGCGTTCTCCAGCACCGTCAAGTTGCGGAAGAGCCGCAGGTTCTGGAAGGTGCGGGCCACGCCGAGGGCGGCCATGGCGTGGGGCGGGAGCCCCGTGACCCGGCGGCCGCCCAGGAACACGTCGCCCGCGTCGGGCCGGTAGATCCCGGTGATCAGGTTGAACACCGTGGTCTTGCCGGCGCCGTTGGGGCCGATCAGGGCCAGGATCTCGCCCTCGCGCACCTCGAAGCTGACGTCCCGCACGGCCACCAGGCCGCCGAAGCGCTTGGTCACGCCCTCCACGGCCAGCAGGGCCACGGCCCTCACCTCCCCCCGGCGGCACCGCCGGCGGCCGCCCCCGGACCGTCGCCCGCGCCGCCTGCCGGCGCGCCGGGGAGCCCACCCTCCGCCGCGGCGGGCCATCCGCCGGCGCCCCCCGGCACGGCGGCCGACCCGTCGCCGCCCCGCATCGCCAGCCGCCAGCGCCGGCTGGGCCAGAGGCCCTCGGGCCGGACGATCATCAGCACCACCATGGCCGCGCCGAAGACCAGCATGCGGTAGTCGGCCAGCCCGCGGAAGAGCTGGGGCAGCACCACCATGGCGAAAGTGCCCAGGAACACGCCGGGGATGGAGCCCGTGCCGCCCAGGATGACGATGGCGAACATCACCACCGACTCCCAGAAGGAGAAGCTCTCCGGCGCGATCACCCCCATCTTCGCCGCGTACAGGTTCCCGGCCACCCCGGCCAGGGCGCCGCCGACGGCGAAGGCCAGCACCTTGTACCGGCCGGTGTCGATGCCCATGGCCGCCGCGGCCACCTCGTCCTCCCGGATGTAGCTCCAGGCCCGGCCGATGCGGCTGTCCTTGGCCACCGAACAGGGCGCTGAAGGAGACAGACTGGTATGACATGATATGGAAACAAAAGGAGGGTCATTCCTCCCCGCCAGGGACGGAGGGCGGCTCGCGCCCACCGCAGCCGACGCCCCGAGGGACCCACCGGCCTGCCCGGCGAGTTGACACCGCGCCCCCCTTCTGGTGTGATGGGAGGCGCACGGACTGGCACCGAAGGCCCCATCGGCGTACCCGTGACGCTCCGTCGGCGCTTCCCGTGGCGTTCCATCGGGGTGAGGAAAACCGGGTGAACGTTGCCCGCGGGCCAACGCACCCGGTCTTTTTGTCAGTCGGCCGTGCCGGCGCACAAGGGCGCCGGGAGCGGCCGGGCGGAAAGGAGGCGGGACGCGATGTGCGGCATCGCCGGCGCCACCGCCCCCCGCGGCGAGGCGGTGGGCCGCATGCTGGAGGCCATGGCACATCGGGGGCCCGACGACCAGGGACTGTGGATCGGCGAGCGGATCACCCTCGGACACCGCCGGCTGTCCATCATCGACCTGGCGGGCGGGCACCAGCCCCTGGCCAACGAAGACGGCTCCATCCGCGTGGTGTTCAACGGCGAGATCTACAACTACCGCGAGCTGCGGGACGAGCTGGCCGCCCGCGGCCACCGCCTCCGCACCCAGACCGACACCGAGGTCCTGGTCCACCTCTACGAGGACGAGGGGCCGGCCCTGGTGCGGCGGCTCTACGGCATGTTCGCCTTCGCCCTCGCGACGCCCGACGGCCTGTTCCTCGCCCGCGACCCCCTGGGCATCAAGCCGCTCTACGTCGGGCGCGACCGCCATGGCGCGCTGCTCTTCGCCTCGGAGATCGGCGCCCTGCTGCCCCACGTGGAGACCATCGAGGAGTTCCCCCCCGGCCACTACTGGACCGAGCGGGACGGGTTCGTCCGGTACTACGAGCTGCCCCCCGTGCGGTACGACCTGCCCAGCCCGGAGGCCGCCGTGGACGAGCTCGTCGCCCGCCTGCGGCGGGCGGTGCGGCGGCGGCTGGTGGCCGACGTGCCGGTGGGCGTGTTCCTCAGCGGGGGCCTGGACAGCAGCCTGATCGCCGCGCTGGTGGCGGAGGTGCGGGCCGAGACCGGAGAGCCGGTCCATTCCTTCGCCGTGGGCATGGAGGGCAGCGAGGACCTGGAGCGCGCGCGGCTGGTGGCGGCGCACCTCGGCACCGTCCACCACGAGTACGCCTTCACCCGGGAGGAGCTGATCGGGCTGCTGCCCGCGGTCATCCGGCGGCTCGAGTCCTTCGACGCCGCGCTGGTGCGCAGCGCCGTCCCGACGTACCTGGTGTCGCGGCTGGCGCGCCGGTACGTCAAGGTGGTGCTCTCGGGCGAGGGAGCGGACGAGCTCTTCGGCGGATACCAGTACCTCAAGCGGCCGGAGATCCGGGCGCGGCTGCAGGACGAGCTGCGGGAGATCACCCTGGCGCTGCACAACACGAACCTGCAACGGGTCGACCGCATGACCATGGCCCACGGCCTAGAGGGGCGGGTCCCCTTCCTCTCGGTGACCCTGGTCGACCTGGCCTGGCGCATCCCCCCGCGCTGGAAGATCCACGACCGCACCGGGACCGAGAAGTGGATCCTGCGCCAGGCGGCGCGCCGCTTCCTGCCCGCGGCCGTGGTGCAGCGGGAGAAGGCGAAGTTCGCCATGGGCACGGGCGTGGGGCCCACCCTGGAGCGCTTCGCCGAAGCCGCCGTCAGCGACCGCGAGTGGGCGGAGGGCCGGCAGCCGTGGCCGGGCCTGGAGCTGGGCAGCAAGGAGGAGCTCCTCTACTTCCGCTGGTTCTGCCAGGCCTTCGGCCCCCGGGCGCGCTTGGCCGCCCGGCTGGTGGGACGCAGCCGCAGCCTGAACCCGCACGAGCTCTACGCCCCGGGCTGGCGGGAGCGGACGTCCCGCACGGGGACGGAGACGCCGTGACGGCGGGCAAGCCAGCCGGACGAACGCGGCCGGACGGGGCACCGGTTGACAGGCGGGCACAACCGGCGGCATAATCGGCAGCGTACACGCGAGCCGGCTCGACCGCCGGACCGCGGCCCGACGCCCGGTCCCGGCGGCGCCCACGAACAACCGAATACGCCGCATCTCTTCTTATCCAGAGTGGCGGAGGGACGGGCCCAATGAAGCCACGGCAACCTCCGTGCGGCCGCACCGCGGCCCCATCGGCCGTTCCGGCTCGGCCCGCCGGCGGCGGTGGCCGCGGAGGCGTCCGGTCTCGGGTCGGGCCGCCGCGATGCCCGCTGGTCGCGGGGGCGCGACCGCGGGGCCGCGCCCGATGCGGTCGCCGGGTGGTGCCAACTCCCGCAGAACCGCGTCCTGGTGCCGGGACGCCGTTCTGAGAGATAAGAAGGGATGGCACCCTTTGGCCATCCTTTCTGCGTCTCTCGGAAAGGATGGCTTTTTGTTGCCCGTCGCCGGACCGGGACCGCCCGGTTGCGGACCAGGGCTGCCCGCTGCGACGCCGCGGACCGAGGCGGCCGGGTGCGGAGAGGTCGCCTGGTGGACGAACCGGCCCGCCTGAACGGGCACTGCGTCGCCACGGACCGAGGCGACCGGCTGCGGAGGCCGCCGGGTCGGTGGAGGGCGCGGGCCCCCGCCGAACCCGGATCCGGCGCGGGCGACGGGGGTGATGCGGATGCCGGAACCGATGCTGGAGGTTCGCAACCTGGTGAAGGTCTTCCGCGGCCGCCGCGGGACCACCACGGCCCTGGACGGGGTCGACCTCGTGGTTCGGCGGGGCGAGTTCTTCGGCGTCGTCGGTCCGTCGGGGGCGGGCAAGAGCACCCTGGTGCGGTGCATCACCCTGCTCGAGCGCCCGACGACGGGGTCCATCCGCCTCGGCGGCGTCGAGCTCACGCGGCTCCGGGGCGCTGCCCTGCGGCGGCAGCGCCGGCGCATCGGCCTGGTCTTCCAGCACTTCCACCTGCTCTGGTCCCGCACGGCGGCGGGCAACGTGGCGCTGCCCCTCGAGATCGCCGGCGTCCCGCGGGACCGCATCCGGCACCGGGTCGAGGAGCTGCTGGATTGGGTCGGGCTGGCCGACAAGGCGAGCGCCTACCCCGCCCAGCTCAGCGGCGGGCAGAAGCAGCGGGTGGCCATCGCCCGCGCCCTGGCCACGGAGCCGGAGCTGTTGCTCTGCGACGAGCCCACCTCGGCCCTGGACGCCGCCACCAGCCGGACGGTGCTGGAGCTGCTCCAGCGGGTCCACCGGGAGCTGGGGATCACGGTGCTGCTGATCACCCACCAGCTGGAGCTGGTGCGGGCGGCCTGCCAGCGGGTGGCGGTGATGGACGCCGGTCGCATCGCCGAGTGCGGACCCGTGGACGCGGTGTTCGGCCGACCCCAGGCCGAGGCGACCCGGCGCCTGCTGGCCGCGGCGGGCGACGGCGCGGGATCCGACGCCGCGGCGAGGATCGCGACCGCCGGGCAGGGTGCTCCCCTCGCCCAACCGCTCCCCGACGCCGCCCATCCGCTGCCGGCCGCCTCGGGACGGCTCCCGGCGCCCGGCGTCGCCGGCCCATGGCGTGTCGGGAGGTGACGGTGCGTGGGAGGAACCGGCGCGATGCTGCCGGGCGGTTCGACCCTGACGGCGGCGGGGTTCGTCCCCGCACCACTGGCCGAACTGCTCGCGGCCCTGACGGAGTACGGACCCGACATCGTGGAGGCCACCGGCCAGACCCTGTACATGGTGGGCCTCGCCATCCTCTTCGCGACCCTGGCCGGGGTGCCCATCGGCACCCTCCTGGTGGTGATGGACCGGGGGCACATCGCCGCCTTCCCGCCGCTGCGGGCGCTCCTGGCCTTCGTGGTCAACACGGGTCGGTCGGTGCCCTTCATCATCCTGCTCATCGCCCTGGCGCCCTTCACCCGCCTGCTGGTGGGCACGTCCCTGGGGACCGCGGCCGCGGTGCCGCCCATGGCGGTGGCCGCCACGCCCCTGGTCGCCCGGGTCGTGGAGACCGCGCTCAGGGAGGTGGACCGCGGCACCATCGACGCGGCGGTCGCCATGGGGGCGACCCCCTGGCAGGTGGTGACCAAGGTGCTGCTGCCCGAGGCGCTGCCCGCCGTGGTGCTGGGGGTGACCATCGCCACCGTGGGCCTCATCGAGTTCTCCGCGGTGGCGGGCGCCGTCGGGGGCGGCGGCCTGGGCGACCTGGCCTTCCGCATGGGCTACCAGCGGTGGGAGGCCGGGGTGTTGCTGGCCTGCGTGGTGCTCCTGGTGGCGCTGGTGCAGCTGGTCCAGTGGGCTGGCGAGTCGCTGGCCCGGCGGCTCAACCACCGGTGAGCCGGCACCGCCCCCGGCGGCCGGAGGGCGGCGGACCGGCGTCCGCCGCCCTCCGGCCGCCGGGGGCCGCGGCTCGGGACGGCCAGGGACCGCCGCCCGATCCGGCTTGGCGTCCCGGCCCATGGAGCACGCCGGGTCTTGGGCACCGGGTCGGCGCGGCAAGCGGGCATGGGGGATGGTCCGCGGGAGCGGCCGGTTCGTCCGCGAGGGGGTGATGGGGACGCGATGGGTGAGAACAGCCACGTCCACCGCCCGATGGCGAACGCGGCCGAGCGGTGGACGGGAAGGAGGTCGCAGCCCGATGCGTGCAGGCTCCCCTCTCCCCCCGCGCCGGCGCTGGATCCGGCGGATCGCGATGTCGTTGACGGTCTTGCTGGTGGCGGCCGTGGCGGCCGGCTGCGGAGGCGGCCCGTCGGCCGGTTCGTCCGGCGCTGCGGCCGATGAGGGTGCGGCCGGCGGCAACGGGTCCGCGGGCACGCAGGGATCCGTCACCTTGAAGGTCGGCGCCACCGCCGTCCCCCACGCCGAGATCCTCCGCGACGTGGCGGCGCCGGCCCTGGAGAAGCAGGGCATCAAGCTGGAGGTCATCGAGTTCAGCGACTACACCAAGATCAACCCGGCCCTGGTGGACGGCGAGCTGGACGCCAACTACTTCCAGCACATCCCCTACCTGGACCAGTTCAACGCGGACCACGGGACAAAGCTGACGCCGCTGGCCAAGGTGCACATCGAGCCCATGGGGCTCTACTCCGACAAGATCAGCGATCTCGGCCAGCTGCGGGACGGCGCCACGGTGGCCATCCCCAACGACCCGACCAACGGCGGGCGGGCGCTGCTGCTCCTGCAGTCGGCCGGTCTGATCAAGCTCGAGGAGGGCGCGGACTACACCGCCACGGTGCGGGACATCGTGGAGAACCCGAAGAACCTGGAGATCCGCGAGGTGGCGGCCGAGCTGATCCCGCGCACCCTGGCCGACGTGGATCTGGCGGCCATCAACACGAACTACGTGCTGGAGGCGAAGAAGGCGGGGGCGATGAAGAACCCCGAGCCGCTGTTCATCGAGGACGCCGACTCGCCCTTCGCCAACGTGCTGGTGGTGCGGCCGGAGGACGTGGACCGGCCGGAGCTCAAGGCGCTGGCGGAGGTCCTGGTGGGTCCCGAGGTCAAGGAGTACATCGAAGAGAACTACGACGGCGCGGTCGTGCCCGCCCAGGAACTGTTGGAGTAGGATCGCCGCGAGCGGGTGCAACCGGGTCGCCTGCCGGCGGAAGGCGGAAGGCCTCACCCGCGGCGCGGGTGAGGCCTTCCGCGTCCATCCTCCCAGCACCGCAGGTCCCGTTCCACCGGCCCGCATCCAGCGAGCGCACCCGGTGACGAGACCGCGCCGCATGCGGTGGAGGGCAGGAACACGGGGACGGCGGGAGGGCGGAACCCCCCGAACGCCGGGGCTAGCCGCGCAGGCCGGCATCGGCCCCGCCCCGGCGCCACAGGGCCAGCACCCGCTCCACGTAGGCCTGCGTCTCGCGATAGGGAGGAACGTCCCCGTACCGCTGCACGGCACCGGGCCCCGCGTTGTAGGCCGCCAGGGCCAGGCGGATGTCGCCAAACCGCTCCAGCTGCTGGCGCAGGTAGCGGGCGCCGGCCTCGAGGTTCTGCCAAGGATCCCAGGGGTCGGTGACACCCAGCGCCCGTGCGGTGGCCGGCATGAGCTGCATCAGGCCGAGGGCGCCCGCCGGCGAGCGTGCCAGCGGGTTCCAGCCGGATTCCACCTCGATCACCGCGCGGAGCAGGGCGGGATCGAGGCCGTGGCGGCGGGCGGCCACATCGGCCAGGGTCTCCAGCCGATCGCGGGGCCATGGCGACGCATCGTCCCCGGACGGGGTCCCTCCTGCGCTGGCGACCGCGCTGGCGGCGTCGGCCCCGGCCGCACCCAGGGCCGCCAGGGCCCCCACAACCCGCTGGCCCCCGGGAGGGCGCCCCACCCCACCGTCGCCGGGGAACCGCGTCCGCCCGTCGCCGCGATGCCGAAAGCCAGCGCCGTTTCCGCCAGCGCCGCTCCCCCCGTCCAGCCCTCCAGCGCGAGGAGCGACGCCAGCGTCGCCGCGAAGTCGAGGTGCCCGGGGTTTGGCCGGGCCCGGGAAGCGGCGCCGATGACGGGCTCAGGAGGCTGCGAACCGGATGGCATCGGGGCCGAGGGCGTCGCGTCGGTCCCGGCGGCGCCCGCGGCACCCTGCAGCCCCGATGCACCGATGCCGGCGGGCCGCTTCGCTCGTTGCGCCCGCAGGGCCGCCGCCCAGAGCAGGAGCTCCAGGTCCCGGTCCCCGATGCCCCATGTCCCGCCGACGGCCACGTCCACCACCTCCCATCGCCCCGGGGGCATCCGAACCCGCGGCCACCGGTCGGCGTCCCGGACCGCCGGCCCCTCCGGGAGCCCCCGGCGTGCGCGCCGCGCTCCATGGGGTCCTGCGATTCCCCATGGCGCCCGCGCCGTCCACCCCGTCGGACGCCCCCAACGCCGTCCACCAAGCGATCTATCCCAGCGGCTCCTGTCGCCCCACCCGCCCCTCGAACACCGTCACCGTCTCGAATCCATGGGCCCGGGCGTAGGCGACCAGCTCCGGGTACGCCCATCCCACGTGTTCGGGCTCGTGGGCGTCGGAGGCCAGGGTCACCCGCACCCCGAGCCGTCGCGCCTCATCCAGGATGCCCGGGTCCGGGTAGAACTCCCCGACCGGCTTGCGCACCCCGGCGCTGGAGATCTCCAGGCACACCCCGGCCTCCGCCGCCGCCCGCGCCAGGCGCCGGTGATACTCGGCCAGTTCGTCCCGGTATTCGGGCGGCAGCTTGTAGCCGAACACCTTGATCACGTCGGGGTGCCCGAAGACGTCGAAGAGCCCGCTGCGGATCGCCCGCTCCGCCAGGTCGAAGTAGCGCCGGTACGCCTCCCGGACGTCGCGCCCGGGCCAGCTGGCGGGATCCAGGTCGAAGCCCCAGTCGTCGATCCAGTGCACCGAACCGATGACGAAGTCCAGCGGATAGGCAGCCAGGAAGGCACGGATGTCCTCCTCCCGGCCGGGGACGTAGTCCATCTCGATGCCCGCCTTCACCGGCAGGCCCTCGGCGCGGGCGGCCTGCAGCAGGGCGATGTAGTCCGCCATGCGGAAGCCGCTGCTGTAGCGCTCCACGTACCACGGGCGGCCCAGCAGCGGCGCCCCCTCGACGAAGTTGTACGCGTGCTCGGTGATGCCGATCTCGTCCACACCGCGGGCCCGGGCCGTCTCCACGAACCGCAGCAGGTACTCCCGGGTCAGCCCGCCCCGCTCCAGGTGCATGTGGTAGTCGATCAGCATGGCTTCGGCCCCCATCCCCCTTGCCCGCCTCTGGCCGCGGCAAGCACCGCCCGCGCCCGCCCGGCCCTCGTCCTCCACGAACACCGACCGCCGCAGCCGCTCCGCCGCCTCCTTCAACGGACGCCCTGTCGAGCAAGGTCCGCCCCGGGGGACGACCGAGAAGGAGCTGGGCCTGGCGCGTCGCGGCCGCGGGCCTAGCCCCGGGCCGCCGGTTCCTCCGACGGCGCCGGCGAGCGCGCCCCCGTCGACCGCTCCGGCTGCAGGTAGCGGTCGAACCAGTCGACGATGCGATCCAGCCGGTAGACCCGGTGCCAGGGCTTGCCACCGCGGCTCAAGCCGTGGCTCTCCTCGGGGAAGCGGACGAACTCCGTCGGCACGCCGAGGACCTTGAGCGCCGTGTAGAGCTGCTCCGCCTGTTCGATGGGACAGCGCAGGTCCATCTCCGAGTGCATCACCAGGAGCGGCGTCTTGCACCGGGCGATGTGGTGGATGGGCGACATCGCCAGGTACCGCAGCGGGTCCTCCCACGGCGGCACCTCCAGGTCGAAGAGGTCGTAGAAGCCGATGTCGCTGGTGCCGAAGAAGCTGTGCTCGTTGGCCACGCAGCGCATGGTCACCGCCGCCCGGAAGCGGTCGGTGTGGGTGACGATCCAGTTGGTCATGTAGCCCCCGTAGCTGCCGCCCGCCACCCCGAGCCGCTGTCGATCGATGAAGTCGTACCGCTCCAGCACCGCGTCGACGAAGGTCATCAGATCCCGGTAGTCGCGGTTGCCCCAGTCGCCCCGGATGGCCGCACAGAAGGCCTGGCCGTAACCCTGGCTGCCCCGCGGGTTGGTGTAGAACACGGCGTAGCCGCGGGCGGCCAGCAGCTGGAACTCGTGGAAGAAGGCGTACCCGTACATGGCCATGGGGCCGCCGTGGATCTGGAGGATCGCCGGGTACCGCTTGCCCGGTTCGAAGCCCACGGGCCGCATGAGCCAGCCGTCGAGGACGTTCCCGTCGGATTCGAAGGTGAAGTGCTCCGGCTCGACGACCTCCACCTCGGCCAGCCACCGGTCGTTGGCCCGGGAGAGGCGCCGGCCCTGGATCACGGGGTGGCCGTTGCGGGTCGCCCCGCCGGCCGGCCCCTCGGTCGGACCGTCGGCCGCCGCGAGGCCGGCCTCCACGGCGGCAGTACGGCCATCCTTGCCGGAGGAACCGGCACCGGCCTCCGCGGGGCCGTCCCCTGCCGTGCCCGGGGCGGCGGCCGCCCCGCCGCCGCCCACGGCGGCCGCGGCCGGTTCATCCCGGGAAGGAAGCTCGGCGATCCACACCTCGCCCGGCTCCGTCGCCGTCAAGCGAAGGTAGGCGCAGCGCCGGCCCGCCCGGTCGATGCTGATCCCCCGCAGCACCTGCGGACCATCGGTCAACGGGCGGATCGTCCCGTCCACCCCGAACCAGTAGAGCTGCACCTCCCCACGGCGGCTGACCAGGGCATAGAGACCCGACCCGTCGGGAGCCCACGCCATCACGGCCCCGGGCTCACCGACGACATCGTTGACGCTCTCGTCGCCCACCGTCAGGTCGGCCTCGGCGGTGAGGCAGCGCCGCTGGCTGCCGTCGGCGGCGATCAGGTACAGGTGGGTGTTGCTATAGGCCCGGTAGCGGCGGGCGTCCTGGCCCCGGACGGCGATCCAGCGGCCGTCGGGCGACGGCAGCGCTTCGTAGACGTCGAGGTCCGAGCTGGTCAGCTTGCGGACGCCCGGCGGCAGCGGGTCGCGGGAGAGGTCGAGGGGCCCCTCGCCGGTCGCCCCGGAACCGGCCCCGCCCTCCCCGCCGGCCGGGTGGAAGGGCACCAGGTAGACGTCGGTCCAGGGCTGGCGGTCGGCGTCGGGATGCGGGTTCGTCACCACCAGCAGCTCGCGACCCGAGGGCATCCAGGTCACCCAGCGAACGTCGTACTCGCCCGCGGTGATCTGGAACCAGGGTACGGTGGCCGCACCGGGCGGGGCGACCTGCGCCAGGTGGGCATCGCCGTCCCCCAGGTCCAGCACCAGCGCATGGTGGCGGTGATCGGTGAAGTAGCCGACGCCGTCCAACTTGTAGGCCAGCCGGCGGATCACCTTCACGCCGCGGGTGTGACGCCGGTACGGATCGTCGTCGCCCGGCTCGGGGTCCCCAACGGCCTCCAGCCCCCGCTCCGGATGAACCTGCGCCACCACCGACAGGTAGCGGCCGTCGGGCGACCAGCCGGCGGGGCTCACCCCCTGCTTGAAGCGGGTGAGCAGGCGCGCCTCGCCACCGTGCGCCGGCAAGAGATAGAGCTGGGGCCGGGGCTTCTCGTTCCCCCGGCCGGCGGCCTCGCCGGCCTTGCCTGCGGAGCCGGCCCTCCTCCCTGTCCCGTCGCCGGGCAACGGCCGGTCGGAGAGGAAGGCCAGCCAGCGGCCGTCAGGCGACCACCGGGGCGCCCGGTCGATGCCCGGTCCGGTGGTCAGCGGCGCCGGCGGGCCCTCACCGGACGCCGGGGCCGCGTACAGGTTGGACCGGTACTGGTTCCGGTCGGCGTCGATCCAGCGCTCGACCCACACCACCCGGTCCCCGTCGGGGGCGATGCGGGGATCGCCCACGAACCGGAGGTCCAGCAGGTCGCGGGAGGTGATGGGGCGCCGGCCGTTGGCAGGCTGGGTCGCACCATGGGATCCCGTCATGACGTCACCTCGGTCGATGGGTCGAGCCGGCCCCCGCGGGCCGGCTCGCTGGCGATGGACCTGTTGGGGGGATTCGAGCTGGAGTACGGGAACCCTCTCCCCGACCGTGGGCGGGTCGGGCATGCGAAGCCCGGCGCAGGTACGGCTCTCTCTGGACACCATCGGAAAGGCCCCAGCGCGCCACCCCCGACTCGGGCGGCTCGACCGGGACGAGAGCACAGCGTGGAATGTCGCGGCCTTGTGGCCGCCGTCGCCGGGAGTGGCCCGCAGACGGGAAACGCCCGTGGACGGGGCGGAAGACCTGCTTTACAGCAGGCGGCCCCGGAGGAAGCGGGAATCCGGCGCCGGCCGGCCGCCGGGTAAGACCGGCACCGCAACGGCTGGAGACCAACACCGCCAGGGGGTCGTCGTACCCATACAAGGCAAAGGACCGGGCCGGCTCACCCGGCCCGGTCCGCGTCCCGCCTCGCTCAACGGTCTGCCTGATCCCCATTTGCGATGGCTAACGGGTTCAGAATTTGGATCGGCAAACCGCGGAAATCCCGCTCGTTGTCGGTTATGAGCACCGCGTCTTCGGACAGAGCCGTTGCCGCGATTAAAGCGTCGGGCAGCTTCAGCTTCCCTTCGAGACGCTTGCCGCATGTCGGGCACCGCTCGCCTGCCCGTCCCCGCTGCCGGAGCCGCCGCAGCTCCCCGGCCTTGCGCGCGATCTCGGCATCGACCGCGATCACATCGTCCGAGAGGTCCATGAGTGCCTCGATCTCCTGAATGCGTTCCGGTGTCAGACCGGCGGTACTCAGCAATTCAGCCCGCGTCACTTCTGAAAAGAAGATGCGGCAGCCTCGCGCCCGAAGCTCCTGCAGGCACTGGACGACAGCAGGGTGTCCTTCGAGGAAGTGCGTGGCCACGGTAGTATCGACGACGAACGCCTCTTGTTCGGCCACGCCTCATTCCTCGCGATCTTCCCGGATTTGCCGGCCCAGCTCGGGGTAGTCCTCCCAAGCCCCTGCCAGGCCCGCCCAGTCCTTCGGCTTCTGCTTGCTCTCAAACGGAACGGAGGTCAGCTTGCCTTGAAACTGGGCCGCAGGGATTCGCCAGGTTCCGCCAGGCGTCCTCTCCGCCTGGATCCGGCCGCTCTCGCACCATCGGCGCACCTGCTGTTGGCTGACCCGAAAGCGCCGCGCAACCTCCGCCGTCGTCAGATACTCTCCTTCAAGCCGCTCGGCCTGGATGCTCAGCTCCAAGCGAAGACCCTGGTGCGCCGCGTCGGGGTTCTCGTTGATGAGCTTCGTAATCGCTTCCAGCATGGGATCGACGACTCGCTCCAGCAGATGCTCCCTCAACGCCGCACGCTGATCCGACGCGGCAGTCCGCCGCAACGCCTCGACCGTCTGCCGGTCAAGGTTCAGCGCCACGGACATGAGCCGGACCCCCTCTCTTCCTACCACCACTCTAGCCCCTCCGCTCCTCCTTGGGCAACATTTCGCACGTATCGCGCATTTCTTCTATGCCTATGCTGGCCAAGGGTGCCGCGCGCCATACAGGAGCGCCAGCACATCTCCGGCCTGGCCACACCCGGTTCCGGCGGACAACCGACCCGTAAAAACCAAAGCCCCGGGCCGGAATTCCGACCCGGGGAGCGGGCGTGTGGGGTGGATGACGTCGGTGTCCCGCAGCCACGTGGCCACGGGCGACCTCCTCACCGCGCCCTCTGGCCGGCCGCCACCCCCGCCAGCACCGAGCCTTCGACCGGCTCAAGGCCGTGCTCTTCCACCCAGCGGCAGGCTCGCTGGTTGCGAACGGCCGTCCGCGCCTCTGTCTTCTCGCCACCCGGTACCGCCAGTACGTTTTCCCCAGCGCCTTGAGGCTCCGCGGCCGCGGGAGCGGGTTCAGCACGATCTCCCCCTCGCCGTTGACGGATACCAGCACGTCCTCCCCGTCCGCACCGCCCACCCGCTCCTGATCCAACCAGGACGGATCCCGGCCGGTCGGGGAGCTCCAGCGGTGCGTTCACGGAGCAACAGGCTCCAACGCCCCCGGTCCTCAAATCACAAGGGCGCGGGGGTTGGCCCGCCTCCGCGCCCTTTGCCGGTGATCGATCCACCTCGCCGCCTCACCTGGCCCGGGCCAGCCGGCCACCCTGGACCCGCGCAACGGGCCCCTGGGTCCCGGGTCGGATGTCGAACTCAAAGATCTCCGTGGGCAGCCACAACGTGCAGCAGGCGTTAGGAATGTCCACGATCGCGCTGATACGCCCCTCTACGGGTGCTGCCCCCAAGATGGTGTACGCCTCCTCCCCGGTATAACCGAATCCCTTGAGGTACTCGACCGCTTCGAGACACGCCCGTCGGTAGGCCACATGGGGGTCCAGGTAATACTGTTCCCCCTCTTCATCGACCGAATATCCTTCAAATACCAGATAGCGTGAAAACCGCGGCTCGATCGGGCTTGGCTCGAACATCGGATGCCGGATCCCGTACTTGTTCATTCCGTCCTTGATTAGATCGACGTGTAACTCAATCCACCCGGCCATCTCAATGGCACCGCAGAACGTGATCTCGCCATCACCCTGGGTGAAGTGGAGATCACCGACCGTCAGCTTTGCCCCAGGTACGTAAACGGGAAGATAGGCACGAGCGCCGCGGGTGAGGTTTTTGATGTCGCGGTTTCCCCCATTCTCGCGTGGGGGTATCGTCCGTGCCGCTTCTCGGGCAATCCGCTCGTATTCCGGGGTTCCGGGACGCAACGAACCGAGAATGGCGTTACGCGGCTCTGGCGGTAACGCAAGGGGCGGCACGCGGTTCGGATCCCGTGCAATGAGTTTACGCTCGCGTTCGTTCCAACGCTGCAATAACTCGTGAGACGGTGCCGTGCCTAAAATGCCCGGATGAGGAATCGCAGGAATCTTCACGCCGGGCACGTGTCGGGATGTCGCGTAAACACCGTGAAAGTCCCAGATCGCTTTATGCGCCTCAGGGAAGTGGTCCGTCAGGAAGCCGCCGCCATTGGACCTCGCGAAGATTCCCGTATAGCCCCATTTCATCTTGGGGTGCGGACCCAGGTCAAGGATGTCGACCACCAGGATATCTCCTGGTTCCGCTCCACGGACAGCAATGGGGCCTGTTAGGTGGTGGTTGGGAGTCAGGTCCATGTCCCGGATGTCGGAGGCATCATCATCGTTACGGACCTGTCCCCCGGTCCAGTCCAAGCATTCTACGACGAACGTGTCTCCAGGACGCACCTCAACGACAGCCGGGATGTCCGGGTGCCAACGATTCTGTAAGACCTCCCGCTGTTCCTCCACAGGTCGCGTGGGATCGACTTCGATCAGCGGCCGCCCCAAGATGAACACACCCCCTTTGCATCACTTGGTACTGGGATGTTTCCAGCGTACCCGCCAGATGGGGCGTCCTCAAACGTATCCAGGGATCCTGTGGCGAGTTGCGAGCAACTGGGACAGCGTTTCCTGTGCCGCAGTGGGTTTTTCGGACTATTCTGCGGCACCGTTGACAGAATGCGTACTGACAGGACAGCATACGCTATATTTCCTTGCTTGGCCTTCCCATGCCATGGCCTGGGCCAGCCTGCTGGCGCACCGCGTAGCCCCGCCCCGCGGGGCACGGTAACATGCAAAGCGGGTGCGCATGTCCCCCGCCGACGGCACCGAGGTCCCGGGCTGCGCACCCGGACCGCGAGTTCCCGGAGGTCGAACCAGCGTGCGCGCGACGGTGACCCGCACCCGTGACGACCTGCGGCAGATCCTCGGCCGCATCGACGGCCGCGGCTACCCGGCCTACAAGGACATCGCGGGCAGCTACGACTTCGGCTCGTTCGTCCTGGCCATCGACCACGTCCAGGGGGACCCCTTCGCCGCCCCCTCGCGGCTTCGCATCATCATGGCGCCGGCGCGGATGCAGCTGCCGGACTGGGCCGCCGCCACGCCCCTTCGCCGCACCGCCACCGCGGACTGGCTGCTGCGCCGCTTCCACCGCGCGGCAGGGGCCGCCGCCGCGCGGCGCGGCAGCGGCAAGAGCGGTCTGATCACCGTCGACCGCCCCGGCCAGGAGATCCTCCCGCGGACGGCCTGCGTGGTCCACCCCCATCGGGTGGAGGTGCGCTTCTTCGCGGGTCTGCCCGCCGCGGGCCGTCGCATCCTGGGCCGGCAGGCCATCGAGATGCTGTGCCAGGATGTCCCGAGGCTGGTGGAGACGGCCCTGGTCCTCAAGCCAAGCGACCACCGCGACCTGGAGCGACACGTCGCCGTGGCCGAGGACCAGGCCGCCTTGCGCGAGGCGCTGGCCGAGCACGGCCTGGTGGCCTTCGTGGGCGACGGGGCGATCCTCCCCCGGGAGAGCGGGGTCAGCGACCGGCCCTTGCGCGGGCCGCGGGTGATCCCCTTCACGGCGCCGGACTCCCTGGCCGTCGAGCTGGACACCCCCCACCGGGGCAAGGTGCGGGGCCTGGGCATCCCGCGGGGCGTCACGCTGATCGTGGGCGGGGGCTATCACGGCAAGTCGACCCTGCTGCGGGCCCTGGCCCGCGGCGTCTACGACCACATCCCCGGCGACGGCCGGGAACTGGTGGTGACGGACCCCACGGCGGTGAAGATCCGGGCCGAGGACGGCCGCCGCATCGAGCAGGTGGACATCAGCCCGTTCATCCGCAACCTGCCCTTCGACGCCGACACCCGCCGCTTCTCCACCGACGAGGCCTCGGGCAGCACCAGCCAGGCGGCCAACATCATGGAGGCCCTGGAGCTGGGGGCGCGGGTGCTCCTGATCGACGAGGACACCAGCGCCACCAACTTCATGATCCGGGATCGGCGCATGCAGGCCCTGGTCAGCAAGGACCGCGAGCCCATCACGCCCTTCATCGACCGGGTGCGGGCGCTCTTCCGCGACCGGGGCGTCTCCAGCATCCTGGTGGTGGGCGGGGCGGGCGACTACCTGGACGTGGCCGACACCGTGATCCGGATGGACGCCTACCGCGCCCAGGACGCCACGGCCGAGGCCCGGGAGGTGGCCGCCCGCTTCCCCACGGGGCGCATCGCCGAAGACCCCGGCCCCTTCCCGCCCGTACCCCAGCGGGTGCCGCTTCCGGCCAGCCTGGATCCGCGCCGCGGCGCCAAGGTCAAGATCCGCGCCCACGGCACCGACGAGATCACCTTCGGCGTCGAGGAGATCGATCTGAGCGCCGTCGAGCAGCTGGTGGACCCCTCCCAGACCCGGGCGGTGGGCGCCATGATCCGGTACATGACAGGCCGCTACCTGGACGGCCGGCGCACCCTGCGGGAGGCTCTGGAGGCCCTGTACGCCGAGCTGGACGAACACGGCCTGGACCGCGTCTCCCCCTTCCCCACCCCGGCGGGCGACCTGGCCCTGCCGCGGCTGTTCGAGGTGGGAGCGGCCATCAACCGCCTGCGTTCCCTGCGGGTGGAGGTGCGCGGGCCGGCGGTTGGCGAGGACTCCCGCGGACATACTTCCTAGCGGGAACGGCCCGCCTGCACCGATGGACAGGAGGTGGTCCGCGTGGGGATGCGCACCGACCTGGACCGCTGGTCGTGGCCCGCGCCTGCCGGCCGCGGCCTGGGCAGCTGGCGTGAGATGTTCTGGCGCCCGTGGGACTTCTGGCGCGCTTTGGATGGCGAGGCGGACTGGGCCTTCGGCCAGCGCCCGTCCGTCGACGTCACCGACGCCGGGGACAAGGTGGTCGTTGAAGCGGAGATGCCCGGGGTCGAGCCGGAGGACATCCAGCTGGACGTCTACGAAGACCGGGTGGTGATCCGCTCCGAGACCCGGCGCGAGACCCGCAACGAGGGCGACGGGTACTACCTGATGGAGCGGCGCTTCGGCCGGTTCCACCGGGTGGTGCCGCTGCCGGAGCGGGTCAACCCCGAGGGGGCGCAGGCCCGCTGCCGGAACGGCGTGCTGCGGGTCGAGATCCCCAAGGTGCAGGATCAGGGGCGCGGGCGGCGCGTGCCGGTGACCGGGACGTAGGGGGAGCGCGCGAACCTCCGACGCGGGCAAGAGCCCCGGCCTGGCCGGAGGATTCGGGAACGGGCCGGCGCGACCGGCCAAGTCCAGGGGATGCGGCCGGGGCTTCCCCTAAGCCGGGGCTCCCCGGCCGCGGCGGTCCATGCCCCAGGGCGGGACGGCGCCTTGGCTACCGGCCCGGCCCAGGGCGGGGTAGCCTGCCGGCCACCGGCCGGCGCGTCAGTGCCCTCCCGAATGCTCCCCTCCACCTCCACCGGTGCTCGTGCCGGCCGTGTCCCGGACCTCCGCGGTCACCGGCACCTCCAGGCCGCCCTCGAAGACCAGGGTCAGGTCGACCCGGTCCCCGGGGTGCAGCGTTTGCTTCAGGTCCATGAGCATCACGTGGTACCCGCCGGGGGCGAAGGTGACGCGGCCGCCGGCCGGGATCTCCACGGCAGCGACGGGCTGCATGCGCACCGTGTTCCCTTCCTGCATGCTCTCGTGAACCTCCGCCTCGCCCGCGACGCCGGTGCGCACGCCGGTGAGGCGGACCGCGGATTGGCCCTGGTTCGTCACGGTGAAATAAGCCGCCGACATGTCACCCTCAGCGGCCGCCCGTACCCAGGCATCGGTGATCGTCACCCCGGGCCCGCCGGCCTGCTCGGCACCGCCACCGGGCGCAGGTTGCCGGGTCGACCCGGCCTGGCCGCCGCAGCCTGCCAGGGCGCCGAGGACGATGGCCACGGCGCCGGCGAGCACCAGAAAGCGAAAGCGCATGACGTTCCGCCACGATCGCACCATTACGGCCCTCCTCTCAGGTCAAGGCGACCCGTGGCCGAGCAGTCGCCGGGCCGGGATCGACCGTAACAGACTATAGGCCGGGTTCAATTCCCCTGCGCCAGCAGCAACCGGATGTCCGCCTCGATGTCCTCGGCGGTGAAGCCCAGGGGATAGAGGAGGCGCTGGCGCCCTTCCTGGTCGATCAGGTACACCTGGGCCGGGTGGGCTACCGCGTACTTCATGGAGCTCTCAGGCAGCTCGATGCGCTCGGGCTTCACGCCGTAAGCATCCCACACGGGCCGCAGTTGCTCCCGCGTCCCCGTCAGGCCGACGATGTGCCGGCCGAACTGGGGCAGGTGCTCCCGCAGCCGCTCGGGCGTATCCCGCTCGGGGTCCACGGTGACGAACACCATACGGACGCTGTCAGCATCGTCCTGCAAGCGGTCCGCCAGCTCCCGCCATACGGCCAGAGTGGCCGGACAGACGTCGGGACAGTAGGTGTAGCCGAAGAAGAGCAGCACGATCTTGCCGCGCTGGTCGGCCAGGCGGAAGGTCGAACCATCGGCCGCGGGCAGGGCGAAATCGGGCGCCGGCTGCGGATCCAGTAGGGTCATGCCGCGAAAGCCGCCCTCGCCCTTGCTGTCGCCCGAGCCGGCCGCCGGCTCGGGGGCCGGCGTCGCGGGGCCATTGGGGCGCGGATCCCAGCCGGCTCCCGTTTGCAGCACCACCAGGGCCACGACGGCGACCACCGCCAGGCCAGCGAGTGCAAGCCACCATCGCCTGCGCATCGCATCGCCCCCTCGCCACCGGTAGCTGGGCGCACGGGTGCTCCCCATGGGGCACCCGGGTCACCACGGGTATCGCCACCGGGGGATCTGCCGCCGACTCCAGTGTAAGCCCGGTCGCTCACGGAGCGCATCCGGTTCTGGCCCGATGGAACGAGTTGCCATAGACTACGTCGTGGTCCATCATCCTTGTGTGGCGCACGCGGTGGGAGGAGTGACGCAGTGGCCGGCAGCACCGGCCACGGTGAGGCGTTGCGGTTCATGGGCGAGGATCGTGCCAGTCCGGAGCATAGCATGACGCCCGCATCCGGCGCGGGCACGCCGCTCCCCGGTGCCTCCACCGGAACCGGACGGTCCGGCGCCCCTCCCTCACGTCTCGGCCGGCCGCGCCCGGCCCGCGGCCTGCGCCCCCCGCTGCCGCCGGTCCCGCTCGGGCACCGGCACCAGGAGGGTCAGCAAGAGTCCGATGACCGGCAGCAGCACCATGGCGGACAGGGTCGCCTCCAGGCCCCAGCGGTCCGCCAGGGCCCCCAGGGCGGCGGCCCCGATGCCGCCCAGGCCGATGGAGAAGCCGGTGTTGAGCCCCGAGGCCACGGCCACATGGCCCGGCATGAAGTCCTGGCTCATCACCAGGGTGATGCTGAAGGTGGCCACCAGGGCGAACCCGGTGGCCGCCAGCAGCGGCAGGGTCGCCCAGGCCGGTCCGTGCACCAGCGCCCAGTGCAAGGGGATCAGCGCCGCCATCGACGCGATCAGCACCGTCCGCGTCCCGATCCGGTCGGCCAGCGGCCCTCCCACCAGGGTCCCCACGGCCCCCGCGGCCAGGAAGACGAAGAGCAGCACGCCCGTGGAGACCCCGTCGGCACCCGCCTTCTCCAAATAGAGGAACGGCATCAGGCTGAGGACGCCGAACTGCAACCACGACCGGACGCCCACCACCCCGATGAGGAGCGCCTCGGCGAACCAGTTGGGCGCAGCCGCCTGCCCCGCACTCGCCGCGGACGCAGACCCCGCCCCGCTCCCCGTCCCGGTGGCGGGCCGGTCCCGGCGCGCCGCGCCGGTCGCCGGCTGCGCGTCTCCGGACGACCGTTCGCCGCTCGCTGCGACTCGCCCCCTGCCCGACGGTCCCGGCGGCGCCGCGGTCCCCGAGGCGATAGCCGCCGGGTGGCGCACCGCGCCCGCGGCGGCCTCCCGTTCCCGCCGCGCCATGCCCGGCAACGCGGCCATGGCTGCGACGGCCAGCAACGCCGCGGGCAAGACCAGCCAGGCGAGGCCCTCCGGTCCCCAGGCGCGCACCAGGGCGACGGCGACCACCGGTCCCAGGGCGAACCCCAGGTTGCCCCCGACGGAGAAGATGGACATGGCCGTGGCCCGCTGTCCCCCCGCGACGCCGCGGGCCGCCCGGGCCCCCTCGGGGTGGAAGAGGGCGACGCCGATCCCGCACAGGACCGCCGCCAGCAGCACGCCCTCATAGCTCCGCGCGAACCCCACCAGCGCCAGCCCCGCCGCCGCCAGCAGGGGCCCGAACGCCACCAGCCAGCCCTGGGGCCGCTTGTCGCTCCAGTACCCGAAGAGCGGCTGGATCAGCGACGAGGTGATGTTCAGCACCAGCAGCACCACGCCCAGCTGGGCGTAGGTCAGGCCGTAGTCCTCCTTGAGCTGGGGCAGCAAGGCGGGCATGCCGCCCTGGTTGAGGTCGGTGACCAGGTGGGCGATGCTGAGCAGCACCAGATAGCCGAGGGCGCCTCGCACGACGACGGTCGCCTCCTCCGCCCGGCGGATGGCAGGTCGGCTGGGGAAGGATGCAGGATACTTCGCGACCCGAAGGATGTTCCCTCCCGCCGACGCCAGGCCCTAGCCGCCACAGCCCAACGCGAGCCGCAGCCGGTCCAGGTTCTGCTCCAGCAAGGACAGGTAGTCCCGCCCCGCCTGGCGATCGGCCGCGGTCAGCGTCTCGAGGGGATGGACCTCGAGCAGCCGCGCCCCGGTCTCCCGGGCCAGCGTCGCGGCCGCCCCGGCGGCGCCGGGTTCGACCACGATGTAGGGCAGGCCCCGTTCCCGGACGAACGCGGCCACCGCCGCCAGTTGCCGCGGGCCCGGCTCCCGCTCTTCCGCGAAGCCCTCGATCGGGATCTGGACGAGCCCGTAGCGGTGGGCCGGATAGGTCAGGAAGGCATGGCTGACCACCAGCTCCCGCCGCGGGCAGCGGGCCAGCTGCCGGTATTCGGCAGCCAGCTCCTCCAGCCGGCGGGCGAGCGCCTCACCGCGCCGCAGGTAGACGGCGCGTCCCGGGGGATCGGCCCGCCCCAGGGCGTCGGCGATGGTGCGCACCTGGCGGGCGGCCAACGCGGGATCCAGCCACACATGGGGATCCGGTGGGGTGTCGGCGGCGCTCCCCTCGGCGTGCCCGTGGTCCCCATGCCCGTGACCGTCCCGGTCGGCCGGGGCGCCGGCGGATCCGCCCCCCGCTCCCAGGACCCGCGTGGCGGTGCCTGCGGGGACCAAGGGCAGGCCGGCTGCCGCCTCGACGTCGATCCGCCCCGAGCGGCCCGCGGCCTTCAGCAGCCGCGGGACCCACGGCTCCAGCCCCGCGCCGTTGTAGATGAAGACCCGCGCCTCCGCCACGGCCCGCACGTCGGCCGGGCGCGGCTCCCAGTGGTGGGCGTCGGCGCCGGGCGGGATCAGGGCGGTCACCGCCACCCGGTCGCCGCCGATGGACCGCGCCATGTACTCCAGGGGGTAGAAGGTCACCACCACCGGCAGGCGCGCCCGTTCCTCCGACGAACCCGCACGCCCCGGGGCGGCCGGGCCGTCACCCCCGCCCCGGGGCCCGCAACCGGCGGCCAGCGCGGCCAGCGCCATGATGAGGGCGACCAGCAGCCCGCCGACCCACCGCCCCCATCCCCGCCGCCCCCGTCGGCGGCGGGATTCGCCCCGCGCAACCACATCCGGCATCGGCAGCGGCATGCCGTCCCCTCCCTCTTGCCTTTCCTGAGCCCACCGCGGGCATCGGGGCCGCGCCGTCCCGTGTGCTCAGCGGGCGCCGCGCCCGGGCTGCCGCCTGGGCCGGCCGCGGCTCTCGGGCCGGGCGCTCGCCCGGACCCCTGCCGGCGTTGGACCCGGCTCCTCGCCTGCGTCCACCGCGGGTGCCGCGCCCGGGCTGCCGCGGCTCCTCCCCTCAGGCCGGCCCCAGATCGGGCCAGAGCCGGCGCGCCGCCAGGGCGCCCAAAAGCAGCACCACAGCCGCCAGCACCACCGTGGCGCCCGGCGGCAGGTTCAGCCAGTATGCCACCACCAGCCCCGCCCCCACCGCCAGCTGGCCGAACAGGACGGACAGGCCCAGGGCGGCCCGGAAGCTGCGGGCGACCTGCAGGCTGGCCGCCACGGGCAGCACCATGAGCGACGAGACCAGCAGCACCCCCACGACCCGCATGCTGGCCGCCACGGCGGCGGCCGCCATCATCGTGAAGAGGCCGTTGAGGGCCCCCACCGGCAGGCCGGTGACGCGAGCCAGCTCCTCGTCCAGGGTGAGGGCCAGCAGGTCGCGGTAGAGCACCGCGACCACCCCCAGCACCGCCAGCGTCAAGCCGGCGATCAGCGTCGCGTCCGCCGGGCTGACGGTGAGCACGCTGCCAAAGAGGTACGCGAAGAGGTCGATCCCGCCCGTCCCCCCGAGGCTGAAGAACACGGCCGCCAGGGCGACGGACGCCGCCAGCGTGATGGCCACCGCCAGCTCGCCATGCCGGCGGTAGCGGGCCCGCAGCGCCTCCATGGCCGCACCCGCCGCCACGGCCAGTCCGAGGGCCGTACCGGTGGGGTACACCCCGAGCCAGAGCCCCCCGGCCAGTCCGGCCAGGGCGACGTGGGCCAGCGCGTCCCCCATGAGGGACAGGCGTCGCAGCACCAGGAAGGTCCCCACCACCGGCGCCAGCAGCGCCACCAGCGTGCCGGCCATCAGGGCGCGAACCATGAAGTCGTACTGGAACAGCTCCTTCACGCCGGCCATCGCCCGTCCTCCCTCCGCCGACGCCCGCCCGCGCTCCGCCGCTGGCCCTCCTCCCGCCGGCCCGGGCAGGAATCGGTCGTCCGACGCCCCCACCGGCACGACGGCAGGAGTGCCCCGCCGCCAGCAGGGCTGCCGGCAGCCGAGGACGCCCTCCGCCATCGGGGCCGCGGGGCGCATGCCGGCGCCGCGCCGCCCACCGGCTGCCGGCGACAGAGGGAGTCACCGACCGCCACCTCGGCTCGCCACCGGTCCAGACAGCGGACGCCGCCGCGCTGCCGCCGGTCACCCATTCCCCCTCGGGCGGGTCGAGCCATCAGTGCCGGTGACGCACGGTGGTCACCGGGAACCCGTAGAGCTCGGCCATGGTCCCCGGCGCCAACCGCTCGGGGGGCCCGTGGAAGAACAGGCGCCGGTTCAGGCACGCCAGGGTGGTCACCTCGGCGCTGACGACGCCGACGTCGTGGGAGACCAGGATCACCGTCAGACCGTCGCGTTCCCGCAGCTCCCGCAGCAACCGGTAGAAGCGGTCCTGTGTGGCGGCATCGACGCCCTCCAGCGGTTCGTCCAGCACCAGGAGCTCCGGCCGGCCGACCAGCGCCCGGGCCAGGAAGACCCGTTGCTGCTGGCCGCCCGAGAGGCGGCCGATGGGACGCCCCGCCAGGTGCTCCATGCCGACCAGGGCCAGGGCCTCCCGCGGCGACCGCGGTCGCGCCGCGGCGGACGCGCGGCCGATGGCCACGAGCCCCGTGGCCACCACCTCCTCCACCGTGGCGGGAAACCCACCGGCCAGGGCAGCCGGTCGCTGGGGGACGTAGCCCACGCGCCACCACTGGCGAAAGGCTCGCACGTCCTGGCCGAAGAGGCGCACCCGGCCGCGGGTGGGCGCGAGGAGACCGAGGAGGACGCGGAGGAGCGTGGTCTTGCCCGAGCCGTTGGGACCCACCAGCCCGAGGAACTCGCCGCGTCGCACCGTCAGGGAGACGCCGTCCAGCACCGGGTCGGCACCGTGGGCGAAGGCGACGTCCTCGAGCTCGACCACGGCGGGGCCGCTCGAACCGGGACGGGTGGCCCCCCCTGGCTCGCCCGCCGGGGCGCGTCGACCCCCGCTGCCGGCGTGCCGCTCGGCGCCCCGGTCGCCCGCAGGCGCGCCCGCACCGTGGACCGGTTCGTCCGGCGCGGGTCCAGGCTCGCCGCGGTCGCGTCGGGCATGACCCAGGCTGGACGCCATGGCTCGGGCCTCCGCCTCCGACTCGCGATGTGGAATCGGAATATTCCGAACTAGTAATAGCGGCCAACACCCCGGCCTGTCAAGGGAGCAGGCCACCCCGCGGGCGCCGGTGGACACCGGGTCCGCGGCCGACGGACCCGATGGCTCGCCCTGGCCTGGGCGCAATCTTTGACACCGGAGGCCGTCACCGCTAGATTGGAGGTGACGAGGGGACGACGAAACGGGGACGACCGGCAGCGAGCCATTTCGGAATATTCCGATTTCCAACCCGGGTCCAGCGGGACGCCGACTCCCGCCCCACCGGGTCGGCGGCTGTGGAGGTCGGGGCACGGTGAACTTCCAGCGGGCGGTCCAGCGGTTGAAGGAACGGGGGCTGAAGGTCACCCCGCAGCGCCTAGAGATCCTCCGGGCGGTGATGCGGGCGGGTCGGCCCGTCACCGCCCGGGAGGTGACCGACGCGGTGCGGGCCCGTCATCCCAGGGTCAGCCTGGACACGGTCTACCGCAACCTGACCCTCCTCACGCACTGCGGGCTGATCAGCCCCGTCAACCTGCAAGGCCGGGACGGGACCCGCTTCGAGTACCAGGGGGATGACCGCCACCACCACCACTTCGTCTGCGTCGCCTGCGGGCAGTCCTTCTGCGTCGAGTGGTGCCCGACGGCCACCCTGCACGCCGTCCCGACCCAG
Organism: Thermaerobacter sp. FW80; assembly: GCF_004634385.1. Lineage (NCBI taxonomy): Bacteria > Bacillati > Bacillota > Clostridia > Eubacteriales > Clostridiales Family XVII. Incertae Sedis > Thermaerobacter > Thermaerobacter sp. FW80. The sequence goes on along the minus strand of NZ_CP037895.1, from coordinate 1,518,190 downwards.
GACCCCGGGTTCCGCGTGGTGGGACACGCCTTCGAGGTCTACGGCTATTGCAGCCGCTGCCAGCCGGCCGGCTGAGGGGCGAAGGGGGCCGGCCTCGCGACGCTGGCGCCGGCGGCAAGCCGCGGGCATCGGCGGCGGTGGGGCGGGCGAGTCGCCATCAGGCGGGCGATGCGCCATCGGGCGGCCGGGTCACGGGCCGGGCCGAAGCCGCTCGACCACCTCTTCGGCGAGCCGGCGCAGCCGGTGGGCCCGCGCACCGTGGAGCCCCTCCAGGTGCCGTTCCAGGTCCCGAGCCAGGTCGACCATCTCGTGAAGCTGCGCCTGGACCGCATCCCAGGCCGCCGCACCGGCCTGCCCACCCAAGGACTCGTCCTCGCCGGCACCCCGGGGTGCCTCGTGGGCGTTGCCGCGTTCGTCCGCCATCGTCGACCCTCCTCCTGAGCGGCCACGACCGACGGCCTCCTTGCCGACCGCGTCCGGGCCGCCGTCCGGGAAGCACGCGTCGGTGCACCCGCACCGGAGCGGCCATCGCCTTGCCAGCGTGCCCGGACGCCACCGAGGTCAGGATGCGCCGGCCGCCGCCCCGTCATGAACGACCCGCACGACGACCATGGCGGTGGGCGCACCGCGACCTTGGCGGGTGGGCCGCGCAGGTTGCAGGCCCCGGAGGCGACTGCGCGCGGGGCGGGACGCCCACATGCCGGAGGAACGCGACGGCCCGGCGGCGGTTCCGCGGAACCGCCGCCGGGCCGCGGGCGCGTGGCCCAGCGACATCCGCCGAGTTGCTCGCCTCCAGCCACCAACCGACTGCTCGCCCCGGCGTCCCCCTCGCCGTCGCCAACGCCCTCCGTCCGCCGGGGCCCCGGCGGGAGCGCCGTTCCCTGCGGGTGCGCCGTTCCCCGCGGGCCCCGGACCCCTCAGGCGCTGGCCAGCTTCCGCGCCAGCTCCTGCAGCTCCCCGGGGTCGATACCGGGCACGAAGCTCTCCGGAACCTCCGCCAGCTCGGGCACGGGCCCGCCCTCCGGCGCGCCGTCCACCACCTCCAGCTGCCCGCCGTCCGGTGCCGTCCCCTTCCAGATCCGCGCCACCTCGCGGAAGTCGTCCGGGCTCAGCCGGTACAGCTTGCGGTGGATCCCCATCGCCTCGAACTTGCGCGCCTCGGGGAACTTGCTGTTGTCGATGTCCGGGATCGGCAGCATCCGCGCCACCTCGACCCCCGTCAGCGTCTCCAGCGCCCGCGCGTACGCCAGCACGTGCACGCCGCCCCGCACCAGCAGATAGCCGATCATCTCCCGCGCCACCGGGTTCGTCGTCATCTCGTAGACCCGGATCTTCTGCAGCCGCGCCCCGCACTCCAGGAAGAAGTTGTGCAAGAGGTCCAGCACCAGGTTACCGCTGGAGAACACGTAGTCGCCGCTCCAGGGCGCGCCCATGGAGTTGCCCACCAGCGCCGCCTGTCCCGTGGCGATGAAGTGGTGGGTGTTGCGCAGGTCCTTCGCCACCGCCAGCGGCGCCGTCTCCGGCGCACCCGGCCGCGTGCTCCCCTCCAGCAGCAGGTTGATGGTCGCCGCCACCAGCTCGATGTGCCCCAGCTCCTCCGTGGCGATGTTGACCAGCAGGTCGTAGTAGGGCCGCAGCTTCTCCCGCCCGCGGAAGTTGAAGGACTGGTAGGTGTAGTTCATCAGCGTCGACATCTCGCCGAAGCGCCCGCCCAGCAGCTCCTGCACCGCCGCGGCGGCGTTCGGGTCCGCCTCCTTCGGTCGCGGCAACTCCACGGCCAAGCGGTCGATGCGCAGGAACACGCTCTCTCCCTCCCACCGGCAAGCTGCGGGCGGCGGTCCCGCAGCTCAGGCCGTCATCCGTCGGTGCCGGACGGCGGCGCGATCCCGCGCGCGGCGTTCGCGACGGCCGCGGGAAAGCCCCCAGCGCCGCGGTCTCGCCCCGGCCGATCGCCGCGGGAGCCGCCGTGCGGGCCAGCCGATCCGGACACCGAGCCACAGGGCCTGGGTCAACAACACCTCCAGGACCGTGGACGCGATCCTGCACCAGCAGTCGCCGCCGGTCCCGGTCTCCCCCTGCACCACCGGCCCACCTCCTCTGCCGCCTGGACGGGACCGCCGCCCAAACGTGGCCCGCCAGGCCCGGTGGGACCGCAGGGTCCCAGGCCTGCCCCCCAGGGCTGCCACCGGCGCCCGCCGCCCGCCGACCATGCCGGCGGGTCGGGACGCCCGGGGCGGCCCTCACGTCGGGCGGTGGACGGGAGGACCGTCCGCCGCCCATGGAAACGCAGCGGCTCCCGGCGGTCGCGGGAGGCCCGCGTTCACGCGGGAGGCCCGCGTTCACGGATCAGGCCGGCGGGTGCCGGGGTTGGCGTGCGGCGCGAAGCCACCCTCGTGGGACCCGACCCTGGGGAGCGCCACCAGCGGTGGGCTGCCCCGGGTCGCGTCGATCGTCACGGGCGGGACGTGCCGCCCGGCCATCGCGCCCATGATGCGCTCATGGTGGCGCCGACGGCCACGGCGGTCGCGTCGACGGCCGCGGCGGTCGACGGGGTCGGTTCAGGCCTCCACGTCAAGCTCCGGGACGCCGGGGCCCATCAGGTCCGCGAGGACCGACAGCTCGGGGATCTCCGGCCCCATCAGGTCCGCGAGCACCGTCAGCTCCGGGATCTCCGGACCCATCAGGTCCGCCACGGTCGACAGCTCCGGGATCTCCGGACCCATCAGGTCGGCATGGATGCCCTCAGCGGCGTCGGCTGCTGCCACCCCACCTCCACCCCCCGCGAGGATCGCCCACGTCAGCGCCACCAACAGGGTTGCGCCGACCGTCCAACGAACCCTCAACACGTCCTCACCTCCCGCGGGCGATGGGCGTTGGCAAGTCCATCGTGGACCCGGGCGATAGGAACACGGCGTGCCGGTCGTGCACCCGGGTGACCTGGAAGCCGCGCACCAGCGCCCCGGGGGACCACCGCGCCGAGCGAAGGGAGGGCCGGCCCGTGATCGGCGACCGCATCCGGGCCCGGCGCCGGGAACTGGGCCTGACCCAGGAGCAGCTGGCGGCCGGGCTCTTCGACCGCTCCTACATCAGCCGCATCGAGGCCAACGAGGTCGTCCCGCCCCTGGCGACGCTGCGCCTCCTGGCCGAGCGCCTCGGCAAACCCGTGGGCTTCTTCCTGGGCGAGCAGGACGAGTTCGCCCGCCGCCGCGTGATCCATGACTACGTCCAGCGGGGACGCCGCTACACCCGTCAGCGGCGTTTCGGGGAGGCGGTGCGGGCCTTCCGCATGGCCCTGGAACTGCTGGAGCAGGACGAGGACTCGCCCCTCCTGCTCTCGGTCCAGGTCGACCTGGCCTACGCCCTGGCCTGTCTCAACCAGGCGGACGAGGCCGGCCGGTGCCTTTTCGCCGCCCTCAACCTCCTGGCCCGCGTCCCCCTGGATCGCTGCCCGCCGGGGACCACCTTCCGCCTCCACTACACCCGCGGCAAGCTGGCCTTCCAGCGGGACGAACTGGCCGTCGCGGCGGAGGCGTTCCGCCTGGCCGCGTCGGCCGCGAGCCGCCCCGCCGACCGCATCCGGGCCCACGTCGCCCTGGCCAGCACCCTGTTCCGCCAGGGGCACTACCGGGAGGCCCTGGCGTACTACGCCACCGGGTTGCCGGACCGCGAGCGGCCGCCGCGCGCGGCCCCGCCATCGGGTCGCGGGCATGCCCAGGGTTCCCGTACGGAGGCGGCCGCGTCCGCAACGCCCGGAGACGCCCGGGGGTCCCTGGTGGAGCCGGCCGCAGCCCCGACGCCCGGGAACGCGCGTTCCCGCTCGGAACCGGCCCCGGAACCGGCCGGGGTCCCGGCGGCACCCGGGCAGGCTGGCGCCGGCGGGGTCCCGCCGGCGAGGGCATCCGCCCCCGCGCCCGTGCCGGTGCCGGTCCGCCACCTGCCCCGCACGCTGATCGCCGCCTGCCACCATGGGGTGGGCGTCTGCTACTGCGCCCTCAACCAGCTGGACCTGGCCGCCTACCATCTCGAGCGGGCCATCCAGCTGTACCGGGGCCGGGACCCCGCGCGCGTGCTGACGGCCACCCACGATCTCGGCGTCGTCCAGGCGCGCCAGGGGGCGTGGAGGCTGGGTCGGCAGCGCCTCCGGCAGTGCCTGGCGCGGTATCGCCGCATCGGCCGCCTCGACGGCGTGGCCAGCGTGCTGGTGGACCTGGCCAACCTTGAGCTGGCCGCGGGACGCCACCGCCGGGCGCTGGTGCTGGCGCGCATCGCCCGCTGCCGCGCCCGACAAGCCCAGCGACCGCGCCTGTACCTCAGTGCCATGGCCGTCGAGGCGCGCGCCCTGGACGCCCTCGACCCCTCCGCCGCCCGGGCCCTGGATGGGGTCGTGCGAGACCTGCGGGCCCTGGGGTGAGCAGCGCAGCGACGCCCCGGGACGTCGGCCCGGCGCGAACGCTCCCCTCGGTCCCGGCGTAGACTGGGACCGCGGCCGATGCCGGACCCGGGGAAGGACGGGGACCCCTTGCGTTCGCCGCGTTGCCGCCGTCGGAACCGCGACCGCGCGGTGCCGGCTCCTGGTGCCGGTGCCATCCATGCCGCCCCGCGGCGGGATCGTCGACGGGAGCCCAGGCCCCATCGCCAGGGCGGCGCCCGCGAGGCCGCGGGCGCCGCCCTGGGGCTGCTGGCCGTCGCGCTCTTCAGCCTCACCCTCCCCGCCACCCGGGTGGCCCTGGAGCACCTCCCCGGCGAGCTGGTGGGCCCCGGCCGGTCGGCGGGCGCGGCCCTGGCCGCGGCCCTCGCGGCCCTCACGGTCCGCGGCCGCGCCGCCGCGCCCGGATCCCCCCGGGGACGCCCCGCCGTCCGCACGATGGCCCGCTGGCTGCCTCCCCCGACCGCATGGCCCTCGGTCCTCGTGGTGGCCGCCGGCACCACCGTCGCCTTCCCCTGGCTCTCGACGCTGGCGCTGACCCAGCTCCCGGCAGCCCACGGGGCGGTGCTCCTGGGACTGCTGCCCCTGTTGACATCGGGACTCGCCGCGTTGCGGGCGGGGGAGCGGCCCTCGGCCCGGTTCTGGTTGGCGGCGATGGTGGGAAGCGGCGTGGTGGTGGGATTCGCCGTGCGCCAGGGGGCCGGTCGCCCCCACGCCGCCGACTTCCTGATGCTGGCGGCCGTCGTGCTGGCCGCCGCCGGGCACGCGGAGGGCGGCCGCCTGGCGCGGCGTCATGGCGGGTTCCTCCCCATCGCATGGGGGCTGTGGGCCGCCCTGCCGCTCACCCTTGCCGCGACCTGGGGGGCGATCATCGCCGGGCCTGCGGCCCCGTCCGTCCCGGGACCCCCTTCCTCCGGGCCGGCGCCGATGGGGTCCCCACCCCTCTCCGCCGCTGCGGCGACGGCAGCCGCCCGGCCAGGGTGGGACCCGGCGGTGCGGGCCTGGCTGGCCTGGCTCTACATCAGCGTCGTGACCCAGTTCGGCGCCTTCATCCTCTGGTACCACGCCATGGCCCTGGCCGGGGTGGCGCGGACCAGCCAGTTGCAGCTGCTGCAGCCCTTCCTGACCCTCTTCGTCGCCCACGCCGCCCTGGGCGAACGGGTCGACGGGGTCACGGTGCTCGCCGCGGTCGCGGTAGCCCTGGTGGTCGCGGTGGGACGCCGGGCTCCCGTCTACCCCGCGGAGCGGCCGGCGCCGGCCACCGATACGGCGTCGCCCCCACCCGGCGGCACCGCACCCTCGCCGCCCCGGCTCCCCCAGGACGCCGCGCGCCCGGCCGCCGCTGCCCCACCCCAGCCGCGCTCCCGCTGGCCGTAGGACGCGCTCGTCCAAGAGGAGGACCGGGCCGCCTGGCGAAGCAAGGGATGGGGGCCGCGGCCGGGCACCGGCCACGGCCCCCGCTCCCGTGCATCCGGTGGAAGCCACGGGCGTCGAGGGTGAGGAGGCGGTCCATGGAGACCATCGACCCCGCCCGCGTCCAGCGGGCCCTGCAAGCGTACGTCGGCGACGCGGTGTACCTGCACCTGGAGACCACCCACGGCGCCTACACCCGCGGCGGTTTCGGCGCCTTCGCGCGCAACGTCCGGGTTCACCTGGAGGCGGCCGCCGTGCGCGGCCGCGGCCCCTACCGCGTGGGTCTGCGGGTGATGGGCGGCTGGGTCTACGCCGAGGGGCTGACCCACTGGTGGCAAGAGCCGGATCGGGTCCTCCTGGAGGGCCATGACGACGAAGACCGGTTGACCGTGGTGCTCGAGGTGGCGCGACGCCCGTTCCCCTTGGCGACCGACGGGGGGACCGCCGACCGGCCGGCGACCACCTTGACGCCACGGCAGCCGCCGGAGGGCGAGCGGGAACCGGCGCCTGCGCCGGAAACGATGCCGGTGACCGCCACGGACCCGGTCCCCGCCCCGTGGGACCGACACCTGGTGGTGGTCCTGGCCCACCCGGACGACGAGTCCTTCGGCGCCGCCGGCACCATGGCCCGGGCCGTGCGGCAGGGCATCGGCGTCACCATGGTCTGCGTCACCGCCGGCCAGATGGGCCGCCGCGTCGGGCGGCCGCCGCTGGCCAACCGCGAGTCCCTGGGGCCGCTGCGCATCGAGGAACTGCGCCGGGCCATGGCGACCGTCGGCGTCACGGACGTCCGCGTGCTGGGGGTCTGGGACAAGACCGTCGAGTTCCAGGATCGCGCCCAGCTGGCTGGGCGCATCCGCGCCATCCTGGAGGAGACCGGCGCCACCACCGTGATCACCTTCCATCCGGAGTTGGGCGGCCATCCGGACCACGACGCCGTCGGCGCTGCCACGGTGGAGGCGGTGGCCGCGCTGGGCCGGCTGCGGCCGCGGCTGCTGTTCGTCAAGGGCCCCTTGCGCGATGCGGATCCCGGCCTGCCCGTGGTCACCGTCCCCATCGCCGAGGTGCGCACCCTGAAGGAGGCCGCCTTCCGCGCCCACCGATCCCAGACCACCGGGTGGGACGAGCGGCTGCGGCAGGACGAGGAGATGGCCCGGCGCTTCGACCAGCTCCTCCGCGAGGAGAGCTTCTGGGTCGCCCCGTACGATGGCAACGGGCGCGGGCGGTCGGGGCCCGTCGCCGCCGAGCCCTCTTGAAAGCTGCCGCCCTCCGAGGGGCTGGCGGCCGCAAGGCGCCCTGCCCCCCGCTGCCGACGGCCTGCGCCCGCCGGCCGCGAACGCCCCGGGACTCCGGCCGTGGACGCGCCCCGCCTCCGGCGCAGGATGGCCGGGCGGCGGCGCCGACCCGGGCCCACGCGCCAACGCAGGCCCTGACGCGGGGCGACGGACCAGAGGCCAACCCCGCGCGGCCCATCGGACACCCAGACTCGCCGTGGCCGTCCGGACGCCGTCGGCCACCGCGCCTCGGGAGGACCGAGTAACAGCCAGTGCGTTACTCATCGTCTCTCGTCCTATGCCATCCCCTCGTCGCAGGCCGATCGGTGCTTGCACGACGCCTCCCTTTGGTTTAGCATGGGAGATACAAATCGAAACGGCAGGCCGAAGCCCCCTCCAGGGGCGCGGGGGAACCGTCTTCGGGGCGAATTCCCGGCCGCCGCGGCCGCCAGCGGGCGACCCCGCCGGCCCAGGGACGAGCGGACGCGACCGCCGCGTCGCGTCCTCCGTCCGCCGGGCACGCAGCGCGGGACCGCACTCCAGGCCGCGGCGACTCCGGGATAGGGCAGCCCGGCCCGAGCCCGTCAGCTAACCCCGTAGGCACGCGGGCGTTGCATGCACGCCATTCCCTGCCTACCCTGTCCCCCCTTCTGCGGCCGGATTCCACCGCCACGGAACCGACCGCCGCTTCGTTCCCCCGCGCCCATGCGGCCTGCCGCGGAGGGAGGTCGTTGCGTGAAGACCGCGGCACGGCGAGCGGCGGGTGTCCGCCGGCGCGCCCCGCGGGTCCGTCGATGGGCCCCGTCTCTCCTGACGCTGGTGGTCATCCTGGTGGCGACGGCATGCGGCAGCGGCGCCGGCCCCGGCGGCGGGGGATCCGCCGGGGGAGGAACCGGCCCAGCCGACGGTCCGGCGGGCGGTGGCGGCCCGTCCGGCGAGAAGCCCACCCTGGTCTTCGGCGACTTCAGCTGGGACAGCGTGCAGGTGCACAATCGCATCGCCGGGTTCATCATCGAGCAGGGCTACGGCTACCCCGTCGACTACAAGTTCGGCGACACCGTCCCCATCCTCCAGGGCCTGCAGGACGGCAGCGTCCACATCACCATGGAGCTCTGGCCCGACAACATCCGCGAGGCCTGGCAGAAGGCCGTGGACTCCGGTCGGGTCCTCGACCTGGGCCGGAACTATCCCGAGTCCCCGCAGGGGTGGTACGTCCCCGCCTACGTCGTCGAGGGCGACCCGGAACGCGGCATCGCGCCCATGGCCCCGGACCTGCGCACCGTCCAGGACCTGGAGCGTTACTGGCAGCTGTTCGAAGACCCGTCGGAGCCCGGCAAGGGCCGCTTCTACAACTGTCCCACCGGCTGGGTGTGCTCGGACATCAACCCCCAGAAGCTCGAGGCCTATGGGTTGACCGACCGCTTCACCGCCTTCAACCCGGGGTCGGAGGCGGGCCTGAATACCTCCATCGCCACCGCCTACGAGCAGGGCAAGCCGTGGGTGGGCTACTACTGGGAGCCCACGTGGATCACCGGCAAGTACGAGCTGATTCGGCTGGAGGAACCGGCCTACAGCGACGAGTGCTGGGAGAGCGACAAGGCCTGCGCCTACCCGCCGAGCCAGGTGCTGGTGGCAGCCAACAGCCGACTCGAGGCCATGGCCCCCGAGGTGGTCGAGTTCTTGAAGCGATACGACACCACCCTGGAACAGACGGCGGCCGCCCTGGCCTACATGCAGGACGAGAACGCCAAGCCGGAGGAGGCGGCCGTGTGGTTCCTCCAGACCTACCGCGACTGGGAGCAATGGGTGCCGGCCGACGTGCGCGACCGGGTCGACGCCGCCCTGGAGGAGGTGCGGTGAGATGACGGCTCCGACGCCGACGAAGGCGGCTCCCGCGGTGCCGGCCTCGCGGCCTGCCGCAACCGCGGCCCGGCAGGGCGGCCGCGACGGCCGGGGCGACGGCGGGTCCGACGGCCGCCGCCCCGTCCTGCTGGCGGTGCAGAACCTGTGGAAGATCTACGCGCGCCACCACCGCCGCATCGACGTCCGCGACCCGGAGGCGGTGGCGCGGGCCGAGTCCCAGGGCGCCGTGGTGGCGGTCCGCGACGCCACCCTGCGGGTGCGGCGCGGGGAGATCTTCGTGGTGATGGGGCTCTCGGGCAGCGGCAAGTCCACCCTGGTGCGGTGCCTGCTGCGGCTGGTGGAGCCGACCGCGGGCCGCATCCTGGTGGACGGCGAGGACGTCACCGCCATGGACGCCCGGCAGCTGACCGCCTTCCGGCGCCACAAGGTGGCCATGGTCTTCCAGCACTACGGGCTGCTGCCCCACCGCACCGTGCTGGAGAACGTGGCCTTCGGCCTGCGCCTGCGGGGCGAACCCCGTCGCGTCCAGCTCGAGCGGGCGCGGGCCGCCCTGGCCCGCGTCGGCCTGGAGAAGTGGGCGGACCGCCACCCGGCCGCCCTGTCGGGCGGCATGCGGCAGCGGGTCGGCATCGCCCGCGCCCTGGCCCGCGACGCCGACCTGCTGTTGATGGACGAACCCTTCAGCGGGCTGGATCCGCTCATCCGGCGGGAGCTGCAGGACGATCTGCTGCGCCTGCAGGCGGAGCTCCACAAGACCATCGTGTTCATCACCCACGACCTGCAGGAGGCGTTGCGCCTGGGCGACCGGCTGGCCATCATGAGGGCAGGCCGCATCGTCCAGGTGGGACGGCCGCGGGAGATCATCCAGCACCCGGCCGACGACTACGTCCGCCGGTTCGTCCGGGATGTGCGGGAGGCGGCCGCCCTGGCCGGGGGCACGCTCCGGGCGGCCGCCCTGGAGCCCGTGGGCGCGGAGGGGGGATCCGGCCTTGTTCCCTGAGGCCCTGGAGTTCCACGTCGCCCCCTGGATCCAGGACGGCCTGACGTGGCTGGTGGACCGGGGGGGCGGGTTCTTCCACGGCGTCTCCGTGGCCATCACCCGCTCGCTCAACGCCATCGAGGCCGGTCTGCTGGCGGTGCCCTGGTGGGCCTGGGTCGGCGGGGTGCTGCTCGCCGCGTGGGCCGTCACCCGCCGCCCGCTGACGGCGATGACGCTGGCCGGGCTGATGATGGCCATCGGCGCCTTCGGCTACTGGGCGGCCGCCATCGAGACGCTGGCGATGGTCATCGTCGCCGTCGCCCTGGCGGTGGCCATCGGCCTGCCCCTGGGCATCGCCATGGCCGAGTCCCGCCGCATCCACGCCCTGGTGCTGCCCGTGCTGGACGCCATGCAGACCATGCCCAGCTTCGTGTACCTGATCCCCGTGATGATGCTCTTCCAGGCCCTCGGCCCGGTGCCGGGCACGCTGGCGACGGTGGTGTACGCCCTGCCGCCGGTGGCGCGCCTGGTGGACCTGGGCATCCGCCAGGTGCCCGCCGACGCCCAGGAGGCCGCCCAGGCCTTTGGCGCCACCCGGTGGCAGCTGTTGTTCCAGGTGCGGCTGCCCCTGGCCCTGCCGAGCATCATGGCGGGGATCAACCAGACGACGATGATGGCCCTGGCCATGGTGGTCATCGCCAGCATGGTGGGCGCGGGCGGCGTCGGTGAGGCCGTGATGCGGGCGATCCAGCGCGTCGACCCCGGTGCCGGCTTCGAGGCGGGCTTCACCATCGTGGCGCTGGCCATCGTCATGGACCGGCTGTCCCAGGGCTTGGCACGGCGGTGGCAGGTGCCCCGGACCGGATGAACCCGGCCGCCGACGGGCAATCCCGCCGCCGGCGGCGCTGCGCACGGCCGGTCGAGCCGCCACGGGTGGCGGCGTGGACGGGGAGTCCGGCCGTCATCCGCCACGGGATGAAGCCGGCCGTCGCGGACGGCGTGAAGCCGCCAACCGCCCACGGGACGAGGCCGGCCGCCCCCTGCCGGGCACCGTCCGGGCATCCCCCTCCTTCCCCGGCCGCAGCGGCGCGACTGCGAGGAGGTGGTGGCGGTGTCCCTGGTGGTGGTCGCCAACCGGGAGCCTCTGCGGCAGGAACGGGGCCGATGGGTGCCGGCCGTGGGCGGGCTGGCCACGGCGCTGCTGCCGGTGCTGGAACGGCGAGGCGGCACCTGGGTGGCGTGGGGGGAGAAGGAGGCCGACGCCGTGCCGCGCCTCGCCCATCCGCCCGAGGCACCGCGCTTCACCGTGCGACGGCTCCACGTGCCCGCCCGGGAGGTGACCGGCTCGTACCACGGCATGGCCAATCGGGTCCTCTGGCCCCTGGCCCACTACTTCCTGGAGCGGGTGGAACTCCGCCGCGCCTTCTATGCCGCGTACCAGGCCACGAACCGCCGCTTCGCCGAGGCGGTGCTAGAGGAGTGGACCGATCCCGCCACGCCGGTGTGGGTCCACGACTACCACCTGATGCTGGTGCCGGCCCTGCTCCGTGCCGCCCGGCCCGGCGCGCGCATCGGCTTCTTCTGGCACATCCCGTGGCCGCCGCCGGAGGTCTGGCAGGTCCTCCCCTGGACGCGCCAGCTTCTCGAGGGCGTGCTGGGCGCCGACCTCGTGGGCCTGCACACGCCCGAGTACGTGGCCAACTTCCTCGCCACCTGCCGCACGTTGCCCGGGGCGGTGGTCGACGGCCGGCGGGTGCGCTGGCAGGGGCGCGAGATCCGCGTCGAGGCCCACCCCATCGGCATCGACACCGCCCGCTTCGCCCAGTGGGCGGCGGAGCCGCGGGTGCGAGAGCGGGCCCGGCGGATCCGCCGCATGGCCGGGACCCCGCTGGTCGTCGTCGGCATCGACCGGCTGGACTACACCAAGGGCATCCCCGAACGTCTGGCGGCCTGGGAGCGTCTCTTCGAGCGGTATCCCCAGTGGCTCGGCCGGGTGACCCTCTACCAGATCGCCGTTCCCAGCCGGACCCGGCTGCCCTCGTATCGCCTCCTCAAGCGCCTGGTGGACGAACAGGTCGGTCGCATCAACGGCGCCTACATGCGGGACGGCTGGGTCCCCGTGCACTACCTCTACCGCGCCTTCACGCCCCGGGAGCTGACGGCGTTCTACCTCGCCGCCGACGCCGCCCTGGTCACCCCCCTCCGGGACGGCATGAACCTGGTGGCCCAGGAGTACGCCTGGGTGACGGAGAATGGGGTCTTAATCCTCTCCTCGCTGGCCGGGGCGGCCGCGGTGCTTCCCGAGGCCGTGGCGGTGAACCCCTTCGACGTCGACGGGCTGGCGGACACCCTGCACGAGGTGCTCACCTCCCTGGCGGACGAACCCGGCCGACGCCGATGGGACGCCCGCCGGGCCGCCCTCAAGGAGCGGGTGGCCGCCCTGGACGTCCACCGCTGGGCGGAGCGGTTCCTGGCGTCCTTGGAGGGCAGCCCGGTCACCCTGGCCGGCGCGTCCCCCGGTTGAGAGGCCGGCCCGCGGGTCACCCGGCACCCGGCCGAGGCGTGGAGGTGCACACCACCGGACATGGAGCAGCCCCATCCCATGGGATCCCCGCGCACCCGATCGGACGCCGTCGGCCCCCACGCCGGACCCGCCGCAAAGGACGCAGAGACCGCGGCGGCGGGCCGGCGGGATGGACGCGCGGGCCAGCGGCGTCCCGGGCGGGGCATCGGCCCGGAGGCGGTGGCGGGTGCGGCCGCCGGCGACCTCCCGCCGGTGGTGGTCGCCGGCGGGGGCATCGTGGGCACCGCGGTCGCCTTCGTCCTGCAGCGCTCCGTACCGGTGGTGCTGGTGGAGGAGGGCGACTTCCCCGGGCTGGGCGAGACCCGGGACGCCGTGGGCATCCTCAAGGCCGCCGTCGGGCACCCGGTGCTGGACGCCTTCGCCCAGTGCACCTGGGCGTTCGCCGTCGCCCAGCACCGCCACCCCCGCTCCCCCCTGCGGCTGACCTTCGCCCGGCTGGACGGCCATCCCGGCCGCGCCGCCTTCGTCGATCACCTCCTGCTGCTCGACGCCATGTACCTGGCCGCCCGGCGCGCCGGGCTGCGGCTGTTGACCCGCACGCGGGTGATGGCGCCGGTGCTCGCCGGGGACCGGGTGACGGGGGTCCGGGTGGCCCGGGCGGGCGGGGGCCCACAGGCGACCCGTCCCGCCGCCGACCGTCCCGCCGGTCATCCGGTGGAAGGATGGGACGACGTGGTCCCCGCCTCCGCGCTGGTCCTGGCGCCCGGTCCGCGGCCGGAGAGCCTCGCCATGGACGGGCTGCCCCGCGGGTTCGCGAGCCGGTTCGTCCCCGTCAAGGACGTGGTGATCCCCTTTCGCTTGCCGGCCACGGTGGAGACCCCACCGGCGGTGTTCACCCGCCGCTCGCTGATCTGGCGCTTCGCCCTCGGGATCGAGGCGCGGACGCTCTTGGCCGCGGCCCGCCTCGAGGGCGACTGGTCCCCGCCCTCCTTCGACGAGCTCGTGGCGCTGGTGGAAGACCTGGTGGAGCGGTTCGACCTGACCGCAGAGGCCCAGCTCGATCGGGTCCGGACCCTGATCGACCTGCGCGGCCCCGACGGCCTGCCCTTCGTCGGCGCCGTCGCCCCGTGGGGGGGCGCCCGAGGGCTGTTCGTGGCTGCCGGCTTCGGGCTCGAGGGGCTGTCGACGGCCCTCGGCGCCGCCCATGCCATCGCGGCGGCCGTGCTGGCCGACCTCGCCGATCGCCGCCTGATCCCCGGCCGTTGAACGACCCTGCGACGGCCGGCCGACGACCCCCAGAAGGCGGCGCCCCCGCCCGAATCCGGTTGTGGTGAACCGTTCTGGGGGAACGGCGTCGCGGTGGGGGACAGGGGGCGCCGTCCCGGCCCGCGGGGGGACGTCCCGCTCCCGGAGGTTTCTCCCCTCGCCCCGCCCGACCGGCCGGACGGTCGGTCCAGGCGGCCACCGATGCGGGTCCCACACCGGCCACCACGGGCAGGGGCGCGAGCCCCTGTGGTCCGCCGACCGCCGGCCGCTGGGCCGGGGCCGGGCGCTCCGGGCCGCGGTTCCCGGAACGCCCGGCCGCGGCCCGCGCTCCCGGTCGCGGCTCGCGCACCCGATCCCGGCCCGCGGAGCTCCGGACCGAGGTGCCGGAGCTGCGGGCCGCGGGCGTCGTCCGGCTACCGTCGCCGGTGGCCCCACCCGCCCTTCCCCCGGTCAGCGGTCCATCCTGCGGGAAGAAGGGGGGTGAGTGGATGAAGGGCGCCCGCAGCGGTGGCCGGCGCACTCCATGGCGGGTCGCCCTGCGCCGCGCCGGCGGCGACGCCATCCCACCCCGGCCCGTCGCTCGCGGGCGGGGTGGACGGGCGCGCTGCGCCGGTGGGGCGCGACCGCCGTCCGCACGACCGCCGTCGCGGATCGCGGGGGTGGCGGCGGTGGCGCTGCTCGCCCTGGGTCCCCTCGCCGGCGCGGCCGGCGCAGCCGGTGCGGCGGCCCCTGGACCTGCGGACCTGGGCGATCTCCTGGTCCCCGACCGCTACTTCGTCGTGACCGCGGACGAACTGGTGGGCCGCGACGCCGTCATCCTGCCCGCCTCCGGCCCCGGCGCCGGTCCCTTCGACGTGGTGGTGCGGTTCGCGTCGGCCGACATCCGCGACCTGGCCCTGACCCAGGAGCTCGGCCGCGACGGCCCCCCCTACCTTCAGATCACCAGCCGCGGCGTGGCCCGCGTCACCGACGTGGCGCTGCGGACCGACCTCCTCTCGCTGGTGGGCACCATCCCCGGGGCCGTCAAGGCGACGGACCCCATCGCGTTCGTCCTCGACCTGCTGCAGCGCGGCGGGCGGGTGACCCTCCGCGTCCGGGACGTGGGCATGCGGGCCACGTGGATGCACAGCGGAACCGCCGTGCTCCCCGACGCGACCCTGCGGTTCGTCCACGATCCCGCCGACCTGGCCCAGCGGGAGCGCATCGACCGGGTCCGTCGCCAGGCGGATCTCCTCCACCGCCGGTACCGCGATGCCCACGGCCTCGACGACCTCCGGGGCCGGCACCGGTCGTCCGAGGGTTCCCAGCGGCGCCCGCCCGGTGCCTCGCCCGAAGCGGCCCCGGGCGCGGCACAACCCGGTTCGGGTTCGCCACAGCAGCCCGCCGCGGGCACCGGGGAGTCGCAGCCGGCGCCCCCCGGTCCGCCGTCTCCGCCGGACGCCGGGCTGCCACCTGCCGCCCGAGCGCTGGTGACGTGCCTGGCCCAGCGGCTCCATCGCGATCCGCTGCCCCTCGTGGACCTGGAGGCCCTCCGTCAAGGTCGGTGGGATGCGGCCCTCGAGCGGTTGCGGCCGCTGGATCCCGCCGCCGTGTTGGCGTGTCTGGGGGAGGGTACGGGCGCGCCGCCGCCTGACGGGGGGACCTCGGACGGGGCCTCGCGCCATGCCGGCGGCGGCGCCGAGGACGGCGCGGTCCCGCCGCCGCAGCGGTCCCTGCCGCCGAGGGACCCGCTCCTGCCCGAGCTCGGTCCGCCGCTGACGTGCGTCGCCGGCGCGCTGGATCGGCCGGTCCGCGACCTGGCTCCGTTGGCCGGTCGCGCCCTCCGCACCGGCGTCGACCTGCTGGCGGCGCTGGTCGACGAAGGACTGCTCCGGGCCGCGGCGGCTCCCGCCGCGACGCTCCGGCTGGCCGATGCGTGCGGCCGCTTCTGGCCGGACCTCCGGCGACTGGCAGATCGGCTCGACGGCCCACTCCCTCCACCGTCGTCGGCCCAGCCCGGCGAAGGGGGCGGCGACGCCGAGGGAGCCACCCCGGGTTCCGAGCCCGGGGACGCGACCCCGCCGCCGTCTCCCGACGGCCCTGACGCCAGTCGGCGCCAGCGGGGGCTGCTCCCGCGGCTGGGCGAGCTCCTCGATGCGCTGGGCCTGGGGATCTCGCTCGGCGGGGAGCGGTGAGCTGCCCCGGGATCGACCGTCCGGCCCCGAGCGCCCAGGGGTACGCGGGAACCGCGATCACGAGGAGGGAGGCGCCATGCCCCACGTGGCCACCACGGGGACCTTCTCCTGGAGGCGCTTCTTGGTGACCTTCGCCATGTCCATGACGGTGCTGGCCATCATGCTCTTCGTCATGGCGTCCCAGGGGATCGCCCTGGCGGCGCCGCTGGCCGGCATCGGCGGCGTCGTGCTGGAGTTCGACCGCCTCGAAGGACAGGGCTTCCAGCTGCTGCCCGTCACCAACGACACCGACCGGGCCGCCGGCGTCCCCATGGCGCGGGCCAAGATCGACCGGCTGGTGATCACCGACCTGCACATGTACAAAGACCTCAAGGTCGGGGGCAAGACGGTCCGGGTGAGCATCACCGCGTCACCGGTGGAGATCAGCGGGCTGGTCCAGGACATGACCTACCAGCAGGCGGGATCCATCGCCTTCACCCAACAGACCGTCGACGAGCAGCGCGGCGCGAATCCCCTGTCGATGACGGCACCGGGCGTGGTCATCGAAGATGCCCGGATCATCGCCCACTACCTGTTCCAGAACAAGGCCAAGCTGCCCGGCATGAAGCTAGAGGTCAAGGTCATCGACTAGGTCATCGACGAGCCCGCCCCGCAGCCTGCCCCGCCGCCGTGCCGTCGCCGTGGCACCTCCGGCCGTCCCGCGACGGTGGACGAACGCGGCCACACGGCGCCACCGAGCCGGCGAGGGAACGGAGGGGGCAGGGGCGGGATCCCCGGCATCCGTCGGCGGGGGCGATGCCGTGGCGCGCGGCGGCGGGCCGGGGCGCGGAGCCCCGGCCCGCCGCCTCGTGCCCTCTGCGATCTGCACCGGTCGCGGGCGTCGGAGGTGGCGACCCGTCGTCGCCGTCCCGCGAGCCTCGCCGGCGAAGCCGTGGGGTGCCAGCCTCCGGCGCCTCGACCCGGCGGTTCAGTCGGCGGCCATCGCCCCTTCCCCACCGGCCCGCTGCCAGGCCTCCTCCAGCGCCCGGCGGGTGTAGACCCGCGCCAGATGGGCGCGGTACTCCGCCGAGGTCAACGCGTCCCCGTCCACGTCAACCCCATCCACTGCGTGGGCGGCCGCCTCGGCCAGCAGCTCCGGCGACGGCACCCGGCCGGCCAGGCGCTCCTCCACCGCCGTCGCCCGGTAGGCGGCGCCGGTGACGCCGTTGAGGGCGACCCGCACCGCCGCCGCCGTCCCGTCCGCATCCCGGGCGACGGCCGCGGCCACGCCCACCAGGGCGAAGTCCGAGGCCCGGCGGGCCATCTTGAGGTAACGGTAGCCCCACCGCCATCCTCGCTCGCCGCCGGCCGCCGGCGGGATGCGCACGACGGTCACCACCTCATCGGGTTGCAAGGCGGTGATGAAGGGACCGAAGAAGAACTCCCCCGCCGGCACGGTCCGCCGGCGCCCACCCGGCCCCGCCACCTCGATCTCGGCCTCCAGCGCCAGCAGCGCCGCCGGGTAGTCGGCGGCCGGATCGGCGTGGGCGACGCTGCCGCCCAGGGTGCCGCGGTAGCGGACCTGCATGTCGCCGATGACCCCGGCCACCTCCGCCAGCAGGGGCGCGTGCTGGCGTACGACCGGATCGGTCATCACCTGATGGTGCGTCGTCAAGGCCCCCAGGCGCAGGGCCCCGCCGGGTTCCACCGACACCCCGCGGAGCTCCTTCACCCGAGCCAGGTCGATCAGCACCTGGGGCTGGGCCAACCGCAGCTTCATCGCCGGCAACAGGCTGTGCCCGCCGGCCAGCAGCTTGGCCTGCTCGCCGTACCGCCCCAGCAGCTCGAAGACCTCGTCCAGCGTCTCCGGCCGGTGATAGGTGAAGGCGCTGGGGATCACCGCCCCTCCCCCCCTTCGGCGGCCGCCGCGGCCTGCTGGGCCTCCTGGATCGCCCGCCAGACCCGCTCGGGCTTGCAGGGCATGTCGATGTGCCGCACGCCGAGGTGGGAGACGGCGTCGACGATGGCGTTGACCACCGCCGGCGTGGCCGCGATGGTGCCGGCCTCGCCGATGCCCTTGACCCCCAGCGGGTTGACCGGCGACGGTGTACAGGTGAAGTGGGACTCGAAGGACGGCAGCTCCGCCGCCGTCGGCACCGCGTACTCCATCAGGGACGCGTTGACGGGCTGGCCGCTCTCGTCGTAGACCAGCTCCTCGTACAGCGCCTGGGCGATGCCCTGGGCGACGCCGCCGTGGATCTGGCCCTCCGCCAGCAGCGGGTTGATCACGTTGCCGCAGTCGTCCACGCAGACGTACCGCAGGATGCGGGTGCGGCCGTCCTCGGTGTCGACCTCCACCACGCAGACGTGCGTGCCGAAGGGGAAGGTGAAGTTCTCCGGCTGCCAGAAGGCCGTCTCCTCCAGCCCCGGCTCCAGCCCGGGCGGGAAGTTGATGTGGGAGCCCAGGTTGGCCGCCGCCGCGATCTGGGTGAAGGCGATGGCCCGCTGCGGCGCCCCCTTCACCCGGAACTGGCCGTCCACGAACTCCAGGTCCTCGGGATTGCACTCCAGCTGGTGGGCGGCGATCAGGGCCGCCTTCCGCTTGACCTTCTGCAAGGCCTGGTAGAGGGCGATGCCGCCCACCGCCGCCGAGCGGCTGCCGTAGGTGCCCAGGCCGATGGGCCCGCGGCCCGTGTCGCCGTGGAGCACCTCCACGTCCTCCGGCGGGATGCCCAGCTCGCTGGCGACGATCTGGGACCAGGCGGTCTCGTGGCCCTGGCCGTGGGCGGACGAACCGGTGTAGACCGTCACCTTGCCGGTGTGGTGGACCCGCACCTGGGCCGACTCGAACAGGTTGCCGCCGTAGAAGGTGGCCGCCAGGGCGGCCGAGGGCGCCAGGCCGCAGGCCTCGATGTAGCTGGAGATGCCGATGCCCAGCTGCAGCCGGTCGCCCCGCCGGCGCCGCTCGGCCTGCTCCCGCTTGAGCTCCTCATACCCGACGGCCTCCAGCGCCTTGTCCAGGGCGGCGTGGTAGTCGCCGGAGTCGTAGGTGATCCCCACGGGGTTGGTGTACGGGAACTCGTCCTTGCGCACGAAGTTCTTGCGCCGCACCTCGGCCGGATCCAGGCCGAGTTCGTCCGCCAGCCGGTCGATGGTCCGCTCCAGGAAGTGGGTGGCCTCCGGCCGGCCGGCGCCGCGGTAGGCGTCGGTGGGCGTCTTGTTGGTGAACACGCCGGTGATCTTGATGGCGTGGTTCCTGTGCCGATAGGGCCCGGGCGAGACGATGAGCCCCAGGATAGGGATGTAGGGCGTGTTGAGCTGGTTGTAGGCGCCCAGGTCGCAGATCCAGTCGATCCGCATGCCCAGGATCTCGCCGTCCCGCCGGGCCGCCACCTCCACGTCGATGATGCCCTCCCGGCCGTGGATGGTGGCGACGAAGTTCTCCCGCCGGTCCTCCACCCACTTGACGGGGCGCCTGAGCTTGCGCGCCAGGTACGGGACGACGACCTCCTCGGGGTAGACGTTGAGCTTCGCCCCGAAGCCGCCGCCCACCTCCGGGGCGATCACCCGCATCTGGTGCTCGGGTACGCCCAGGATCCCGCAGAGGTTGATCTTGAGCAGGTGCGGGATCTGGGTCGTGCTCCACACGGTCAACTCGCCGGTGGCGGGGTGGCAGTCGGCCACCACGGCCCGCGGTTCGAGGGGCGTGGGCACCAGCCGCTGCTGGATGTGCCGCTGGCGGACCACCACGTCCGCCTCGCGGAAGGCGGCCTCCACGTCGCCACCCGATGCCTCCCAGGTGTAGGCGACGTTGCTGTCGAACTCGGCGTGGACCCGGGGCGCGTCCGGCTCCATCGCCTTCTCGGGATCGACCACCGCCGGGAGGGGCTCGTAGTCCACCTCCACCAGGGCCGCGGCGTCCTTGGCCGCCGCCCGGCTCTCGGCCACGACGGCAGCCACCGCCTCGCCGACGTGGCGCACCTCGTCCACCGCCAGGGGCCAGTGGGGCGGGTTCTTCAGCCCTTCGTAGAGCCAGGCGCAGGGCAGCGGGGCCTTGAGCTCCTGCTTGAGCTCCTCGCCCGTCAGCACCGCCACCACGCCCGGGGCACCGAGGGCTGCGTCGGTCCGGATCCCCCGGATGCGGGCGTGGGCGTGGGGGCTGCGGACGATGGCCACGTGCACCATGTTGGGCAGCTGGATGTCGTCGGTGTACGTGCCCGACCCCGTGATCAGCCGGGGGTCTTCCTTGCGCTTGAGCCGCGCGCCGATGCCTGCAACCGGCACCTGCGTCACCCCCTCGCCGGCGGCCTCAATCCGCGGCCGCGCTTCGCTCCTGCAGCTTGCGGGCGGCGTACTGCACCGCCCGGACGATGTTGTGGTAGCCCGTGCAGCGGCAGAGGACCCCTTCCAGCCCGCGGCGGATCTCCTCCTCCGTCGGGTTGGGGTTGACCTCCAGGAGGTGCGCCGCGGCCATGATCATGCCCGGCGTGCAGAAGCCACACTGCAGCCCGTGCTCCTCCCAGAACCCCTCCTGCACCGGGTGGAGCCGGCCGTCGCGGGCGAGCCCCTCGATGGTCACCACCTCGCCGCCGTCGGCCTGGACCGCCAGCACCGTGCACGACTTGACCGCCTGGCCGTTGAGGTGGACCGTGCAGGCCCCGCAGTTGGACGTGTCGCAGCCGACGTGGGTGCCGGTCAGGCCCAGTTCCTCCCGCAAGAAGTGGACCAGCAGGGTGCGGGGTTCCACCTCGCGGGTGTAGGTGCGGCCGTTGACCGTCAGGGTCACCGGCACCCGCTGGCCGGCCGCCTCCTGGCCGGTCGCTGCCATGACGCCGCCCGACCTCCTTTCACGGGCCCGCGCCCGCGTGACTCTTCCCGGCCCCGGGCGTACGACGACGCCGGGACCGCGTGCCAGGGGGATGCACGGGAGGGAGGCACGCCATCGGTCAGTCGGCGGGAGCGCCCGCCGGCGACGACGACCCGCCGACGCCGGATCGGACGAACCGGCCCCTGCCGGACTTCCGGCGCCCCCGCCGGATTTGCAGCGCGGAACGACGATAAGGCGTCACGTCGACGGTGGGAGGTGACCGGACGCCCGCTGCATCCCCCGTTACACGGTGCAATACGGCGGACAGGTTCCATCTCCTGCCGACCGGCCGCTGCGGGCCGACCGACCCGGCCCGTGGTGCTCTCCAGCGGCTTGGCCGCGCGGACCCGGGGCCCGGCGCGTGCGACGGGCCCCGTCGCTACGACGGGCACCTTCGCGATGTACAATCAAGCCATGAGCCAGTTCTCCGGTGCGTCCGCTTCCGCTCCACCGGCAGAGGTCCCTCGAGCCCAGCTGCCGCCCGGCGCCGACGGCCGGTGCCCGACCGCCCACCGGCACCAGCTCGACGCCCTCGCCGGCATCAACCGGGACATCGTCGCCTGCCGTCGCTGCCCGCGGCTGGTGGCCTACACCGCCGAGGTCGCCCGCACCAAGCGCCGGGCGTACCGCGACTGGGACTACTGGGGCCGACCGGTGCCCAGCTTCGGCGACCCCCTGGCCCGGCTGCTGATCGTCGGGCTGGCCCCTGCCGCCCACGGCGCCAACCGCACCGGCCGGATGTTCACCGGCGACGCCTCGGGCGACTGGCTGTACCGGGCCCTGTACCGGGCGGGCTTCGCCAATCAGCCCACCAGCACCCATCGGGGTGACGGGCTGGAGCTCCGGGACGCCTACATCACCGCCACCTGCCACTGCGCCCCGCCCGACAACAAGCCGTCCCGGGACGAGCTGCTGGCCTGCGGCGACTTCCTGCGCCGGGAGCTGGAGGCCCTCCGCACGGTGCGGGTCATCGTGTGCCTCGGCCAGATCGCCTTCGACGTGTTGCTGCGGCTGATGCGGGAGCGGGGCTACGGCTGGCCGGTCGAGGTCTCGGCGGCGTCGGCGGTGCAGGACGTCGCGGTCCCGCCGGGCCCGGCCCCTGCCCCGCGCGGCGGCACCCACCCCGTCTCCCCGGCCCGGGACGCCGCCGGTGCAGACGCCCGCGGCAGGGGCGGCGAAGCCGGCGCCCGCGGCGGCGCAACCGGCGCCCCGACAGGCCCGGGCCGGTGGCAGGAACCCCGGGGGGCCGGTTCGTCGCGGACGAACCGGCCGCGAGCGACCAAGCCCCGCTTCCGTCACGGCGGCGAGTACCGGTGGGAGGCGGCGCAGACGGCGTCGGCCGGCGGGCCCGGCGACGACCTCCCCTCCCCGCCGGTGCTGCTGGCCAGCTACCACCCGAGCCGACAGAACACCCAGACCGGCGTCCTGACCGAGGCCATGTTCGACGCCGTCTTCCGGCGGGCCCGGCAGCTCGTGGATGGCGAATCCGTCCCGGGCGGGCCCGCCTCCGCCCGATCCGACGGAAGCGGCGGGAGGGGAGGCGCATGACGCGCCCCTGGGTGATGCAACGCGGTCCGCACGACGCCATCACCGACGTCGCCGGCGTCCGGGTGGGCCACGCCACGGTGATCCGCGGCGAGGGGCCCTTGCGGGTCGGCCAAGGGCCGGTGCGCACGGGCGTCACCGTGATCCTCCCGCCCGGCGATCTGCGGACGATCTACGACGGCAAGTTCCCCGCCGCCGTTCACGTGATCAATGGCTTCGGCAAGGCCCTGGGGCTGGCCCAGGTGATGGAGCTCGGCCGCCTGGAGACGCCGATCCTCCTGACCAGCACCCTCTCCATCTGGCGGGCCGCCGACGCCCTCCTGGATCACATCCTGGCCGCCCACCCCGCCATCGGCGTCACGGCCCCTACGGTCAACGTGGTGGCGGGCGAGTGCAACGACGGCTGGCTGAACGACATCCGCGGCCGCCACGTGGGCCCGGCGGAGGTGGCGGCGGCTCTGGCGGGGGCTGCCGGCGGCCCGGTGGCGGAAGGCAGTGTGGGCGCCGGGACGGGGATGATCTGCTACGGCTTCAAGGGTGGAATCGGCACCGCTTCCCGGGTCTGGCCCGCCACCCTGCCCGGCGCCGGCGAGGTGACGGTCACCCTAGGTGGGCTGGTGCTGGCCAACTTCGGCCGCCGCCGCGACCTGACCATCGCCGGCATCCCCGTGGGCCGGCTGCTGGCTGACCTGGACGAACCGGCCGCCCGGCCGGACCCCGCCGAGCCGGAGCCCGGGCGACCTGGGCCTGGGGCTGGCGAGGGGGGCTCGGTGGTGGTGGTCCTGGCCACCGACGCGCCCTTGAGCTCTCGTCAGCTGGGCCGCATCGCCCGGCGGGCCGCCGCGGGCCTGGCCCGGACGGGGACCGTCTACTGGCATGGCAGCGGCGATTTCGTCCTGGCCTTCAGCACGGCCCGCCGCTACCCGCCCTACCTGCCCGATGAGGGCGCTTACCTCAACCCCTTCTTCGAGGCGGCCGCCGCCGTCACGGAGGAGGCGGTGATCCGGGCGCTGGTAGCGGCCCGGCCGCTGACGGGACGCGACGGCCACCGCGTGCCGGCGCTGCCCGTCGACCGGGTGCGCCGCCTTCTGGAAGAACGTGGCATCGCCTGGGATTACGGCCCTGAGCCAAACCCGGAGGGGACATAGGGGCGGCCGGCCCCGATGGTGGCCAGGCCCAGGAGGACCGAGGCCCGGCGCCCGTCGAGGTCGGCGACCACGCCCGTGGGCACCTCGCAGAGGGTGACGGTGATCTCCAGGACGGTGCCCACCAGCGCCAGTTCCAGGGGCCCCAGACCGGCCTGCTGGATGCGATAGAGGGCGGCCACGGTGTGGGCCGTGGTGAGAAGGAAGGCCATGCCGAAGCGATACGCCACGTACACCGATGCCGGGTCACCCCCCACGGACGGGAGGGGCGGCCGGCGATCACGCCGCCACCATGCCATGGACCCACCCCGGCCCGGCGCCGGGCGGGACCTTCCGGACTGGTCCTAATGAGGAACAGCCCGCACCGCCCCGCCGGCGCCTCGCAATGCCAGTGACCCCCCAATCGTCGCGGGGCATCGGGCCGCCGTCAAGGGGCCGGGGAGGCCTGCCCGCCTGCAACCGCGCCCGGGCTCCCTTCTCCCGGACTGCCACCACCGGCCAGGCCCTGCCCTGGGCTCCCCGGCCGGGTGAACCCGTCCCCTGCCGCCTGCTCTGCTGCAGCGGCCAGGATGGCCCGGGCTTCCGCCAACTGCCGCTCCACCGCCTGGCGGGCCGTGCCGCCGTACAGCTTCCGGGCTTCCACCACCGCCCGCGGTGAAAGCCGCCCCAGGGCCTCGGGGCCGAACAGAGGGCTGTGGCTCCGCAGGTCGTCCAGGGTCAGGTCCTGCAGCCGCCGGCCCGCCCGGATGCAGTGCAGCACCAGCTCGCCCACGATGCGATGGGCCTCGCGGAAGGGCACGCCGCGTTCGACCAGATAGTCGGCCAGGTCCGTGGCGGCGGAGAAGTCGCGCTCCAGGGCGGCTTCCATGCGGTCGGCCCGCACCCGCATGGTGCGGATCATCCCGGCGCAGAGGGGCAGGGCCGCCTCCAGGGTGTCCAGGGCGTCGAACACGCCGGGCTTGTCCTCCTGCAGGTCCCGGTTGTAGGTCAGGGGCAAGCCCTTCATCACCGTCAGCAGACTGAAGAGGGCGCCGTAGACCCGCCCCGTCTTGCTGCGGACCAGCTCCGCCACGTCAGGGTTCTTCTTCTGGGGCATGATGCTGGAGCCGGTGCAGTAGGTATCGGCGAGCTCGATGAACCCGAACTCCTCGGACGACCACAGCACCAGCTCCTCGCACAGCCGCGACAGGTGCATGGCCAGGATGCTGCCCGCCGCCAGGAACTCCAGCAGGTAGTCGCGGTCGCTGACGGCGTCCATGCTGTTGGGGTAGACCCGGGCGAAGCCGAGCTCCCGCGCGACCCTCTCCCGGTCCAGGGGGAAGCCGGTCCCGGCCAGCGCGGCCGCCCCCAAGGGGCACCAGCCCGTTCGCCTCCGCGCGTCGGCGAGCCGGCCCGCGTCGCGCTCCAGCATCCAGAAGTAGGCCAGCAGGTGGTGGGCGAAGAGCACCGGCTGCGCCCGCTGCAGGTGGGTGTACCCGGGCATGATCACGTCCAGGTGCGCCTCGGCCTTCTCCACCAGCGCCCGCTGCAGGTCCCGCACCGCGGCGATCAGCCGGCCCAGGGCCTCCTTCATGTAGAGGTGCATGTCCGTGGCCACCTGGTCGTTCCGGCTGCGGCCGGTGTGCAGCTTGCCCGCCAGCGGCCCCACCACCCGGCCCAGCAGGTGCTCCACGTTCATGTGCACGTCTTCCAGCGCCGGATCCAGTTCGAACTCGCCGCTCTGCAGGCGGCGGCGCACCTCTTCCAGGCCCTCCACCAGGGTCCGAGCCTCTTCGGGCGGTAGGACGCCGCACGCACCGAGCATGCGCGCGTGGGCCTGGCTGGCGCGGATGTCCACCTCCAGCAGCCGCCGGTCGACGTCGATGGAGGCGGTGAACGCCTCCACGGCCCGGTCGGTCGCGGCGGTGAAGCGACCGCCCCAGGGCTTGGGGTTGGCCTGCGCAGCACCCGCGCTCTGCGGACCGCCGCCGGGGCTCGCCGCAGGACCGGCGGCAGGATCGGCATCGGTGCGGGGCGTGGGCTCGCCAGCCGCTGGCACGCCGGGATCGCCTCCCCCTCGAAGTCCGTGCTCCACTGCCCAGCATGGGCATCCCACGCGCCGGAAGACCACCGGACCGCGCCGTGGGTCGCCGGCCCCCCCCGCGGCGCTCGCAGCCGGCGCCAGGCAGCGGACCGCATGCCACCGTCACCTGCAACGACCGTGACCTGAGACGTCGTCGTCGGCTTCGGGCGGCCGCTCCCCACGGATCGGACGCGAGCGGAGGAGCGACGCCCTCGCTGCGCTCAGCCCGCTCCGGAGGCCTCTTCGCCCCCACCCCGCAGGGTGGGCGGAAGCGCGGACGGGGTCCGGGATGGGGAGCGGGCCGCTTCCGCTGCCCCCGCGTCGGCTCCGGCGGCGACCACCGGGTCGCCGACCCGGACCACCCCCGTGGTGAGGATCCGCGCCCGCAGGCCGCCGCGGCCGGCCAGGGCCGCCTTGAGCCCCGGCGCAACCTGGCGCTCCAGGTACCCGCACGGGTCGCAGGGGCGGACGCCCTCCACCCAGACGGACCCGAGGCGGAAGCGGCGGCCGATGAGGTCCGCGAGGCGGACGCCACGGGTGACCACGTTGCGCCGCAGGGCAGCGGGGTCGAGGCGACGACCGAGCTCCCGGGCGACCGCGGCCACGGCTTCCTCTTCGACCAGCGTCAGCTCCAGGTCGGGCCAGCCCTGCCAGGTCCCGCTGCCGACGAAGTAGCGATCGCCCTCGAGCCCCCGGCCGGCGACGGCCCGAACCGCGGGGACCGTCACCATCGGGGCGCCGCCGGTGGGGGCGATGCACAGGAGGACCACCCAGCCGCGAGCCAATGGCCTCGCTCCCTCCCGCCGGGGTCCCGGGGCATCGGTGGCAGCGCCGAGCCGGCCGTCGCCCGCCTCGGCGCTGCCGCTTCGACCGGCGGCAGGCCGGCGCGGCAGGGCCGGTGCGCCGCCCGGCGCCCCGGGACCTGAGGACGACGCCCCACCCCCGGGTCCGCGTTCATGCACCGGCGACGCCGGAGTCCGCCTTCGCGAGTTTCCGACCCCCGGCTCGGCGACCCTGCACCCGCGCCGCCGGCGTGCGCCTTCGCGCACCCGTGACGCCGTGGCCGGCCTTCGCGCGGTCGCAACGCCGGGGTTGTGGCCTTCACGCGCCCGCGACGCCGGGGACCCCCGTTCACGATCCCGCGACCTCGGCCGGCTGCGGCGCCCCGGGACCTCCGGATCCCACCGCCTCCCCCGGCTTGCCCCCGGCCGTGCCGGGTTCGACCGCCGCCCCGGGCCCCGCCGCGCCATGGACCGCTGGGCCGGCTCCTCCCGCGCCCTGGCGCTCTGCGCCGTGCACGGCCGCGTGGACCCGCGTCGGCAGCCCCCAGAGCTGGATGAACCCCACCGCCGCGTTGTGGTCGAACCGGTCGTCGGGCGAGTAGGTGGCCAGCTCGTGGCGGTAGAGGGAGACGGGCGAGCGGCGCCCCACCACTGTCGCCGTCCCGCGGTACAGCTTGACGCGGACCTCGCCCGTCACGAACCGCTGGGTCTCGGCCACGAAGGCATCCAGCGCCCGCTTGAAGGGCGAGAACCAGAGGCCGTTGTAGATCACCTGGGCCACCTGCTGCTCGATCACCGGCTTGAAGTGGAGGACCTCCCGCGGCAGGCACAGGGCCTCCAGCGCCCGGTGGGCCTCGACCAGCACCACGGCGGCCGGGGCCTCGTACACCTCCCGGGACTTGATGC
Organism: Thermaerobacter sp. FW80; assembly: GCF_004634385.1. Classification (NCBI taxonomy): domain Bacteria; kingdom Bacillati; phylum Bacillota; class Clostridia; order Eubacteriales; family Clostridiales Family XVII. Incertae Sedis; genus Thermaerobacter; species Thermaerobacter sp. FW80. Next base: position 1,490,985 of record NZ_CP037895.1, on the reverse strand, counting down.
CCACCAGCCGGTCTTCGACCATGTCGATCCGGCCGACGCCGTGCCGACCGGCCACCCGGTTCAGCCGCTCGATGAGCTCCACCAGGCCCAGCGGCTGGCCGTCGAGGGCCACGGGCACGCCCGCCTCGAAGGTCAGGGTGACGTACTCCGGCTCCGCCGGCGCCCGCTCGGGGGCGACGGTCATCGCGTAGGCCGCCTCGGGCGGCTCGACCCAGGGGTCCTCCAGCACCCCCGCCTCGCAGCTGCGGCCCCAGAGGTTGGCATCGATGGAGAAGGGGTTCTCCTCGGTCACGGGGATCGGGATGCCGTGCTCGCGGGCGTAGGCGATCTCCTCGTCCCGCGACCAGGCCCACTCCCGGACCGGCGCCACCACCTTGAGGTCCGGCGCCAGGGCCGCCACGGAGACGTCGAAGCGCACCTGATCGTTGCCCTTGCCGGTGCACCCGTGGGCCACGGCGGTGGCGCCGTACTGCCGTGCGGTCTCCACCAGCAGCTGGGCGATCAGGGGACGGGAGAGGGCCGCCGAGAGGGGATACCGTCCCTGGTACAAGGCATTGGCCTGCAGGGCCGGCAGCACGAAGTCGCGGGCGAACCGTTCCCGCGCGTCGACGACCACCGCCTCCGCCGCCCCGATCTGCAAGGCCTTCCGCCGGATGGCTTCGAGGTCCTTGCCCTCGCCCACGTCGGCGGACAGGGCGATGACGTCGTAGCCGTAGGTCTCCTTCAGCCAGGGGATGGCCACCGACGTGTCGAGGCCCCCCGAATACGCCAGGACGATCTTCTCCGCCACGGCCATCGCCTCCATCCCGATCCGTCCCCGGGGTGCGGACATCCGGTGCGGAGGAACCGGCCGGGCCGGCCGCCCGGCCCGCGCCCCGCGGCCGGTTCGTCCCCCGCCGCGGCCATCCCGCGCCGCCGGACCGGCGGGCCGCATCCGCCGCGCCGCACGGTGCCGCCCAGGGCGAGCCGAGCCCGCGGCGGTGGCGCCTCGGCGCCTCCCCCACCGCGCCCCGGGCCATCCCTCAGGCGAGCAGGGCCAGCAGGATCGCCTTCTGGGCGTGCAGCCGGTTCTCCGCCTGGTCGAGCACCACCGAGTGGGGGCCGTCCAGCACCTCGTCGGTCACCTCCTCGCCGCGGTGGGCGGGAAGGCAATGCATGAAGATGAAGTCCGGCGCCGCGTGGGCCACCAGGCGGGCGTTGACCTGATAGGGCGCGAAGGTGCGCCGCCGCTCCTCTTCCTCCCCCTCCTGGCCCATGCTGGTCCAGACGTCGGTGTAGACCACCTCGGCCCCGCGCACGGCCGCCACGGGATCGTGCAGCACCTGGATGGTCGCGCCCGTGTCCCGCGCCAGGACCTCCGCCAGCGCCAGCACCTCCGGCCGCGGCTCGTACCCGGGCGGACAGGCCAGCCGCAGGTGCAGCCCCAGCAGGGCCGCGCCCAGCAGCCAGGTGTGGGCCACGTTGTTGCTGTCGCCCACGTAGGCCACGGTCACCCCGCGCAGCCGACCCTTGTGCTCGCGGATGGTGAGCAGGTCGGCCATGATCTGGCATGGATGGTAGAGGTCCGTCAAGCCGTTGATCACCGGGATCGAGGCGGCCTCGGCCAGTTCCTCCACGGTGGCGTGGGAGTAGGCCCGAACCATCAGGGCGTCGACGTAGCGGGAGAGGACGCGGGCGGTGTCGGCCAGGGTCTCGCCGCGGCTCAGCTGCAGCTCCCGCGGGCTCAGGTTGAGCACGCGGCCGCCCAGCTGCTGCATGCCCACCTCGAAGGACACGCGGGTCCGGGTGGACGGCTTCTCGAAGATCATGGCCAGGGTCTTGCCGTAGAGGGGCTCGCCGCCCCGGCCCCCTCGCCATTCCTGCTTCAGCGCCGCCGCCAGGTCCAGCAGGGCGGCCAGTTCGTCCGGCGTGAAATCGCTCAGCGTCAGGAAGTCCCGCCCGGCCAGGCCGGGCAGGGGTCGCGGGGATCCGGCCGCCGGCATCGCCAGCGGCCCCGGGCTCGTCGGCGTCCACGCGTCCACCGGTCTCCCTCCCGTCGCGATCTGGCGGGCCGCTCCGCGCTCACGCCGTGGCCCGGCCGACCCGGGCCAGCGCCCGCTCCAGGCGCTCGACGGCCTGGTCGAGTTCGTCCACCGTGATGGTCACCGGCGGGAGGAACCGGACCACCCGGCCACCCGCCAGGGTCACCAGCAGGCCCTCCGCGAAGCAGGCCTCGACCACCGGCGCCGCCGGACCATCCAACACCAGGCCCAGCATGAGGCCCTGCCCCCGCACCTCGCGGCATCCGGGGTAGCGGCGGGTCACGTCGACCAGGCGGGTCCGCAGGTATTCGCCGAGGCGAGCCGCCCGCTGGGGCAGGTCCTCCCCCTCGAGGACGTCCAGGGTGGCCAGCGCCGCCGCCGTCGCCAGCGGGTTCCCCCCGAAGGTCGAGGCATGGGTGCCCGGGCCCAGCACCTCCGCCAGCCGCCGGCTGGCCAGCATCGCCCCGATGGGCACCCCGTTGGCCAGCGCCTTGGCCAGGGTCACCACGTCGGGGGCGACCCCCTCCCCCTGCATGGCGAGGAAGGTCCCCGTGCGGCCGCAGCCCGTCTGCACCTCGTCGGCGATGAGCAGCAGGCCGTGGCGATCACAGAGCGCCCGCAGCCCCGCCAGGAACCCCGGCGCGGCCGGCACCACGCCGCCCTCCCCCTGGATGGGCTCCACCAGGATGGCGCAGGTCCGGGGGGTGATGGCCGCCTCGACCGCCGCCAGGTCGTTGAAGGGAACGTGCCGAAAGCCCGGCGGCAGGGGGTGGAACCCCTCGTGGTAGTGGGGCTGGCCCGTGGCGGCCAGGGCACCCAGGGTGCGGCCGTGGAAGCTGCCCTCGAAGGTGATGATCTCCGGGCCCTCCCCGGGGGCGCCGGGTTCCCCCGCAGCACGATCCGCCGTGGCGGGCGTGGCTGCCGTGGCCGCCGTCCCCCCCGCGCCATCCGCCGGCTTCCCCGCTGCCGGTCGGGACGGGGCGGACGGCGGGGCCTCCGGACCCGCCGGCGTGGCGGCCCCCGCCGCCCGTCCCGCCCCGCGCGTCAGCCACCAGTACCGCCGGGCCAGCTTGATCGCCGCCTCGTTGGCCTCGGCCCCGCTGTTGGCGAAGAAGGCGCAGTCGAGACCCGTCAGGCGCGCCAGGCGCCGGGCCAGCTCCTCCTGCTGCGGGATCCGGTAGAGGTTCGAGCAGTGCACCAGCTCGCCCGCCTGCCGGCGGATCGCCTCGGTGACGGCGGGGTGGGCGTGGCCGAGGATGGTGACCCCGATCCCGCTGGTGCAGTCCAGCCACGCCCGGCCTTCGTCGTCATAGAGCCATGCCCCCTCGCCGCGGACGAAGGCGACGGGGAGGCGGCGGTAGTTGGGGAAGAGGTGGGAGGCGGCGTCCGGCACGCCTCCCGTCGTCCCGGTCCCGCCGGTCGGGGCGGATCCCTGGGCCGCCGCCGGTGCGGACGCCAACCCACCCGCCCGCAGGTCCCCGCCGATGGCCTGCCGCCCGCTGCCCTTGCCGCCGCCCTGCTCGCCCCGCGTCACGCCACCCGCCCCCTCTCGCCGGCGACCACCATGGTGCCCACGCCTTCGCTGGTGAACAGCTCCACCAGCAGGGCGTGGGGCCGCCGGCCGTCGACGATGTGGACGCTGCCCGCCCCCGCGGCCAGGGCCCGCAGGCCCGCCTCGACCTTGGGCACCATCCCGCCGCGGATCTCCCCGCGGGCCATGAACGCCCTCGCCGTGTCGGCGTCCAGCCGCGAGACCACCTCGGGCTCGCCGTCGCCGTCCACGTCGGCCATCACGCCCGGCACGTCGGTGAGGAACACCAGCTTCTCCGCCCGCAGCGCCCCCGCCACGGCGGCTGCGGCGTCGTCGGCGTTGACGTTGTAACGGGTCCCCCCCCCCGCGATGGCCACGGGCGAGATCACGGGGACGAACCCGGCCTCGAGGAGCTGGAGGAGAAAGGCGGTGTTCACCCGGACGATCTCGCCCACGTACCCCAGGTCGCGTCCGCCGGGACGCTTGGGGCGCGCCACCAGCAGGCCCGCGTCGCAGCCGGCGAGGCCCACCGCGATGGGACGGCCCGCGGCCTGGTTGAGGCCGGTCACCAGGGCCTTGTTGACCTGGCCGGCCAGGACCATCTCCACCACCGCCAGCGTGGCGGCGTCGGTCACCCGCAGCCCGTCGACGAAGCGAGCCGGTAGGCCGAGGCGATCCAGCCAGGCCGTGATGGCCTTGCCGCCGCCGTGGACGACGACGGGACGGACCCCCAGGGCGCGGAGCATCGCCACGTCGCGCAGGACGCCGTCGTCCCCACAGGCGGGCGCGGCGGGGATGCCGGCGCCCGGCGCGGCGGGTTCGGGCGGCCGGGCGTCGGCGCCGGGGGCGGGCCCGAGGGTGGAACCGCCGTGCTTGATCACCACGATGCGGCCGGCGAACCGCTGCACCCAGGGCAGCACGTCGGCCAGCACCGCGGCCCTGATCTCCGCCGACAGCCCCAGGTCGCCGTCCCCGCGGGCACCCGCCGCCACCCCATCGCCGGGCGTCGGCCCAGGGGGTGCGGTCCGCATGGGCGCCGTCACCCCATCCCCCGCCACCGGCGGCGCCGCCCCGGGATCCGCAACCGGATCGCCTTCGGTCGGCGCGGGCGCGGTCCCCGCGACTTCGCCGCCGGGCCGCGCCGCCAACGCCGACCCCGTCCGGCGATCCGCGGCCGCCGCCCCGACTTGCTCCGCGATGTCCTGGGTCAACCTCCGCTCCTCCCCTCGCTCTCGGCCGGCTCGCGGGCCCGCGGCCCCCCCGACGCCCACCGCCCCTGGGACCGACCGGCACCGCCCCCGGCGCCCAGGGCCGGGGAGCGACGGGCCGCGGGGTCCCGCGCCTCACGTGCGGTAACTGGCGTTGATGTGGACGTAGTCCGGACTCAGGTCGCAGCCGTAGGCCCGGCCGCGGCCCGGGCCGTCGCCCACCCGGATGCGGATCGTCACCTCCGGGGAGTGCAGGTAGGCGGATGCGGCGCCCTCGTCGAAGGGCACGCCGAAGCCGCCGCGGCACACGGGGATGGGCCCCAGGTCGATGTCCACCCGCGAGGGGTCGAGCGCGACCCCCGACCGGCCGGCCGCCGCCAGGACGCGACCCCAGTTGGCGTCGGCACCGTGGACGGCCGCCTTGACCAGGGGGGAGGCCGCCACCGTGCGGGCCACCTGGCGGGCCTCGGCGTCGCCCGGCGCCCCTTCGACCTCCACGGTGATCAGGCGCGTCGCCCCCTCGCCGTCGGCGGCGATCTCCCGCGCCAGCCGGTCGCACACGGCCTCGGCCGCCGCCGCCCACGTATCCCAGCCCGGCCGCCCCGGCGCCAGCGGCGGGCCGCCCGCCCGGCCGCTGGCCAGCACGATGACCATGTCGTTGGTGCTGGTGTCGCCGTCGACGGTGATGGCGTTGAAGGTCCGGTCCACGGCCTCGCGCAGCCAGTCGGCCAGGACGGCCGGCTCGATGGCGGCATCCGTGGTGATGAAGGCGAGCATGGTGGCCATGTCGGGGTGGATCATCCCCGACCCCTTGGCGGCGGCGCCGATGCGGACGAACCGGCAACGGGCCGGATCCTCCGGGGCGGCGCCCGCCGCATCCCCGGTCCCGGTCGCGGCGTCCCCCTGGCCTCGACCGCCGACCGCCGGCGAAGGCCCTTGCCCAGCGGGGCGCGCTCCCCCCTCGGCATCCCCCCTGCCGCCCGCGGGCGCGACGGGAAGGGCGCACAGCGCCCCCCACTGCTTGGGGCGGGTGTCGGTGGTGAGGATCGCCTCCGCGAAGGCGTCGCCGCCTTCGGCCGAGGTGGCCGCGGGCAGGGCCGCCACACCCTGCCGCACCGCCGCCATGGGCATGGGCTCGCCGATGACCCCGGTCTGCGCCACCGCCACCAGCTCCGGGGCGACGTCCAGCGCCGCGGCGACCAGCGCCTGGAGCTCACGGGCGTCCGTCGCCGCCCGCGGTGTGCACACGTTGGCGTTGCCGCTGTTGCAGACCACCGCCTGCAGGTATCCGCCCGTGGCCGCCAGGGCATCCCGCGTCACGTCGAGGCACGGGGCGTGGACCCGGTTGCGGGTGTAGACCGCCGCCGCGGCGCAGGGTCCGTCGGCCACGATCCAGCCGAGGTCGGGCTTCCGTCGCTTGATGCCGCAGTGCAGGCCGGCGGCCTTGAAGCCGGCCGGGACTGTCACGCCCCAGCCCTTGCGGAGGACGAAGTCCCCCGGCGCCGGCACCTCCTCCCCGGCCGCCGCGGCCACGGCGCGGGGGACCGTCCCGCGCGGGCCGTCCGTCGGCGCGGCTGCCGGCTCGGCCCCGCCGGCTCCCCCCGCCGCCGTCGAGCGCGGAACCTCCTCGTCGGCTGCCACCGGCGCCAGGGCGCCGTCCTGCCGGTTCGTCCCGGACATCCCAAGACCCCTTCCTCCGTCGACTCAGGGGAACAAGGGCACCAGGTCGAGGCCGGTGGTCTCATCCCAACCCGCCATCAGGTTGAGGTTCTGGACCGCCTGCCCCGCCGCGCCCTTGACCAGGTTGTCGATGGCGGCGAAGACCGTGATCCACCCGCTGCGCGGGTCGTAGTGCACGCCGAGGTCGCAGAAGTTGGACCCCTGGACGTTCTTGATGGCGGGGACCTGCCCCGGCGGCAGCACGCGGACGAAGGGGCGTCCGCCGTAGAAGCCGCGGTAGAGGTCGTGGAGAGCCGCCGCCAGGTCCGCCGCCGTTGCCGGAGCCGCCGGCCGCGGGCGCGGGACGGCGCCCGCACCCGGGACCGGCTCAGGACCCGGACCAGGGGTCGGCTGCCGCTGCTTGGGGTCGGTGGCCACCGCAGCGGTCGAACGCCGGCTGGCAACGCCGGCTGCGCCCCGGCTCCCGCCCGTCGGCGCTTGGGGCTGACGCTCCCCGCCCCCGCCCGGGCTGCCCGCGGTCGCCGGCCGACGCGCTCGCGCGGGCGAAGCGGCAGCCTCCGGGACGACGGCATCCGCCGTGGCGGCATCCGCCGCCATGACGGCCGCCGCCGGACGATCCCCCGCCGGTGGCGACGGCCACCAGCCCTCTGGCGGCCGGACGTAGCAGGTGGCCAGGATCCCCCGCGTCACGGGCAGCAGGTGGGTGGTGAGCAGCACCGTGACCGGGCGGCCGGCCAGCTGCGCCAACACGTTTTCGACCTCCGGGGTGTGCTGGTGGCGGCCGACCTTGTAGGGGTAGAAGTTCTCGTTGACCTCGGCGAAGGCGGTGGCCGCCGAGGCACCTCGCCCCGCCCCGGAGACGCCGCTCTTGGCGTCGATCACCACCTGGCCGCCCGCCAGGCCGCCGGCGGCCGCCAGGGGGGCCAGCGCCAGCAGCACGGCGGTGGCATAGCAGCCCGGGTTGGCCACCAGACGGGCGTCGCGGATGCGGGGGGCGAAGAGCTCGCTGAGCCCGTACACCGCCTGGGCCTGCAACGCGGGATCGGCGGCCGGCCGGCCGTACCAGGGCTCGTAGAGGTCGGCGGGCAGGCGCAGGTCGCCGCTGAGGTCGATCACCCGCACGCCGCGGTCGGCCGCCGCCGGGAACACCCGGCCCAGGAGCTCGGCGGCCTGGCCGTGGGGCAGGGCGAGGAAGACGAGATCCGGCTCCAGCTCGTCCCATAGGGCCGGACTGGCCGCATCGGCCAGATCCAGGTCGACGATGCCCCGCAGGTGGGGGAACACCGCCGCCATGGGCTCACCGGCCCGGGACGAACCGGCCACCGCCACCAGCTCCACCCGCGGGTGCCGCACCAACAGCCGCACCAGCTCGCCGCCCGCGTACCCACTGGCACCGAGGACCGCCACCCGCACCGCTGCCGTCACCGTCCGTCCTTTGGGTTGGCTGCACCCGTCCGTTGTGTCGGATGCAACTTGCGTATGAGTATACGACCGTTTGTATATTAATGCAATCCTGCGCGACGCGCCCCTCGACCCCTCTCCGCCCCCGGAAGGTCCGAACGCGACACATCGCGGGATCCACAGCCCCCGGCAGGGCGTCAAAGCCTCGCGTCCATCGGCCAGGCGGGCCCCATCCGGTTCAATTGTTAACCAAACACATGTTTTTGTTGACGAACGCCGGTCGCCCGCGGTACGCTGGTCCCGTCGCCCCGCCGGGCCGACCCGCCCGGTTCCCCACGGGCGAGGCCAGGTGCCCGCGGGGCGGGGCGATGCTTCGACGCATCCCGAACCCATCCCGGGAGGGATCGCGATGACCAGGGATCACGAGCCCGCCAAGGGCGCCGCGAGGCGCACCCCCACCGGCACCGGGGGATCCGATGCGTCCACCCTCCCCGCGGCCGGCCCCGATCCCGTCCATGCCACCGCCCACGCCCAAGGGACCGTCGGCGGCACCGCCGCCGCGGCACCGGCGGCGACCACCCCTCCCCTGCAGCCAGGGGCGGCGACCCGCGGGGCGCCTACCCGTCCGCTGGTCCTGGCCGGCATGCTGGCGGCCCTGACGGCCGTGTTGGCCTACCTCCGCATCCCCCTGCCCTTCACCCCCGTGCCCATCACCGGGCAGACCCTGGGCGTCATGCTCTCGGGGCTTCTCCTGGGGCCCCGTTGGGGGTTTGCCGCCCAGCTCACCTACCTCTTGCTGGGCATCGCCGGGGTGCCGGTGTTCGCCGGCGGGCAGGCGGGCCTCGCCCCGGTGATGGGGCCAACCGGCGGCTACCTGCTGAGCTATCCCCTGGCCGCGTGGCTCGTCGGATGGCTGGCGGACGGCGGATCGCCCGGCACCCGCGTCCCGGGGTTCGGCCGGGCCTTCCTCGCCGCCCTGGCGGGCGGGGTCGTCCTGGTGTATGCCGTCGGCGCCCCCTGGTTCGCCCTGCACGCCGGGGCAGCCTGGAGGCAGGTGTGGGTCGGGGCGGTGCTGCCGTTCATCCCGGGTGACGTGGCCAAGGCCGTGGTCGCCGCGATCCTGGGACCGCGGGTGCGCCGCGCCCTCGCCAACCCCGTCCGCTGAGCGGCCGGCTGCAACCGGAACCGGTCGGAACCCGCGGGAACCGGTGGACCGCGGCCTCGGAGCCCGCGAGGGGCGGCGCCCCCCGCCCGCGGGGCGGGGGGCCGGTCAGCCGGCCCGGGTGGCCAGGGTCAGGAAGTGGCGCACCAGGCGAAGGTCATCCACCAGCTCCGGGTGGAAGGCGCTGGCCAGGTGACGTCCCTGCCGGACCAGCACCGGGTGCCCGCGCCAGGTAGCCAGCACCTCGACCCCTGGCCCCACGGCCCGCACCACCGGCGCCCGGATGAACACCGCGCGCACCGGCGCCTCGCCCAGGGCGGGGACGGGCAGGTCGACCTCGAAGCTGTCCACCTGCCGGCCGTAGGCGTTGCGCTCCACCGTCACGTCCAGCACCCCGAGCCGCGGGGGAGCACCCCCCAGCACCTCCCGGGCCAGCAGGATCATGCCGGCACAGGTGCCGAAAAGGGCTAGGGTCCCGGCTGCGACCCGCGCGCGCAGCGGTTCCAAGAGACCGGCCCGCTCCATCATGCGGCCGATGGCCGTGCTCTCCCCGCCGGGGAGGACGAGCCCCTCGAGCCCCTCCAGGTCGCCGGGGGTCCGCACCGACCGGACCTCGGCCCCCGCCCGGGTCAGCGCGGTGCGGTGCTCCTCCACGTCGCCCTGAAGGGCCAGCACGCCCACCCGCGGCCGGCCATCGCCCCCACGGGCCGGCGCCGGGCCGGCGCCACCGGCGGTCCGGTGGACGCCGCCCCGTGGGGCCTCCCGCCGGTTCGTCCACCCGACCGCCGGACCCCCGGTCGGACGGCCGCGATCCCGCCCTGCATCGCCCACGAACGCCTGGCTGCCTCCGTGCATCGGACGTCGACCTCCCGTCACCCGCCCCGCTGCTGCATCCGCTGGCCTTCCCCCAGGGTGTGGGCGGCGATGCCCGGCATCGCCTCGCCCAGGCCGCCGGAGACCTTCGCCAGCCACGCCGGGTCGTCGTAGTGGGCCACGGCTTCGACGATGGCGCGGGCCCGGGCCGCGGGGTTGGCGGACTTGAAGATGCCCGAGCCGACGAAGACGCCGTCGGCGCCGAGCTGCATCATCAGCGCCGCGTCGGCCGGCGTGGCGATGCCCCCGGCGGCGAAGTTCACCACGGGCAGACGCCCCAGCCGGCGCACTTCGCGCAAGAGCTCGCAGGGCGCCCCCAGCTCCCGCGCCAGGGCGACCAGCTCCTCGTCGCCGGCCTCCCGGACCCGGCGGATCTGCTCGTTCATCCGCCGCATGTGCCGCACCGCCTCGGCCACGTCCCCCGTGCCGGGCTCGCCCTTGGTGCGGATCATCGCCGCGCCCTCGGCGATGCGGCGCAACGCCTCGCCCAGGTCGCGGGCGCCGCAGACGAAGGGCACCGTGAAGGCGTGCTTGTCGATGTGGTAGCGCTCGTCGGCGGGCGTAAGCACCTCGCTCTCGTCGATGAAGTCGACGCCCAACGCCTCGAGGATCTGCGCCTCGACGAAGTGCCCGATGCGGCACTTGGCCATGACGGGGATGGTCACCGCCTCCATGATGGCGCGGATTCGCTCCGGGTCGGCCATCCGGGCGACGCCGCCTGCCGCCCGGATGTCCGCCGGCACGCGCTCCAGGGCCATCACCGCCACGGCGCCGGCCTCTTCGGCGATGCGGGCCTCGTCGGGGGTTGTGACGTCCATGATCACCCCGCCCTTGAGCATTCGGGCGAGGCCGGTCTTCAGGCGCCACGTCCCCTGGAGCGGTCGGGGGCGGTCCTGGTCGTCACGGGTCTCCGGCGACCCGGCCGCCGCGACGGTCGCGCCGGGCGTCGCGATGGCCGTGCTGCCCCCTCCCTCCGCCCGGCCCCCTGCCGGGGACGGGGTGGCCGATCCTGCCGGAGGCTGGTCCAGCACGTGCTGTGGAACCGTCACCGGCATCCCCTCCCACCTCGCCACCGGCACCGCCCGCGGTGCACCGACCCTGCCCTGGGCGGCTCGCTGCGCCGGGCCGCCACCGGGCCCCGCGGCGAGCGGGGCCGGACTGGCGGCAGCACCCGCGCCCCGGGCCTGCGAGCCCCGGACCTGCCACGGGAAACGAAAGGCCCGACGCCACCCCGGGCGGGATGGACGCCGGGCAGAGGGCTGCGGCCGGACCGCCAAGCCGTCGCGGGCTTGCGGTCCCGGGCCGTGCCGGACGGGAGGGGGCGCGTCGCGGATCCGCCGGCTCCTGCGGCTTCACCGGCGAGGCCGGGTCCCGAGGTCTCGGAAGCCCGTGGCCCCGGGTCCCACCCGGTGCGACGATCCCGGTCGTGGCAAGCCGACGGCCCCGGGTCCCGCCCTCGGCGGCGGTCCAGGCCGTGGCACCGTCACCGCCGCCGGCGGATGCCCCAGGCCGCCGACCCATCACCACACGCCCCGCAGGCCGCCGGGGCCCGCTGCGCCCTCACCGTCCGGGTGCGCCGCCTCTGCCCGATCGGACTATACCGTCGGCTCCGGATTCTCACCGGATCGACCGCCGAGGCTGGCAGGCTCGTGGGCTGGCCCCGTCGCGGACCGCAGGCTCCAGGACCCGCACGGATCCCCGGACCCCGGGTCCGCCCGCTGCAGCACGAAGGCGGCTGCACCCGCCTTCCGCCCCTCGGAGCCGCCCCATCACTGCCGGTCGGGAATTGGCACCGGCGCACGGCTGCGCCCGGCGCCTCACCCTGCCCCAAAGGAACGGCACACCACGGTGTCGATGCCTGGGTCGTTACCTCTTACGATCGCCCGGTGGGGCCGGCGTGTCAACGGGTTCAAAGGTGGATGCCACCGCATCGCACGGCGGCGATGCCCGGGGACCGGGACCGGCCGACCCCGTCGCGCGCCGCCCCTCGGGTGGCCGTCACCCCCGGCCGGGATCGACGCCCGTTCGCCTGCACGATCGCCCAAGCTTCACCCCGCACCGGGACCGGGCCGCACCCGCCGTCATAGATCGCCGTGGGAGGTGGAACACCCATGGTCCATGACGACCTGCCCGTGGTCGACCCCACGCCCGGCGCCCGGGAGGAGGAGCCCCACGGAGCCCGCGCCTACGGGTCCGGCACGGGCGGAGCCCGCGCCGACGAGTCCGGCGCGATCCGTTCCGACGAACCCGGCGGCGCCGCCGAGCAGGCGGCCACCGCGGAGGGCACCGGGGCGGAGACGGCCGCCGGCCATCAGCCCCAGCTGCCGCCCCCGCCGCCGTGTCCCAACGGGTTCATCTACACGGTGCAGCCGGGGGACACCCTGTTCCTGATCGCCCAGCGCTTCGGCGTCTCGCTCCAGGCCCTGATCCAGGCCAACCCGCAGATCCCCGACCCCAACACGATCTTCCCCGGCCAGCGGATCTGCGTGCCCACCGGGGTCGTGGTGCCGCCCCCGCCGCCCGCGTGCCCCGGCGGCTTCATCTACCGCGTCCAGCCGGGCGACACGCTGTTCTTCATCGCCCAGCGCTTCGGGGTCACGCTGCAGGCCCTGATCCAGGCCAACCCGCAGATCCCCGACCCCAACGTGCTGGTGCCGGGACAGCTGATCTGCGTGCCGACGATCCCGACGGCGCCGCCCCCGCCCCCGCCGCCCTGCCCCAACGGCGTCCTGTACATGGTGGCGCCGGGCGACACGCTGTTCCTGATCGCCCAGGCCTTCGGCGTCACCCTGCAGGCGCTGATCGCCGCCAACCCGCAGATCCCGGACCCGAACCTGATCGTCCCGGGGCAGCTGATCTGCGTCCCCACGGGGGGCCCGGCGCCGCAGGTGCCGACGGTGGAGTGCTGCATGCTGCTGTTCCGCACCGCCAACGTGCCGCGGGGCCCCGAGGCGGGGGGCGTGGCCCGGATCTTCCAGTCGGCGGCGGTGGGAGCCAACACCCTGATCGCCACCATCGACCTGCCGGCCCCGTCCACCTTCGGGGGTGCCACCTTCGTCGCCTGGTTGCGGGGCGTGGCCCCCGACGGCCGCACGGTCAAGGTGCCCCTGGTGCGGACGAACCCGCTGCTGACGCCGCGGGTCTGGGCGGGGTCGCTGGCGCTTCCGGCGGGACGGCAGCTGGCACCCTTCAACGACCTGATCGTGACCGCCGAGATCAGCGCCGACGTGATGACGCCCAGCCTCAACCGGATCGTGCTGATCGGGCTGTTCGCCCAGTGCCAGCCCCAGTTCGCCGGCGGCCCCTGGGTGGGCGGCAAGGGCAAGGCCGGCGATCTCGCCGGCGCGGGCGGCTCCGGCTGCTGCAGCTAGGCCTTGAGGGGCCCGGCCGGCATGGGCGAACCGGATCCGAAGGCGGGGGCGGCCCCGCCTCCCGGCGACGCGGGCCGCGGACGAACCCGCCACCCGGCTCCGCGGTCTCGACGGCGGCGCCGTGGCCTCGATGGCACCTCCGCCGCCTCGGTGGCCGCTCCGCGGTCGCGGTGGCGGCCCCGGGAGGTGGATCGCACCGCGGTGGCCGCTCCGCGGTCGCAGCGGCGGCTCGCGGAGGTGGATCGCACCGCGGTGGCCGCTCCGCGGTCGCAGCGGCGGCCCCGGGAGGTGGATCGCCTGTCGCCCTGAGGGCGACCCGAGCGGGCGGAGGGGCGGCCGGACGGGCTGTCCAGGGCACGCCGGAGGCCGAGCAGGCGAAGGCGCCGCCGGGGGCGGGGCACCCAGGTGCCCCGCCCCCGGCGGCGCCGCTCCCCTTGGTGGTCGCACGGCGCCATGGCGATGCCGTCGGCCGGATGCTCCGGCGCCCCCTCCCTCCTACGCACCTCCCGCTTCCCCGGCATCCACCGGGGCGGCGCCGGCCGGTTCCACCGACCGGGGCAGGCTGCGGACGATGGGGAGCACCCCCAGCGCCAGGAGCATCACCACGGCCATCGCCGCGTGGAACGCGTCGGCCAGGGCCTGCCGCAGCGCCGCCAGGGCCGCCGGATCCAGGGTCGCCCGGCGGCTCGCGTCGAGCAGCCAGTTGCCCGCGTCGGCACCCAGGCGCGCCAGCTCGGGATGTCCGGCCTGCATCAGCGCCCCCTCGAGGCGGGCGTTGATCACCCCGCCCAGCAACGCCGCCCCGACGGCGCTGCCCAGCATGCGGGCGAAGGCCTGCGACCCCGTGGCCACCCCCCGCTCGTGGCGGGGCACGGACTCCTGGATCGACACGATGTACGTCGTCATGGTCAGGCCCATGCTGACGCCGACCAGGAAGCAGCCCGCCGCCACCTGCCAGGGTGACGCACCGGCGTCCGCCAGGAACAGGACCGCCACCCCGGCGACCCCGAAGAGCGCACCGGCCGTCGCGGTGCCCCGGAAGCCCCAGCGCAGCATCAGCCGCCCCGACAACGAGCTGGCCAGCGGCCACCCGATGGAGAGGGTGGCCACGGCAAAGCCGGCCACCACCGGCGCGTGCCCCAGCACGCCCTGGACGAAGGTGGGCACCGTGGACGAGAGGCCGATCAAGACGACGCCGCCCACCAGGCCGCCCAGGTTGCCCGCG